>DATAWL010000085.1:0-81116 GCA_036267215.1 Solirubrobacteraceae bacterium | reverse complement strand
CTCGCCGCAGCTCTACGCGCTGAACGGCTCGGCCGCCTTCCACGACGTGACGCTCGGCGACAACGGCCCCTATCCGGCGACCCCGGGGTACGACCTGGCGACTGGTATCGGCAGCTTTGATGTGGGACAGGCAGAGTCGCTGATCAAGTGACGGCCACGGGCTCGCAGTGGCGGTTGCGGGGGGGCGTATGCTCCCCGCAACCGCCGCCTGTGGGAGCGGCGGGCAACCGGGAGGTGTCGGGGATGGGACGTCGTGCGCCGGCTGGTGTGGCCGCTGTCTTGGGGACCATTGGGACGCTCGCCCTGGGTGCAGTCGCCCCCGCGTTCGCCGGGACCGGTGCGCTCGCTCGCACCGCCGTGGTGGCGCCGGATGCGCCGGGCTCGCTGAGCTATTTCGACCTCGCGCGCAAGGACTGCGTCGGGACCGCCCGCAACACCACCTCGAAGGTCTGGTTCACCGTCGCCGACGGCGCCCTGTCGGATACCTACTGGCCGACGGTCGACGCCACCAACGTTCACACGCTCCAGTACCTCGTCTCCGACGGTTCGACGTTCACCGACCTGCAGCAGCGCGACATGACCTACTCGGTCGCCGACGATTCGACGGGCATGTCCTGCACGGTGACCGCCACGGACGCGTCCCATGGCTACACGATCACCACGACCTACGTCGCGGACCCCACCCAGAACTCCGTGCTCATGCAGGTCGGCTTCGCCGCTCCGGCGGGCGACCACCTGTACCTGCGCCTGGACCCGCTCGCCGGCGGTACCGGCGGCGGGGGAACGCAGAACGCGGGCGCCAACTCCGCGGTGCTCGCCACCGCCAAGGGCGTGAGCGGCCCGATCCCCGTCGCGTTCAACACGAACACGAAGACCAACGCCGTGAACCGCAGCTATGCGGTGCCGACCTACGAGGCACTGGAGGCCTCGACAGGGTTCAGCGCGGCGAGCGTCGGCTACGCCGGGACCGCCAGCGACGGGTTGACGATGCTCGACTCAGACCACGCGCTCACCGCCTACGACTCCGCACCAGACGGCCACGTCGCGCTCACCGCCGAGCTCAAGGTGGCCTCGGGCACGCCGGTGACTGTCGCGCTCGGCTTCGGCAAGACGGAGAAAGCGGCTCTGACGACCGCTCATGCGTCGGTGCAGCAGTCGTTCGCCAGGGAGCTAGGACAGGATGAGGCCGCCTGGCAGTACTACGACAGCGGGCTGAAGTCGCCGCCCTCGTCGCTCAGCGCGGCCCAGGCCCGCGAGTACTGGCTGTCGCTCAACGTGGTCAAGGCGAGCGAGGACAAGACCTATCCGGGCGCGATCGCCGCGGGGCTCGCCTCACCGTGGGGGCAGGCGGTGCCGGCGGGCAACGACACCAACGGCAAGCCGACCTACTTCGGCTCCTACCGAGAGATCTTCTCGCGCGACCTCTACGAGGCCGCGAGCACGCTGCTCGTCGCGGGTGACACCGCGACCGCGCAGGCAGCCACGACATTCCTGTTCGACCGCCAGCAGCTCCCGAGCGGGGCGATGCCACGTAACTCACTCATGAACGGCAAGGCGGCGCCGGACACCGGCGGTCTGCAGCTCGACGAGGTCTCCTATCCGATCTTGCTCGACTGGCAGTCCGGGCTGGCATCGAACCGCGGGCTGTACGAGAACCACGTGATCCGCGCCGCCGACTTCCTTGTCGCCAACGGACCGTCGGACGGGTCCGAGCGCTGGGAGGAGCAGTCCGGCTACTCGCCGTCGACGATCGCCGCCGAGATCGCCGGTCTGACCGCCGCGTCCCACATCGCCGCGGCCAACGGCGACCCGCAGCGCGCCCGCGTCTACCAGGCCGTCGCCGACGACTTCGCCCGCAACATCAAGTCCTGGACGGTGACCACCAACGGCCCGCTCACCAGCTCCACCGTGCCCAGCTACTTCATCCGCGTCTCCGAGGGCGGCGATCCCAACTCCAACGCAACGCTCAACCTCGGCAACGGGAGCCTGTCCGGTGTCGACCAGCGGTCGGTCATCGACGCCGGCTTCCTCGAGCTGGTGCGCCTCGGCGTCCTGTCGCCCACCGATCCGACGATCAAGTCGTCGCTCACCGTCGTCGACGACACGATCGAGCGCTCGACCCCGAGCGGGACCGGGTTCTACCGCTACGGGACCACCTCGACCGAGTCCGTGGACGGGTACGGCGACTGCTATCAGCCGAGCGGGAGCAGCTGCACGGTCCCGGGCGCCCCCTGGGCGCCGACCGACACCGGCACCGGCCACCTGTGGCCCGTCCTGAGCGGCGAGCGCGGCGAGTACGAGGTCGCCGACGGCGACGGCGCGTTCGCGCGCAGCCTGCTGGGCTCGATGCAGAGCATGCAGTCCGGCCAGGGCCTCGAGCCCGAACAGGCCTGGGAGGACCCCGACCTGGCGGCCTCGCCCTACGGCACCGACCCCGCGACCGCCTCGATCGGCTTCACCGACGGCCAGGCGGCCGGCTCGGCCAGCCCGCTGACCTGGGCCCAGGCCCAGTTCGCCCGGCTGGCGCTCGACCTCAGCGCCGGGCGCAACCTCGAGACGCCGGCCATCGTCACCGACCGGTACGTGACGCACGGGATGCCGGGCTCACTGCCGGTGACGATCACCGCGCCGGCGCCCGGCAGCAACGCCACCAGCGCGACGATCACCGTCACCGGGACCACCACGCCGGGCGCGACGGTCGACGCCGAGGCGGTGGGGTCGGCCGGCGGCACCGCGGCGGCGGCCACCACCACCGCCGACTCGTCGGGCAACTGGACGCTGCCGGTCGCGGCCAGCTTCGGCAACACCGTGATCACCGTGACCGCCACCAAGGGCGGCAGCACCGGCTACGCCCAGGACAACGTCAACTACTTCGTGCTGCCGGGCACGCAGGTGTTCTCGGTGCCGGACCCGACCGGCGACGACAACGGGCCGGGCACGTTCCAGTACCCGACCGCCAGTGACTTCCAACCGGGCGCGTTCGATCTGACCGGAGTGGCGGTCAACCAGACCGCCACCGACGTGTACCTGACGGTGTCGATCCGCAATCTGGCCTCGACGTTCGGCAACGCGTTCGGTGCCCAGCTGCTCGACGTCTATGTCCACAGCCCGGCGGCCGGCAGCCCGTCGACCGCGGCGGCGTTCACCACGCGCAACTACACGATCGCTCCGGCCGACGCCTGGAGCGAGCGTCTGGAGGTGCAGGGCTTCGCCTCCCCGGTCTGGGTCAACGCCTCCGGCGCCTCGCTCGGCGCCGCCCAGATGATCGAGGACCAGCCGGCCGGGACGGTGACCATGGTCATGCCCACCTCGGCGTTCGGCACCGTCGGCTCGGGCTGGATCTTCACCGTCGCGCTGACCGGTCAGAACGGGTTCAGCTCAGATCAGGCCCGCGGCTTCACCCAGCCGGCGGGCCCCGACACCTTCGGGGTGTGCCCCTCCGGCGACACCGCGGCGATCTGCTCGCTGAGTCCGAGCTCCATGCCGGAGGCGATCGACACGATCACCCCGACCGGGGTCACTCAGGACACCGAGCTCAACCCGGCACTCGGCCCCGTCGTGCTGCAGGGAGTCGGCCCCTCGAATCCGTGAGCGTACGCCGGCGAGGCGATGGGAGCGAGCCGCCGTGCACGCGGCCGACCTCGCCCCAGTTCTGCACGTGGAAGTAGTCGAAGTCGACGGTGAGGTCGTTGATCGTGTCGGTGCCGCTGAAGGCGAACAGACCGGCCTTGACGTTCTGCAGCGAGGCACCGACGTTGTAGATGGGAACCCAGGTGGCGCCGTCGGTCGAGTAGTACGCGGTGTAGCGCGGGCCGACCTTGACCATCTTCAGCCACAGCGTGTCGGTGCTGAGCACGCCGGCGGTGGGGATCGTCGTCAGCACCTGGTTGACCGGCGTGCCGGACAGGCTGTCTTGCGTGGTCTCGAACAGCTGAGCGACGCCGCCGCTGTACTCCCAGCCCACCCGCAGGTAGTCCTCATCATCCTGGTAGGCGATGATCCCGGCCTGCTGGGTGCTGGCGTGCGGCGGCGCACTGAAGGTCAACTTGGACTCCATCGCCCAGTTGCCGAGGGCCGGCTGCAGCAGGATGTTGCGCGCGGTGTTGGTCGTCCCGGTGAGGTCGCCCTGCTCGGGGGTGATCTGGAGCGCGCTGCGGGTCAGCCGCTCCGTCGACGGATCCTGCCGGACCCAACTCCACTGCGGACCGACGCTGGTCTGGTCGAACTCGTCGCTCTGGGCGCGGTGGGCGACGTTGACGTCATAGGTGAACGAGATCCCGTCGGGTCCGGTGACCGTCACCGTCCCGGTTCCCGGCACGCCGGCCGGCTGCGTCACCGACACGATGGCGCTGTGGTCCGGCGTGGCGGCGCTGATGCGCGGCGTGGGCGCTCCCTGCCCGACGATCACGTCATAGTCGAGCGTGTCGGGGTGGAACCCCGGCAGCGCGCGGCCGTTGACCGCGAGGCGGTCGAGGTAGGACAGTACCCGGATGATGAAGGTGGTCGAGGCCGTCTGCCCGTTGGCGGTGGCGGTGGCGGTGATCGTGGCCACGCCGTTGCGCAGCGTTTGGATCGTCTGATCGGGGGCAACGCGGACGACGTTGGGATGGTCGCTGGAGAAGTGCACGCGCGTGCCCGGGGGCAGCGGCGTGCTGTGGCCGGCGCTGATGAAGCCGTATAGCGACTGATCGTTCATCGACAGCGTGAGGTTGGGCACCACGGTCGCGTCCTCGGGGAACATGACCCGCTGCTGGATGCCGCGGGCCCCATCGCCGAACATCGTCGGCTGCGCGGTGAGGACGGCGGGCTCCGGAGTCAGGCGCCCGCTGACCGTCACCAGCTTCTGGGCCAGCACGTCGTCGGCCGAGCTGCCGATCTGGATCCCGTAGACGCCGTCGTCGACCTCCATACGATCGGCCGCCTGATCGAAGTAGGCCAGGTTGGCGAGCTTGAGAGTGAGCGTCACCGTCTGGGTCTGGCCGGGGCCCAACTGCACCTGGGTGAAGCCCTCCAGCCGCTTGATCGGCCGCTGCGACGCCACCGGCGCGTCGGGCTGATCGACATACAGCTGGACCAGGTCCTCACCGGCCACGGTGCCGGTATTGGTCACGTCGACGCTGACGTGAACGGTGTCGTCGGGGTCGAGACTGGAGCGGTCGACGCGGAGGTTCGACGTCGCGAAGGTGGTGTAGCTCAACCCATAGCCGAACGGGAACGACACCGGCCCGCTGTAGTACATGTACGTGCGCCCGGGCTCGGTCGAGGTGGGCCGGATGTCGTAGTCGTCGGTGGGCGGCAGGTCGGCGTCGGACTGATACCAGGTGAATGGAAGATGGGCACTGGGGTCATAGGTGCCCAGCAGCACGTCCGCGATCGCGTCGCCGGCGCGCATGCCGTTGTACGAGCTCCAGATCATCGCCGGCACGTCGTCCTGGAAGCTTGAGACGTCGACGTCGCCCATGGTCGTCAGGACGCCCACCGTGTTGGGGTTCTTGGCCGCCACGTCCTGAATGAGCTGGGCCTGGGCGCCCGGCAGCTCCAGATTGGCGCGATCGACGCCCTCGGTGCCGGTCGTGGCATCGGTCCCGGCGTAGACGATGACGTCGTTGTAGCCCGCGGCGGCGTTCACGGCCGACTGGTCGATCGTCGTCAGGCTGGCGGCGGTGCCGTTCCCGCCGACGAAGCCCGGGTAGAAGTCGACCTGGGCGTCGGGGTCGATCGCCTGGATCGCGTTGCGGATCCCGGTGTAGGGCGTGACCTCATTGTCGGTTCCGGGCACGCCCTGGTTGGAGGCATAGCCGCCCAGATACAGCGGCGACGGATTGCCGAAGTAGCCGATCACGGCCACCTTGAACGGTCCGCTGGTGGGGACGTGGAGGGGCAGCACCTTGCCGGTGGTGCCGTTGCCGAGAGGGGTGTCCGCATTCTTGAGCAGGACCAGAGAGCGGTCGGCTGCCTCCCGGGCCAGCGCCAGCCGGGCGGGCGTCTCGGTGACGGCGTTGTTGGCGTCCGAGTTGGTCCACGTCCCCGGGGCCAGCGCGGCTCGGGCGGCCGTGACCCACGGCTCGTCGGCCACGTCGTCAAACTCGCCCAGCTCCATCCGCGCGGTGAACAGACGCTCCAGCGAGGAATCGACGTCGTTGACGTTGTAGATGTCAGTCGGCGTCTGGATGCCCTGGCCGACGGCGGTGGGCACCGAGTTGCCGTAGTCGAAGTTGTCGTGGTAGCCGGCGTTGCAGTCGAGGTCCTCGCCGGCGGCGTTGGCCAGCGCGTGGCGCTCGGTGTTGTTGACCGGGCGGCTCCAGCCGGGCGGCTGGTAGTGGTGGCCGGCGACGATCTCGTAGATCGCGTCGCAGTCGGAGGTGAAGTAGCCGGTGAAGCCGAAGGTCTGGCGGGCGAGGGTGTCGATCAGCTCGGTGTCCGCGGCCGATGGGACCCCGTTGACCTCGTTGTAGGCCGACATGATCGCGCCGGGGTGCGACTGGGCGATGATCATGCGGAACTGCGCGGTGTAGTACTCGCGCAGCGTCCGCTCATCCATGTTCGACGAGCCCGTGAGCCGCGCGTCCTCTTCGTTGTTGGCGGCGAAGTGCTTGATCGTGGTGATCGTCTTGAGGTAGCCGCCGCCCTCGGGCAGCAGGTGGCCCTGCTCGTTCTGGCCCTGCATCCCATTGACGTACTGAGAGGCGACGTCGGCGGTCAGCAACGGGTCCTCGGAGAATGTCTCGTCGTTACGGCCCCAGCGCGGGTCGCGTGACAGGTTGACCGTCGGCGAGTAGAAGTCGAGATCGAGCGAGTTGTTGGGCACCACCTCGCGGGCCTCATCGGAGATCTGGGTGGCCTCCTGGTACATGAGATTCGGGTCCCAGCTGGACCCGAGCGCGAGATCGGTGGGATACGAGGTCGTGTTGTCGAGCACGGTGGCGTTGCCGAACGGCGCCAGCTGGAGCCGCGACACGCCGTGAAGCGCCTCGTTCCACCAGCCGTAGGCCGACACCCCCAGGCTTGGGATCGCCGGCGCCTGGCTGGAGTCCATCTGCGATGCCTTCTGCGCCAGCGTCATCCGCGAGACCAGGTCCGCGGCGCGCTCGGCGAACGAGTAGGCGTGGTTCTCGTAGATCGGCTCCGCCTCGGCGCTGATGGGCAGGGCCACCGACCCGCCCAGGATGGACACGATCACCAGCAACCGCGCGAGCATGACAACTCCCTTCGCAAGCCCTTTCCCTGCAATAGAGCGCACAAAAACTTACGTCGCGTCTCTACCTAAGTCAAGACATCCGGTGACCTGACCGTCACCCGCGGATGTCGCGGCCCACCGTGTCGGCGCTGGTCGAGCAGTTCGACGGCTGGCGGCTGGCGTAATTCACCGCCTAACTGGGTATCTCGCCGGCATGCGGAGAGGCTGTGTCGCGCGCGTGCTCCTGCCCCTGTTGGCAACCGCCGGCGCGTGGGCGACCGGCGGCGTCGCCGTCGCGCGCGCCGACGTCGTGGCCGGGATGCCCACCGACGTCCCGGCGGCGGCCAGCACCCCGGCGCCGGCCCTGCCCGAGCCGTCGAGCACCGCCTGGCCGTTCCCCAACACCTTCTCGCAGACCTCGGGCACCGGCCGCCTGGCCGGCGGCGCCTCGCTGTGGACCGACTTCATCTATGACGACTACGGCGCGTCGAGCCCCGAGGGGATCACCGCGTCGACGTACTCCCAGAGCTCGGGCCTCGCGCTGCGCCAGGGCGAGTACGTGTACCCGTCGGGCTCCGCCGACAACAACGGCGCCGACATCTTCCGCGCCGGCATCGCGCTCAAGGGCGGCTACAGCTACTGGCGCGTCGACTGGGTGACGCTGGCCGATCCGAGCATCCCCATCGCCGAGTGGACGTTCGACACCGATGACAACCCGAGCACCGGCGCGTCGGCGTGGCCGGCCGACGCCGGCGTCAGCTCCCCGGGCATCGACGAGGCGCTGGTCGTGTCCAGCCGTGGGGCGTGGCTGATCAACCCGCTGACCGGCGTCCGCACCAACGTGGTCGCCGACGGCGGGCGGCTGACCGTCGACCCCACCGCCAAGTCGTTCATCGTGGCGATCCCGCGCAGCGTGCTGCCGGTCTCGGGCACCTGGCGGGTCCGGTTGGCCGCCGGGCTGGCCGACGCCACCGGCGAGAACTTCGCGCCGCCGGACATCGACGCCGCCGGCACCAGCGCGCTGTCGACCACCGCCGAGCGCGTCTACAACATCACCTTCCGCACCGTCGCCCAGGAGCCCCCGGTCTACACCGACGGGTCCAGCGACGCGCTGGTGGCCGCGGCCCAGGCGGCGCTGGCCGCCACGCCGGTGGGCGCGACGCTCGGGCTCGACGGGCTGGCCCGCACGATCACCGGCAACTTCTGGATGGAGGACGATCAGGCGGACACGCTCGCCGCCGGCGACGTCTCGAAGTTCTCGCTGCTGGTCAACTGGGCCCAGCTCGCCGCCGGCGACACGACGCCCGAGGCCCAGCCGACCGGCTACAGCGTGCGGTGGTACGCCTCGCGCCTGGACCCCGGCGCCGGCCAGGTCACCAACGACGGCCCCGAGGGCAACTTCGCGCCGACCCTGCTGGAGCGCATCCAGCCCTACGCGGTGTACGTGCCGACCAACTACACGCCCGGCACGGCGACCCCGCTGACCTGGATCCTGCACTCGCTGGAGGTCGACTACAACCAGTACGGCGCACTCGATCCGGACCTCATCCAGCAGCTCTGCCAGGACCGCGACTCGATCTGCGCCACCGCCGAGGGCTTCGGTCCGGCCGGCTGGTACTACAACGAGGCCGAGACCGACTTCTGGCAGGTGTGGCGCCAGCTCGCCCAGGCCTACACGCTCGACCCCTCGCGCACGGTCATCTCCGGCTACTCGATGGGCGGCTGGGCGTCATACAAGCTGGCCTTCGAGCACCCCGACGACTTCGCCGGCGCGCTCGTCCTCGACGGCCCGGTGGCGTGCGGCGTCGAGGTCTACCCCGGCGTGACCGCCGCCGCGTCCCAGAATCCGGCCTGCGCCGACGATGGGCAGAGCCAGCCGTTGGTGGCCAACGCCCGCTGGATTCCCTACGTCATCGACCAGACCTACGCCGACGAGCTGGTCCCGACCACCGGCGTCATCGCCCAGGCCCAGGCCTTCGATCAGCTCAACCAGCGCTACGACCTGTTCATCCACACCGGCGGCGACCACCTCGTGTACGCCACCGAGGACCGGTTCGGCGATGCCGTCGCCGCCCTGGGCAGCCCGACGCGGACGACCGATCCCGGCGCATTCACCTACGACTGGTATCCCAGCCTCGACAGCGCCACGCTGGGCATCGGCGCCACCGGCGACTACTGGATCGGCGGTTTGAGCGCCCGCGACGACGCCGACGGCACGATCGCCGGCATCCAGGCCGACGACGGTGCGTTGGCCGATCCGGCGGTCACCGTCAACCGCTTCGGGCCGTCGCTGGTCACCCAGCCGCTGCCCGGGACCAACACCGGGCTGAGCTGGACGCTCGGCGCCCGTCCGGCGGCGACGCACACGATGACGCTGACGCTCACCGACGTCGCCGGCCTCACGATCGACACCGCCGCGGCCAAGCTTTCGACCGGCACGATCACGGTCACCACCGACGGCCCCAACCAGCTCGGCCTGGCCAACCTGCCCGCCGGGACCCCGGTGCTGGTCGCCGGGCGACAGGTCACCACCGCCGGCAGCGACGGCGCGGCGGCGGTGAGCCTGACGGCCGGGACGACCGCGGTGACGCTCGGCTGACCGAGGGCGACGCTCAGCCGGCCGGCTCGAGCGTCTTGCCGTCGGCGCCGGCGCCGGCGGCGCTCAGCGGGAACTGGACGCCGGTCAGCTCCTCGGACACCTGCCACAGGCGACGGGCGGCGTCCGCGTCCTGCGCGGCCTTGGAGCGGCCGACGAGCTTCGCGCCGCCTCGCGTTTCCATGAACCCGGCCGGGCCGGCGTAGCTGTTGCCGGGGATGTCAGCGGTCGCGGCGTACAGGGTCGGCAGCGCGCCGCCGTTGGCGTCCTGGGCGAGCACCCGGTTGCCGACGGCGCTGAGCGCGTCCATCCACCGGCTGCCGCTGTGGAACTGGAGGTTGGTGGCGGCGTAGCCGGGATGGGCGGCGGTGGCGATGACCGTCGAACCGGTCGCGATCAGCCGGCGCTGCACTTCGGCGGTGAACAGCAGGTTGGCGAGCTTGGACTGTCCGTAGGCCCGCCACGCCGCGTAGCGCTTGCGCTCCCAGTTGAGATCGTCGAAGTCCATCCGGCCGCCCCGGTGGGCGCCCGAGGCGACCGTCACCACGCGCCCGGTGACGTGCTCGAGCAGCCGGTTGGTCAGGGCGAAGGGGCCGAGGTGGTTGGTGCCGAACTGCATCTCGAAGCCGTCCGCGGTCCGTGACAGCGGCGGGATCATGATCCCTGCGTTGTTGATGAGGAGGTCGATCTCGCCGTCCCAGCCGGCGGCGAAGTCGCGGATCGAGCCCAGGTCGGCCAGGTCCAGGTGGCGGACCTCGGCGGTGCCGGCCATCGAGGTCGCCGCGGTCTCGCCCTTGGCGGTGTCGCGCACCGCGAGCACGATGTGGGCGCCCTTGTCAGCGAGCGCCGTCGCGGCGGCGCGGCCGATGCCGCTGTTGGCGCCGGTGACGATCACGGTCCGGCCGGCCATGTCAGAAATGTCTTGCGTGGAGAAAGTAGTCATGGACAACAATGTAGACGTCGACCACAATGTTGTCAAGGGCAACTTCGTTCGCTACGCTGAGCCCGACGTGCCCGAACGCCCCTATCACCACGGCGATCTGCGCAACGCGCTCCTGGCCCAGGCCGAGCGCGACCTGCGCGAGCGCGGCGCCGCGGCGCTGTCCCTGCGCGAGCTCGCCCGCGAGGTCGGCGTCAGCCACGGCGCCCCCCGCCGGCACTTTCCCGATCGCCAGGCGCTGCTCGACGCGCTGGCGCAGAGCGGCTTTGAGCGGCTCGGCGACTCCCTGGGGGTCGCCGTGGCCGGCGTCGGCGACGACTTCGGGGCTCGGCTGGGCGCGGTCGCGGGCGCCTACATCCGCTTCGCCACCGGCGACCCGGGCCTGCTGGCGCTGATGTTCGCCGCCAAGCATCGCGAGGACGATGCGGCCGGCACGCTCGAGCGGGCGGCCCAGCGGGCGTTCGCGGTGATGCTCGAGCTGATCGAGCAGGGGCAGGCGGAGGGGCGGCTCGAGCGCGGAGACCCCGAGCGGGTGGGCCTGGTCCTGTTCGCGACGATCCAGGGGATCGCCACGCTGAGCACCGGCGGGATGATCGACGCCGGGCAGGTCGATGAGCTGACCGGCGACGCGATCGCGTCCTTCTTGAGAGGATCACGGACGGCCGATATTCTCTGACCTGAGTCAGAGAATGCCCGCGACCGATCCGGTGATCACCCAGGTCCGCCGGTTTCACCGGACCGTCACCCAGCGGGCGGGCGCGCTCGACGACCACTTCCTCGCCCGGGGCCGGACACTCGGCGCCTCCCGCGTCCTGTGGGAGATCGGCATCGAGGGCTGCGAGGTGCGCGCGCTGCGCTCGCGGCTGGACATCGACTCCGGCCAGCTCAGCCGGACGCTGCGGGCGCTCGAGGCCGACGGCCTGGCCCGCACGAGTCCGAGCGCCGCCGACGCCCGGGTTCGCGTCGCCCGCCTCACCGCCGCCGGGCTGGCCGAGCGGGCACTGCTCGACGACCGCAGCGACGAAGCCGCGGCGGCCATCCTGGCCCCGCTCGATGCCGACCGGCGCGCGGAGCTGGTGGCGGCGATGCGGACCGTCGAGCGTCTGATCACCGACTCGGTGGTCGAGATCCGGGTGGTCGACCCGGCCGGCGACGACGCCCAGCGCTGCCTGCGGGCCTACTTCGCGGAGCTGCGGCGGCGCTCGGAGTTGCGGTTCGATCCCACCAAGGGGACCTCGGCCGAGCCGCACGAGCTGCGCCCGCCCGCGGGGGCGTTCCTGGTCGTCTACCTCCGGGGCGAGCCGGTGGGCTGCGGCGCGGTCAAGCACCATCCCGACGGGCCGTCGGACATCAAGCGGATGTGGATCGCCGAGTCGGCCCGCGGGCTGGGCCTGGCCCGGCGGCTGCTCGCCCGGCTGGAGGCGCTGGCCGCCGAGCGCGCCGCGACCGCCGTGCGCCTGGACACCAACCGCGCGCTGACCGAGGCGATCGCGATGTACCGCTCATCCGGCTACGTCGAGATCGACCCGTTCAACGACGAGCCGTTCGCCCATCACTGGTTTCAGAAGCGTCTGGACTGAGCGCGAGCTGCTCCTCCAGCCCGTCCCGCTCGGCGACGTGACCCTCGATCCGCACCCGCGGCAGGCGCGAGTCGATCCAGTGCGGCAGCTTCCAGGTCAGCGGCCCCAGCAGCTCGAGCACCGCCGGCAGCATCACGCAGCGCACGACGATGGCGTCCAGGAACACCGCCGCCGCCAGACCGAAGCCGAACTCCTTGATCGAGCGCTGGTCCCCGAGCATGAACGAGAGGAACACGCAGATCATGATCGCCGCCGCCGCGCTGATGACCCGGCCGGTGAAGGCGATGCCGTCGGCGACCGCGATTGTGGCGTCGCGCCGGCGCACCCACTCCTCGCGCACGCGGGAGATGAGGAACACCTCGTAATCCATCGACAGGCCGAACACCACGGCGAACATCAGCACGGGGATCCACGGCTCCACGGGACCCGGGGTCGTGCCGAGCAGGCCGCTCAACCAGCCGTCCTGGAACACCAGGACGGTGGCGCCGAGCGCCCCGCCGATGCTGAGCAGGTTCATCAGCGCCGCCTGCACCGGGATGACCAGCGAGCGGAAGATGACGAACAGCAGCAGCGCCGAGAGCACGATGACGATGCCGATGAACAGCGGCAGCTTGGACGACAGCACATTGGAGAAGTCGATCGAGCCCGCGGTGAACCCGCCGACCTGGGGCCGCTCGGCGAACGTCTTGGCAAACGGCGGCAGCACGTGGTCGCGCAGCTGGTGGACGAGGTTGGTCGTCGCCTGGGCCTGCGGCGCCGAGGCCGGATAGGCCTCCATCACCGCCACCTTGCCCGACGGGGAGACCCGCGGCGCGGTGACGGCGACGATATCCGGGGTCTTGGCCAGCGTGTCGCGCAGCGTCGCCAGCTGCGCCTGCTGGCTGGGGTTCGACATCTCGGTGGCGATCAGCAGCGGCCCGTTGAAGCCGGGGCCGAAGCCGGCTGAAAGCAGGTTGAACGCCCGGTAGGTGCTCGTGCTCGACGGATCGTTGCCGGCGTCTGAGGAGTCCAGGCGCAGCCCGAGCACCGGGATCAGGAACAGGAGCATGACCAGCAGCGAGGCGATCGCCAACGGCCACGGACGCGACTGCACGATCAGGCTCCAGCGCCGCCAGGCCGAGCCGCGCGGCGCCTCGCCGCGGGCCTCGCGCCGGCGCGCCGTACGACTCGGGCGGATCACCCGATGACCGAACGCGCCCAGCAGCGCCGGCAGGACGGTCAGCGAGGCCAGCAGCACCATCAGCACCGCCAGCACCGAGGCGATGGCCAGCCCGTACAGGAAGGTCACCCCGGTGGCGAACATGCCCAGCAGGGCGATGATCACCGTCGTCCCCGCCAGTAGGATGGCCCGGCCCGAGGTGTCCATGGCCTCCACGATCGAAGTCGGCACATCGCCGTTGCGGGCGTAGTTCTCCTTGAAGCGGGTGACGATGAACAGCGCGTAGTCGATGCCGACGCCGAGCCCGATCATGATCGCCAGCTCGGGCGCGACGTTGGACATGTCCGTGACGTGGGTGGCCAGCCCGACGAGGGCCACGCCGGTGATCAGGCCCAGGCCGGCGGTGATCAGCGGCATCCCGGCGGTGATCAGCGAGCCGAAGGTGATCAGCAGGATGATCAGTGCGGCGAGCACGCCGACCGAGGTGGCGGGGCCGATGTTGAAGCCCTCGGCCTGCTCGATCACCTGGCCGCCGGCGGCCACCTGGAGACCGGGCACCTTGACCGCGTTGACGGCGTTGAGCACCGGTTGGCCGGTCTGGTCCGCCAGCAGGTTGGCGCGCTTGTCGTAGTTGACCGTGGCGAACGCGGTCCGGCGGTCCTTGGAGATCTCGACCGCGCCGGCCTGCCCGTAGGGGCTGACCACGCTGACGACGTGCGGCATCTTCTCGACCTTGGCCAGCAGCGGCGTGATCGCGCCCTTGATGTCGGGATCGTCGATCGTGCCCTTGGCGGTGTGGAAGACGATCGTGTCGACGTCGCCGCTCTGCGCCGGGAACTCGCTGTTGAGCAGATCGACGACGTGCTGGGCCTCGGTCCCGGGCAGGCTGAAGTTGGTCGCGTACTGGCGACCCGCCGCCCCGGCGATCACCGTCGCTGCAACCGCGATCAGCACCCAGGCGCCCAACACCCAGCGGCGATGAGCAATGCACCAACGAGTCAGTCCCACCATCACGCCCTCCAAGGAATGTGCCCGACGCGTGTCCCTTCTGCCACTGTAGACGCCTCGCACCCCCGGTTTGTGACAAAACGCCGACCGACGCGACGGCAGACGTTTGCGGCGGCGGGACCGGCGCGGGGTCAGCCGCCGGCGCTCGTCGGCGCCGGCGCGGGGTCAGCTGCCGGCGCCCGTCGGGGCCGGCGCCGGGTCAGCCGGCGGCGCCCGTCGGGGCCGGCGCGGGGTCAGCTGCCGCTGACCTCGAGGACCAGCTTTCCGGTGTTCTCGCCGCGGAACAGCCGCAGCAGCGTGTCGTGGAAGTTGGCCACGCCGCCGGTGGCGACGTCCTCGAAGGTCTTGAGCCGGCCCTCCTGCATCCACCCGGCCATCTCGCGGGCGGCCTGCGCATAGCGATCGGCGTAGTCGAAGACCAGGAAGCCGGTCATGCTCGCGCGGTTGACCAGCAGCGACATGTAGTTGGCCGGCCCCTGCATCGCCTCGGTCGCGTTGTATTGCGAGATGGCGCCGCAGATGACGACGCGCGCGTGGCGCGCCAGATTGGCCAGCGCCGCGTCGAGGATCTCGCCCCCGACGTTGTCGAAGTAGACGTCGATCCCGTCGGGGCAGTGACGGCGCAGCTCCTTGACGACGACCTGGGACTTGTAGTCGATGGTCGCGTCGAAGCCGAGCGTCTCCAGCACGTGGGAGCACTTCTCCTCCCCGCCCGCGATGCCGACGACGCGGCAGCCCTTGAGCTTGGCGATCTGGCCGACGACCCCGCCGACCGCGCCGGCGGCGCCGGACACGACGACGGTGTCGCCCTCGCGCGGGCGCCCGATCTCGAGCAGGCCGAAGTAGGCGGTCAGCCCGGGCATGCCGAGCGTCCCCAGATACACCGGCAGCGGCGCCAGGTCGAGGTCGACCTTGATCACGGCGTCGCCGGACAGCGTCGCGTACTCCTGCACGCCGGTGATCCCGGTCACGTGATCGCCGGCGGCGATGCCCGGATGTCGCGAGGCGATCACCTCGCCCGCGCCGCCGGCGCGCATCACCTCGCCCAGGCCGACCGGCGGGACGTACGAGCGCCCCTCGTTCATCCAGCCCCGCATCGCCGGGTCCAATGACAGGTAGTCGATCCGGAGCAGCACCTCGCCCTCGCCGGGCTCGGTCACCGGCTCCTCGGTCATCTCCCAGTCGCCGGGCTTGGGCAGCCCGTGCGGGCGGGCGGCCAGCCGGACCTGATGATTGACGGCGTCCATTTCGGTTCCTCCGATCAGATCGAGCCTCACCAGCGCGTCGGCGCAATCCAGCCTCGCCTGCGCGTCGGCGCAGCCTAGTACACGTGTCGATGACCGATTTCACGTCCGCGGGTGCCGTTGCGGGCCGGCGATCGACAGTGCGGGGGTGCCGCGTCGGCAAACGTCCCACTGGAGGCCATCTGACAGGCGCGTGGGATGTTTGCCGCCGTGACGAAGGCAAACGCCCCAGCGGGTCGCGGAAGCCGCTCGGCTGGGACGTTTGCCGACGCCCAGGCGCCCGCAGCCCGGCCCGTCCCCCAATTCGAAAGCCCAGCCTGTACGCCCACACCCCTCTCACCGCCCCACGGACGCCCAGCCAGCGGCCATCGCGGCGGACGGCGCGGCCAACCACCGCCCCGGCCGCCTTCGATCGCCGTCGCGCGCCCCGCCGCCGGCGGGCAAGCGTGGGGACGCGGGATTCGGGTAGGAGCTCTGTGATGAGCGCCGCCGACTACTACCTGCTCGACGACACGCTGACCGACGAGGAGCGTGCGGTCCGCGACCGGGTGCGGGCGTTCGGCGAGGACGAGGTCCTGCCGATCATCAACGACTATTGGGAGCGGGCGGAGTTTCCCTTCGAGCTGATCCCCAAGCTGGCCGCCCTCGGGGTGGCCGGCGGCACGATCGAGGGCTACGGCTGCCCCGGCCTGTCCCAGGTCGGCGCGGGCATCGTCTCCCGCGAGCTGGCCCGCGCCGACGGCAGCATCAACACGTTCTTCGGGGTGCATTCCGGCCTGGCCATGGGCTCGATCGCCCTGCTGGGGTCTCACGAGCAGAAGGCGCGCTGGCTGCCGCCCATGGCCCGCCTGGAGATGATCGGGGCGTTCGGCCTGACCGAGCCCGAGCACGGGTCTGACTCGGTCTCACTGGAGACCACGGCCCGGCGGGCGGGCGACGCCCACGTGCTCAACGGCGCCAAGCGGTGGATCGGAAACGCATCCTTTGCCGATGTCGTGGTGGTGTGGGCCCGCGACGAGGAGGGCGACGTCGGCGCCTACCTGGTCCCCCGGGACACGCCCGGCTTCGACGCCTCGGCGGTCATTCCCCACAAGATCGGCAAGCGCGCGGTGTGGCAGGCTGAGATCGTCCTGACTGACGTGCGCATCCCGGCCGACCACAAGCTCGCCCATGCCGGCACCTTCGCGGACACCAACCGGGTGCTGGATCAGACCCGCGGGGGCGTGGCCTGGGAATGCGTGGGACATGCCATGGCCTGCCTGGAGATCGCGCTGGCCTACGCCACCGACCGGACCCAGTTCGGGCAGCCGATCGCCGGCTTCCAGCTGGTACAGAGCAAGCTGGCGACGATGACCGCTGAGACGACCGCGATGGCGCTGGTCTGCTTTCGCCTGGCACAGCTGCAGGCCGAGGGGCGGGCCACCGGGGAGATGTCCTCGCTGGCCAAGCTTCACAACGTGCGCAAGGCGCAGCTCGTCTGCGCGCAGGCGCGCGACATCCTCGGGGGCAATGGGCTGCTGCTCGACTACCACGTGGGCCGCCATCTGACTGACATGGAGATCGTCGCCACCTACGAGGGCACCGACTCGATCCAGTCGCTGATCCTGGGCCGCGACCTGACCGGGGCCTCGGCGTTCACCTGATGAGAGTCGTGGTCGCACCGCTGAGCGAGTTCCCCGACGGCGAGCGCCGCATCGTGCGCGCCGGGGGGCGGTCGATCGGGGTCTTCCGCGTCGGCGACCGGTTCTACGGCATTCGCAATCGCTGTCCGCACCAGGGCGGACCACTGTGCCAGGGGCACCTGCTGGGCGACGCGGTGGCCGACGCGCCGGGACGGGTGCAGATCGTCGCCAACCCGCTGCGGATCGCCTGTCCGTGGCACGGCTGGGAGTACGACCTGGACTCGGGGCAGTCGTTCCTGGGCCCCGGGGCGGCCGGGGTGCGCAGCTACGGCGTGACGCTCGAGCCCGGCCGGTCGTTGCTCGACAGCGCACAACCTGTTGCCGCGCAGCGCACACCTGGACCCTACGTGGCGGAGACCTTCGACGTGCGGGTGCAGGACGAGTATGTAGTTCTCGAGGCGTAGCCCGCCTCACCGAGAAAGGCAGGTGGCTATGGAGTACCCCCGGGACGCGATCGACTGCGATGTCCACTGCGCGCCGGCGCAGATGGCCACCCTGTTCCCCTACCTCAGCGACTACTGGCGCCAGTACATCACCGAGGCGGGGATCTCCCTCACCGGTCTGGCCCACGCCTACCCGCCGCGGGCGCCGACGAGCGCCGGCCCGGCCGCGCGCGAGCAGGAGGGCCCGGCGGTCCCGGCGACCTTCGACGCGCTGGCCGAGCGCTTCCTGGGGCCGGCCGCGCCCCGGTTCGCCGTGCTCAACTGCCTGACCGGCTTCGAGACCCACCGCAACCCGTACTTCGCGGCGGCGATGGCCTCCGCGGTCAACGACTGGCTGCGCGATGAGTTCCTCGGCCGCGACGAACGGCTGCGGGCCAGCCTGGCCGTGTCGGCCGGCTCGCCCGAGGACGCGGTGGCCGAGATCGAGCGCGTCGGCGAGGACCCGCGCTTCGTCCAGGTGCTGTTGCCGGTGCGCTCCGACGTCCCGTGGGGCAACAAGAACAACCACCCCATCTTCGCCGCCGCCCGCGAGCGCTCGCTCCAGGTCGCCCTGCACGCCTGGGGCCGGGCGGGCCGCGCCCCCACTCCCAGCGGCTTTGCGCCGACCTACCTGGAGGACTACCTCGGCAACCAGACGATCGCCCAGACCCAGATGCTCAGCTTCGTCGCCGAGGGGGTGTTCGAGCGCCACCCCGACCTGCGCGTGATGCTCACCGAGTGCGGCTTCGCCTGGATCCCGCCGCTGCTGTGGCGCTTTGACAAGGACTGGAAGGGCGTCTGGCGCGAGGTCCCCTGGCTCAAGGAGCCGCCGTCGGCGTACGTGCGCCGCCACTTCCGCGTCACCACGGCCCCGGCCCACCTCCCCGACGACCCAGCCGCCGCGGGCCAGCTGCTCGAGATGCTCGGCGGCCCGGACATGCTCGCCTATGCCAGCGACTATCCGCACGATCACGGCCCGGGGCTCTCGACGCTGCTCCAGCGCCTGGACGACGACGGACGCGAGACGGTCCTGCGCGGCGGCGCGGCGGCGATGTACGTCCTGTAGGGCTCTCGCCGCTGCGATAGGCAACGCCTATCGCGGGCTCAGACAACGCGTCTTGGACTTATGAGTTTTCGGGCCTACTGTCAATGATGCAGCACCTGACCTGACACCAGACACCGAGTTTGAAAGTTGGCTCCGAATGAACCGCTCACCCATCATCGATTCCCCGACCCGTTCCGTCATCGATTACCCCATCCGGTCATCCGCCGCCCCGGCGACCTGGCCCGGTGCCCGCGTGGCCCAGTCCGATTTCGCCCGGGGCCAGCGTGACCTCCCGTCCACGCCGATCGCCGGCGGCGATTTCGCCACCGGCCTGCGCACGGTGACCGCGCCCACCCCCCGCCGGGGCGACTTCGCCACCGGACTGCGGGCGGTCAGCGCGCCGCTGGGCACCGGCGACTTCGCCACCGGCGTGCGCGTCCGGTCCGCCCGGCTCGTCGTCGCCCGCCCCGTCGCGGCCGACCAGGAGTCCGTGGCGCTCGCCGCCTGACGGCTCTGCGCCCGGGTCGGCACCGCCGGACGGCCGGCCCGCGCCACACGACGTCAGCCCTCTGACCCCCCGGCGTTCGCTCTGCGCCCATCTGTTCGAAAGCGCACACGTGGGGTAGCGCCTAGACAGAGGCGCTGGCGGCGCGTGCCGCCGCGCACGCCGATGGGAGGTCCAGATGCAAGACGGTCCGGTAGGCACAGTGCACGCGATCGAGGAGGCGCGCCCGCGGCGCGAATCACGCTCTGATCACACCGACGCCAGACGCGTGCTGGCGCGGCTCGATCGCCTCGATGTGTGGTCGATGCCGTTCCTGTTCGTCGGGATCATCGGCCTGGGGTTCCTGTTCACGTTCTACGACGTGTTCGACATCAACGTGTCGTTCATCCAGAGCTGCGTCGCGCTCAAGCCGGGCTGCACGCCCGCCAACGCGCTCAACACGATCCGGATCCCGATCGCGCTCAACCTGGCGGGCTACGTCGCCGGAACGCTGCTGCTGAGCCCGCTGTCGGACAAGATCGGCCGCCGCAACATGCTGCTGGTGACGATGCTGCTGACCGGCATCGGCTCCTTGTGGAACGCGCTGGCCCCCGACTACACCAACTTCGTGTTGGCCCGCGTGCTCACCGGCATGGCGGTCGGCGCGGACCTGTCGATCGTCAACACCTACGTCGGCGAGGTGGCGCCGCGCCGGGACCGCGCCAAGTGGACCTCGGTCATCTTCGTCAACTCGGCGCTGGGCGCGCTGCTGGGCGTGTGGCTGGGGCTGATCCTCACGACGCCGTCGGCACCGTGGCCACACGGCCTGCCGTTCGCCCAGGCCGGCCCCGGGTTCACCGACGGCTGGCGCTGGATGTACGGGATCGGCGCGCTCCTGGCCCTGATCGCCATCGTCCTGCGCGTCGAGCTGCCCGAGTCACCGCGCTGGCTGGTGAGCCAGGGCCGGGTCGCGGAGGCCGACGCGGTGGTCGGCGAGATGGAGCAGCGCGCGTCGCGCCGGCGGCGGTTGCCCCCGGTCTCCGACGACGACGGTGGCGGCGCCGGCGTCCAGGCCGGCGGTGGCTACGCCGCCTTCGCCCACGTGCTCGGCAACCGGACCTACCGGAGGCGGGTGATCGTGCTGACGGCGGTCTGGTTCTTTGCCTACGTCACCGTGTTCGCCATCTCCGCCGGCGGCAGCGCGTTGCTGACCTCGCTGCACTACCCGCCGCCGGAGGCGGGCGTGATCATCGCAGTCGGCGCGTTCGGCTTCCTGGCCTGCGCCCTGTTCGCGGTCCGCTTCGCCGAGCGCCTCGAGCGCAAGCTGTGGCTGCCGATCGGAGCGGTCATCACCGTGATCGGCTCGGTGCTCGTCGCCGAGGCCGGCACCAACAGCCTGGTCGCGTTCATCGGCATGGGGATCGTGTTCTTCGGCTTCAACCTCTGGGTGCCGATGACCTACGCGCTGTCGGCGGAGAGCTTCCCCACCCGGGCCCGGTCGACGGGCTTCGGCCTGGTCGACGGAATGGGCCACCTGGGCGGGGGGATCGGGGTGCTGCTGATCGCGCCCCAGATCCCGCACATGAGCGTGCTCGGCGCGTTTCTGGTCGTCGCGGGCTTCCTGGTGGTGGCGGCGGTGCTCGCCCAGTTCGCGCTCAACACGCGGGCGCGCCGGTTCGAGGAGGTCTCACCCTAGGCGTGGAGGAGGTCTCGCCCTCGGCGTGGTCTCGCTTGCTGGTTTGCAGAATCTTTAGCTAATGGCTTGCGTGCTAGCTGTCGATCTGCTAATTTGCAAGCAGTCCGGTTTCGACACGAAGGAGTTCCGATATGGCAACCGCCACCAACAGCCGTCGCACCACCACCCCCGACCTCGAGGCCGCCGGCGAGCGGATCAAGGAGGCCAACGACCGCTTCACCGACGCCTCGCGCAAGGTCACCACGGCCTACCTCGACGGCATCGAGAAGTACGTCGCCGGTTTCGCCAAGGCCGAGCGCAAGTTCGGCGAGCAGTCGCAGGTCGAGGTCTTCGGCCAGCTGCTGGCCGCGCACGCCAACCTGACCGAGGATCTGGTCAAGGCCAGCGTCGCCGCCACGCGCGAGCTCATCACCGCGTAAGCGGTCGCGCGCCTGGTCGCGCGCATCCGCCGACAGTTTCACACAGTACGCACGAAGAGCACGGCCCGTTGCGGCCGTGCTCTTCGTCGTGTCCGTGCCCCCCGGCCTAGCCCCCGTGCATCTGGCCGGTCATGGGAGTCAGCACCGCACGGCCGCCAATCCCCTCCTGCGTCGTGGGCTGGGGCGCCGCATGGCCGCCAATCCCCTCCTGCGTCGTGGGCTGGGGCGCCGCATGGCCGCCAATCCCCTCCTGCGTCGTGGGCTGGGGCGCCGCGGTCGCGACCAGGATCACCGCGACCACGATGGCGACGAGCGCGCTCAGCGCCAGTGCCGCGTGCCCCCGGCGGCCGCGGATCCGCGCGGCGGGCCCGGTGGCGGTTGCGTGGGTGGACATTTCTCCTCCTTGACGTGCCGGATCGGCGCGGAGCCGATCCGGGCGGTGGGCTTGTGGCCACGTCCCCGGTCCGGGTGTTCGTGTCCGAGGACCACGGTTGCGCCCGCCGCTCACCGCTCGCTCACATCCGCTCACCACGGCGAAGGTCCGTCCGCGCGCGAGCGGCGGTCGGAGCCCCCGAGGGCCCCGACCGCCACAGAACTTCTCGACCGGTCGCTTACGCGAGTACGGTCGGCACTAGGGCGCCAGCGGCGCCGCCGCCGCCCTCAGCGCGGACTGGGCGTCGGCGCTGGTGGGCGGCTGGTTGGCCGTCGCACACTGGCCGAGCGACTGACCGTTGACCGTGTTGGCGTAGCCGGCCACCGAGTTATACGGCGCCGGATTGTTGCCGTAGCAGACCAGGTTCTGGTGAACGTGGTTGTAGTAGACGTACATCGGGCTCTGGTTGGCGGTCAGCACCAGATTGCCGTCGATCTCCTGCCGGTCGCCGTTGAGCTGCGGACCGGCGATGAACCAGGTCGAGGCCACTCCGGAGTTACCCGCCGAGGTCGCGTTGACCAGGACGTTGCCGCGAATGAGACTGGAGCCGATCTCGCCACCGTAGACACCGCGGTCCGAGACGATGTTCCCATCCACGGTCGCGCTCTGCACGGCGAGCACGCCGGTCTGGTCGACGAGGATGTTGTGCACGGTGCCGGTGATTGACAGCGTGCCCGCGCCCTCGCCGGTCGTGGTGCCGTCGATGACCCATCCGGTGTCCTCGAACACGCCTCCCTGGCTGCCCACCAGCAGGTTGCCGCCGATCAGTCCCTTGTCGCCGAGGTCCAGCGACGCGGTGCTGTCCACGGTCGCGTTGCCCAGGACCGTCGCATCCGTCAGGTCACACGACTGACCTGCCGGCACGGTGAGGCTGGTGTACGTGCCACCGGTGACCACACCGGTGCAGGTCAGGTTCGCCGGATGGCCCCCGCTGGCCAGCGCGGCGCCGGGCCATGCCAGCGACGCCACAACCCCAACGACAGCGACGATGGGCCGATGCCTACGGCTCATACGTTCCCCCTTGTGTAGAGAAGCCGCCCCGGTCTGGCCCCTGATTTCGGAGCAGCTTAGTCCTTTTTGGGGAGTAACGCGATGGGCACTTTTTCCTCTCGCTGGTACTCGTCGATGCAGGCGGCGATCACCGCGGCGCAGCGGTGCCCGTCGAACATCTCGGGGCACGACCGGCGCAACCGGCGCAGCAGCAGCGCATCGGTAGCCACCCTCACCGGAGCCTGTACCAACGCGATCGTCATGACCGCGACCGTCGCCTTGACGAGCATCTCTCTGCCCTCCTGATGCCTGCGCGGTGACGCCACTTGAGCCCCAAGCGGACGCCTCCCCCACGCCGGCGTGAACTGCAGTGCCCCTTCACCCTGCTCTGAGCCATCTGCCCCTCCTTCCTGAAGGCGCTTATGGATCTCGGTTTGCCCCCGAGTGTGACGTCATTGTCCACCACCGCCCGGGCGCCGCCAATGGGTCACGGCGCCCGGTGCACTGTTCATCTTCTGAACGCCCCTCGGTCGCGCGTGGTCAGCGTCCCCGGAACAGGATCGCCCGCGGGCGCTCGGGACGATCGTGCTCGATCAGGATCGTGGTCACGGTCCGCTCCTCGAGCGCGCGGTCGACCAGCTTCTCAACCTCGTGCTCGCGACTGCGGAACCGGTGCTCGCCGCCTTCCCCATCCTCCAGCATGAACCCATCGAAGTCGCCGAAGCTGTCGAACACGAGGGCCGCGACCTTGCCGGTGAACCGGTGGCCGTTGCGCGCCTCCTCGGGCTCGCGACGCCGTCGCAGGAACTCGAGCAGCTTGCGCCCCCTGATGCTGCCCAGGCCGGTGCAGGCGTCCCATCCTGGGCCCGCGATGTCGCCCGGTGCCCCGCCGGCGGCGTTGCTGCGGCCGTCGTCGATGTCGCGGAAGATCGCCGAAGCGCTGTGCTCGTACAGCGTCGGATTGAGGAACCCGACGCGGCCGTCCAGCTCACCGTTGATGATCGCCACCAACGCCGCGTACAGCGGCGCCGTCTCGCTCGTTCCCCACCAGGGTCCCGAGCTCGAGCCGCCGAGGACGATCTGGTAGCCGTTGGCATATCCGGCGATGTCCGGGACCCCGCGTCCCCGGTGGTGGCCCGGGTTGACCGAGGCGGGCACCTGGGCATGCCGCTGCCACGGCGGGACGCTGAACACATCACTGATCCCGCCGCCGGTGATGCCGCTGTCGTTCCATGTGATCTCGGTGAACGCGGACCCGCTGACGTTGCCGATGGTCGTGCCGCCGCAGGAGGTCCCCCACGGATCGGACTCCGGGTAATAGACATGCGCCCGGCCGTCGCCGACCTGACAGTCGGATCCGTCGTCGCCGGAGGCGACGAGCACGGTGACCCCGAACATCGCCGCCTCCTGAAAGGCGGCACTGACCGCTGCCATGGCGGCCGGAGTCCACGACAGGTTGCCGAGCGCGTCGTACTCGGCCCAGTCCCAGCTGATCGACAACACGGACGGCCGATGCTCGCCGGGATGCGGGTGCACGGCGCGCTTGAGCGCCAGCACCCAGCCGTTCTCGTCCCAGGTGGTGAAGTAGACGGCGATCCGCGCCCCCTGAGCGATCGCCCCCGCGACCTCGATGTCGAGGGTGACTTCGGCATCGTCGGGCCCGCCGGGAGCGTTCGTCGCGCCGTTGACGCCGATGTCCGAGTGGGCCGGCACCGCGTACCCGGGGCCGATGCCCTGCGACGTCGTGAAGTAGGCGTCGATGTCGCCGGTCTCATAGCCGCACGTGCCGACCACCGGATCGCTGAACTCGAGCAGGCCGATCGTCTCGCGGCCGGTGCGCGGTGAGGGCGCCGGGAAGTCGTAGAGGCCGGCGACCTGTGGCGGGGTCAGCGGCGTGATCACCGGCATCGGCGGCAGCGGCAGGGCCCGGCGGGCCATCCGCCGAGTGTCGAGGCCGAACACGCCCTCGACGATCGGCGCGATCTCGCCGGGCACCCGCAGGACGCCCTCGTAGCTGCGGTAGACCTCGCGCTCGCGATGGCTCCGCCGCCCGCGTCCGCGGCCGCGCCCGCCCGCACGGCCGGCCCGCCGCGGCTCGAGTCCCGGGCGCTCGTACGTCCTCATCTCCACGCCGAACGCCTCGTTGAGCGCGGCCACCGGACCGGCCAGGATGACGATGCGCTGAGCCGCGTCGGACTCGCGCACGTCGAGGCCATGCTCGCGAGCGAATCTCGCGATCGCGTCGAGATCGTTCGCGGCGGCGCCGTGGCGGGCCGCGAACTCCTCGTCGGAGATGTACCGGCGCTCGGCCGGCGGCGTCGCGGCCCAGTGGTCGTGGCCGGGCAACGGTGACGCGTCAGGCCGGCGGCGCACCGCGACGGTGACCGGCGCCACCTCGTCCGGGTCGGCCGGGCCGACCAACGTGGCCTCCGGCGGCGCGTGTCTCCGGCTGTGCTCGAGTTCCTGGTGATCGCTGGCGGTGGGCATGCCGCACTGCTCTTTTGCTCGAAACGGGCCCCCTGCGTGCGCTCCCCGCCGCGGTGAGCCCCGGTCGTAATGAGACAGAGGCGCACGTGGTGACCGTGATACCTCGTCGTGACGAAAAGCCCGCGCGCGGGCGGTCGGCGTCGCCTCGTCATCCGTATACTTGAACGTTCAAGATGAGGATCACGGGGCTCTCGACGGTTGTGGTCGGCGCGGAGATGCGCAACTGGGTGTTCGTCAAGGTGACGACCGACGAAGGGCTGACCGGATGGGGCGAGGCGACGGTCGAGTGGAAGACGCGGGCGGTCGTCGGCTGCGTCGAGGACTTCGTCTCGCTGCTGGTGGGCGAGGACCCGCGGCGGGTCGAGCACCTGTGGCAGATGATGGTGCGCCAGCACTTCTTTCGCCCCGGGATGGTCGAGGGGTCGGCGATCTCGGGCATCGAGCAGGCGTGCTGGGACATCCTGGGCAAGTCGCTGGGCGTGCCGGTGTGGCAGCTGCTGGGCGGCAACGTCCGCGATGAGATCCGTCTCTACGACCACCTGGGGGGCGGCGAGATGGAATCCGTCTACCTCACGCTCGAGCCGGCCCAGGCGCGGGAGAAGGCGCTCGAGTCGCTCGCGCTCGGCTTTGACGCGATCAAGCTCGAGGTGGTCATCCCCCGCACCGCGCCGCTGGACGGCGCTGCGGTGCTGCGCCACGCTGACGGCGTGATGGCCGCGGTCCGCGACGCGGTGGGCGACGAGGTCGAGCTGATGGTCGACCTGCACGGCCGGGCCTCGCCGCAGATGGCCGCCCAGTACTTCCGGGTGCTCGAGCCCTACCGGCCCTGGTTCTTCGAGGAGGCGTGCCCCGCCGATCAGCCGCGGGCGATGGCCGAGCTGGCCCGGCGCACCTGGGTGCCGCTCGCCGCCGGCGAGCGGCTGACCCTGCGCAAGCCGTTTCACGAGCTGCTGGACCTGGGCGCCGTCTCGGTGCTGCAACCCGACATCATCCACTGCGGCGGGATCGGCGAGGCGCGGCGGATCGCGTCGCTCGGCGAGGTCTACGGGGCGGTGGTGGCGCCGCACTCCTCGACCGGACCGATCGCTCATGCGGCCTCGCTGCACCTCGGCTTCGCCACGCCCAACTTCGTCATCCAGGAGACGTGGCGCGCCGACGTGTCCTGGCGCTACGACGTCCTCTCCCAGACGCTCGACCTGGCCGGCGGGCGCGCGGCGCTGCCCACCGCGCCCGGGCTCGGCGTCGAGGTCGACGAGGCCGAGGCGGCCAAGTACCCGTTCCGCCAGGAGCCGCTGATGCGCTACTTCCATCCCGACGGCGCGGTCGCCGACTGGTGAGCGCCGGCGCCGCGACCGCGGACGTCGTCGTCGCCGGCGGGGGGATCCTCGGCGCGAGCGTAGCCCTGCACCTGGCGGAGCGAGGGGCGGGTCGCATCGCGCTGCTCGAGCGCGAGCCGGCGCTCGGCACCCAGACAACGCATGCCGGCGCCGGGTTCGTCGGCTACTGGGCGGGCGAGCTCGAGGCCGAGCTGGCCCGCTACGGAATCGAGTTCTACGAGCGCCTGCAGGCCGACGACGGCGAGGACCTCGGCGTCCGCCACGTCGGCCTGCTGTTCCCGGCGCTGTCGGACTCCGGGGTGGAGATGCTGCGCCAGGAGGCGCTGCGCGAGCGCGAGTTCGCCGAGGTCGAGCTCCTGGACGCCGACGCGACCTGCGCGCTGTCGCCGCTGCTCGCCCGCGGCGCGGTGCACGGCGGGCTGTTTCAACCCGACGGCCGCCAGGTCCCGACTCGCCGGGTCATCGCCGCGCTGGCCCGGCGGCTGGCCGGTGCCGGCGTCGAGCTGCATACCGGCGTGGGCGCGGTGCGCGTGCTCACCACCGGCGGCCGGGTCAGCGGGGTGCAGACGACCGACGGCGCGATCGCCGCCGGCACGTTCGTCAACGCCGCCGGCGCGCGGGCCCGGGCGCTGGCCGCGCGCGACGGGATCGACGTCGCCGCGGTGCCGCTGCTGGAGTCGCGGGTGCTGACCAGGCCGCTGCCCGAGGTCGCCGCCCACGCGCGCCTGCCCATGCTGCTGTTCTTCGAGCGCGACCTGTTCTACGCCCGCACCGAGGACGGCGGGCTGCTGCTGGGTGCGATTGCGCAGACGCTGGGCGCGGCCGATCGGGTGCAGCTGGCCGACCCGCCCCGCAGCGCCGAGCTGCCCGAGCACGCCGCCGCAGGCCACGAGCGGCTGGCCAGGCGGCTGGCCGACGTGATCCCGGCGCTGGCGCATGCCCGCACCCGCGAGCGGGCCAGCGGACTGCCCACCTGGACCCCCGACGGCCGCCACATCCTGGGGCCGGCGCCGGACCTGGAGGGCTACTACGTCCTCACCGGTTGCAACGAGTCGGGCGTCACCCATGGGCCGGGGCTGGCCCGGCTGGCCGCCGAGCTGATCGTCGACGGGCGCACCGGCGCGGACATCTCCGCCTATCGGGTCGACCGATTCGAGGGGCTCGACGAGGCGGCGCTGGTCGGCGCCGCCGAGGCCCAGTATCTGGCCCGGCATCCGCCGCAGGCCGGGCAGGCGCCCGAGCCGTTCGGGATCACCATCCCCCGATCCAGCCGCTGAGCAGGCCGTAGGGCTCGCGGTCGGCCGCCTCGCCGGGGACGGCGCGCAGGAAGTCGAAGTCGCAGCCGGTGTCGGCCTGCAGCACGTGCTCGAGGAACATCTGCCCGTAGCCGCGCCGGTAGCGCGGGACGCCGGGGCCGCGATCCGCCAGCCGCTGCGCGATCTCGCGATCGGGCAGGTCCAGATCGACCCGGCGCGCGTCGACGTCGAGGACGACCGGGTCGCCGTCGCGCACGATCGCCAGCGGGCCGCCGGCGGCGGCCTCCGGCGCCACGTGCAGCACGACGGTCCCGAACGCCGTCCCGCTCATCCGCGCGTCGGAGATCCGCACCATGTCGGTCACGCCGGCCCGCAGCAGCTTGGCCGGGATCGGGAGCATCCCCCACTCGGGCATGCCCGGAGCGCCCCGCGGCCCGGCGTTGCGCAGCACCAGGACCGAGTCGGCGCTGACATCGAGATCCGGGTCGTCGATCCGGGCGCTCAGATCGTCGATGTCCTCGAACACGACCGCCGGCCCGCGGTGGCGCAACAGGTCCGGCGAGGCGGCGCTGCGCTTGACCACCGCGCCGTCGGGGGCGAGCGTCCCGCGCACGACCGCGATCCCGCCCTGGGCGGCGAACGGCGCCTGCAGCGACCCGACCACCGCCTCGTCAAGCGACCGCGCGCCGGCGAACGCGTCGCCCAGCCCCCGCCCGGTGACCGTCAGCGCGTCGCCGTCCAACAGCGGCGCCAGCGCGCCCAGCACGGCCGGCACCCCGCCCGCGTGAAACAGGTTCTCGACCAGGTACTCGCCCGAGGGGCGCAGGTTGGCCACGATCGGGGTGCGCCGCGAGATCTCATCGAAACGGTCCAGCGTCAGCGGCACGCCCAGGCGCCCGGCCAGCGCCAGCAGGTGGATGACGGCGTTGGTCGACCCGCCCAGCGCCATCAGCAGGGTGATCGCGTTGTCAAACGCCGCCGCGGTCAGGATCTCGCTCGGCCGCGGGCCCTCGCGCGCGATCTCCACCGCGCGGCGTCCGGTGGCCTCCGCCGCGGTGCGCCGGCGGGCGTCGACCGCCGGGATCGACGCCGTCCCCGGCAACGACATCCCCAGCGCCTCGACCAGCGACGTCATCGTCGACGCCGTCCCCATCTCGTTGCAGTGGCCGACCGACGGCGTGTGGGCCGCCTCGAGCTCGTCGAACTCGGCCTGGGTCATCCGCCCGGCGCGCAACTCGTCGACGTAGTGCCACAGGTCGGTGCCGACGCCGAGCTCCCGACCGCGGAAGAACGCCGGCTCCGACGGACCGCCGGTGATCATGATCGCCGGCACGTCGGCGCTGGCCGCCCCCATCAGCTGGGCCGGCACCGTCTTGTCACAACCGCCGATCAGCACCACGGCGTCCAGCGGATAGGAGCGGATCGACTCCTCGACGTCCATCGCCATCAGGTTGCGGTACAGCATCGTGGTCGGCTTCATCAGGTTCTCCCCCAGCGAGATCGTGGGGAACTCCAGTGGCAGCCCGCCGGCGGTCAACACCCCCCGTTTGACCGACTCGGCCAGCCCCCGGAAGTGCACGTTGCAGTTGACCAGCTCCGACCACGAGTTGCAGATCCCGATCACGGGGCGCCCGGCCAGCGCGTGGCGCGAGATCCCCTCGGCGTGGATCGAGGCACGGTGCAGGAACCCGCCCAGGTCGGCCGGCCCGAACCACCGCGCGCTGCGCAGCCCGCCGTTGCCCGCGCCGTCGCTCATGGCGCTCCCGCGTCGGCCGCGCCCGGCCCGCACCAGTCCAGCGCCAGCCGGACGTAGGCGGCCGCCAGCGTGTGCAGGTCCTCGACGACGACGGACTCGTCGGGCGCGTGGGGGTTGTCGCCCCGCGGACCGCAGACGACCACCGGCGTCCCCGCCCCGGCGGCGAACATGAACGCGTCGCAGGCGAACGGGGCCACCTGGGGCGGCGCGTCCGGCATCCGGAGCGCCGCGCGCATCGCCGTCGCCAGCGGCGAGGCGGGGTCGCCGTCGAGCGCCGGCAGGAAGCGCGTCCGCTGCTCCCAGGTGATCGGCACGCCGCCGGCGGTCGCGGCGTCGACGGCCTCGTGCAGCTCGGCCTCGAGCTGCTCGCGGGTGACGCCGGGAACGATCTCGGCCCAGAACTCGAGCGCCCCGTCGATCGGCGTGCCCTCCTCGGTGCCCCACGGCAGCTCGCCGCCCGAGCGCAGCAGGTACTGATAGATCGGCGCGGCGCGCTCGCGCTCGGCATCGGCCAACGCCACTGACGCGCGCGCCACGGCGTGCAGCGCGCTCGCCGGCGCCCCGCCGGCGAAGTCCATGCCCGCCTGGTCGCCGCGGGCGTGCAGCCGGTACTGGATCCCGCCCCGGGTGGCGTGGCAGACCGCCAGACCCGACGGCTCGGGCAGCACCGCGCCGTCGGCGTCATAGCCGCGCAGCCGGCAGGCGAGCGTCCCGTTGGCCCCACCGAACTCCTCGTCGACGACGGTCTCGACGATCAGGTCGCCGGCCAGCTCACAGCCGCACGCCACCAGGCAGCGCAGGGCGTGCAGGTAGCAGGCCACGCCGCCCTTCATGTCCAGCGACCCGCGGCCGTACAGGCGGCCGTCGACGACGTCGCCCGCCCACCAGTCGTGGGCCCCGTGCCCCAGGGCGGGCACGACGTCGACGTGCCCGGAGAACAGCAGCGATCGCCCACCGCCGCGCCCGGGCAGACGCCCCACGACGTTGGGCCGTCCGGCGTACTCGCGCCCGGGCCACCACGCGCGATCGGCGATCGCCCCCTGCACCGCGTCGGGCTCGAACACGTCGGGCACGATACCCAGGGCCCGCAGGTAGCCGGCGACGTACTCCTGGCAGGGACCCTCGTCCCCGCGCGGCGGCCGGTTCTCCGAGGGCAGCGACACCAGGGCGCGCGCGAGCGCCACCAGCTCGTCGCGGTGCGCGGCCAGCCAGCCGTCCACCGCGGTCAGGACGGCCTCATCCGGCGCGGCGGGGCACATGGGCGATGCGATCGATCTCGACCGGGATGCCGTCCAGGTGGCTCATGCGGCCACCAGCGCCGGGGTGGTGAGCGGCGCGCCGCACACGCCCGGAGCGATCGCCTTGACGCTCTGACCGCCGAGCGAGGCGAGCACGAGCACGTCGAGCTGTGGGCCGGCGAACGCGAGGTTGGTGGGCGTGAACACGTACTCGCCGCTCCAGTCGTCGACGACGACGTCCAGCGTGCCTGCGGGACCGCGGCGGTAGACCCGATTGGGCTGCCAGCAGCCGATCCACAGCCCCCCGTCGGCGTCGAAGGCGAGTCCGTCGGGCACGACGCGCTCGAGGCCGACCACCGCCTCGACGTCGCCGCCGTCCAGCGGCAGGCGCACGACCCCCGGCCAGGCGGATTCGACCACGTACAGCCAGCCGTCGCGGATGGCCACGCCGTTGGCGAAGCGCAGGCCGGCGGCGACCCGCTCGGTGGCGCCGTCGGGGTCGATGCGCACGATGGCCCCGTCGGCGTCCTCCCAGCCGCCGGAGTCAGACACCCACAGCCGGCCCTGGTCGTCGAACGCCGGATAGTTGGGGTACCCGATCGCATCGCCGTAGCGGTCCACGCGGCCGTCGGGCTGCACGCGGTGCACGCAGCCGTGTGTGGGATCGCACGCGTACAGCCGCCCGGCGCCGTCGAGCGCCAGGCCCAGCAGGACGCCGCCGTCGATCGTCGCCACCAGCTCCGGCGGCCCGTCCGCGAGCGCGAAGCGGTAGATCTGACCGGCCTCGCCGCCGGCATAGAGTCGCTGTTCGCCGGCGGACCAGCAGATCGACTCGGGATGGTCGAGCCCGTCGGCGATCGTGCGCAGGCCTGGGGCTACCACTGTCCCTGGAACGGCGGGTTGCGCCGCTGCTCGTCGTCGTGGGCGTAGATGAGGATGTCGCCGTCGCGGCGGTTGACCTCCTCCAGCTGGGCCAGGCGGTCCTCGTCGAGGGTGACGCCAAGCCCCGGTCCCTCGGGCAGCGTGAAGCAGCCGTTGCGGTAGACGTGCGGCTCGGTGATCACGTCCGCGGTCTGATGGTGATAGTGGGAGTCCAGCGCGTAGGGCAGCACCGGCAGGCTGGCGGCGAGGTGCAGATAGGCGGCCGTCGACACGCCGCACTCGCCCCCGGAGTGCAGGTTGAAGCCGATCTGGAACGCCTGGCAGGTGTGCGCCGCCTTCTTGGTGGCCAGGATCCCGCCCCATTCCTGGCAGTCGCCCAGCAGCACGTCGATGGCGCCGGCCCGGATCCCCAACGGGAGCTGGTCGAAGTTGGTGACGCACATGTTGGTGGCGAACGGGATGCGCACGTCGCGCCGGGCCCGGCTCATCCCCTCGATCCCCCACACCGGGTCCTCGTAGTACTCCAGCGCCAGCGCCTCGAACGCGGACCCGAGACGGATCGCCGTCTCGACCGACCACAGCGCGTTGGGGTCGAACCGCAGCTTGTGGTCGGGGAAGGCGTCGCGCAGCGCCGCGGTCGCCTCGAGCTCGGACTCCGGCGGCAGCACCCCGCCCTTGAGCTTGATCGACTCAAAGCCATAGCGCGTGACCAGGTCGCGGGTGTGCTCGACGATCTCCTCCGGGCTGGTCTCCCCGCCGCGGCCGTCGGCGGCCCGGTGCCGGTAGAAGACGTAGGCGGCGAACGGGATCTGAGTGCGCAGCTTGCCGCCCAGCAGCTGGCACACCGGGCGGCCGGCCGCCTTGCCCATCAGGTCCCAGCAGCACATCTCGAGCCCCGAGATGGCCAGGCGCCCGGTCGTGCCGTGGTAGAAGGGCACCCACCAGGTCTTCTTGAGGATGTGCTCGAGATCGAACGGGTCCTCGCCCAGGAAGTAGTCCTGGATCGCCCGCAGCTGGACCAGGGTGGGCTCGCCGCCCTGGGTCTCGCCGATGCCCTCCAGGCCGTCGTCGGTTCGCATCCGGATGATGCAGCGCGTCCACCCGTCCTCGACGCCGCCCGACCACCGCAGCGGCGCCTCGAACGGGATGTTGACCTTGTGAAACTCGATCTCGCGGATTCGCACCGGGCCCTCTCCTTTATCGTTCAACATACTGATTTTGCTGGGGGTGGTCAACCGCGAGGAGACCGCCCGCGCGGCTCTGAGTCAGGCCTGGACCGCGCCGTCAGCGGCCAGTCGCGACACCGACGTCACGCCGCCGTAGACGACCGCGGTGACGTCGGTCTCGAGCGTCTCGCCCGGCGCCAGCGACCGGGCCCGGCCGGCCGCGACCGCCTCGTCGAGCGGGCTCGGGTACCCGGTCCAGGGTTCCATGATCGCCTGGTAGTAGCCGCGCCACCCGCCGTAGACCAGCCACAGCCAGATGACGCTGAACACCTCGCGGTCGAACACCAGCCCGAACCCGCGCCGCGCGGCGGTGTCGGTGCACGCCACCCAGCCGGCGTCCAGGCCGGTCAGGTAGTGCAGGGCGAAGTCGTCGGCGTCGGGGCCCAGCGCCCGGCGGACGTCCAGCTCGCCGAACATCGGCCAGTCATAGGCGTCGCCCTTGGCGCCCAGGATCCCCCCGCCGTGCTCGTCGACCTCGGCGCGGTGGGCGGGCGCGTCGAAGCGGTGCCCGGGCGAGATCGCCTGGACCGGGTGGATCCCCCAGTTGAACTCGAATCCGCGAAAGCCGGTGTTGGCGATCCGGTACTCGAGCCGGATCGCCGGGGAGCCGGCCTCGAGCACGAGCGTGCGCTCCCAGCGCGCGGGGGTGATCGGCGTGTCGATCGCGCAGTGCAACGCGATGCGCTGGGGGGAGTACTCGGCCAGCTGCCAGCGGGCGTGCTGGGTCCACAGCTCGCCCATGTGGGGCAGGACGTCGCCGTCGCGGGTGGTCGTGATCACACCGGTCGGGAACACCTCGTCCCAGCCGCCCGGCCAGTGATCGTCGAAGTTGGCGTGCAGGGCGACCGCGTGGGGCTTGACCCGGGGCGAGTGCCACAGCACGTCGTGGTCGCGAGCCTTGTCGACCAGCCGCAGGACCTTGCCGCCCAGCTGGGGCAGCACGTCGATGGCGACGTGCTCGTTCTCCAGCCGCAGGCACTCGAGGCCGTGGTAGGTCCAGTGGGGGTCGAACCGGCAGGGCATCAGTAGCAGTCGGCCAGCAGTCCCCCGTCGACGATGAGCGGCTGCCCGCTCATGAACGACGAGTCGTCAGAGGCCAGGAACACGACGGCGCGGGCGATCTCGGCGGGCTGGGCGATGCGGCCCAGCGGATACTCGGCCTCGACCTCGGCGCGCAGCGCGGCCGGGTCTGACGCGGTCTGGAAGTAGGCCGCCACCAGCGGGGTGTCGATGTCGCCGGGGCAGACCGCGTTGCAGCGGATCCCGTCGCGGCCGTAGCGGACCGCGGTGGCGCGGGTGATGCCGAGCACCCCGCCCTTGGCAGCGCAGTAGGCGGCGAGGATCCCGTCGCCGACCAGCGCCAGGATCGACGCGATGTTGACGATCGCTCCCCCGCCGGAGCCGCGCATCGCCCGCACGGCGTGCTTGCAGCCGAAGAAGACGCCCTTGAGGTTGACGGCCAGGATCTGGTCCAGCTGCGCCTCGGTGGTCTCGGCCAGCTCCTCCTCGATCTGGACGGCGGCGTTGTTGACCATGATCGCCAGCGTGCCGAAGCGATCGACGGCGTCGGCGATCAGCGCCTCCATATCGGCCTCGCGCGAGACGTCGGCATGGCGGTATGACCCGATGCCGTCCATGGTGCGCCGGCCGGCGTCGTCGTTGACGTCGCAGCCGAGCACGCGCGCGCCCTCGCCCGCCAGCACGACGGCGATCTCGCGGCCCAGGCCCGAGCCCACCCCGGTCACCACGGCTCCACGCCCCTCCAGGCGCCCGCTCAATAGGCCCCCTTCTCCACCTCTTCAGGGTCCTCGTACCAACGCACACGCTCGCCGACCCGGGCGCGCATCTTCCACTTGCCGCTCTTGGGCGCGTCCACGATGGCCCGCTCGAGCCCCTGGAGGCGCGAGCGAATCCGCTCGGTCTCCTCGAGCGTGAGCTCGGGCACCGCCAGCTCTGACTGGAGGCGCTCGAGGTTGATCTGCACCGTCCGGAACAGGCCCCAGTCGCGGCCGCACAGCTCGGCGATCCAGGCCGCGTTGATGGCGTCGTCGTCGTGATCGGCGACCTCGTGGCTGAGCAGCATCGCGTACAGGTCGTAGGCGTCCTTGCGGTTGAGCTTGACGATCTGGAGCTTGGTCAGGGCCAGGTCGGCCAGCGGCAGCGTCGTCTGCTCGACGTCGAGGCGCTGCTCCAGCGGCAGCTGGTGGCACATCTCAAAGCTGCCGACGAACACGTCGATCTGGCGGCCGTTGGGCTCGTCGTAGAACAGCAGGCGGCGGTCGCCGTGCATGGCGTTGAACGTCTTGTTGGCCTCGTAGCCCTGGGTGCTGAGGAACTCGCCCACCTTGCGGCCCTGGCGGCGCGGGGTGGCCAGGTCGATGTCGCAGATCTCGCGCACGAACGCCGGATGCAGCCGGTCGCCGGCGTGGAGCACGATCGCCATGCCGCCGAGCGTCCGCACCGTCACTCCGGCCTGCTCAGCGGCGGCCAGCAGCCGTACCGCCTCCTCGAACACGTCGGCGTGGATCAGCCGGCCGTTGTCGCTCACGCGGACTCCCGCAGCTCGAGCGCCACCGGGAACACGATCTGGCGCTGCGCCGGCGCATCGCCCTCCAGCACGCCGATCAGGGCCTGGCCGGCCGCCACCCCGATGTCATAGCCCGGGATCCGCACCGTGGTCAGCGCCGGATCGGCGAACTGCGCGAAGTCGAAATCGTCGAACCCGGTCACGGCGATGTCCTCCGGAACGGAGAGCCCCCGCTCGCGCACGGCCCGGATGGCGCCGAGCGCGAGGAGATCGTTGCCGCACATCATCGCAGTGGGGACCGACCGGCCCGTGAGCAGCCGCTCGGCCTGTCCGGCGCCGGAGGTCGGGTCCCAGGTCCCGCCGGTCAGGACCTGCGGCTTGAGCCCGGCCGCCGCGAGCGCGTCGCGGTAGCCGAGCAGGCGCTGCTCGAGCATCGGCCACGGGACCTTGGTGGTGAGGAACACGATCCGCTTGTGGCCCTTGGCGATGAGGTGCTCGGTCAGATTCCGCGCCCCCTCACGGTCGGCGGCGGTGACGGTGAGCAGCGTCGGGTCGGGCGAGGGCTCGAGCAGGATGAACGGGAAGCCCAGCTCGCCCAGCTGATCGATGTACCACTGGCGCAGCTCGGGCTTGCCGGACATGAACAGGAATGCGCCGTCGGCCCGGTTCTCCAGCAGCGGCTTGATCAGCAACGGATCGGGCTCGTGGGGCCGGGCGGCGCGGATCAGCAGGCCGTAGCCGCGGTCGCGGGCCACGTCGCCGATGCCGGCGATGATCAGGTCGGTCATCGGGTCGGCCAGGAAGCGGTTGCCCTCGTCCAGCAGCAGGAAGCACAGCGTCTCGGTCCGCGCCGAGCGCAGCGTCCGCGCGGCGACGTTGGGGTGGTAGCCCAGGTCGGTCATCGCCTGCTCCACCCGCTGCCGGGTCTCCTCGCCCATCAGGTGGACCCGGTTGTTGATCAGGTTGGAGACGGTCTGGACGCTGACGTCGGCTAGGGCGGCCACGTCGCGCATCGTGGGTCGCCGGCGGGGTCCGGCCTTGGCAACCGTCACAGCGCATCCCTCACTTGATCGATCAAGGGAATGGCAGTATAAGCCGCTCCGGCGGGCAGTGAACCTCGACGAAGGGAGCAGCGGTGCGGATGGATGACAAGACCGTGGTGGTGACCGGTGCCGCTCGGGGGATCGGCCGAGCCATCGCCGAGCGGCTCGCCGCCGCCGGCGCCCACACCCTGTGCGCCGACGTCGACGCCGGCGAGCTCGACCTCGTCGTGGCGGCGATCGGCGAGGCCGGCGGGTCCGCCGAGGCCCACCGCTGCGACGTGTCGAAACCCGACGACGTGGAGGCGCTGATCGCCGCCGCCGAGAATCGCGGGGGGCCTCACGCCCTGGTCAGCAACGCGGCCATCCAGTACGAGCGCACGATCGAGGACACCCCGCCCGAGGACTGGGACCGGGTGATGGACATCAACCTCAAGGGCGCCTACCTGTGCGCGCGGGCCGCGATTCCCCGCATGCGCCGGCTGGGCGGCGGCTCGATCGTCAACATGGCCTCGGTCAACGGATTCTGGGTCGAGCCGCAGCTGGCCGCCTACTGCACCGCCAAGGGCGGCGTGATCAACCTGACCCGGGCGATCGCGCTGGACTTCGGCAAGGACGGGATCCGCTGCAACTGCATCTGCCCCGGCTACATCGACACCGGGATGGCCCAGCGCTACTTCGAGGTGCAAGACGATCCCGAGGCCGCGCGGGTCGAGGCGGGCAAGCTGCACGCGCTCAAGCGCATCGGCCGCCCGGAGGAGATCGCCGCGATGGCGCTGTTCCTGTGCTCAGACGAGTCGTCCTTCTGCACCGCCCAGCCGTTCATCGTCGACGGCGGCCTGTCAGCCGGCGTGTCTGCCAGCTGAATCCGGCGCGGCGTTACCGCCCGGCGCGGCGTTGCCGCCCGGCGCGGCGCTGGCGTCGAACCCGGCGCTCACCTCGGGCGTCAGCTCGCCGATGAGGCGCTCGAGCATCGACGCCCGGCGAACCTTCTCGCGGCACTGCAGCGCGGCCACCCCCTCCAGATGCAGGCCGCTGGGATAGACCATCGTCGCGTTGCGCAGGCCGACCTTGACGTGGACGGGCGCGGCCACCTTGACGATGTCGGGCACCTGGTAGCTGCGCACGAAGCCACCCATGTCGTCGGGCACCTCCACGTAGACGTCCAACGGCTTGTGCGTGACCGCCCGGATCGCGGCCAGCATCCCGATTTCGAGGTCGGTGGCGACGTTGATCGTGTCGGCGCCGAGCCGGTCCAGCAGCGCCGCCGTCGCCGGGTTGGCCGCGCACAGGATCGCGGAGGTCTTGAAGATGAGGTCGGCCGGCAGCAAGCCGTCCTGGCGCAGGGCCACCAGCACGTCGAGCACGCCGATGTCGCCGACGAGCACGCTGCGGATGCCGTGGGCGCAGGCGCGCCGGGTCTCGGCCACGCAGGCCTCCACCGCCTCCGCGCCGCGGGCCACCCCGGCGGCCGACTCGGTGGCCAGCGCCTGGCCGCCGGAGTCCCAGGATCCGCGCGGGCCCAGGAACAGGCACACCTCGACGTCGTGCTCGCGGCCGAGCTCGGCCAGCTCGTCGAGCTCGTCGTCCGTGAGGAGCATGATCCCCGAGCCCTGGGAGACCCGGTGGATGCGCAGGTCGCGGGCCCGGGCCTCCTCGAGCACCGCGCGCAGCACGACCGGCCCCTCGACGCTGGGGATCTCGAACCGGTACCGGCGCCCGTCGGGGAAGCGATGGGGCGAGTCCGGCCACGGCCGGGCGGGGGGGTCGAGCCCGGCGGTGCGCAACCAGCGAGCCAGCTCGTCGAGGCTCATCAGCCGGTGACGAACTGGTGGTTGACGCGATCGCCCCGCAGATTGACCAGGCAGCCGGAGATGCGGCCGGTCTGGTAGTCGCTGCCCGGGTTGATGCACAGCGTGCGGCCGATCCGCGTCGCCCCCGGGGACTCGTGGATGTGGCCGTGCAGCGCCACCAGCGGCTGGAAGCGCTCGATCGCCTCGCGGACCGCCGTGGAGCCCACCGGGATCATGTGCGGGGCTCGGCCGACCAGCACCATGTTGAAATCCTCGTCGAGTTCGGCCGCGGTGTCGAGCTGGGAGTCGTGCGGGGGCACGTGGATGTTCCAGACCGCCCGGGTGTGGTCCGGCACCTGCTCGGCCAGCGTGAAGAGCCGGTCGTGCAGCGCGTCCTCGTCGAGCTCGCGCGGCGAGTTCCACGGCGTGATGTTCGAGTAGCCCAGCGACAGCATCTCGTGGCCGTCGAACGTCACCCACTGCTCGTCGCAGGCCTCGACACGCGCCGACCTGTCGATGACGCCCTCGAGGCTGTCTGGGTCGTCGTTGCCGGGCATGGCGAAGCAGCGGGTCTCGGTACCGGTCAGGCGCTCGTCGGCGAGTTCCAGCCAGCGTTTGAACGAGTCGAGCATGACCTGCTCGAACCATCGCTCGCGCTCGGGCTCGGTCAGCGCGGCGATTCCGGCCACCTCCTCAGCGGTGGTGCGGTACGGGTACATCCCGTTGCCGCGGATGCGGTTCTCGACCTTCTCGACGTCGGCCTCGGTCGCCATCGTCTCCTGGCGGCCGTGGAAGGTCGTTGACCACGTCCCGTCGGCCTGCGCGATGATCGGGATGACCATCTTGCCGCAGATGTCGCCGCCCATCACCAGCACCTTGGCGTTGTAGGTCTTGGCGGCGTTGAGGAACTTCTTCCACAGCACCTCGGTGCCGTGGATGTCGGAGGCGTAGTAGAGGCGGAGGAGGTCACCATCCTCCTCCGCCGATGAACGCCGGAACAGCCGCACGATCTACTCGGGCGGGATCTCGAGGTAGTTCAGGGCGATATCGATCCCCTGGGTCCGCCGCCAGGCGCGCCCGGCGAAGTAGATGATCGCGCCGACGATCAGCCCGGTGGCGATCAACGCCAGCCCGCCGTTCAGCGGCGAGGTGAACAGCTGGGAGCCGATGCTCTTGCCGGCGTTGGGCAGCCCCAGCAGCGGGTACTTCAGCCACAGATAGCCGCCGAAGATGCCGGCCGCGATCGCGCCGATCCCGAAGTAGGTGAGCACCGGCAGCCCGAGCAGGGTCATGTTCGACACCGATGCCTCGTAGGCGGCCCTGCGCCGGTAGGGGAACACGATCGCGGAGATGCCGATCATGATGAACGTCGGGAAGCCGACGATCGTCGACAGGGCCACGTACTTGAGGAACGTCGACGAGTAGGCGGCCAGGTAGAGGAAGAAGATCGACGCCACGGTGATCAGGCCCAGCGAGAACACCGGCGTGTGGGTGCGCTCGTTGACGGTGGCGATCCGCTCCGGGATCACCTGATCGAACGCCCACGCGAACAGCGCCCGGACGGGCTGGACGATCTGCGTGTAGACGATCAGCGGCGCCCAGCAGATGAACGTCAGGCCCAGGAAGGCCACGAACACGGGGTTGTTCCAGATCGTCGAGACGAGCGTGATCCACCACGGGGCGTTCGGGATCGTGTACACCTTCGCGTTGCTCGACACGGCGTTGACCGCGGTGAGGAACGGGTAGCCGACCGTCTTCTCCAGCAGGGCCACCATGAGCAGGATCGGGATGAACGTCAGCGCCAGCCCACCCAGCATCGAGTACCAGTTGCGGCGGGTACCCGCCTGGCGTATCTCGCCGGCGTAGTTGACCGAATACCACGTCCACACCCCGAATGCGATGAACGCGCCCGAGGCGATGATCGTGTTGTGCCAGCTGGTGGGCGCGTGGACGTTGGTCCCGGCCGCCTTGGCCTGGGCCATGAAGTAGTTGTACGTGTCAGCGTGGTGGGTGAACGGCCGGGCGTAGCTGTTGTAGTGGCCGATGAAGCCGCCGTGAGTGGTGAACAGCAGCACGATCGCGGCCACCACGAACCCGGCCATCGCCGAGACGAACAGCCAGAACTGCACCCGCATGAGCAGCCGGGTGCCCGAGGCCATGATGCTGGCCAGGATCGCCACCTCGACGAACCCGATGATCATGTTCCACGGGTGCTGGGTCACGGTCACCCCGGCGGTCTGCAACCAGTGCGAACTCACGCTGACCCCGAACATGGTCAGCATCGGGCCGATGCAGATCTTGGCGGTGAACACGCCCCAGTACCCCATCGCCAGCATCGCTGAGGTCCCGATCAGGATGCTCGAGCCGATCGCCAGGCCGGGATGCAGTGACCGGCTGATGAGGATGTAGTCCCCGCCCGAGCGGGGCATGATCTGCGACAGCAGACCGAACGCGCCCGAGATCAGGAACGCGCACACGATGGTGATCAGGATCCCGACGTAGAGGTTCACGCCGGTGAACGTCGACAGGACCCAGAACACCGACACCGCCATGACCAGCCCGGGGCAGGCCGGCAGCACGTTGAAGATGACCGCGTCCCGAACCTTGATGTCCCGCACGAACCCGGTGGCACGACGCGCGAAGTGCGTCTGCGTGACCGCCGCCGGGCCGAACCCTTCAGCCGTCTCTTCAGCCATGAACCCTCCTCACTGGGCACCTTGACCGTTCAAGTGTTTTCCCACTTGATCGTTCAAGCGGGAGTATCCAACCGGGGCGGCGCGCTTGTCAAGGGCGGCTTAGGACACGGGTGCTACCCCGCGAAGCGATGGGCCGGGCGGCCGGCCACCCCGGGCTCGCACGCAAACAGCGCCCCGGCGGCGGGATCGGCGGCCAGCTGGGCCTCGGTCAGCCCCTCGCGGGCGGAGGTGATGAACATCCGGTCGAGTCCCGGACCGCCGAACGCCGGGCAGGTGATGTGCGGCGTCGGCAGCGCGACGCTGCCCACGAGCGAGCCGTCGGGGCCGAAGCGGCGCACCGCGGCGCCGCCCCAGCAGGCGACCCAGACGTAGCCCTCGGCGTCGACGGTCAGCCCGTCGGGGAGAACCTCGCCGTCGTCGACGGCGACGAACGGCCGGCGGTTGGCCAGGGCGCCCGTGTCGAGGTCGAAGTCGAACACGTCGACGCGGCGATCCAGGCTGTCGACGTAGTACATCAGCCGGTCGTCCGGGCTCCAGTCGATCCCGTTTGACTCGGTGACGTTGTCGAGCACGCGGGTCACGGTCAGGTCCGGATCCAGCCGGTAGAGCGCCGCGGCCCCGGGCTCGGCCTGAAAGCCGGTCGTCCCCGCCCACAGCCGGCCGGCCGCGTCGCAGTTGGCATCGTTGAAGCGGACCGTGACCGGCCCCTGAGGCAGGTCGGTGATCGTCTCGATGCGGCCGGTGTCGTCGAGGAACGCGAAGCTGTGGTCGATGACCAGCACCAGGCCGCCCTGGACGCGGGGGATGGCGATGCCGGGCATCCCGGGAACGTCGGTGGTGACATCGATCCCGGTCGCCGGATCGAAGCGATGGACCTCCCGCTCGGTGATGTCGACCCAGATCAGGCGCTGGGTGCGCTCGTCCCAGACGGGGCCCTCGCCGAGGGTCGCGGCGGCATCGTGGGCGACTGTGGCGGTCAGAGGATCCGGCACCGGAGGGCATGTATATCGTTGCGGTGGCGATGCCGCAATCCTCGGCGCAGCCGGTTCGTGACGCCCCGGGACCCGTGGGGGCCGGCGTGGACGCGCTCGACACGCCCTGCCTGGTCCTCGACCTCGATGCGCTGGACGCGAACGTCGCGCGGATGGCGCAGCTGGCCCGCGACGCCGGCGTGGCGCTGCGGCCCCACGCCAAGACCCACAAGCTCGTCGAGGTCGCGCGCCGCCAGCGTGATGCCGGCGCGGCCGGGCTCACGGTGGCCAAGCTCGGCGAGGCGGAATGGCTCGGCGCCCGCGGCTTTGACGACGTGCTGATCGCCTACCCCGTCTGGGGCGCGGCCAAGTGGGAGCGGCTGGCCCGTCTGGCCGAGTCGGCCACCGTCCGGGTCGCCGCCGACTCGCCCGAGGTCTTCGAGGGGATCGCCGCGGCCGCCGCTCGCCGGGGCGTCACCGTGCTCGCGCGGATCGAGTTCGACACCGGCTTCGGGCGCTGCGGCGTGCAGAGCGCGGCGGAGGCGCTGCGCCTGGCCCAGGCGATCGACCGGCTGGCCGGGGTGTCGCTGGTGGGGCTGCTCAGCTTCGCCGGCCAGACCTACGCGGCGCGCGGCGAGGCGATCGCCGCCGCGGCCAACGCCGACGCGGCCCGGCTGCTCGAGGTCGCCGGCGTCCTGCGCGCCGCCGGTTTCCCGGTGCCCGAGATCAGCGTCGGCAGCACGCCGAGCGCGACCCGCGCCGGCGGCCTGGCGGACGGGATCACGGAGGTGCGGCCGGGCACGTACGTGTTCTCGGACCGCGATCAGGCCGCGCTGGGCTGGGGGACGCTCGAGGACTGCGCGCTGACCGCCCGGGCGACGGTCGTCAGCCACCCCACCCCGACGCGGGCGATCATCGACGCCGGCACCAAGACGCTCAGCTCTGACCGGGCCCAGACCGCCGACGGCTGCGGAGTGATCCGCGGCCACCCGGACTGGCACCTGGTCTCGCTCAACGAGGAGCACGGCATCCTCGAGGTCCCGGCCGGGGACGCCCCGATCGGCACCGCCGTGCAGATCGTCCCCAACCACGCCTGCGGCATGCTCAACCTGCACGACTGGGTGGCGGCGTGCCGCGACGGCGAGGTGGTCGACTGGTGGCCGGTCGAGGGCCGCGGGCTGATCCGCTAGCCGGTCACCCTCTTGACCCAGGCTCTAACCTGGCGTAACGTCGCCACTTGAACGATCAAGTAAGTAAGGAGAGAGAGTGGACACTGTCGCGAGCCGGGACCTCACGATGCTCGAGCGTCTTCGGAAGCTCTACCCCGCTGTCGTCTCTGACTGCCTCGATCGGATGGGCCACCGCCATCAGGTGATGCAGCCCCACATCCGGCCGCTGTATCCGGAGGCCAAGCTGGCCGGCTTCGCCATGACCGTCCACTGCGTGGAGGTGCAGGCCCTGCCGGCCAATGAGGACGACTACTACAAGGGGGAGCTCCAGGCGGTCGACTCGCTGCGCGCGGGGGACGTCATGGTGGTCTCGACCTGCACCGGCTCCTACTGGGGCGAGCTGCTGGCCACCGCCTCGCGCTACCGCGGCGCGGCCGGGATCGTCGCCGACGCCTACACCCGCGACACCGACCGCCTGATCGAGATGCAGTTCCCCACCTTCGTCGCCGGCATCCTGGCCACCGACTCGCTGGGCCGCATCGACATCGACCAGGTCCAGGTGCCGATCGAGTGCGGCGGCGTCACCGTCAAGCCCGACGACCTGGTGCTGGCCGACTACGACGGCGTCGTCGTCGTCCCGGCCGGGATCGCCGAGGAGGCGATCAGCCGGGCGGAGGAGAAGGTCTCCGGCGAGAACCTCGTTCGCGAGAAGCTGGCCGAGGGCATGCCGGTGTGGGAGGCGTTCAGGACCTACGGCGTGATCTGACCGGCGGGCGTGACCTCGACCCCGGCCTCGATGCGGTGCAGCGCGAGGTCGAGCAGGTCCTCGCTGAGCCCGACGTTGTACAGCGGGCTCAGGCCCGGGCGGGTCAGCAGCTGATGCAGCAACGCCACGCTGGCCGGATGCACCTCGACGGCGTCGTCGTCGAACGCGTCCGCCAGCTTGATCAGCCGTTCGCGCCGGGGCTCGATCCGGGCGTCGAGCACGCGCACGTTCGTCGACGGCGGGTGCGCCTCGCCGTCGGCCACCGCGACCAGCTTGCGCACCCAGGCGCCGAGCCGGTGCCGGCGCTTGGGCGTGGCGAACCGCGCCGCCTGCCGGCGCACCGCCTCGATCGTGTAGGCGTCGCGCTCGACCAGCAGCATCACCAGCAGCTCGCGACGCTGCCAGAACGACCGCGCGCACAGGACGCCGGTGCCGACCGCGATCGCCGCCAGTCCCAGGGCCAGGCGCGGGTCGATCGCGATCGCGACGACCCCGCCGATCAGGCTCAGTCCGCAGGCGATCCCGAAGTCGCGCCTCTGCGACCGCAACGCGTCGAGCTTGATCTCCGCCTGCCGCGATCGCGGCAGGTTGCGCTCGAGCACTGATTTCAGTTCGGCCACAGCCAGAGTATGACCCGGGCGAGCGGACTCCCGGACGGTGGGGCCGATCGCGCTGAGGGATCGTTGCCGCTCGTGCCCTAAGCTCGCCCGACGCGATGGCACGCTCGGAGCGGATGTAGATGGCGGGGCTGCTGACCGGCGACAGCGGCGGCGGCGCGCGCCTGAGAGAGCGCTTCGCCACGGGCGAGATGGTCCTGGCGCCCGGCTGCTACGACGCGCTGAGCGCCCGGCTGGTGGAGGAGGCCGGCTTTGACGCGGCCTACATGACCGGCTTCGGCAGCGCGGCGTCGCTGCTCGGCCGGCCCGACGTCGGGCTGCTGACCATGCCCGAGATGGTCGACAACGCCCGGCGGATCGCCGCGGCGGTCGGCATCCCGGTGATCGCCGACGCCGACACCGGCTACGGCAACCCGCTCAACGTCATCCGCACCGTCCACGAGTACGCGGCGGCGGGCGTGGCCGCCATCCACATCGAGGATCAGGTCACGCCCAAGAAGTGCGGGCACATGGAGGGCAAGCAGCTGATCGGCGCCGGCGAGATGGCCGCGAAGATCGCGGCCGCGGTCGCCGCCCGCGACGACTCCGGGATGCTGATCATCGCCCGCACCGACGCCCGCGCCGTCGAGGGGCTCGACGCGGCCCTGGAGCGCGCCCGCCGCTACGCCGCGGCCGGCGCTGACGCGCTGTTCGTCGAGGCGCCCCAGTCCGAGGCGGAGATCGAGGCGGTCGCCGCCGCCTTCCCCGACCTGCCGCTGCTGTTCAACTACGCCGAGGGCGGCAAGACCCCGCCGGTCAGCCACGCCGTCCTGCGCGAGCTGGGCTTCAGCCTGGTCATCTTCCCGCTCAGCGCATTGCTGGTCGCGACCGGCGCGATCCGCGCGGTGCTCGCGCAGATCCGCGAGCACGGCACCCCGGCGGCGGCGCTGGAGTCGATGATCGGTTTCGACGACTTCCTGGAGTTCATCGGGATCAGCGAGATCCGCGAGCTCGAACGGCGCTTCGCGGACACGACAGAAGGGAGCGGACGTGACTGACGTGATCGAGAAGGCCAGCGTCTCCACCGACCTGGCGCGCCGCATCATCGCCGCGGCGGAGGCCAAGGCGAACGAGATCGGGGTGCCCATGGTGATCGCGGTCTGCGACGAGTCCGGCGTGCTCAAGGCGTTCAGCCGGATGAACGGCGCCGCCCTGCTCAGCGTCCAGATCGCCCAGGACAAGGCCTACACCGCCGCCGGCTTCGGCCTGCCCAGCGGTGGCTGGCACGACTTCATCAAGGACGACCCGCCGCTGGCGGCCGGCGCCGTCGGCGGCATCGACCGGTTGGTCGTCTTCGGCGGCGGCTTCCCGATCAGCGTCGGCGACCGGATCGTCGGCGCCGTCGGCGTCAGCGGCGGCCACTACAGCCAGGACGTCGAGGTGGCCGAGGCCGGGCTGGGCGCGGTCGGCTGAACGCGACGGTCTCGTTGACCATCAGCCGGTGACCGGCGACGAGCTGCGGGACCTGTGCCTCACCTTCCGGGGATCGGTGCAGACGTTCCCGTTCGGCTTTGAGACCTCGGTGTTCAAGGTGGCGGGCAAGATGTTCGCCCTGTCGCGGCTGGCCGGGGAGCCGTTGAGCGTCAGCGTCAAGTGCGAGCCCCAGCTGGCCCAGCAGCTGCGGGCCGCGCACCCGGCGATCTCGGGCGGCTATCACCTCAACAAGCGCCACTGGAACACGGTGCTGCTCGACGGCTCGCTGCCCGACCCGATGATCGGCGACATGATCGAGGACTCCTACGACCTCGTCGTCAGCGGGCTGTCGCGGGCGCGGCAGCGGGCGCTGGGCTGGCGCGGCGCGGGCGGCTGAGGGGCGGCCGGAGGGGCCGCAGCCGGCGCGCACGGCCACGCGGGCGCGGGTCAGGCCCGCTCGAGCTCCTCGGACAGCTCCAGCCAGCGGGATTCGAGCTCCTCGCGCTGGGCGCCGAGCGCCGCCAGCTCGGCGGTCAGCTCCTGCAGGCGGGCGGCGTCGCTGGCCGCCTGCGCCATCGCGCTGTGCAGGGCCGCGTCGCTCTCCTGCGCCCGGGTCAGCTCGCGCTCGACGCGGACCAGCTCCTTCTGGGTCGCCCGCCGCCGGCCGCCCCGGGGCGCGGGGCGGCCCGGCGCGGCGCCATCACCGGGGGACGGCGACGCGGCGGTCGCTCCGGGCGCCTGCCCGGGCGGCTGCATCGCCAGGTACTGGTCGATCCCGCCCGGCAGGTGGCGCAGGCTGCCGTCCCCCGGCAGTGCGTAGACGTCGTCGCAGACGCGCTCGACGAAGTACCGGTCGTGCGAGACGACCACCAGGGTCCCGGGCCAGCCGTCGAGCAGGTCCTCGAGCGCGGTCAGGGTGTCGATGTCGAGGTCGTTGGTCGGCTCGTCGAGCAGCAGGACGTTGGGCTCTGACAGCAGCAGGCGCATCAGCTGCAGGCGCCGGCGCTCGCCGCCGGACAGATCGTCTGTCCGGGCGCTGAGCTTCTCGCCGCGAAAGCCGAAGCGCTCGGCCAGCGTCCCCGGGGTCAGCTCCTCACCCCCGCTCGTCGTCGCCCGGCCGCGAACCTGCGCCAGCGCCTCGACCACACGCACCCCGGGGGGAAGCTCGGTCGTGTCCTGGGAGAGCTCGGCCAGCGCGACCGTCGCCCCCCGCTCGACCTCGCCGCTGTCAGGCGCGCGGTCGCCGGCCAGCAGCCGGATCAGCGTCGTCTTGCCCGCCCCGTTGGGCCCGACCAGCCCGACCCGCTGGCCCGGTCCCAACCGCCAGGTCACGTGCGACAGGATCGTCCGCTCGCCGAACGCGAGGGACACGTCGACGGCGTCGAGCACCCGGTCCCCCAGCCGCGCGGTCGCGAAGCGCAGCAATTGGACCCGGTCCCGGAGTGGCGGCACGTCGGCGATCAGCACGTTGGCGGCGTCGATGCGGAACTTGGGCTTGGACGTCCGTGCCGGCGGCCCCCGGCGCAGCCAGGCCAGCTCCTTGCGCACCAGCTGGCGGCGGCGGTCCTCGCGGGCGGCGGCCTGCCGGTCGCGTTCGGCCCGGGCCAGCACATAGGCCGAGTAGCCGCCGTCGTACTGGAACACGTTCTCGTCGGCCACCTCCCAGGTGCGCTCGCACACCGCGTCGAGAAACCAGCGGTCGTGGGTGATGACCATCAGGGTGCCCGGACGGCGGGCGAGGAAGTGGCCGAGCCAGTCGATCGCCTCGACGTCGAGGTGGTTGGTCGGCTCGTCGAGCAGCAGCAACGCGGGCCCATCCAGCAGTGCCCGGGCCAGTGCGATCCGTCGCTGCTCGCCGCCCGACAGAGTGTGGGTGAGCGTCTGGGACCCGTCCGCGAACCGGGTCAGGCGCACGCCGCCGAGCAGGCCGTCGAGGACCGCGCGAAACGCCGCATCGCCGGCCCACTCGTGCTCGGCCCGCGTGCCGACGAGCGCGCGCAGGACGGTCTGATCGCGCTCGAGCTCGCCGCCCTGGTCGACCAGCACCGGATCGACATCGCCCGCCCGCGTCACGGTGCCGGCGTCCGGCGACTCGCCGCCGGCGATCAGTCGCATCAGCGTCGATTTGCCGGCCCCGTTGTCGCCGACGACCCCGACCCGGTCGCCCTCGTTGAGCCCGAGGGTGACGCCGCGCAGCACGCTGCGGGCGGCGTAGCCCTTGTCGACGTCCTTGAGGTTGACGAGGTTGCGCGCCGCCAACCTCAGGCCTCGTCGACGAGCGCGCGCACCACGCGCCGGTGCTCGCGCATCGTCTCCATCCCGTCCTCGCCGGGCTGGCGACCGAACCCGCAGTACATCGCCACACCGAAGTCGCGCAGGTACCGCGACGCGGTCGCGTGCCGGCGGCGCAGGCCGGGCAGACCGTCGACCGGCAGCACGATCCCGAGGAACACCCGGGCCGGGCCGGGGTCGAGATCGACCAGCGGCCGGAAGAAGCTGCGGTCCTCGCTGCGCAGATACCGCGGGCCGGCCAGGTGCAGCCAGTCGACCGTGCGTCCCGACTCGGCCACCGCGAAGTTGGCCATCCGCACGAGCACCCCGTAGTCGCGAGCCTCGTACATCGGCCACTCGGGGAAGGTGCCGTAGCAGAGGTGATAGCCGACCAGGACCTCCTCGGGGATCAGCCGCGTCAGGCGCGTGACCGGGCCGGCGAACCGCTCCCAGGCGCCCTCGGTCGTCCAGGCCAGCACCCCCTCGATGTCCTGCGTCTCGTAGGCCATGTCCCACTGGATCGCGAGATCGCCCGCCGGGATCGCCGCCAGCAGCCGCGGCAGCTCCCGGCCGACGAGAGCCTCGAATGCTCGGGCGGCAATCGGGTAGTCGCGGCCGAAGTCGGCCTTGAAGCCGTTCATCGCGCTCGACGGGAACGGCAGCCCGATCTGAAACCGGAGCCCGGCGGGGATGATCCCCTCGTCGCGCAGGGCCGTGAATCGCTGATAGGACGCGATCGCGTCGTCGATGCGCGGCCAGGAGCCGAAGTGCAGCTCGCTGGCGCCGTCGCGGACGCCGAACACCGGAGTCTCGTAGGCGTGACGAGGGCGGCCGGTGGGCGACACGGTCTCCTGCACCACCACGACGTCCGCGGCCGGCCGAGCCAGCTGCTCGCGCTCGTAGCCCACCCAGGCGGCCCGCGGGCCGGTCTCGCCGTCGGGCAGCGCGAACACCAGGTCGCCGAACAGCTCGCCCCCCGCCCGGAAGGCGGCATCGGTGGACTGGGCCGGCAGGCTGCCGACGAGCAACAGCTCGCTGTTCACGCGACGCGCGGTCATCGTCTCTCCTTGCCAGTGGGGCACCGATGATGAACCACCGGGCGCCCGCGGGTCCGCCCGCCCCGGCCTAGACGACGCGGCCGGACCAGCGCACCGACGTCGCCGCCGCGCCGATCAGCAGCAGCACCGCACCGGCGGCGAACACCGCGGTGATCTCCTTCTTGCGGCTGACCGTGCCGAGCTGGCTGCCGAGCTTCTTGTAGATCGAACTGAGCTCATCGGCGCTGTGGGCGTTGAACGCGCGGCCGCCGGAGTTGGCGGCGATCTGCGACATCAGCTGCGGATCGGGTGGCACCGGGACGGACGGCTGGAACGGATCGGGGCTGGTCAGCACGCCGTTGGGCGTCCCCAGCGCGACGGTGTAGATGGGGATGTGGTCGCGGGCCGCCTGCTGGGCCACGGTCGCGGGATCGGGTCCCAGGTTGGCCGCGCCGTCGGAGAGCAGGACGATCGCCGCCGGCGGGTGCTTGAGCTTTTCGGCCTGCAACAGCTGCAGCGCCAGCGCCAGCGCGTCGCCGGTGTCGGTGCCGCCGCCGGCCGCCAGCCCGTCCACCAGCGACCGCGCCGCGGCGTGATTGGCGCTCGGCTGCTGGACGGCGTCGGGGTCGTTGCCGAAGCCGATCGCGCCGACCCGCACGGTCGAGGGCAGCTGATCGATGAACGTGTTGGCCGCGGCCACGGCCGCCGCCAGCCGGGTGGGCTGAACGTCGGTGGCGGCCATCGAGCCGGAGTGGTCGGTCACGAGCACCACCGACGCCTCCTGCGTCGGGACCAGGTGCGTCACCCGGGGTCGCGCCAGGGCGATCGCCAGCAGCGCGATCGCGGCCAGGGCCAGCGCGGTCGGCACGTGGCGCTCCCAGGACCGGGTGCCCGCGACCGCCTCGCGCAGCGTCGAGACCGGGGGGAAGCGGATGACGTAGCGCTGCGAGCGCCGGCGGGACAGGACGTACGCGGCCAGCCCGACCGGAACCAGGAGCAACGCCAACAGCCACAGGGGAGAACCGAAGCTCATCGCAGGCGGCGCCCCAGCTCGACGAGCCACTCCTCGTCGGTCGACAGCGTCGTGTGGTGCACGCGCAGGCGCCGCAACTCGGATGCCACCCGCTCGCGCCGCTCGCGCTCGAGCTGCGCGAAGCGCTCACGGATGCGCCGGCGCCCGGTGTTGACCTCGATCCGGGCGCCGGACTCGGGATCGACCAGCGTCAGGTGCCCGACGGCGGGGAGCTCGGCCTCGCGCGGGTCCGCGACCTCGATGGCGAGGACCGAGTGGCGGATCCGGACCGATCCCAGCGCGCGCTCCCAGCCGCGGTGATCGCGAAAGTCGGAGATGACGACGACCAGGCCGGGCTGGGTGGCCAGGCGACCGACGCGGGCCAGCGCGTCAGCCATCGCATCCGGGGCCTCGTGGCCGTCACGGGCCACGCCGGCCTCCAGCTGGCGGTGCAGCGCGACCATGCCCGGCCGGGAGCCGCGCGGCGGCGCCACTCGCGCCGGGCCGGCGCCGAACGCGACCAGGCCGACGCTGCCGGCGCGCCGGACGCCGAGGCGGCCGAACACCAGCGCCGCCCCCTCCGCCACGTCGGCCTTCAGGCGCCGGGCGGTGCCGAACGCCATCGACGGCGAGACGTCGAGCACGATCCACGTGGTCAGGGCCCGCTCGGGGACGTGCAGGCGCACATGCGGCATGCCGGTCCGCGCGCTGGCGGCGGCGTCGATGTGGCGCACGTCGTCGCCGAGCTCGTAGGGGCGCAGCTGCGCCAGCTCGGTCCCGAGCCCGACCCCGGCCGCGCGGCGATCCCCGGGCAGCGTCTGGGCCACCAGCCGGTTGACGGCGACGTCGAGCGCCTCGATGAGCGGCTGCGCCAGCGGACCTGGCCCCTGGCGGGCGGCGGGCGGGGCGAGCAGGGCGTCGCTCACGCTGATCGCCTCCGCGAGGCATCCAGCCTCGCTTGTATGTCGGCGGCGTGAGTCATCCGGCTGCGCTCATGAACCCCCCGGCGCGACGCTCGCCGTCTTCGGCGCGCATCAGGCGCTGAGCGCCGGGCTCGGGCACGGCGGCCAGCACGCGGTCGAGCAGACCGTCCGCGGTGACGCCCTCGCTGAGCCCGTCGTAGGACAGCACCAGCCGGTGGCGCAGCAGATCCGGGGTCAGGTCACGGATGTCCTGGGTCTCGACGTGGCCGCGACCGCGCAGCAGCGCCAGCGCCCGGGCCGCCCCGACCAGGCCAATCGGCCCGCGGGGACTGGAGCCGAACTCGATCAGCCCCTTGATGTCCGCGAGGCCGTGCTGCTCGGGATGGCGGGTGGCGTCGGCCAGCGCCACGGCGTAGCCGATCACCTCGCGGTCGACGAGGATCGTCTGCGTCGCCGCCGCGTGCCGGCGCAGGTCCTCGAGCGTCAGACACTCGCGCACGTCGGCGGGGTCGCGGAGGCTGCGCCCGACGACGGCGGCCTCCTCGCCGATGCTCGGGTAGTCGACGATGATCTTCATCAGGAACCGGTCGACCTGCGCCTCGGGCAGCGGATAGGTGCCCTCGGACTCGATCGGGTTCTGGGTGGCCATCACGATGAACGGCGCCGGGACCCGGTAGCTGGTCCCGCCGATCGTGACCTGCTGCTCCTGCATGACCTCGAGCAGCGCGGACTGGACCTTGGCCGGCGCGCGGTTGATCTCGTCGGCGAGCAGGAAGTTGTGGAACACCGGGCCGAGCTCGGTGTCGAAGCTCCCGGTGTCGGGCCGCCACACGCGGGTGCCGACCAGGTCAGCCGGCACCAGGTCGGGCGTGAACTGGATGCGCCCGTAGGACCCGCCCAGCGACGCGGCCAGGGTCTTCACCGTCAGCGTCTTGGCCAGTCCGGGGACGCCCTCGAGCAGCACGTGGCCGCCCGCCAGCAGGCTGACGAGCAGGCGCTCGAGCATCGCGTCCTGCCCGACGATCACCCGCTTGATCTCATACAGCACCTGCTGCAGGGCGTCGCGCGCCTCGTGGCGCTCTCGGTTCATGTCCTCGGTGTCGGTCATAGGTCCTCCAGGGGAGTCAGGTGTCAGTTCGTGGTTCACGCCAGCCGCCGGAACCACAGCAGCGACAGCGCACTGCCGGCCAGCAGGAGCACGAGGCCCCCACCGGCGATGCTGGCGGTCATCTGGCGCTCGACCTTCTTGTGGCCGAGCTGGGTCGCCAGATGGGAGTAGATGGTCTTCGCGTCGGCGGCATCGGCGGCGGTGTAGGCCCGCCCGCCGGAGTCGGCGGCGATCTGGGCCAGCTCCTGACCGTTGACCGGAACCGGAGCGGCCACGGTCTGCGAGCCGTGCTTGATCGGGATCGTGCCCTTGGGCGTCCCCAGCGACACCGTGTAGATCGGGATGTGGTCGGCCTTGGCCTGGGCCGCGACGGTGAGCGGGCTGACGCCGACGTTCGACGTCCCGTCAGACAGCAGGACGATCGCGCCCGGCGGGCGCTTGCCGCCCTCCTTGGGCAGGGTCGTCAGCGCGTGCAGCGCGGTGGTGATCGCATCGCCGATGGCGGTGCCGCCACCCCCCGGATGCAGCGCCGCGATCGCGTTCTGGGTCAGGGCGTGCTCGGTGGTGGGCGACTGCAGCAGCGTCGGGCGCCGGGCGAACTCGACGACTCCGACCTCGACGCTGTTGGGCACGCCGGCGACGAGCGTCTTGGCAGCGTGCTGGGCCGCGCCCAGCCGTGAGGGACTGACGTCAGTGGCGGACATCGAGCTCGAGACGTCGTTGGCCAGCATGATCGCGGCGCTGTCGACCGGGACGGCCACGGTGCGCTGCGGCTGGGCGGCGGCGACGATCAGCGCCGCCAGCGCGATGGCGAACACCAGCATCGGCGCGTGGCGCCGCCACCCGGGACGCCGCGGCGTCACCGAGGCGGTCAGCGCCGGCGCGGCGAACGCGTCGGCGGCGCTGCGGCGTCGTCGCTGCTGGCCGGCGTACCAGAACGCCAGCAGCGGAACGGCGAGCAGCGCGAGCAGGACAAGCGGCGTGCCGAAGCTCACGGCGATCGGGACGGCGGCGCGCCCAGCGTGATGTCCACCTGGTACTGAGCAGAGCCGTGGTTGATCTCCATGCTGACCGTGTCGCCGGAGTGCAGCCCGCGGATCGCGGCGGCGATTCCCTGGGCGCCGGCAATCGGGCGCCCGTCGATCGACAGCAGCACGTCGCCGGGCTCGATGCCGGCCTGGTCGGCGGCGCTGCCCGACTGAACGGTGATCACGCCGGGCACGCCGGGCGGAACGGTGACGAGCTCCATCCCCAGCCAGTTGACCGGGCCGCCGGTGCCGGGAACGCTCGTGGCCGCCGGCAGGGTGGTCGGATTGGAGCCGGCCGCCTGCTTGGACGGCGACGAGGAGCCGATCAGCTGCGTGGCGGCGACGGCGCAGGCGACGATCACCAGCGCGGCGGCCGCGAACGGCAGGGCCCGCTTGACTCCCGGCCTCACGGCGCGCGGTGGGCGGGCGGCGCGCGGCGGGCGGGCCTCAGCGCGGGGCCGCGGGCGCGGCGCCTGACGGACGGTCGGTGCCTCGGGCTCGGTCGCGGGCTCGGGCTCGGCGGGCGCGGGGGGCCGGGGCGGGAGCTGGCCGGCGGTCCGGGCCGACTCGTTCTCCCAATCCCCTGACCACAGATGCTTGGGTCCAGTCATATCTGGTGGCCAAGCTAGGCCACATTCGTGAGAGGTGCTTAAGAGGTTCTCAGAGGTTGCCACGCGCGTGGACGCCGTGTCGATTGCACCGGGGGCGTCGATCAGGGAGCATCCGCCGCCATGAGCCCGCATCCCCTGGACCCGCTCGACGCCGACGAGATCCGCCGGGCGGCGGCCGTCCTGCGCCGCGACCAGGGCGTCACCGAGCGCTGGCGGTTCGCCTCGATCGAGCTGCTCGAGCCGGCCAAGGACCTGGTCCGCGACTGGCGGGCGGGCGAGCCGATCGAGCGTGGCGCCCGGGTGGTCTGCTGGAACCGCGATGACGGACGCGCCTACAAGGCGATCGTCTCGATCACCGGCGACGCCGTGGTCAGCTGGGCGCACCAGCCCGACGGCCAGCCGAACATGACCGTCGACGAGGTCCACGAATGCGATGTCGCCATGCGCCGCGAGCCTCAGGTGATCGAAGCGCTGGCGCGACGAGGCATCACCGACATGGATCGGGTGGTGGTCGAGGCCTGGGCGTACGGCGCTCACCTGCTGCCCGAGCCCTATTCCGACCGCCGTCTGGGCTGGGCCGACGTCTGGTATCGCTCGCAGGAGGGGTCCAACCCGTACGCCAACCCGGTCACCGGCCTGCACCTGGTGGTCGACCTCAACTCGATGGAGCTGCTCGAGGTCGAGGACACCGGCGTCATCGACGAGCCGGCGACGATGGGCGAGTACGTCCCGCGGCTGGTCCCGGGCCAGCGGCTGCGCACCGATCTGCGCCCGCTGTCGATCGTTCAGCCCGACGGCCCGTCGTTCACGCTGGAGGGCAACCTGCTGCGCTGGCAGAAGTGGTCGCTGCGGGTCGGCTTCAACTACCGCGAGGGTCTGGTCCTGCACACCATCGGCTACGCGGACGGCGGCCGCCTGCGCCCGGTGGCCCACCGGATGTCGCTGGCCGAGATGGTCGTCCCCTACCGGGACCCCACCTCCGAGCACTACCGGCGCACCGCGTTTGACATCGGCGAGTGGGGCCTGGGGTTCATGACGACCTCGCTCGCGCTCGGCTGCGACTGCCTGGGCGAGATCGCCTACCTGGACGCGGTGCTGCACGACACCGCCGGCGAGCCGTACACGATTCCCAACGCGATCTGCATCCACGAGGAGGACGACGGCGTTCTGTGGAAGCACGTCGACGACGAGTCCGGCGCCGAGACCCGCCGGATGCAGCGGCTGGTCGTCTCCTTCCACGTCACCGTCGGCAACTACGAGTATCTCGTGTACTGGCGCTTTTATCAGGACGGCTCGATCCAGGCCGAGGTGCGGGCCACCGGCATCATGGTCACCACCCACTTCGCCCCCGGCCGCCAGCCTCCCTACGGCACGGTGGTGGACGAGCGCACCTACGCCCCGTTTCACCAGCACTTCCTGATCGCCCGACTCGACCTCGACGTCGACGGCGACGTCAACACCGTGGTGGCCTCGCAGTCCCAGGCGCTGCCGCTGGGCCCGGACAACCCCCACGGCGTGGCGCTGGTCCAGCGCGAGACCCCGCTGCGCACCGAGGCCGAGGGCATGCAGGACTACGACTGGGCCACCCAGCGCTCCTGGACGGTGGTCAACGAGCGGGTCCGCAACGGCCTCGGCGGGCCCGTCGGTTACAAGCTCGTCCCCGGCGACTGCTTCCCGGCGATGCTGCACCCCGACTCACCGGTGCTGCATCGCGCGCAGGTGCTCGCGCACACGCTGTGGGTGACGCCGTATGCGGCGGAGGAGCGCTGGCCCTGCGGCGAGTTCGTCGTCCAGAGCCACGACGACCGTGGCCTCCCGGTCTGGACCGCCGCCGACCGCCCCATCGCCGACGCCGACGTCGTCCTCTGGTACGTCTTCGGCATCCACCACATCACCCGCCCCGAGGAGTGGCCGGTCATGCCGGTCGACACCGTCTCCTTCTGGCTCAAGCCGGCCGGCTTCTTTGACCGTAACCCGGCGCTCGACGTCGCGCCCAGCCACTGACCCGGGTGGCGGCTACCCCGGCTGGCCGGGCAGAGCATCCCAGAACGCGCAGTTGTGGTCGCCGGCGAACTGCGCCGCGGTGATCGGCGTCGTCGCGTCGCCTGGCTGCAGCGACAGGACCTGGCTGGTCTGGTAGCGCGGCCACGGCGTCTGGCCGGTCACGACGGGCGCGCCGGAGCGGACGAACGCCCCCCAATAGCGGACCATCTCCTTCGAGAGCTGCTTCTGAGCGGGGGTCAGCTGCGGGTAGAGCGGCGTGCCGTTGTCGAAGCTCGGCCACATGTAGGCCAGCTCCATCGCGTGTCCGGCCCCCCACTGGTACCCGGGGAACTTGGTGTTGAGGCCCGGGGCGTGCAGATCATCGAACTGGTAGAAGAACGTCGGCGTTCGTTTGGCGAACTGACCGGCCAGGTTCTGGGTGCCGCAGCCGCCGATGCCGGCGAAGAACGCGCTGTCGGTCCACACCGCGCCGAGCGCGTAGGCGGTCGTGTAGGGCGACGGGAAGCTGCTCCACGGGTACGCGGCCAGGACCTTGGGGGCCTCGGGCCCGTAGTCGGTGTCGATCGTCTTGACGTAGGTCGACTCCGGATCGTCGGCGTAGCCCTCTGAGAATGTGCGGCCCTCGTTGTGGTTGGTGCCGATCAGCAGCGGCACCCGCGTGAACGCGCCCCGGGCCACGACGGTGGCCGACGCCACCGGCAGCTCGCGGCCGCCGGCGGTGGGGATGTCCGCGCTCGGGTACAGGCGATTGTCGAGCAGCCCGTTGGCGGATTTGCGGCGCAGGCAGGTCGCCGCGGTGCCGGCGTTGCGACATCCGGCCGCGCGGGCGAACGCGGTTCCGGTCTTCTGCGCGGCGGCGAGCGTCTCGGTGGCGCAACTTCCGCTTTGGATGACGGCGTGGCTGAACAGCCCTCGCATTGGCGGCGAGGACAGCAGCGAGCAGACCGAGTAGCCGCCGGCCGACTCACCGGCGATCGTCACGTTGCGCGGGTTGCCGCCGAAGCGGGCGATGTTGGCGTGCACCCATCGCAGGGCGGCCTCCTGGTCGAGCAGCCCGTAGTCGCCGGAGGCATGATCGGTGGCCTCGGCGCTCAACGACGGCAGGGCCAGGAAGCCAAAGGCGCCCAGCCGGTAGTTGATCGACACGACCATGATGTGGTCGGTGGTGACGAACAGCGAGCCGTTGTGCTGGTTGCCCGAGCCGGTGGTCAGGCCGCCGCCGTGGATCCAGAACAGCACCGGCAGCCGCGCATGAGTGGTGGTGCCACGCGGCCGGTAGACGCTGAGGTACAGGCAGTTCTCGTTGGTCGAGCGCGGCCCGTTGCTGTTCTTGAGCTGGGGGCAGGCCGGCGGCAGCTTCGTGGCCGGACGCGCGCCCGGCCACGGCGCCACCGGCTGGGGCGGGCGCCAGCGCAGCTGCCCGACGGGCGGCGCGGCGTACGGGATGCCGAGGAACTCGTCGACTCCCTTGACCGTCCGGCCGCGCACGGTGCCGTCATGGGTCGAGGCGGCCGGCCCCGGGCGTGCTGCCGCGGAGGGTGCGGCCGCGCCGAGCACCGCCATGATCAGGACCGATGCCGTGCCCAGGGCACGGGCGAGCGACTTCACCATGAGGACCCTCCCCGCCGTTACAACTCGATGACAAGAGGATTGCCATCTCGCCGGTGGTGAAACATCCGGCCTGTGCGGCCGGTGGTCGACGTCGGCCTACAGCCCCCCGCCGAGGTGGCGCACGCAGCTGCGGATCGCCTCCAGCAGCCGCTGACTCTCCCGCTCCGAGATCCCGTCGAGCATCTGGCGCTCGAGCTCGTCGACGCGAGCCTCGCAGTCGGCGAGGAGCCGGCGGCCCTTGGCGGTCAGTCGCGCGCGCAGGATGCGGTTGTTGGTGGGGCTGACCCGGCGCTCGAGCAGGCGCATCCGCTCCAGGCTCGTCGTCACCTCGCTCATCGCCTGGGGCGAGATCATCGCCCGCCGGGCCAGCTGCGCGTTGGAGAGCCCCGGTTTGGCGTCCAGAACCGACAGCGTCGTGTACTGGGGCCAGGTCAGTCCGACCGGGGCCAGCCGCGTGGTCAGCTCGCGGCGGACCACGCGGTCCAGGCGACCGATGGCGTAGATGAGGCGCGGGTTGTGGTGGACCAGGCCGGCATCGTCCTCGACGGGGGCGACCTGCTGCCCCGGACTCACGACGCCGGAGCCTGCTCGTCGAGCTCGAGCGGCGGCAGCTGGACGCCGTAGCTCTGCAGCGCCGGGGCCACCTCCTCCCACCCGTCAGCGATCGCCTCGGCGGTCCAGCCCCCGTCGCGGAACGCCACCGCGGCCTCCCCCGGATGGGAGTACACCGTCAGCTTGTCGCCGCCGATGCCGATCGCCTGGCCGGTGATCTGAGCCGCGGCGTCGGAGGCCAGGAACACCACCAGCGGGGCGCACTCCTCCGGCATGCCGATCGCATGCTCGCGCCTGACCTGGGCCGGGAAGTCCTCGCCGGCCTGCACGCGCGCCACCAGCGGCTCGTACGCCGGGATGCTGGCCGTCATCTGCGTCCACGCCGTCGGCACGACTGCGTTGACGGTGACCTCGCTGCGCGCCAGCTCCATCGCCCACGTGCGGGCGAACGCGACGATGCCCGCCTTGGCGGCGGCGTAGTTGGTCTGACCGAAGTTGCCGAACTGCCCGGCCGGAGAGCCGATGACGATGATCCGCCCGCCCCGGCCCTGCTCGCGCAGCTGAATCGCCGCCGACCGCGCGCAGGTGAACGTCCCGCGCAGGTGAGTGCGGATGACCAGGTCGAAGTCCTCGTCGCTCATCTTCCACAGGACGCGATCGCGCAGGACCCCGGCATTGGTGACCATGATGTCCAGCCCGCCGAACTCGGCCACCGCGCGCGCCACGAGCGCATCGGCCGCCTCGCCGTCGCCGACGGGCCGCGCCTCGGCCACCGCGCGTCCGCCGGCGGCGCGGATCGCGTCCGCCGCCTCGGTCGCCGTCGCCTCATCGAGATCGTTGACGACGACCGCGGCGCCCGCGGCGGCCAGCGCCTGCGCGTAGGCCCGGCCCAGGCCGCGGCCGGCACCGGTGACCACCGCCACCCTGCCATCGAGGGAGAGCGCGCTCATGGGTAGAACCGGATCAGGAACTCGGCGACGGCGGCCGGTCGCTCGGAGTCCTTGACCTCGACGGTCGCGTTGACCCGGGCCTGCAGCCCGCCCCTGATCTCGCTGACCTCGGCGACCTCGGCGCCGCCGCGCCACCGATCGCCGACCCGCAGCGGCGCGGGAAGGCGGACCTTCTCGGTTCCGTAGTTGACCGCCGAGCCGGCATCGGTCACCTGCAGGCGCTGGGTCACCGTCGCGAGCAGTGACAGTGACAGCATCCCGTGTGCCACCGTGGTGCCGAACACCGACGAACGCGCCCGCTCCGGATCCACGTGAATCGGATTGTGGTCACCGGTGAGGTCCGCGAACGTGTTCACCTGCGCCTGGGTCATCTCGGCCCAATCGCTGTGGCCCAAGTGAACCGGGCCGCTGTCTCGCAAGCCGTTCATGTCAGTGAGAACCCGCTGGTCGCCGATGCGCTCATTCTCCCTCTTTCCTCTGCCACCCTCAGCAGTCTTGAATATCAGGTTACCGAATACTACCAGTCGCCCGGCGCGGCGCCCCGCACCCGATCGATGACCGCGGTGGGGTCGGCGGGGATCTCGTCGCCGCGCCAGGCGACGTGCTGATCCGGTCTGACCAGGATGAAGCGCGCGCCGTACAGATCGCTCGCCTCGGGCTCGGCGACCGGGACCACAGTGAGCGGGACGCGCGCCCGCCGGGCCGCCTCGCGCAGGCTCGCCACCGGAGCACCGCCGTGGTCGCCCACGACGAGCAGCGAGAAGTCGGGCCCAAGCGCGTCGAACACGGGCGTCCCGTCGCGGCGGCGCAGATGCGGCAGCCGGTGGCCGGGACGGGCGTCGGGCTCGAACGCCCCGAACGCGAACGGCGGCGCGGGCGTGCCATCCGGGACGATGATCGGGGAGCCCTCGTAGCGGTAGCCGAAGTTGAGGCCGACCGGGCTGTGCTGGGGGAACGAATGGCGCACGACGTATTCACGCAAACGCTGGCGCGCCCGGTCGCCCGCCGGCCCCGGCCGTTCGACGTCGGGGAGGACGGTCCGCAGCGACTCCCGCATCCGCGCGCCGCTGGACCCGCGCGAGATGTCGGTCACGATCGCCGCGACCTGCTCGCCCAGGGGACGCCGCTCGCGCTCGTAGGCGTCGAGCAGCCCCCCTCCGCCCCAGCCCCGCTCCACGGCCGCGAGCATCCAACCGAGCGTCATTGCCTCCTGGATGCCTGAGTTCATGCCGAATCCGGCCGCCGGCACCCAGATGTGCGCGGCGTCGCCGGCCAGCAGGATGCGCCCCGACCGGAAGCGGTCGGCGACCAGCGCGCGGGCGGTCCAGCGAACCACCTGGTGGATGTCGACGGCAATCTCGGTCCCGACCATCTGGCGGATCAGGGTGAGCGGATCGACGTCGCCGACGCTCGCGCCGGCCGGAAAGCCGGCGTGACACAGCCACTCCTCCTTGCCATCGAGGGCGAACATGCCGCCGAAGCCCAGATCCGCGTTGTAGATCGCATACGACCACGCCGGGCGAGTGTTGAGCCGGGCGAGGTCGGCGGAGCGGAAATGGACGGACACGGTCTCGCGCAGCGCGGGGATCCCGTCGAGCGTGGCGCCGATCGCCTTGCGCACCACGCTGTGGGCACCGTCGCAGCCGACGAGGTGAGCGCCCTCGAGGATCGCGGTGCGATCACCCTGCGCGACGCGGATGCGAACCCCATCATCGCCGGACTCGACCCCGATCAGTTCGCTGCCGAGCATCACGCGGACGTTGGGCGCCGAGCACACGTGTTGCAGCAGGACCGGTTCGAAGTAGGTCTGGTTGACGCGACAGGGCAGCTCCGGTGTCGGCCAGAGCCGCTCGTCGTGCCCCTGCGCGCGCAGCGTCGCCCGCGACCACCACCGCTCCCGGGCCAGGTCGGGACCGCAGAAGCGCGTGCGCAGCACCAGGTCAGGCGGGTAGTCGTCAGGCAAGCCGACCGCGCGCAGCTGCTCGGCGATGCCGATCCGCCGGAAGTGCTCCATCGAGCGCGCCGCGATCACATTGGTCCGCGGGGTCGGCGCCCCGCCGTCGGACCGTTCGACGACGACGCACGACACTCCCCGCCAGCTGAGATCGGCGGCGAGGCTCAGTCCGACCGGCCCCGCGCCGGCGATGAGGACCGTCGCCTCAGTGACCGGCGCCGGCACCGTTGCCGTTGCCGGCCATGTACCCGCCGGCGAGGACGCGCTCCAGATCGGCGCGGATCTCGGACACGGGGCCGCTCATCTCGACCCGCCCGTGGGCCAGCAGCACGACGTCGTCGGCGATCTCCAACGCCTGATGGGCGTGCTGCTCGACGAGCACGACGCCGATGCCAATGCCGGCCGCCTCGCGCACCGCGTCGAGCAACCGGGACACCAGGCGCGGCGCCAGGCCGAGCGAGAGCTCGTCGGCGAGCAGGACCTTGGGCTCACCGCTGAGCGCCAGGGCCAGCGCCAGCATCTTCTGCTGGCCGCCGGAGAGCAGCCCGGCCCGTCGCCTGCGGTGTTCGCGCAGCTCCGGGAACAGGGCGAGCGCGCGATCGGGGTCACCGGGACACAGACGGAGGTTCTCGTCGACGGTCAGGCGGGTGATCGCGCCTCGCTCGTCGGGCACGAACGCCAGGCCCTGCGCCACCCGCCGGTGCAGCGGCGAGGCGACGCGCTCGCCCTCCAGGAACACCTCGCCGGCCAGCGGTCGCAGGGCGCCCGCCAGCGTCAGCAGCGTGGTCGTCTTGCCGGCGCCGTTGGGGCCGAGGATCAGCAGCACCCGCCCGGGCGCCACGCTCAGCTCCAGCTCCCGGGCCACCGCCAGCGTGCCGTAGCCGACGGTCAGGCCGCGAGCGCCGAGGATCTCGGTCACGACGCGCTCCGCGACGGGGCGGGCGGAGCCTCGGCCTCGGGGTCAGCGGAGGAGGGCGTCCGGGCGGCGCCGATGAAGGCGGCGACGACATCCTCGCGCCGGGTGACCTCGGCTGTCGAGCCTTCGGCCAGGATGGCGCCGTGCTCCAGGACGACCAGCCGGTCACAGATCGCCTGCACCAGCGAGAAGTCGTGTTCGACCAGGGCGATCCCCATGCCCCAGCGGCGGGCCAGGTGCACCACGACCCCGCCGAGCTCGCGAGTCTCGTTCTCGTCCAAGCCGGCGGCGGGCTCGTCGAGCAGCAGGATCGACGGCGCGGCGGCGACCGCACGGGCGATGCCGACCAGCCGCCGCTGACCGGCGGACAGGGTCGTCGGCCGCTGGTCGAGCAGCGGCTGCAGTCCGAGGTCGTGGACCGCCGCCAGCGCGGTCGGGCCCAGCGCGCGACGCCCGGGCCGGACCAGCGACCGGAGGTATTCCGCCAGGGTCCCGCGCTCGGAGGCGACGAGCAGGTTCTCGCGCACGGTCAGATCGTCGAACAGCTCCAGCGATTGGAACGAGCGACCCAGCCCGGCGCGGGCCCTCCGGTGGGCTCGCCACCGCTCGATCGTCTCAGAGCCGAACCGGATCGTGCCGGTGCGCGCACGGGTGATGCCGGAGACGACATCGATCAGCGTGGTCTTGCCGGCGCCGTTGGGGCCGATCAGCCCCACGATCTCGCCCGTACGCACGGACAGCGACACGTCGCGCAGCGCGGTCACGCCCCCGAACGTCACTGACACGCCCTCCACCGTCAGCTCGGCCGGGGGCACCCGCACCGGCTCGGGCGCGACGGGCTCGGCGAGCGCCGGCGCGGACCGTCGCCGGTCGATCAGCCGGATGACCGGCGTCAGCGGGTTGCCCTTGGCGGCGATGCCGTCGGCGGCGAACACGAGCGTGACCAGCAGCAGCACGCCGGAGGCCAGCAGGACGTAGTCCGACGCGTTGCCCAGCCCGTTGAGGAACTGCGGGAGAAAGCCCTGCGGGTTACCGAGGCCGCCCACCACCGCCGACTGGAGAAAGCCGATGCCGATCAGCACCGTCTGGACCAGGGCGCCGATCGACGCGACGACGTTGAACTGGCTGAACTGGACCACGGGATTCTGGTAGGCCAGCAGCACCCCGCCCAGCGCCGCCAGCCCCGACGAGATGACGAACGCGGCGAGCTTGATCGACCGGATGTCGATGCCGAGCGCCGCCGCCGCCCGCTCGTTGCCTCGCACGGCCAGCATCCGGCGTCCGAAGCTCCCTCTTCGCAGGTTCGCCACCACGACCAGAGCGACGGCGAGAACGATGACGGCCATCACCGCAAACCGGGCGGGATGATGGATCGGATTGACGTTGAGGCCGAAGATGCTCTCCGAGCCGATCGTCGTCCCGTCGATCCCGCCCAGGTAGTTGTCGTTGCCGAGCACGATGTTCTGAAACGCCAGGCCGAGCCCGAGGGTCACGACCGCCAGGCTGATCCCCCGGGTGCGCAGGGCGGGCAGCCCGAAGACGACGCCGGCGCCCATCGCCGCCAGAACGCCGCATGCCGCGGCGGCGACCATCGAGAAGTGCTGGGCCTCGCTCAGGCGCCCGGCGACGAGCGCGCCCACCCCGGCGAGGGCGAACTGGGCCAGGGAGATCTGCCCGGCATAGCCGGTGAGAACGACGAGCGACAGGCAGATCAGCCCGTAGGCCGCCGACAGGCTCATCGAGTCCTGGGTGGTCTGGGCACCGAGGGCGATGATCAGGAACCCCGCTATCAGCCCCGCGGCCAGCGCGGGGACGCCCAGGCGCGGCATCCCCACCCGGGGCAGTCGCTCGAGCAGGTGGCCGCGCAACGGCAGCGCCTGACCGCGCACGACGATCCACACCGCGATCACGAGAAAGCCCGTTGACGCGGCCCAGCCCGGCGCGCTCACGTAATTGGTCAGTTCAGATTCGATGACCCCGATCACCAGCCCGCCCAGCAGCGTCAGCGGGAACGACCGGAAGCCGCCGATCATCGCTGCCGCCAGCGCGGGGACGACGAGCAGCGCCGAGGTCTGAGGACTGAGTGCGACGATCGAGGAGATCAACGCGCCCGTGACCCCGGCCAGCGCCGAGCCGACCGTCCAGTTGATCAGCGCCACGCGGTCGGGCGAGACCCCGAGCGCGCCGGCGGTCAGCTCGTTCTCGGCCACCGCCGAGGTCGCCAGGCCGAACCGGGTGAAGCGATAGACGGCCCACAGCACCACGGTCAGGGCCACGCCGATGGCGAGCAGGATGAACCGATCCACCCCCACCGTCGCCCCGCCGCCGACCGACACCGACCCGTCTGGCAGGAAGGGCGGCACGAACACGGTGTCGCTGCCGTAGCGCAGGAACCCAATCTCCACCAGAATGGTGAAGATGCCGGTGGTGGCGATCACCCGCGTCAGCGCCGAGGAGCCCCGCAGCGGGCGCATCACCGCCAGTTGGATCGCCGCTCCCAGCAGCGCCCCGACGATGGCGGCCGCGACCAGTGCGGGCACGGGCGCCCATCCGTGGTTCTGGGTCAGCTCGTAGAAGAGGTAGCCGCCAACCGCCGCGACCGCGCCCTGAGCGAAGTTGATCACGCCGGACGCCCGGTAGATCAGGACGATCCCCTGGCCGAGCAGGGCGTACAGGCCGCCCGTGCCGAGCCCGACGAGAGCGAACTCGATGAAGACGCTCATCTCAGTACCGGCGACGCTACCTCAGCCCGCGCGGACCGTCTAGCCGCCGAACGGGTTGAACGGATTACCGCCGTTGCGCTGAACGAGCTGTCCGTTCTCGACCTGCTGGAGGTACATCCACGGGTTGTACAGCGACGGGAACATCCCGCCCAGGCCCGTGAACTTGACCGCCGTGGTGTACGGCGGGATCAGGTCATAGGCGTTCTGGCCCTTGAGGTGCTGGAACGCCGCGAGCACGGTCGCCCGGTTGACGACCTTCAGCTTGTTGGCGACGTCGGCGAACATGTGAACCGCCAGCCAGCCCGGCAGGGTGAACACGGTCTGCGGGATCCCGGCCTGGTACGCGTCCAACTCCTTGTTCATCTGCTGCAGTCCCGGATCTGGCGCGCTGGGCAGCTGGAATGGCTCGACCGAGTACACCCCGTTGCCCGCCGACCCGACGGACTTGATCTGGGCCGGCTGCAGCGAGGACACGATCGGCAGCGTCACCCCGTTCTGGCGGGCGGCGACGATGATCTGGTCCACGATCGGCGAGATCGCGGCGATCGCCTGGGCGCCGTTCTGGCGGGCCTTGAGCACCGCGGAGGTGAGGTCGGACCCGGGCATCGCGCTGATCGTCGAGGTGACCGTCGCGCCGAGCGCCTTGGCCTCGGCCTCGCCGGTGGGGAAGTACAGGGCGTTGGCCGGAGGTGAGGTGATGAGCGCGATCTTGGTGGCATGGACGAACTTCACCGCTGCGTAGACCGCATCGGACATACCCGTCTCGCCGACGCCGAAGTACGGGAAGATCGTCGGCAGCGCGTATTCCTTGGGGTTGAACCCGGGCGTGCGGCCGATCATCGCCAGCTTGCCGGCGTTCATGATCTCCACCGGCGTCCCGACGAAGTTGAAGCCGCCGATGTCGGCCACGGTGTTACCCGACACGGCCGATCGCGCGCACGCGTTCGCGGTATTGCCGTTGCCCCGGGAGTCACAGACGGAGAGCACGAGCGGGTGACCGTGCACGCCGCCCGCGGCGTTGACAGCCTTGATCGCGGCGTCGGCGGCCAGATCGGGACGGGCGGTCGCCAGCGACACGCCGGCGGGAGGAAAGTCCATGTCTGCGATCAGCGACAGGTGAATCGGCGTCCCGGTCGCCTTGGAGCTCGAGGTGCCGGGAGCGCTCGCCGACGAGCTGGTGGCGCCCGCCGAGCTGCTCGCGGCCGATGATGAGCCCGCACTCGACGAGCTCGACGAGCTCGAGCTGCCGCATCCGCTCACGATGAGCGCAGCCACTGCCAGCGTCAGTGAAACCGCCTTCAGTCTCATAACCCTCTCCTCGTTCCAGGTTGGCGGAAGCGTAGCAGAGTATCAGGCGGCCTGATGTTAAGGTTGTTGATAAGGCGGCCGGATATGCACCTGAACTGCGTGCCCTCTATCTCAGGAAACCAGATACAGTGCCCATTCGCATGAGCGGGGTGCTCGACGAGGTCCGTCGCCGACACGACCGGCGCGACGAGTCCGCCCGCGAGTGGCGGGCGGCCGGCGGCAACGTGCTGGCGTACATGTGCGACAACTTCCCCGAGGAACTCGTCGCGGCGGCAGGGCTGCTCCCGTTCCGCCTCGGCGGCGACCCCGGCGCGCCGGCACCCCACGTCGCCCGTTACGTCGCCCCCGACCGCCATCCGATGGTCAGGGTTCCGAGATTCGTCGACGCGATGCTCGAGCCGGTCGTCTCCGGCGCGCAGGGGTTCGTCGACTACGTGGTCGTGCCCCACGGCCGCAGGGCGGTCGAGGCCTGCTACGAGTCGCTCTCGCGGGCCCCCGCCGCGGGCGCCCCGATGCCCGAGGTCAGGCTGTTCTATCTGGACAAGTCCCATGTCCCCGGTTACAGCGAGTCCGTGTTCGACCATCACTGCCTGCTGGCGTTCAAGGCTCAGCTCGAGGAGTGGTGCGCCGCGCCCGTCACCGACGACGCGCTGGCGGACGCCATCACGCAGGCCAACCACGGGCGGTCGCTGCTCGCGCGCCTGAACCGACTGCGCACCTGCAACCCTCCACGACTCTCCGGCACCGACGCCGCGATGGTCTACGCGCTGGCCGGCGCTATGCCCCGCGCGGCGCACAATGACCTCGTGCAGCGGCTGCTCGACGATGCCGCGAGCCTGCCCGTCCGTCCGGGCCGGCGCATCTACCTCGCCGGCAGCCCCCACCCCACCCCGCGGCTGTACCGGCTGGTTGAGTCGCTGGGGGCGACGATCGTCGGCGAGGATCACTGCTGGGGCGCGCGGATCGCCGGCTGTCCGGTGCCGGTCACGCCGTCGCCGATGGAGGGCCTGGCCGACCGCTACCACCAGCGCCCGGTCTGCTCGATCGAGTTCCCGCTGGACCGCGCGCTCGAGCGCTGGCAGGCGAGCGTACGGCTCGCCCGGCCCGACGGTGTGCTCGTGTACGTCGTCGATGGCGACGAGCTGCACATCTGGGACACGCCCGACCGCCTCGAGCGGCTCGCCCAGGACGGCGTGCCCAGCCTGCACCTGGCACGCCAACGCCCCGCCGACGACGTCAAGCTGCGCGACCGGATCGGCGCGTGGCTGAACGGACTGCCCACCTCGCCATGACCGCCCCGGACTGGGATCCGCTCGCTCCCGAGGTGCTCGACGACCAGCAGCGCGCCCACGATGACATGCGCAGCCGGTGTCCGGTCGCCTGGAGCGAGTTCCTGGGCTGGTCGCTGTTTCGCTACGCCGACATCCTGGAGGTCGTCCGCGACCCCGAGACGTTCGGCAACCGAGTGTCGGGAGCGCCGGCCGTCCCGGTCGCCGATGTCCCGAGCATCCCGCTGCAGCTGGATCCGCCCGAGCACACGCCGTTCAAGCGCCTTCTCATGACCTACTTCAGCAGCGCGCGAATGGCGGAGTTCGAACCCCGGTCCCGCGCCTTGGCCGATGCCCTCCTGGACGGCTACCTGGCCTCCAGCGGCGACGCGGTGTCCGCGTTCACCGAGCCCTACCCCGTGCAGTCGCTGTGCGCGTTCCTGGGCTGGCCGGCCCAGGACTGGCGGCAGCTGAAGACGTGGTCGAGCGCGATCGAGCGGGCGGCGCTGCGGCGCGATCCCGAGGCCGGCCGACAGGCCACCGAGGCGTTTCACGCGTACATCCAGCGCTTCATCGATGCCCGCCGCGACGAGCCGCGCGACGACGTGACCACCTGGCTGCTCGAGTCAGAGCGCGAGGAGGCGATCGCGCTCGACGACCCGCGCAAGATCAGCATCCTGCGCTTGCTGCTCCACGCCGGTCACGGCACGACGACGTCGAGCCTGGGCCTGTGCATGCTCTACCTGGCCTTGCACCCCGACGCCCAAGCTCAGCTGCGCGCATATCCGGCTGGAATCCCCGCGGCCGTCGAGGAGATACTGCGTCACGACGGGCCGCTCATGTCGATGCCGCGCGTCGTCCGCCGCGACTGCGCCGTCGGCGGGCGCGCGCTGCAGGCCGGCGATCGCGTCGCCCTCATGTTCGCCGCCGCCGACCGCGACTCAGAGGTCTTCCCGGACGCAGAACGGTGCGAGTTGGGTCGCTCGCCCAACCGGCATCTGGTCTTCGGCAACGGGGCCCACTTCTGCCTCGGCGCGCGGCTGGCCCGGCTCGAGCTGAAGGTCGCCCTGGAGCAGTTGCTGGCGCGAACCACGAGCTTTCAACTGATCGGCGAGCCGCCACGCCGCTACCGGTGGCCGGGCAACGGGCCGCGGTCGTTGCCGCTGGCCATGGAGCCGGCCCCGTGAGCATCGGATGACCGCCACCCAGGATCCGCCGCGCCTGGGGGTCGTCGCCCGTGTCCGCGACCACCAGCGGGCGTGGCTGGAGGAGACGCGCCGGCGGGCGCTGGAGGGCGAGGGGTTCGCGATCTGTAACGCCGACGAGTTCGAGGAGCTGTTCAACGCCCTGGACATCCCGGTGCTCGTCATCAACCCGTGGAACTTCCTGATCGTCGCGCAGGGCAAGGCGGCCCACTTCGGCCGCGTCCTCGAGGCGCGCGGATACACCGGCCCGCACTTCTTCGCCCTGGGTCTGGCGTCGACGATCGCGCCCGAGCAGGCGCCCCGCGGGGGGCTGCCCACGCCGGCGTTCGTGCTGGGAACGACGCGGTCCGAAGCGGAGCTGCGGGTCACCGAGCTGTGGGCGCGAGAGTTCGGCGTGCCCTGCATCCCCATCGAGTTCAACCTGGCGAGCCCCGCCAAGACGCTGCCGAGTCCAGGGTGGTGGCAGCTCACCCGTGACCGCTGGCCCGAGCTGACGGACCCCGCGCGGCTCGAGCTGCGCCTGGACCAGGTCAAGAGCGCCCTGGCCCGGATCGAGGCGCTCACCGGCAAGGCGCTCTCGTTCAGCCGGCTGGCCGACACGATGGCGCTCGTCAACGCCCAGGTCGATCTCGTCGCGGAGGTCCGCGAGCTGATCGCGGGCGCTCCCCGCTGCCCGGTCAGCGTGCGCGACCAGCTGTCGCTGTACCAGCCGATGTGGCATCGGGGAACGCCGGCGGCGACCAAGCTGTTCAGCGCCTACCGCGACGAGGTCGCCGGGCGCGTCCGGTCGGGCGTCGGGGCGTACCCGCGCGAGAACCATCGCCTGTTCTACGCCAGCATGCGCGAGGACCCGTCGTTTCACGGGTTCCTGCAGGCGGAGTTCGGCGCCGCGCTGGTCGGCACGCCGTACCTCGCCGCCGCATTGACCTACGCCCGCACCGTCTACGACGACGACCCGCTGCGTGCGCTTGTCGCCCGCCAGCTGTTCCTGTTTGCCCAGACCCCGGACTGGCTGGTCAACGAGGCCCAGTTCCTGCGCTGCGACGGCGTGGTCGGGGTCGAGCCGGCGTCGGAGTATCCGTCCGCGCTCGCGCGCGCGTGTCACGCCGCCGGCCTGCCCTACGTGTCGGTCAGCGGGACCGGCGACAGCGACGCCACTCGCCGGCGCCTGCGCGAGCACTTCCGGCGCCGGGGCTGACGGGCCCCCGTGCCGGCACGGTCGCCCGGCTTGCCCTGCTCCTAGATGACGCCGTCGGCGCGCAGGGCGGCGATCTCCGCCGCGTCGCACCCGAGCATGCCTCCGAAGATCAGCTCGTTGTGCTCGCCCAGGTACGGCGGCGGCTGGTCGTAGCCGGCGGCCGCGCGCGAGAAGCCGATCGGCAGCCCGCTCCCGATCAGGTCCTCGACCGGTCCGAAGCGCGGGTGTACGAGTTGCATCGTCTCCCCACGCGCGAGGAGCTCGGGATCGCGGACCGCCTCGTGCGTCGCCCGCACCGGCGCCGCCGGCGCGCCGGCCGCCTGCAGCAGGCTGACGGCCTCGTCCGTGGACCGCGCGCTCGTCCACGCCTCGATGACCGCGTGGAGCGCCACCCAGTTGTGGACGCGGCGGTCCCGAGTGCAGAAGCGCTCGTCCTGGGTCAGCTCCGGCTGGCCCAGCGCATCGAACACGGCCCGCGCCATGGTGTCCATCGGCGCGCAGAGCGCCACGTACCCATCGGCCGCGGCGAAGATCCCGAACGGCGCCAGCCGCGGAACGGCGTTGCCGGTGCGCGTCGGGATGCCGACCTCCTCGAGCTTGTCGAACGGCTCGGCGGCCACAACCGAGGTCAATGCGCCCAGCAGCGACACGTCGACGAACTGGCCCAACCCGGTGCGATGGCGGTGGTGCAGCGCCGCGAGCGTGCCGATCACCGCGAACAGCGGCCCGGTCATGTCTCCGAACGGGATGCCGCTGCGTACCGGTGGATCCCCGTCGCTGCCCGAGACGGCCATCAGCCCGCTCATCGCCTGGAAGATCGTGTCCATGCCCTTCTGCGCGCGGCGGGCCCCGGTCGCGCCGAAGCCGCTGATCGCCGTGTAGATGATCTGGTCGTTGACGCTCGAGCAGAACGCGTAGCCGATCCCGAGCCGGTCGGCGGTCCCCGCCGGGTAGTTCTCGACCACCACGTCCGCGTGGCGCACCATCTCGCCGAACAGCTCCCGCGCCCGCGGATGCTTGAGATTGAGCGTCGTGCTCAGCTTGTTGCGACCCCGCTCGAGCATCGCCACGGACATGTCGTCTTCGCCGCTGCGGGCGAGGCTCAGGCCGCCCGGCCCGACGTAGGGCGCGTTGTTGCGCGATGTGTCACCGCCCCGGTCGGGGTTCTCCACCTTGATCACCGTGGCCCCGAGCGCGGCGAGCAGCATCGTGGCGTAGGGCCCGGCGAGTGCGACCGTCAGATCGAGGACGGTGACGCCGTCGAGCGGGCGCGACGGGGCGGTGGGCTGAGGGGCGGAGGGAGGCAGGAATTCGAGACTATCAGGCTACCTGCGATTGAACCAGCCAGGCGCCCTCAGGTCACCGGGTGGCCGGCCTGACCGCGGCGCGGGGCGTGCGCTGGCCGGAGCGCAGCTTGGCCATCGCACTGCCGAGGCCCTCGATCATCGCCTCGCGCTGCGGCTCGGGCACGTCGGCGAACAGCCGCTCCTGGATCGCGCCGGCGGCCGCCTCGGCGGCGGCGAGCAGGTCCGCACCGTCGTCGGTGAGCACGGCTCGCAGGATCCGTGCGTGGGTCGGATCGACCTCGCGCCGGACGAGTCCCCGCTCCTCGAGCTTCACCAGGATCTCATTCATCGACTGCGGCCGCACCAGGGAGCGCCGGGCGAGCTGCGCGTTGGACAGTCCAGGACGCCGCTTGAGGACGGACAGCGCGGTGAACTCGGGCACGCTCATGTTCCACTCCGCCAGGCGCGATCGCATCTCCTGTCGAATCCCCTGATCGAGGCGACCAACGATGTAGATGAGCAGGGCGCCGTTCGTGCTGGGCGAACCCGGATGTGCCGCCATTGCCAAAGGAGAGTAGTCGTACGAACCAACTCGGAGCCGCGGGCTCCGCCGGCCACCATATCAGGTAAACTGTTATCTGCGATGACCGGGACCACACCCTCCAGGGTCGCCGACTGGGACCCCTATGACCCGGCCGCCGTGGCCGATCCGCGCGCGTCGTGGCGGACCCTCCGGGACGCCTGCCCGGTCGCCTGGTCGGAGCGCTCGGCCCTGACGGCGGGCGGCTTCTGGGCGATCAGCCGCTACGACGACGTCGTGTCGCTGGCCGTCGCCGCGGACCGGTTCAACAACTCTGGCGGTCCCCAGTTCGGGCAGCGCCGACCCCCGCTCGAGGTCGACCGTCCCGAGCACACCTTCTACCGGCGGACTCTGCAGCCGTACTTCGACCGGGGCCGCGTGGCCGCTCTCGAACCGCGGGTCCGCGGTTTCGTGGCCGAGATGCTCGCCCCGGTGGTGGCGGCCGGCGGCGGCGACCTCGCCGCCCACCTCACCTATCCGCTCCCGGCCCGGGTGCTGTGCGCCTGGCTCGGGCTGCCCGACGCCGAGTGGGAGTACCTCAAGCGCGCGGCGGACGACCTGTTCGACGCAGAGGAGGGACGCGGGAACGATCCGGCCACCGTCCGCCGCTGCGCGGCTGAACTCGACGCCTACAGCCGGCGCCTGGTCGACGAGCGGGCGCGGCGGCCCCGTGATCCGGACGTCGAGCTGATCAGCGGGATCCTCGGCCGGTCCGACGGCGAGCACACCATCACCCCATCGGCCGCCGCCCGGGTGGTGCGGCTGCTGCTCGTCGCCGGCCACAACGCCACGACCAGCGCGCTGGGCAACTGCATCCTGCGACTGGCCGGCGACCACGCGCTCCAGTCGCGGCTGCGATCTCAGCCCGACCTCATTCCCCGGGCGATCGACGAACTGCTCCGGCTCGACACTCCCGTGCAAGCGGTCCCCCGCTGGGCCGGAGAGGATGCCGAGGTGGCCGGCCAGCCGGTGCAGGCTGGAGAGAAGCCGATGCTGCACCTGGCGTCGGCGAACCGCGATCCCGATCGCTTCCCGGACCCGGATGCGTGCATCCTCGATCGCCGGCCCAATCCCCACCTGGCCTTCGGCCGCGGGATCCACCGCTGCATCGGCAAGGACCTGGCCTACCTCGAGCTGCGCGTGGCCTGCGAGGAGCTGCTTGCCCGGACCGGCCGGCTCTCGCTGGCCGGGACGCCGGCGCGAACCACGTTCGTCCGCCAGGGCGTGTCATATCTGCCGGTGACCCTCGGAGCGCGGCGATGACGCAAACCGCTCCGGGCACGCCCGCGGCTCGCGCGGACTGGGATCCGCTCGATCCTGCGGCGGTCGCCGACCCGTTCGGCGCGCACGCCGATCTGCGGGAGCGCTGCCCGGTGGCCAGAAGCGACCGCTGGGGCGGCTTCTGGGGGCTCACCCGCTACGAGGACATCGTCGCCGTGGCACTCGACACCGAGACCTTCATCAGCGGCGAGAAGACGACGATCCCGGACTCGACCGGTCCCGGGCGCCCCCCTCGCCCGCCGCTGGAGGCCGACCGGCCGGAGCACACCCACTATCGCCGCCTGCTGGCGCCGTACTTCTCAGCCCAGCGGGCCAGGGAGCTCGAGCCGGAGATGCGCTCGATCGCCGCGGAGCTGATCGACGCGGCGGTCGCCGCCGGCGAGTGCGACCTGGTCCCGGCGGTGGCGCTCCCCATGCCCGCACTGGTGCTGTGTCTCCTGCTCGGGCTGCCCGCCGACGACTGGAGCTTTCTCAAACGATCGACGACCGAGGTCATCGAGGCCGGCCGCGCAGGCGACGTCGAGCGCCACGCCCACGCCAACGACGCCATGTACGGCTACGTCCACGCGGTGGTCGAGGCGCGCCGGGCGGCGGACCTCGACCCCCGCCGCGACCTCATCACCGGGCTGCTGCAGCCGATGGGGGACGGCCGCCGGCTCGACGACGATCAGGTCACCGGCATCGTCCGGCTCCTGCTTCAGGCCGGCCACAACACCACGACCAACGGGCTCGGCAGCGCCTTTCGTCATCTCGGCTCCGAGGTCGGCGAGCAGGACCGCCTGCGCGCGAATCCGGGGCTGATCCCCACCGCGGTGGACGAGATCCTGCGCGCCTTTTCGCCGGCTCAGTTCCTGGCCCGGACGGTCACCCGGGAGGTCGAACTGCACGGGCAGACGTTGTGTCCGAGCGACAAGCTCGGCCTGTTCTGGACGGCGGCCAACCGGGACCCGGACGTGTTTGCGGACCCCGACCGTGTCGACCTGGCCCGGGCGCCCAACCGGCACGTGGCCTTCGGCTACGGGATCCACCGCTGCATCGGCGCCCATCTCGCCCGGACCGAGCTGTGTGTCGCCGTCGAGGAACTGCTCGCCCGGACCACGCGGTTTGAGCTGGTGGGCCCGGCGCCGGAGATCGGCTGGCCCCACATCGGGCCGCGCACCGTGCCGACGCGCCTTCACTGACCCGACGCGTCCGATAGCGTCCCCCCGGTGCCGCCCCAGCCGGAGATCCCGCCGCTCAGTTACACCCTGACCCGCCTGGCCCGGCAGATCGGTCGCAACCTGTCGGACCTGCGGGCGTACGACCTCTCCGGCCCCCACGTGATCGCGCTGGTCACCCTGCATCACGAACCCGGCCTGTCCAGTGCCCAGCTCGCGCGTCGCTGTCTGGTCACTCCCCAGTCGATGAACGAGGTGGTGCTCGAGCTGGAACGGCGCAAGCTCCTGACGCGCGAGCCCGATCCAACGAATCAGCGCATCCTCCGCGCTCAGCTGACGCCGGCGGCCGGCAAGGTCATCGACGCGTGGGAGCAGCGGATCGCCGAGCTCGAGCGCCGGCTGCTGGAGGGCTTCAGCGAGCAGGAGGAGCGCCGCTTTCGCCGCGCCGTGGCCCGCGGCGCCCAGAACCTCGGGCTGCCCCCGGCGAGCCCGGGCAGCTCAGCGGCCCGCCCGTCCTGACACCGCCTTCGGGCTCGCGGCGGTCCTGACAGTGCGGAGCTGCGCCAATCCCGACGGTCCTGCGCGGGCGCTCGACAGTCCTGACACCAGCTGGTAGTATCAGCCTACCTGAGATGGCTGACACCTCGACCAACCCGGTGGCCGACGACTTCGACCCACTCGTGCAGGAGACGTGGGAGAGCGCTCATCGTGAGATGAAGCAGCTGCGCAGCGAGTGCCCAGTGGCGCACAGCAGCGCCTTCAACGGGTTCTGGCTGGTGACCAAGCACCGCGACGTCACCCGGATCCTGCGCGACTGGCGCACGTTCACCACGACGGTGCAGAACGTCGTGCCCAAGGTCGCGTTCACCGGTCGCCGTCCGCCGCTGCACCTCGACCCGCCCGACCACACGCCCTACCGGCGGGCGCTGAACCCGTTCTTCACCAACGCCAAGGTCGCGGCGATGACCGGCCCGATCCGCGAGATCGTGATCGACCTGATGGACCCGCTCATCGATGCCGGCGAATGCGACTTCTGCGTCGACTTCGTCCATCCCCTGCCGGGACGCGTCTTCGCGGTGTTCTTCAACCTACCGCTCGAGACGGGGATGCGGATCCGCGAGGTCGTCGAGGGGTACGACGCCGCGTTGCAGAACTTCAACGACGAGCTGGTCAAGCGGGCGAGCCTCGATCTCTACGAGATCGCCCGCGAGATGATCGCCGACCGCAAGGCGAGCCCGATGGCGCCAGACGACGACCCCACCTCGGCGCTGCTCGCCGCCACCGACGAGTGGGGCCAACCCCTCCCCGACGACCTCATCCTGGGCACCCTGCGGCAGTTCATCGTGGTGGGCATGATCGCCCCCATCGTGTTCCTGGGCAGCGTCGTCGTCCATCTCAGCGAGCACCCCGAGCTCCAGCGGCAGCTGCGCGAGGACCCGAGCCTGATCCCGGCGGCGGTCCAGGAGTACCTGCGCCTGTTCACGCCATATCGCGGCTTCGCCCGCACCTCCCGCGAGGATGTGGAGCTCGGCGACCGCACCGTCCTCAAGGACGAGCCGATCGCGCTCGCCTATGCCTCCGCCAACCGCGACGAGGACGTGTTCCCCGACGGGGATGAGTTCATCCTCAATCGCCCCAACATCGGCGACCACGTGGCGTTCGGCGGCGGGCCTCACCGATGCGCCGGGGCCCCGCTGGCGATGGAGCTCTTCCGGATCACACTCGAGGAGCTGCTGGCCAGGACGAGCGCGATCGAGGTCAACGGCCCGATCCGGATGAGCGGATGGCCGGAGATCGGGACCCTCTCGGTGCCCGTCTCACTGGTACGCGCATGAGCGCCTGCCCCGTCTCCCCCGAGCCCGACTTCGACCCCCTCGACGAGCAGTTCGCCCGCGACCCGCACCCGGTGTGGGCCGACCTGCGCGAGCGCTGCCCAGTCGCGCGCGGCGCCCGCTGGGAGTTCTGGGCGCTGACCAAGTACCAGGACGTCAAGCTCGCCAGCCGCCGGCCGACGGTGTTCACCAGCTCGCAGGGGATCACCGTGCCGCGCAACCCGGTCTCCGGTCGTCGGGCACCCCTGCATTTCGACCCGCCGGAGCACCCGCGCTACCGGCGGCCCCTGAACGCGGTGCTGTCAGCCGAGCGCGCCGCCGCGCTGGAGCCACAGATGCGGACCGTCGCGCGCGAGCTCGTGGCCGAGCTGGTCCGCGACGGCGGCGGCGACGCTGTCCGCGGGCTGAGCTCCCCGCTGGCCGGCCTCATCTTCGGGATGCTGATCGGCATCTCTTCCGAGCGGGCCCGCGATCTCAACGAGCACAGCGAGCGCTTCGAGTCCGCTCAGTTCCATCAGCGGCCGGAGATCGCCGAGGAGGAGAACCTGCATCTCTACCGCGTCTTCCGCGCGCTGGTCGCCGAGCGACGGGCCGATCCGCTGGACCCGGGCGAGGACATCGTCAGCGCGCTGCTGGACGTGCGGATCGAGGGCGAGGGGCTCGACGACGAGTTCATCGCCGGGAGCATCCGCCAGTTGCTGATCGCCGCCCACGTGGCGCCGAGCGCGGGGATCGCCAGCGCCATCCGCCACGTCGCCGGCGACCCGGCTCTCCAGACGCAGCTGCGCCGAGGGCCCGATCAGATCCCGGCCGCGTGCGACGAGCTGCTGCGCCTCTACACCCCCAACCAGGGCTTCGCCCGCACGGCGACCCGGACGACGGCGGTCCGCGGCCAGCGGATCGAGGCCGGCGAGCAGGTCGCGCTGGTGCTCACCTCGGCCAACCGCGACGCCGACGTCTTCCCCGAGCCCGATCGCTTCGTCCTCGGACGCTCGCCCAACCCCCACATCGCCTTCGGTCACGGCTCGCACAAGTGCGCGGGCAAGCACATCGCCGAGGCGGAGATGCGGCTGGCGCTCGAGGAGCTGCTCGCCGCCACCGACCGCTTCGTGGTCGACGGTGACGTCCCGCCGGTGACCTGGCCGCTCTACGGCCCCGAGGCGCTGCCGCTCCGCTGCGAGGTGCGCGTCCGCGGGCGTTGAGCGTGCCGCGTCCGCGCGTGGTGAGCGCGGGCCGTCCGCGAGTGCCGCGCGCGACGAGCCCACGACGCGCGCCGGAACAGCAGCGGCGCGAAGCTCACCAGATTGTGACGCCAGGTATCCCAGACGTGATCGCCGATGCCCTGCTCGAACGTGTAGTGAATCTCATACGTGTCGAGCAGCGCGCGGGTGGGGCCGTTGTTGGGGTAGGCGATGTCGCCGGGGCCCCCGACGGTGATCCACAGCAACCTGGTGTCGCGGTTGATCGCCGGATTGGCCAGCTGTGCCGCGTCGCTCTGCTCCAGGTCGGAGAGCTGATTCGGGAAGTAGCCCGAGCTGAAATCGCCGTAGTAGGCGAACACGCCCGGATGCAACAGCACCTGGTCGAACACCTGCAGACCACCCAGCGACAGCCCGGCCAGCGCACGGTTATCGGATCCCGGCAACACCCTGAAGTCCCGCTGCACCGCCGGGATGACGCTCGAGGACAGTTCCCGTGGCATCTGATCGCTCGCCGGATCACCGGTGGGGACGCCAATATTCGCGTCCGGCATCACCACGACCATCGGCACGATCCGCCGCTGTGCGAGGAGATTGTCGAGAATGAAGTTCGCCGCACCCTGCTTGACCCAGTCTGTGTCGTTACCGCCACCACCATGAAGGAGATACAGCGTCGGGTACTCCTGGTGGTCGCGACCGTAGCCCGGCGGGGTGTAGACCTGCATGCGCCGCTGCGTCCCCGTGACGGCGGAGTGGTAGTACACCGTCCTGACCTGACCGTGCGGAACCGCATTGTCGCTCAGGAAGTCCGCCTGAGGTCCGGGCACAACGAAGATCGACAGCGACGGGCCCTGCGGGAAGGGCGAGCCCGCCGGTACGGGCTGCGACGTCCAGGTATCGGCGTTCATCGGATCGGTGACGGTCACCCCGTCGAGCACGAAGTCGTAGGTGTAGAGGTTCGGCGTCAGCGGGCCGACCGTCACGGACCACACCCCACCCGCATCCTTGGTCATCGTCGCCGTGGCCGGCTGATACAGCGGGCCCCAGTCGCCGCTCACCGCCACACTGCTCGCTGACGGCGCGTCGAGATTGAACGTCACGCTCCCGTTCGGGTTGATGACCGGGTCCGTGGTGGGATTTGCCGGGTCAGCGGTCGCCACGGCCGGGACGGCCAGGACGACCGCGACCATCGCCAGTGCGACTGATGCCGTGCGGAGCCTTGTCAGTGCCTTGTGGATCATTTGCTTCTCCTTCCCGTCCGATCGCGAGCCAGGCGACGAACCCCGCCGTTGGTTTCGAGTGGGCGCCGATGTCGTGTGTGCGACGTCCCCGGCGACGCAAACGGCCACCCGGGGTACGGGAACGGCGCCGCCTGCTCATCGCCCAGCCAGCGGAAGTGGAGGTTGGCGATGGGGACGTATGACGTCCAGTTGGCCTCGTCGTCGACGTTGCCGTGGCCGGTGTACTTGGCCTCGGCCGGCAGCGGATAGACCGGGTAGGTCCGCGTCACCGCGCCCGTCGAATCGGTCTGCCAGGCGTCGAGCTTCTGCGGGGCCTGGCCGGTCTCGGTCCAGTTGATCAGGCTCGGCAGCACCTGGAGGTTGTAGATGGCGCCCGACGCGGCCTGTCCGTGGCTGCCGGTGGGCAGCATGAACACCCGCGCGAACCGCTGCGCGTTGGCCAGTCCGCCGGCCCGGTCGATGATCTGCGCGTACCAGTCGGGGACCGAGTACGCGCCGCCGGCCTCGTCCTGCCAGCTCTGCCACACCAGCAGCTTGCCGCCGGCATGATGGAAGGCGTTGAGGTTTGGATTGTTGTCGTTGTTGGAGTCATAGACGGCGCCCATCGCTTGCAGCGCCCGCCAGGTCTGCTTGGTGAACGTCAGGTCCTTCCAGGTGAAGCTCGGCGGCGGATCGTGTGCGAAGGACAGGAAGCGCAGGTTGGATCCGGCGAGCGCGACCCCGGCCGCGGCAAAGCTCGGCCAGGCCGGCTCGGACCCGTAGGACTGCCCACCGGTCCACATGTAGCTGCCGTCCGGCGTGCGCGGCCCTTCGTACATGGCCTGGGCGGCCGTCACCTGCTGCGGGGTCAGGCAGTTGGAGGTGAGCGTCGCCGAGCACTCGATCTGGGCCGGGTTCCAGTGACACAGCCGTGGATCGCTGATCTGCCCGTCGACCACCCCGTCGGTGCCGTCGCACGCGGCCACCGCCGCGTTGTGCAGCGTCGTGATCGCGGTCGTGTCGAGGATCTGGTTGCCGCTGGCATCGAGCAGATGCTGGGCGGCGTAGTCGAAGAAGATCAGCGCATCCTGGATGGTGATCGCCGGAGCGCCGGCGACGATCCCGTTGAAGTCCTGCGGGTAGCGCTGGGCCTCCTGCACCGCGGCGCGGCCGCCGTCGGAGTAGCCGTCGAAATACGAGTACGCCGGCGCCTGCCCGTAGAAGCTGGCGATGATCGCCTTGGCCACGACGGCGTTGAGGTGGTCGGCGAGATAGCCGAACTGCGCCCGCAGCGGGTTGGATGCGCCGCCCGCGCCCCACACATCCCACGGGCCGGTCGACGTGTGGCCCTCGTTGTTGGTGGAGACGGCGAAGGAGTTGCTGGTCAGCGCTGTGCTCACGTCGGCCGGCGGTGACACGCCGATGCTGACGCTGCCGCAGTTGCCGCCGCAGCCGGTCTGCAGGTAACGGCCCTGGTAGGTGCTGATCGGCAGCCGCAGCTCGAACTCCGTCTGCGGGGCGATCCAGCCGGTGACGTCGCAGTACTGGGCGGCGCCCGATCCGACCGGCGTGGCCGCGGTGAGGCTCGTCGGCGCCCCGGGGATCGTGCTGAAGTTCTGGCTGAGCAGCTGACCGCACGACATGACCGGCGCGACGACCGGTCGCGTCGGGATCGTCTGGACCGGCGGCGAGGGCACCGCCGCGCTCGCGGTCCGGTGGACACTCGCCGACGCGTTGACGGCGACCGCCGCCAGAGCGATCACGGCGATCATCGCGGCGGACACGACCAGGCGGCGCCGCATCGCGGCGCTCGTGCGCTTGCCTTGCATGAACCCTCCCTGTCAAGCGGCCGTCCCTCACCCGCCAAGGGGCGTGGCCGACCTGTCTCTGGAACGCGGCCACGTGTCAGGCCGCCTTCCATAGCTATATCAGGCCACCTGATCTCATGCAAGGCTTTGTCACCGGCCAACCGCCGCGATCAGCTCGCCGAGGGCCTCGAGGGCCGGCTGATGAGCGGTGAAGCCGTCGAACCCGAACCGCTCGCGACGCTGCGCCAGGATCTCCGCAGCGTGCGCGCGGTCGCGAGCCAGCAGCACGAACGGCGTGTCGAGCAGCAATTCGGCGGACAGCGTCCTGAACGATTCGGCCAGTCGCTGGGCGGCCTGCGCCGGCGGCTCCCCGATGACGACCGCCTGCAGCAGGGCATCGCTGCGGTACGGGCGGTCGCCGGCGTGAGTGCGCACGTCGGCGACGGCGGCGTCGGTCTGGGCCGCGGTGGCGATGGTGAACGTCCCCGGCGGCGCACCGCGCACCTGGAGCAGCCCGGCGAACGCGACGATGTCCGCGTGCTCCGCGGCGACCCGCAGGCCGGGCCCGGTCATCGCGCCGACCGCGATCGGGATCGGATGCTGGGCCGGGCGGGGCTGGTGCTCGGGCTGCGCGAGCCGGCGGCGCACCTCGACGATGCTCGATTCCAGCTGCTGCACGCGCGCGCCGTGTGGCGACCACGGCAGCCCCGCGTCCTCGTGCTCGTGTCGCATGTGCCCGGCGCCGAGCCCCAGCTCGAGCCGCCCCCCGGACAGCGCGTCCACCGTCGCCGCCGACCGGGCGAGCAGCGCGGGGTTCCAGAACCCCTGGTTTCAGCACATAGGTGCGCAGCCGCAGGCGGTCGCTGACCGCCGCCGCCGCGCTCAGGACCGCGAACGGGTCGGGGGCGCCGAGGTGGTCGGGCGCGGCGATGACATCGCAGCCGGCGGCGTCGACCCGGCGGACGAGCTCCGCGAAGGACGCGGGC
>DATAWL010000084.1:0-79530 GCA_036267215.1 Solirubrobacteraceae bacterium | reverse complement strand
ATAGCTGGTCGATCTCCCACGCTCCCCCCGGGTGGCTCCCCCCGGGTGGCTCCCCCCGGGTGGCTCCCCCCGGGTGGCTCCCCCCGGGTGGCTCCCCCCGGGTGGCTCCCTCGGGTCGCTCCCCCGAGTGGCTCCCCCGAGTGGCTCCCCTGGTCGCGAACCCCTGCGGGCCCGGGACGCCCGTCGACCCACCGAAGCGCCCTGTGCGCCCCGGTCGCGATAGGTCCAAGCCGGTACGCTCAGGCCCGGCTCACGGCCCACGGACGACCGCCGGCCCCCGGCCCCGCGGAAACGTCCCGGAGACCGGCCAGCTGGCACTCCTGACGCCAGAGTGCCAAATTGGTCTTGAATCCCCTCGCGCACAAGCTATAGTGCGGATCGTGTTGGCACTCTGAGCACGCGAGTGCCAAGCACCGCAGTTCGAAACACTTCAACCGGAGGTCGGATCACATGAAGCTGAAGCCCCTGGGCGATCGCCTGATCGTACGGGCCATCGAGGAGGAGGAGACCACCGCGAGTGGCATCGTCCTGCCCGATACCGCCAAGGAGAAGCCCCAGAAGGGCAAGGTCCTCGCCGTCGGTGACGGCAAGGTCAACGAGGACACCGGCAAGCGCACCCCGCTTGACGTCTCCGAGGGCGACGAGGTCCTCTACAGCAAGTACGGCGGCACCGAGATCAAGGTGGACGGCGAGGAGCTTCTCGTCCTCCGTGAGTCAGACGTGCTGGCCAAGGTCCAGTAGCACGAGCTTTCGCCAACCAGGAGAACCAGAGAACACATGGCACACAAGGAACTGAAGTACGACGCGGACGCCCGCAAGGCGCTCGAGCAGGGCGTCGACGCGGTAGCCAACGCCGTCAAGGTGACGCTCGGCCCCAAGGGCCGCTACGTCGTCCTTGACAAGAAGTTCGGCGCCCCGACGATCACCAACGACGGCGTGACCATCGCTCGCGAGATCGAGGTCGAGGACGTCTTCCAGAATCAGGGCGCCCAGCTGGTCCGCGAGGTCGCCACGGCGACCAACGACGTGGCCGGCGACGGCACCACCACGGCGACCGTGCTCGCCCAGGCGATCGTCCGCCAGGGTCTGAAGAACGTGGCCGCCGGCGCCAACCCGCTGGCGCTCAAGCGCGGCATCGAGCGCGCCGTCGATCAGGTCGTCAAGAACATCGAGACGCAGGCCAAGGAGATCTCCGGCAAGGACCAGATCGCCCGCGTGGCGACGATCTCGGCCGGCGACGAGGAGATCGGCGACGTCATCGCCGATGCGATCGACAAGGTCGGCAAGGACGGCGTGGTCAACGTCGAGGAGGGCCAGACGTTCGGCATGGACCTCGAGTTCACCGAGGGCATGCAGTTCGACAAGGGCTACATCTCGCCCTACATGGTCACCGATCAGGAGCGCATGGAGGCGACCCTCGAGGATCCCTACATCCTCATCGCCAACTCGAAGATCGGGTCGGTCCGCGACGTGCTGCCCGTGCTGGAGCAGGTCATCCAGTCCGGCAAGCCGCTGCTGATCATCGCCGAGGACGTCGAGGGCGAGTCGCTGGCGACGCTGGTCGTCAACAAGCTGCGCGGCACGTTCACCGGCGTGGCCGTCAAGGCGCCGGGCTTCGGCGATCGCCGTAAGCGCATGCTGGAGGACATCGCCATCCTGACCGGCGGCGAGGTCATCACCGAGGAGATGGGCCTCAAGCTCGAGAACACCCAGCTCTCGCAGCTCGGCCGTGCCCGTCGCGTGGTCGTGGCCAAGGACACGACGACCGTCGTGGACGGCGCCGGCGACAGTGACGGGATCAAGGGCCGGATCAACCAGATCAAGTCCGAGATCGAGACCACCGATTCCGACTTCGACCGCGAGAAGCTCCAGGAGCGCCTCGCCAAGCTGTCGGGCGGTGTGGCCGTGGTCAAGGTCGGCGCTGCCACCGAGACGGAGATGAAGGAGAAGAAGCATCGCGTCGAGGACGCGCTGCAGGCCACCCGTGCCGCTCTCGAGGAGGGCATCGTGCCGGGCGGTGGCGTCGCGCTGTTGGTCGCCCAGAAGGCGCTCAACATCGACGCGATCGAGCTCCCTGACGAGCAGACGGGCGCGAAGATCGTGTTCCGCGCGCTCGAGGAGCCACTCCGTCAGATCTCGGAGAACGCCGGCCTGGAGGGCTCGGTCGTCGTCAACGACGTCCGCAAGGCCAAGAAGGGCTACGGCCTCAACGCGGCCAACGGCGAGATCGTCGACCTGATCGCCGAGGGCATCATCGACCCGGCGATGGTCACGCGCTCCGCGCTGCAGAACGCCGCGTCGATCGCCAAGAACATCCTGACCACCGAGGCGATCGTCGCCGAGGTTCCGGAGAAGGATGGTGGCGGTGGCGGTGGCGGCGGTATGCCCGACATGTCGGGGATGATGTAAGCCGCGACCTCTGAGTCGCAGTCGTTTCAAGGCCCGGGGCGCCACGCGCGCCCCGGGCCTTTTGCGTGGGGCGGGACCTCGGCGCCCTTGCGGTGAACGGGCGGTCTCGGTTAGGGTCATGTCGTGAAGCTCGGACCGGGGGGGATCGCCGCGGTGGCCGCTGCGGCCATAGGCGGATGCGGGGTGGCTGCGATCGTCGGCCAGGCCGGCGCGGCCCCGACGCCGTCGCCGATCACGCTGGGCTCGACCAGCGGCACGCCGAGCATGAACGTGTGCCTGGCGATGATCACCTGCACGTACGTGCCGTTCGACGGCGCCGCCCAGCCGGCGCTGCTCATCCCCAGTGACGGGACGATCACGAGCTTCTCGATCAACTCCGGCAGCGGCGGGGACACCGTGGAGCTGCGTGTCCTGCGTCCCGCGGGCAACGGCCAGTACACCGGCGCCGGCACCAGCGCGGCGCAGACGCTGACCAATGGGGTGACGACGTTCACAGTGTCGATGCCCGTCAAGGCGGGCGACGTCCTGGCGGTCGATAACTCCGACAGCGCGCTGATGTTCGACACCACCAGCCCGACGGCGATCAACGCCTACTACGAGGTGCCGTCGCTGGCCGACGGGTCGACCGCGGCGCCCAACCACGACCAGAGTGGGCTCCGTCTCCTGATGAGCGCGGTCGAGCAGCCGTCGGCCGGCGGGAGCACCACCAACCCCACCGTCACCACGGTCTTCAGCACGACGACCGTGACGACGAGCGGTCCGCCGTCGAGCCCCGGCGCGCCGAAGCTCAACAGCTTCAGCCAGAGCCACGCCACCTGGCGGGCGGGCGGCAAGCTGGCGGTCGTCGCCACCACCCCGCCGCCGGTCGGCACGGCGTTCACGTTCACGCTCAACCAGCGCGCCGTGGCGACGCTCACCTTCATCCAACGCCGCGCCGGCCGGAAGGTCAATGGGCGCTGCGTCGCCGGCGCCCACGGCAGCGGCCGCAAGTGCACCGCGCTGACCACCCGCGGCACGCTCGCGATCAGCGGGGTCAGCGGCGCCAACACGCTCAGCTTCCAGGGCCGCGTCAGCGCGAAGAGCAGGCTGCCGGCGGGCAGCTACACCGTCAAGCTCCAGGCGGCCAACGCCTCGGGCCAGCGCTCGGCGACCCGCTCGCTGAACTTCACGCTGGCCCGCTGACGCTCAGCGCGGGGTCAGCCGCCCCGCGGCGAGCAGCTGCTGCGCGTAGAGCGCCTGCGTCTGGCGGGCGACCGTGGCCCAGTCGAAGCGCAGCACGTGCTCGCGGGCCTCGGCCACCAGCTGGGCGCGGCCGGCGTCGTCGGTCAGCACCCGCTCGACGATGTCGCGCAGCGCCGCCGAGTCGCGCGAGGGGAAGCGCAGGCCGACGGTGCCGTCGTCCGGGACGACCTCGCGCAGGCCGCCGGTGTCGGCCACCACGCACAGACAGCCCGAGGCCATCGCCTCCAGCGCGACGATCCCGAACGGCTCGTAGATCGACGGCACGATGCACATGTCCGCGATCCGGTAGAGCGAGTGCAGCATGTCATCGCCGACCCACCCCAGGAACACGCCCTTGCGATGCAGACCCAGCCGCCACGCCTGGCGGCGCAGCTCGGCCTCGGCGGTGCCGGTGCCGGCCACGACGAAACGGACGTTGCCCAGCTTCTTGATCACCGGGGCCAGCGCGTCGAGCGCCAGGTGAAAGCCCTTCTCGTACACCAGCCGTCCGACGAGCAGCACCAGCCGGTCCTCGGGCTCGGCATACCGGGCCCGCAGCTGCGCCAGGTCCTCGGCCACCGGCTCCAGATCGCCGGGGTCGATGCCGTTCTGCATCCCGGTGATCTTGCCCGTCGGGATCCCGAACACGTCGGCGACGTGGCTGCGCATGTAGCGCGAGCAGGTGATGACGTGGTCGGCGCGGCGGACCATGTCGCGCTCGGCGGCGTGGATGTAGGACTGGGGGTACTTGTCGACCCACCCCTGATGGCGGCCGTACTCGGTGGCGTGTACCGTGGTCAGCCACGGCCGGCGGATGCCACGGGCCACCCGCCGGGCGGCGCCGGCCACCAGCCAGTCATGGGAGTGCACGAGGTCGAAGCGCAGCTCCTCGGACAGCTCCTCGCCCAGGGCGCGCATGTGGTCGTTCATCGACCCCACCCAGCGCACGAACGCCCGGACGTCCTTCGGGAAGCGGTCCCCGCCCGCCCACTGCACGCGATGGACGATGACGCCATGGCGCTCCTCGGTGGGCGGCAGATGGCCTCCGCCGCGGGTGAGCACATGGACCTCGACGCCCTCGGCGACGAGATGCTCGGAGAGCTTGCGTACGTGACGGGCCAACCCACCCTCGATCACCGGCGGGTACTCCCAGGAGAACGTCAGCGTCCGCATCGCCAACGGGTGACCCTACCGATCGGGAGGGCCCCGCGTCGCCCGCCATCGGGCCGGCACGGTCGCCCGCCATCGGGCCGGCACGGTCGCCCGCTATCGGGCCGGCACGGTCGCCCGCTATCGGGCCGGCAACCGCACGACCCGCGGCTGCCAGCTGGCGCCCCCGTCGGTGGTGCGGTAGGCGATGAAGTCGGTGACCCGGGCGTGGCCATCGACGCGCCCGCGGGTCACGACCGCCACCACCGTCGCCGCGGTCGCGCTCTGGACCGCCAGGACCGGGGTCCGGCCCGCCAGCCGCACGGGCTCGGGGCGCCCGCCATCCCAGACGGTCGTCCATGTCCGGCCGCCGTCGGCGGTGCGCAGCAGCTGTCCGCTCATGGTCAGCAGCCAGGCCACCGTCGGCGACGCGGGCTGGAACGCCGCGATCTCGCTCAACCGGCCGGGGAGCGTCTGCCAGTTTCGCCCGCCGTCGACTGACCGGCGGATGACCGTCGCGCCGCTCGACGCCTCACACGCGGCCCACAGCGACCCCGCGCCGCCCGCGGCCGGCATGCCCGTCGTGTGAGCAGGGCACGGCCGGGCGAGCCGGGTCCAGGAGCGGCCGTTGTCGCTTGATTCAAACAGGGCCGCCGGCTGCATCGGGCTGGCCACGTAGACGATTCCTGGCGGTCCTGCGAATACCTCGGCGTTGGTGGAGCCGTCCAGCGGTGGCTGCGACACGGTCGCCGAGAGATGGTCTCCGGCGGCGGCCCCATGGAGCACGACATCGGTGCAGCCGCCGGCCTGGCAGGAGCTGCCCAGCGACCACGCCTTGCCGCCGGTGATCGCCACGCCGCCGTAGTTGGGCGGCGGAGCCGAGCTGGTGGCAGGGCTCCAGCTGGCGCCCCCGTCATGGGAGACGAAATAGCGAACCTCGCCGCTGTTGGCGCCCTGCGCCAGCAGGCCCTCGCCCCACGCGTCGGCGCCGTGCCAGGCGGCGGACATCAGGTACCACGAGCGGCGCGTCGCCGTCCACGTCGCGCCGCCATCGGTGCTCGTCACCATCCAGTCGTGGTGGGCGGTGCCGCGGCCCTCTCCGCCGGCATAGCACGGCTGGCACTGCGAGAACGTGATCAGCTGCCGCGACGGGGTGGCGAAGGCGCCCGAGATGAGCACCGCGCCGGGCATCCCGCCGCGCGGGGCCAGCGACTGGGGCGACGGCAGCGGCACCGCCGGAGTCGTCGACGTCGTCGGCGAGGCGCGGTGCGCCGGCTCGGCGCGGTGGTGCGCGATCCCCACCGCGATCACCACCGCCACCACGGCGATCGCCGCGGCGGCGCCCAGCGCCGGGACCATCCACGCGCGCCATGGGGAACGGTGTGGACGCTCGCGCCGCCGGCCGGCCGGCGGGTCCGTCGCATCGATCTGGGCGAGCACGCGCTCCAGCGGCGGCGCGGTGCTCCCGTGGGGCAGCGGGTCGATGCTGCGCAGCAGGTCAAGCGGATCGACGATCATCGCCGCACCTCCATCTCGGTCTCGATGTCCTGGGCGGCCAGCGCGTCGGCGAGCCGCTGACGGGCGCGGTGCAGGCGCACCGCCAGGGTGTTGCTGCGCACGCCGAGCACCTGCGCGGCCTCGTGGACGCGCAGTCCCTCCCAGGCGATCAGGAGCAGCAGCTCGCGGTCGCGCTCGTTCAGGCCGGCCAGCGCCCGCCGGACCCGGTCATCGCGATCGCCGGCCTCAGGCATGGGCTCCGGCGTGGGCACGGGCGCCGCCGCGCTCGATTCACGGGCCAGCCGCTCGCGCAGCCCCGCGGCGCGGCTGTCGGACCGCCGGCGATTGGCCAGGACCCGCCGGGCGACGCCCAGCAACCAGCCGAGTGGCTCGTCCGGCACCTGGTCCAGGCGGCGCCAGGCGATCAGGAACACCTCGGCGACGACGTCATCGGCCGCCGACGGGGCGGTGCGCCGCAGCGCGTAGGCGTGCACGCGGTCGGCGTACGCGCGGTAGAGCTCCTCGAACTGCGCCCGGGGTTCCACTACAGAGCACCGGTGTCCGGCACCACCCGGACCATTACACCCCCGATGGCCGCGGCGGGGGAGCGATCAGATCCGCTCCAGCACCACGATGCCGTACTCGTCGAGCACCGATGCCAGCGGGACGGCCGCGTCGAGCACCCGCTCATCGCCGTAGAGCACGTCGCGCCACCGGCCGGCGACCCCGTCCAGGACGCCGTCGGGGACGCCGGGCCGCGTCGCGACCGCGACCACCACCTGCTCGCCGCGCCGGTAGGCGACCGCCGCATCGCCGGCCCCGAGCGGCTCGTAGGCGCCGGCGAACGCCTCCGGGCGCCGGATGCGCAGGCCCAGCAGCCGGCTGGTCAGCCACAGCTTCCGGGTATCGGACTCAACCCCACCCACGCGGGCCCCGCCCGCCAGCCGCCGCAGCATCATCTCGTTCCAATGCCAGTCGACCGGCCGGCGATTGTCCGGGTCGACCAGCGCGCGCAGCGGCATCTCGTCGCCCTGGTAGATGTCCGGGACCCCGGGGCCGGTCAGCTTCAGCACCACCGTGCCCAGCGCCACCCGGTCGCCGGAGAACTGAAGCTCGGCGACGAAGGCGTCGATCCGCGCCCGGAGCCCGGCGTTCGCGTAGATCCCGGCGCAGAAGTCGCTCACCCCCTCCTCCCAGCCGGCGTCCGGCGCGATCCAGTTGGTGTTGCGCTTGGCCTCCCGCAGGGCCTTGAGCATGTAGGCCTGCACCCGCTCGAGCTCGATCGGCCACGCTCCGACCAGCGTCTGGGCCAGGAGGTAGCGCTCGGCGTCGTCGGGCGCGCCGGCCGACCGCAGGGGCTCGGTGGCGGACATGAACCACGTCACGAACTCCGCCCACTCGCCGGGCAGCCAGGTCAGCGCGGCGATCCGGGCGCGCACGTCACTCGACCGCTTGGTGTCGTGGGTCATCGTCGTCAGCATCCCCTCCGGAAAGCGCGCGGCCCGCTCCTGATTGGCGGCGTGGAAGCGCTCGCCGTCGATCCCGAAGCGTCCCGGGTCGCCGCCGACGTCGCACAGCGCCAACAGCCGGGCGTAGCGATAGAACGCGGTGTCCTCGACGCCCTTGGCCACCACCGACGGGGTGGTCTGCTGAAACCGGGTCACGAACCCGGGCGCCGCACCGGCCTCCAGCACCAGCATGTCCGCCAGCGTCGACGGCATGGCGGCCGCGCCCACGGCCGCCCGGTCAGCCGGCTCGACGGCGCCGTCGGCTTCGCGGACGTAGGTGCGGTAGATCGGGAAGGACGCGACCGCCTCCGCCAGCGTGTCGAGCCCGCCGGGAACCTCCTGCAGCGACGCCAGCCGCTCGACTTCGGGCAGGAACGGCCCGGTGGCCTGCTCGAGCTTGGCCAGCGCTGCCACCGTGGCGAAGTCGTGATCATCGCCCGACGCCGTCCGCCACAGCCCGTCGAACGCCGCCTCGGCGCTGGGGTCGACGAACACGGCACAGGCGTCGTTGAGGAACTCGTAGCCGACGGTGCCGGTCACCGGCCAGTCGCGCAGCCGCTCCGTGGACTCGAGGATCTTCTCGATCCACACCGTCGCCACCCCGCGCGAGCGCAGCGCTGCGAAATAGCCGGCGGGGTCGGCCAGCCCGTCTGGATGGTCGATGCGCAGGGCGTCGACGGTGCCGTCGGCCACCAGCGACAGCGCCAGGGCATGGGTGGCCTCGAACACCTCGGCGTCCTCCTGGCGCAGGCCGGCCAGATCGTCGATGTCGAAGAAGCGGCGGTGGCGGCCCGTCGCCGGGTCGATGTCGAAGAAGCGCTCGCGCAGCGCCGGATCGGTCCAGAAGGGGTTGGCGTCGTCGGTGGCCATGTGATTGGGGACCAGGTCGAGCACGATCCCCAGGCCGGCGGCGTGGGCGGCGCCGGCCAGCTCCCGGAACGCCGCCTCCCCGCCGCGGTCCTCGGAGATCCGCGTCGGGTCGACCACGTCGTAGCCGTGGGCCGAGCCGTGGCGGGCCTGCAGCGACGGCGACAGGTAGAGGTGCGAGATGCCCAGGTCGCGCAGGTAGGGGATGCGCGCTCGCGCGGCGGCGAACCCGAACTCGGGCGTCAGCTGCAGGCGATAGGTCGCCCGCAGCGGTACGCGAGGATCGCCCATCCTCAGGCGACGCGCTTGAGGATCGTGATCGAGTGCGCGGTGACGTTGATCGCCGCGGCGGCGTCATAGGTCGCGCTGCCCGGCTCCGCGGTCGGATCGGCGGTGCACAGCTCGAGCTCCCAGCGCTGGCCCATCCGGCGGCGGGGCAGCTTGAACTGGCGGTCCTCGGCGTGGGCGTTGAACAGCACCACGAACGAATCGTCCTCGATCTCCTCGCCGTGAGGTCCCGGCACCTTGATCGCCCGGCCGTTGAGGAACATGCCCAGCACCGCCTCGCCGTGCTCCCAGTCGCGCGCGGTCATCCGCCGGCCGTCGACGCGAAACCACCACACGTCGGGCAGCGGGGATTCGTTGATCGGCTGGCCCCGCAGGAAGCTCTCGCGGCGGAACGTGCAGTGCGCCCCGCGCAGGCGGATCAGCCGCCGGGTGAAGTCGCGCATCTGCTGCGCGTCGTCGTCGAGGTTCCAGTCGTACCAGCTCAGCTCCGAGTCCTGGCACCAGCCGTTGTTGTTGCCGTGCTGGGTCCGGTTGAGCTCGTCGCCGCCCAGCAACATCGGCGTGCCCTGGGAGACGAACAGCGTGGTCAGGAAGTTGCGCTGCTGGCGCAGGCGCAGAGCGCGGATGCCCGCGTCGTCGGTCTCGCCCTCGACCCCGCAGTTCCAGGAGCGGTTGTCGTCGGTCCCGTCGCGGTTGTCCTCCTGGTTGGCCTCGTTGTGCTTCTCGTTGTAGGAGACGAGGTCGCGCAGGGTGAAACCGTCGTGGGCGGTGATGAAGTTGATCGATGCGAACGGGTCGCGCCCATCGGATTCGTAGAGGTCGGCCGAGCCGGCCAGTCGCTCGGCGAACTGGCCCACGCTCGCCGAGGCGCGCCAGAAATCGCGCATCGTGTCGCGGTAGACGCCGTTCCACTCGGACCACAGGATCGGGAAGTTGCCCACCTGATAGCCGCCCGGCCCCACGTCCCACGGCTCGGCGATCAGCTTGACCTGGGAGAGCACCGGGTCCTGGTGGATGGTGTCGAAGAACGCGGAGAGGCGGTCGACGTCGTAGAACTCGCGGGCCAGCGCCGAGGCCAGGTCGAAGCGGAACCCGTCGACGTGGCATTCGACGGCGAAGTAGCGCAGCGAGTCCATGATCAGCCGCAGCACGCTGGGATGGACCGGGTTGAGCGAGTTGCCCGTCCCGGTGAAGTCCATGTAGTGGCGCGGGTCGTCGGGCATCAACCGGTAGTAGGCCGAGTTGTCCGCGCCCTTGAACGACAGCATCGGGCCGAGGTGATTGCCCTCGGCGGTGTGGTTGTAGACCACGTCGAGGATCACCTCGATCCCGGCCTGGTGCAGCGCCTTGACCATGCCCTTGAACTCGCGCACCTGCTCGCCGCGCCGCCCGGTGGCCGCGTACTCGGAGTGGGGCGCGAGATAGCCGATCGTGCTGTAGCCCCAGTAGTTGCGCAGGCCCCGCTCGTGCAGGAACGACTCGTCGCAGATGTGGTGGACCGGGAGCAGCTCGACCGCGGTCACGCCCAGGTGGCGGAGGTATTCGAGGGCCGGCTCTGACGCCAGCCCCGCGTAGGTTCCCCGCAGGTCCTCGCGCACGTCGGGGTGGGTCATGGTGAAGCCCTTGACGTGGGTCTCGTAGATGATCGTGTCCGCGAACTCGGTGCGGGGCGGCCGGTCGCCCTCCCAGTCAAAGGCGCCGTCGATGACCACGGACTTGGGGACGGCGACGGCGTCGTCCTCGTCGTCCATCTCCAGGTCGGCGTCCTCCGCGTTCTCGATGGCGTCCGGCGGCACGTAGGGCAGGACGCTGGCGTCGCTGTCCCAGTCGACGGTGCCCTCGATCGCCTTGGCGTAGGGGTCGATCAGCAGCTTGCAGGGGTTGAACCGATGGCCCTCATTGGGGGCGTAGGGTCCGTGCACGCGGTAGCCGTAGCGCTGACCGTGCCCGACGCCGGGGAGGTAGCAGTGCCAGTTGAGCGCGTGGTGGCCCGGCATCGTGATCTGCGTCTCGACGCCGTCGTCGTCGAACAGGCACAGCTGGACGCCCTCGGCGTGCTCGGAGAAGATCGAGAAGTTGGTGCCCTGTCCGTCCCAGATGGCGCCGAGCGGGAACGGGCGGCCCCGCCAGACGTCGGTCATCGGATCAGCGCTCCCGACATCGGCGAGAGTTTGAGGGATCCGGCGCTCAGATGCGCGTCGCCCCCGGCGGCCAGCTCGATCGTCTCGCCCTCGCAGGGGACGGTCACCCCGCCGATGCCGAAGTTGCAGGCGATCTCGAACGGTCCTCGGCGGACGATCAGCCAGCGGGCTCGCTCGTCGTATTCGATCTCGCGCGGAGTCCCCCGGGGGAGCCGGCGGCGGGCGGCGATCAGCTCGCGGTACAGCCGGGCCAGGCCCTGGTCGCGCTGGCGGGTCAGCTTGGAGCGCTCGAACGTCGCCGGATCCTCGGAGTCGGGGATGTCGGCCGCGAACTGGGCGAAGGCGGCGAACTCGCTGCGCCGCCCCTCGCGAGTGGCCTGCGCGATGTCGGGGTCGATGTGGTTGGTGAAGTACTGAAACGGGGCCAGCTCGCCGTACTCCTCGCCCATGAACAACAGGGGGATGAATGGCGACAGCAGGGTGCAGAACGCCGCCAGGGGCCGGGCGGCGGCCGGCATGCGGTCGCCGTAGGCCCGGTTGCCGACCTGATCGTGGTTCTGGGAGAACACGACGAAGCCCTCCGGCGGGATGTCCTCGGCGGGGGCGCCGAAGCGCCGGCGCCGAAACGGCGAGTACTCACCGTCGTCGACGTGGGGGCGGTGAAACGCCTTGGCCATCTGCGACAGCAGCCCGAAGTCCGCGTAATAGCCGTCGCGGTCCTCGGTGAGCAGCGTCCGCAGCGCGTGGTGGAAGTCATCGGCCCAGGCGGCGTCGCAATGCCACCCGCCGCGTTCGGGCGGTCGCATCACGATCGGGTCGTTCATCCCCGACTCGGCGATCACCAGGGCGTGGGGGCGCAGGTCGTGGACGCGCCGCGCCACCTCGGCGACGATGTGCTCCGGGCTGGAGTCGAAGATGGCGTGAAGCGCGTCGAGGCGCAGGCCGTCGACGCCGAAGTCGCGGACCCAGCCCTCGGCGCTCTGGCAGACCCACTCGCGCACCGGGTCGCACTGGGCGTCGTCGTAGTTCATCGCCTTGCCCCACGGGGTCTCGTACTTGCCGGTGAAGTACGGCCCGAAGGCCTCCATCGCGGCGGCGCCCGAGGCGCCGAGATGGTTGTAGACGACGTCGAGGATGACCGCCAGCCCCTGCTCGTGGGCGGCGGCGACGAGCCCGGCGAACTCGAGCGGCCCGCCGTAGGAGGACTGGGCGGCGGAGATGTAGACGCCGTCGTAGCCCCACCCGCGGCGTCCGGGGAACTCGGCCACCGGCATGATCTCGATCGCGGTCACCCCGATCTCAGCCAGCTCGGACAGGTGCTCGATGGCGCCGGCGAAGGTGCCCGCCTCGCTGAAGGTCCCGATGTGCAGCTCGTAGATGATCAGCTCGTCGCGGGCCGGTGGCGTGAACGGGCCCGACCGCCCGGGCAGGGCACGGGCGTCGAGCAGCCGCGAGGGGCCCCGCAGCCCATCGGGCTGCCAGCGCGAGGCCGGATCGGGCAGCGGGTCGCCGCCGCCGAGGAGGTAGCCGTAGTCGCTGGGGCGGCCGGGCTCCGGTACGGGCACCACCGCCTGGTACACATCCCAGCCCTCGTCGTCCATGACGTGGTGCTGGTCGTCGAGGACGAGCACCGGGGGCGTACGCGCTCGCGGCGCCCACACGCGGAACTCGGCGCGCTCGTCGTCGATCTGCCGCGCCCCCAACGGGCGCTCCCAGGGATAGACGTCCCCGAGGGCGTCAGAGTCGATCATGTGTGGCGCGTGTCCGGATTAATCATCGGGCACGAGCCAGATCGCCGCCAGCGGTGGGAGGGTGACCTCCGCCGAGAACGCCTGGTTGTGCCACGGGATCGGCTCTGGTGCGACGCCGCCCAGATTGCCCACGTCCGAGCCGCCGTAGAAGCTCGAGTCGGTGTTGAGCGCCTCGCGCCAGCGGCCCGAGCGCGGCAGCCCGAGCCGATACCCGGTGCGGGGCACCGGCGACAGGTTGGCGGCGAACACGACGACGCGCTCGCCGTCGGCCGAGCGGCGGACGAAGGCGATCACGTTGTTGTCTGCGTCGTTGGGCTCCAGCCACCCGAACCCGGCGGGGTCCGAATCGAGCTCGTACAGCGCGGGCTCGGCGCGATAGAGGCGGTTGAGGTCGCGCACCAGCGATTGGATGCCGGCGTGCTCGGGGTTCTCCAGCAGGTGCCAGTCCAGCGACCGCTCGTGGCTCCACTCGGCCTTCTGAGCCAGCTCCCCGCCCATGAACAGCAGCTTCTTGCCGGGGTGAGCCCACATGTAGGCGTACAGCGCCCGCAGATTGGCCAGCTTCTGCCAGTGGTCGGCGCCGGCCATCTTCTCGTAGAGGGAGCCCTTGCCGTGGACGACCTCGTCGTGGGAGAGCGGCAGCACGAAGTTCTCGCTGAAGGCGTACATGAGGCTGAACGTGAGCTCGTGGTGGTGGTAGCGGCGGTAGATCGGATCCTGCTGGAAGTAGGCCAGCGTGTCGTGCATCCAGCCCATGTTCCACTTGAAGCCGAACCCCAGCCCGCCGAGGTACGTCGGTCGCGACACCCCCGGCCAGGCCGTCGACTCCTCGGCGGCGGAGATGATCCCCGGCTCCTGGCCGTACATGACCTCGTTGAGCTCCTTGAGGAACGCCACCGCCTCGAGGTCCTCACGGCCGCCGAACTGGTTGGGGACCCACTCCCCCTCGCGCCGCGAGTAGTCGAGGTAGAGCATCGAGGCGACGGCGTCGACCCGGATCCCGTCCACGTGGTACTCGCGCAGCCAGAACAGGGCGTTGGCGATGAGGAAGTTGCGGACCTCGTAGCGCCCGAAGTTGAACACCAGCGTGCCCCAGTCCGGGTGCGAGCCCCGCCGCGGGTCGGCGTGCTCATACAGCGCGGTGCCGTCGAAGCGGGCCAGCCCGAAGTCGTCGCGGGGGAAGTGGGCGGGGACCCAGTCGAGGATCACGCCGACCCCCCGGGCGTGCATCTTGTCGATGAACCCGCGCAGGTCGTCGGGCGAGCCGTAGCGCGGGGTGGGCGCGTAGTAGCCGGTCACCTGATAGCCCCACGAGCCGCTGAACGGGTGAGCCATCACCGGCAGTAGCTCGACGTGGGTGAACCCCATGTCCGTGGTGTACGCCGACAGCTCGTCGGCGAGCTCGGAGTAGGTCAGCTCGCGGTTGTCCTCCAGCGAGTTCAGCCGCCACGACCCCAGGTGCACCTCATAGATCGACACCGGCTCGGCCAGTGTCTGGTGCTCGCTGCGGGCCTTGAGGAACTTGGCGTCCTCCTTGGACCACGTGTGCGACGGGCTGTAGATCACCGACGCGGTCTTGGGCGGCAGCTCCGTCTCCTGGGCGTAGGGATCGGCCTTGAGCAGCAGGTCGTGGTCATGGGTGAGGATCTCGTACTTGTAGCGTTCGCCGGCGCCGACGCCGGGAAGGAACAGCTCCCAGATCCCGCTCGAGCCCATCGAGCGCATCGCGTGCAGGCGGCCGTCCCACGAGTTGAAGTCCCCGACGACGCTCACCGCCTGGGCACTCGGCGCCCACACCGCGAACGCCGTGCCGTTGACGCCTTCCATCTCGCGGGGGTGGGCCCCCAGCCGGGAATACAGCTCCTCGTGCCGGCCCTCGCCGATGAGGTGCAGGTCGAGCTCGCCCAGCGTGGGCAGGAACGCGTAGGGATCCTCGAGCGTGAACTTGCCGCCGGGGCCGTAGTCGACCTTGAGCTTGTAGCGCAGCGGCAGCTTGGCATCGTCGATCTGCCCCTCGAAGATCCCGCTCGGATGGATCTCCTCCAGCGGCACGGACTTGCCCTTGGACGGCTTGACCGCCACCGACTTGGCCGACGGCCGGAACGCCCGGACGACCACGCCCCCTTTGGCGGGGTGAGCGCCGAGGATGGCGTGGGGCTGGGCGTGCTCGCGCCTCGCCAGCTGGTCGAGCTCTGACTTGGCGACGGTCGTCATTCGGTCTCCAGGAGACGTGCGATACCCGCCACCGGGATCGGCAACCAGTCGGGCCGGTTGTCCAGCTCGTACTGGAGCTCGTAGATCGCCTTCTCGAGCTCGAAGATCGAGAGCAGGTTCCAGATCGCCGCGTCGCCGGCGGGCAGCAGCGCCGGGTCGATCGTGGAGAAGTAGTGCTCCAAAAACGTCGCGCGGGCCCGCTGCTCGAAGTTGGGAGGGGCGGTCGTCCCGCGCATGATCTCCGTGGCCGAGGTGGCGTACGCGAACGAGCGCAGCATCCCGGCGACGTCGCGCAGTGGCGAGCGCTTCTGGCGGCGTTCGAACAGCGGCCGGGCCGGCTCGCCCTCGAAGTCGATGATCAGCCAACCGATCCCGCCGGCGCGGTGCAGGGTCTGGCCCAGGTGGTAGTCGCCGTGGGTGCGGATCGCCCGCCCGCCGGTGCCGCTCTGGGCCCGCTGGGCGATCTGCTCGCGCACGTCCTGGCCGCGGCCGGCGATCGAGGCCACGCGCTCGTCGTCGGGCAGCCGCACGAAGATCCGCTCGATGTCCTCGTCGATCGTCGCCGTCAGCAGCGACAGCGACTCGGCGCTGGGCTCCTCGGGGCTGAACGCGGGGTCTCCGGCGTCCGAGCCCAGGCAGTTGTGCAGCTGGGCGGTGACGGTGCCGAGGCTGCCCAGCTCGGCGAGGAAGCCCTCGGGGTCGCCGGCGATCTGATCCAGCGCCAGCTCCCACCCGCCCACGGCGTCGGGGAAGAACCGCTGTGCCACCCCCAGCGTGGCCGAGAACGCCCTGCCGTCGTACTCGTACCACCCCTGCAGCGGGGCGATGTTGGCGAACTGCCGCCGGGTGAGGAACTGGAGCAGCTCGAGCTCGGGGTTGATCCCCGGCTCCAGGCGGCGGAAGACCTTGAGCACCGTCTCGTCGCCGAACACGATCGACGAGTTGGACTGCTCGACCCCCATCGGGCGCACCGGCGCGTCCAGCGGCAGCGGGCCGGTCAGCTCGACGCGCTGGAAACGGAAGGCGCCCGCCTCGCCCTCGAGCGTGCGCTCGGCGTCGATCTGGTGCAGCAGCTCACGCGTCAGCTCGGGATCGGCGATGGCGTCGACCGCCACCCACTCCTCGGTGCTCGCCACCGGCGAGCGGTGGCCGACGTGACCGGGCGCCAGCAGGGTGAACGGGAGCTGGTAGAGCTCATGGCTGCCGCTGGCAAACCGGGCCTGCATCAGCGTCAGGATCAGCGGCGGCTCCTCGGCCAGGACGACGTACTCGTCGAGCTGCAGGCCGGTGACGTGGCGCGACTTGGACGCGTACCAGCGCTGCTGCTCGAGCCACGTGCCGATGCTCTCGAGGTCCAGCCGCTCGGCCTGGGCCCCGGCGGGGGTGCGCACCTCCTCCGTCATCCGATCGCGTCCTCTCCCTCCGCCACGAGCTGGAACCAGAAGAAGCCGCGCGGCGCCAGGGTCAGCAGGTACGACAGGTCGCCGATCTGCGGGAACCGGCTGCGCCCGAACAGCTCGACCGGAGCGCGACCTTCGTGGGCGGACAGGTCCAGCTCGACCGCCTGGGCCGAGCGGGCCAGGTTGTGGACGCACAGCACGACGTCGTCCTCGAAGCGGCGGATGACGGCGAAGATCCGCGGGTTGGAGGTCGCGATCGGCTCGTAGGTGCCAAAGCCGAACACAGGATGCTCCTTGCGCAGCGCGATGAAGCGGTGCATCCAGCGCAGCAGCGACGTCGGCGTGCGCAGCTGGGCCTCGACGTTGACCGCCTGGAAGCCGAACACCGGATCCATCAGCGGCGGCGCGTACAGCTGGGCGAAGTCGGCCCGGGAGAAGCCGCCGTTGCGGTCCCCGGTCCACTGCATGGGCGTCCGGACGCCGTCGCGGTCGCCCAGGAAGATGTTGTCCCCCATTGCGATCTCATCACCGTAGTAGACAACCGGGGAGCCCGGCAGCGAGAACAGGATCGCGGTCATCAGCTGGATCTCGTCGCGGCCGTTGTCCAGCAGTGGCGCCAGGCGCCGGCGGATGCCCAGGTTGAGCTTCATCCGCGGGTCCTTGGCGTACTCGGCGTACATGTAGTCGCGTTCCTCGTCGGTGACCATCTCCAGGGTCAGCTCGTCGTGGTTGCGCAAAAACAGGCCCCACTGGCAGTTGTCCGGGATGGCCGGCGTGCGTTCGAGGATCTCGTAGATGGGGGTGGCCTCCTCGCGCCGCACCGACATGAACATGCGCGGCATGACCGGGAACTGGAAGCACATCTGGCACTCGTCGCCGTCGCCGAAGTACTCGACGACGTCGCCCGGCCACTGGTTGGCCTCGGCCAGCAGCACTCGATCGGGGTAGGTCTCCGCGATCTCCCGGCGCGCCCGCTTGAGATAGGCGTGCGTCTCGGACAGGTTCTCGCAGATGGTGCCCTCGCGCTCGTAGAGGTAGGGCACCGCGTCCAGCCGGAAGCCGTCGAGGCCCATGTCCAGCCAGAAGCGCAGGACGTCGAGCATCGCGTCGCCCACGTCGGGGTTGTCGTAGTTGAGGTCCGGCTGGTGGGAGAAGAAGCGATGCCAGTAGTAGGCGCCGGCCACCGGGTCATAGGTCCAGTTGGACACCTCGGTGTCGGTGAAGATGATCCGGGCGTCCCGGTAGCGCTCGTCGGTATCGGACCACACGTACCAGTCGCGCTTGGGCGAGTCGGGGCTCGAGCGCGATTCCTGAAACCACGGGTGATCTGAGGAGGTGTGGTTCATGACCAGGTCGGCGATGACGCGGATCCGGCGAGCGTGGGCGGCGTCGATCAGATCCTGGACGTCGGCGACGGTGCCGTAATCCGGGTGAACCTTGGTGAAGTCCGAGATGTCGTAGCCGCCGTCGCGCAGGGGCGACTCGTAGAACGGAAGCAGCCAGATGCAGTCGATGCCCAGCCACTGGAGGTAGTCGAGCTTCTCGGTCAGGCCGCGGAAGTCTCCGGAGCCGTCGCCGTTGGCGTCGAAGAAGCCGCGGATGTGGATCTCGTAGAACACCGCCCGCTTGAACCACAGGGGCTCGGCCTCGAACCACTGGCGGGTCTGCGCCTGGGCCGAGCCGGCGTCCGCCTGGGCGGCCGGCCGCGGCTCGCGCGCCAGCAGATGGGTCAGGGTGGGCGGTCCGACGCTCATCGCGCGACCTCCCGCGGACGGCTGGCGGCGGTCACCGCTCCACCTTGAGCACATGGGCCTGGCGAATGCCCGGGGCCAGCCCGACGAAGTTCTGCCCGATGCGCCACTGGTAGCGCTCGTCCGACAGCAGGTCGTGGACGGTGAAGCTGGGCGGGAGCCCCAGGCTGGCCGGAATCGTCGTCAATCCCTGCTGGCCCTGGTGAGGATCGATGTTGACCACGCAGATCACCGTGTCGCCGCGCGTCTGCTTGGCGTAGGCGATCAGCGCATCGTTGGCGGTGTCCAGGAAGGTGATGTTCGAGAGCTCCTGGAGCGGCTCGTGCTCGCGGCGGACCTGGTTCAGGCGGGCGATCAGCTCCAGCAGCGGGCCGTCGAGCGAGCGCTGCTTGATCTCGTACTTCTCGGAGTTCAGGTACTCCTCCGAGCCCGCCCGGACCGCCTCTGACTCAAAGTTCTCGTATCCCGAGTAGATGCCGTAGCTCGGGCTGAGCGTCGCCGCCAGCACCAGCCGCGTCTCGAACGCCGCCGGTCCGCCGTGCTGGAGGTACTCGTGCAGGATGTCGGGCGTGTTGGCGAAGAAGTTGGGCCGGAAGTACTCCTGCTCGCCCGAGTAGGCCAGCTCGGTCACGTACTCGGTCAGCTCCCAGCGGGAGTTCTTCCAGGTGAAGTAGGTATAGGACTGGCTGAAGCCCAGCTTGCCCAGATGGCGCATCACGCTGCGCTTGGTGAATGCCTCGGCCAGGAACAGGACGCCGTCGTCGCGGGCGTGGACCTCGTCGATCAGCCATGTCCAGAAGGCGAACGGCTTGGTGTGCGGGTTGTCGACCCGGAACACGCGCACGCCGCAGTCGACCCACTTGAGCATCGCCGCCAGCAGCGCGTCCCACAGCGAGCGCCAGTCAGACGACTCCCAGTTGACGTTGTAGATGTCCTGGTAGCGCTTGGGCGGGTTCTCGGCGTACTTCAGCGTGCCGTCGGGGCGACGGTGAAACCACTCGGGGTGCTCGGTCAGCCACGGATGGTCGGCCGAGCACTGGATCGCGAAGTCCAGCGCGATGTCGATGTCGCGCGCGGCCGCGGCGGCGGTCAGCGAGCGCAGGTCCTCCTCGGTGCCGAGGTCCTGGTGGATCGCGTCGTGGCCGCCGGTGGCGTCGCCGATCGCCCACGGCGACCCGGGGTCGCCGGGCGCCGCGGTCAGCGCGTTGTTGCGCCCCTTGCGGTTGGTCAGCCCGATCGGGTGGATCGGCGGCAGGTAGACGACGTCGAACCCCAGCTCGGCCAGTCGCGGCAGCTGCGCCTCGACGCCGCGCAGTCCGCCCCAGGAGCGGGGGAACATCTCATACCAGGCCCCGAACCGGGCCCGCAGCCGGTCGACCTCCACGCTCAGCGGATGCTCGAGCGCGACGTGGCCGTGGCGCTCCTGCTCGCGCTCGACCGCGGCGGCCAGCTCATCGCCGAGGGCGACGTCGTGCTTGGCGCTCTCGGGGACGCCGGGATCGGACAGCTGCTCGATCGCGTGGTCGATCACCGCCCGGCTCGCCTCGTTCTGGGCACGCTGCGCGGCGGCCTGCAGCAGCAGGAGGCCCTCGGACAGCTCGCCGCCGAGGTTCTCCTGGCCGGCGTTGACCTTGCGCTGCAACTCGTCGCGCCAGGTGCCGAACACGTCGGTCCAGGCCTCGATCGTGAACTGCCAGCGGCCGGGCCGGTTCACGGTGAACGGGGCCGCCCATCGCACTCCGCCCAGGTGAGCGTCGATACGGCGCAGACCCACCTCATGCCACTCGGGGTCGCCGGGGCCGCGGTAGCCGACGGCGGCCCGGATGAGCTCGTGGCCGTCGCGGAAGATGTCCACGGACACATCGATCCGGTCGCCCACGCACCGCTTGGCGGGGTAGCGACCCCCGTCGACCGCGGGCGCCGGAAACTGGATGACGATCCGCCGGGGCGGTTGGAGCGCCGGGTTCTCCGCCGCCGCTGCGGGCCCCGGTGCGGGACGCGGCTGCTTGTCAGAGGTCCGGATGCTCACTGCTCGGGAAGGTATCCGCCGAAGCGGTTCGGGTAAACACCAGCGGGTGAATCACTGGCCCAGATCCAGCGGGGTGCAGCTCCACATCACCTCGCTGCCCGGGGGGCGGCTCGGGCCCGAGGCCTACCGGTTCGTCGACTGGCTGGCCGCCGCCGGCCAGTCGTGGTGGCAGGTCCTGCCGCTGAACCCGCCCGACCGCTACCGATCCCCCTACAAGGCCAGCTCCGCGTTCGCCGCCTGGCGAGGCCTGCTGGGGGATCCCCGGGCGCCGGTGAGCGCGGACGAGATCGCCGCGTTTCGCGATCGTCACCGCTTCTGGATCGCCGACTGGGAGGCCTTCGCCGGCCGTGGCGCCGTCGCCGACCAGGTGCGCTTCGACCGCGAGTGGGGCGCCCTGCGGGCCTACGGGGCGCAGCGGGGCGTGCGCATCATCGGTGACATCGCCATCTATGTCTCGCCGGGCGGCTGCGATCACCGCTTCCATCCCGAGCTGTTCCAGGCCGGCGTGGTCGCCGGCGCGCCGCCCGACGCGTACTCGCGCACCGGGCAGCTGTGGGGCAACCCGCTGTACGACTGGCCGGCGCTGCAGCGCCGCGGCTATCGCTGGTGGGTGGCGCGGGTGCGCCGGACGCTGGACCTGTTCGACCTCGCGCGGCTCGATCACTTCCGCGGGTTCGTGGCCTACTGGGCGGTGCCCGAGGGCGCCCGCACCGCCGCCGGCGGGAGCTGGCGGCGCGGCCCGGGGATCGGGCTGTTCCGGGCGCTGGCGCGCGAGCTCGGCCCCACCCACCCCTGGCTCCCCTTGATGGCCGAGGACCTCGGGGTCATCACGCCGCCGGTCGAGCGCCTGCGCCGCCGCGTCGGCCTGCCCGGCATGCTCGTCATCCAGTTCGGAATGGATCCCGAGCATCCCGAGAGCATCCACCGCCTCGAGCACCACGCCGGCGACCGGATCGTCTACACCAGCACGCACGACCAGGACACGACGCGCGGGTGGCTGGAGTCGCTGCCGCCGGACCGGCGCGCCTTCGTCGACGCCGAGGTGGCCCGTCACGGCTTCGCCGACCGCCGGCGACCGTGGTGGGGGATCATCCGCCTGGCCTTCTCCTCGCCGGCTCGGATCGCCATGATCCAGGCCCAGGACGTGCTGGGCCTGGGCAGCGAGGCCCGGATGAACGCGCCGGGCAAGGCCGGGCACAGCTGGCGCTGGCAGATGCGCCAGGGCGCGCTGACCACGGCGCTGGCCCGGCGGCTGCGCGACGCCACCGAGGAGGCCGGCCGTCTGGCGCCCTGACCGGGACACCGGCGGGTCAGAGCTGGCCGTGGTTGGGCGGCAGCGTCCCGTTGACCTCGTAGGCCGCGACGTGGTGATACTTCCAGTCGGCCGGGTCGTGGATGCTGTGGGTGCGGGCGTTGCGCCAGTGACGGTCCAGGCCGTACCTGGCATCGGCGGCGCTGGCCCCCGACAGGGCGAACAGCTCGCCGGCGACGCCGACCGCCACCTCGGAGCCGAACGCCTTGGCCTGCGCCACCGCCAGCGACGCCCGCGCGGCCGCCTCGGGGCTGCGCGGCGCGAGCCCGACCTCGTCCAGCTCGCCGGCCGCCCAGGCCAGCAGCGCCTCGGCGGCCCGGACCTGGGTGGCCATGCGGCCGTAGCGCAGCAGGGTGTGGGGGTCGTCGGACGCCCTCTCGGCCCAGCCGCCGCGGACCGCCTCGAAGAACGGGCGCGCCTTCTCGCGCAGGAAGGTCCGCGCGTCGTGCAGCGCGCCGCCGGCGATCCCCACCTCGATGGCGGCGTGCACCAGCTGGGCGCGCGAGCCGAGCGCCTGCGGGCCCTCGAACGCCGTCCCATAGGGCAGGACCAGGTCGGGATCGACGAGCACGCCGTCGAGCTCGGTGGTACCGCTCACCGTGGCCCGCTGGCCGATCACGTTCCAGTCCTCGGTGACCGTCACGCCGTCGTCCTCGCGGCCGACGAACGCGGCCACCAGGCGCTCCTGGTCGTCGAGCGCGGTGACTGCGATCCAGTGGGCCGTCAGCGCGCCGGTGCAGTAGTACTTGCGCCCGTCCAGCCGCAGGCGACCGTCGCGGTCGGCGGTCAGCCGGGTCTGGAGATCCTGGGCGTGCTTGGTGCCGCGCTCGGCCAGCGCGTTGCCGATCCGCCGGCCGGCGAGGACCTCGTTGAACAGCCGCCGCTGCTGGGCATCGGTCCCCAGGAACGCGAGGGTGTCGACGAACAGGTAATGGGCCTGCGGCGTCTGGGCGATCGCCGGGTCGGCGGCGGCGATGATGCGGAACACCTCGGCCAGCGCGGTGGGGGCGAGCTCGGGGCCGCCGTAGGCCCGCGGCACCATGATCCCGAGCAGCCCGCTGGCGTCGAACCGCGCCATCTCCGCGCGGGGCGGCATGCCGGCGCGGTCGCGCTCCGCCGCGCCGTCGGCGATCGACTCGGCGAAGTCCCGGGCCACGGCGATGGCCTGCGCCTCGCCGGCGATCACGGGCACGCCCGTCTGCACATCCATCTCTGCGAGTCCCCCCGTGATTGGACGACGGCTGCGCCGGGCGGCTCAGCGGTCCCGATTCGCCCCGCGGCTCATTGGCGAGTGTAATCCACCAGCTGGTCTGCGCCCGCGGGCGCCAGCAGCCCTCGGCGGCGCAGCTCGGGCATCACGCCCTCGCCCACCCGGTAGGCCTCCTCCAGGTGCGGATAGCCCGACAGGATGAACTCGTCGATCCCGAGCTCGTGGTACTCGGCGATCCGGTCGCACACCTCGTCATGGCTGCCGACCAGCGCCGTCCCGGCTCCGCCGCGGACCAGCCCGACCCCGGCCCACAGGTTGGGCGCCACCTCCAGCGAGTCGGTGTGGCCGTCGTGCAGCGCGGTCATCCGCCGCTGGCCCTCGGACTGTGAGGTGCGCTGAACCGCCTGGGCGCGCGCGATCTGCGCCGGGTCCAGCCCGGCCAGCAGCCGGTCGGCCTCGGCCCACGCCTCCTCGCTGGACTCCCGGGCGATGACGTGCAGGCGGATCCCGAATCGCAGCTCGCGGTCAAGTTCGGCCGCCCGGTCGCGCACCCGCTCGAGCTTGTCGGCGACCGCCGCCGGGGGCTCGCCCCAGGTCAGGTAGACGTCGGCCTGGGCGGCGGCCACCTCGATCGCCGCCGCCGACGAGCCGCCGAAGTACAGCTCCGGCCACACCGGATCGGGGACGATCTGCGCGTCGGCGATCCGGTAGTGCTCGCCGGCGAAGTCGACCGGCTCGCCGGACCACAGGGCCCGGACGATGGTCAGGAACTCGCCGGCTCGGGCGTAGCGATCGACCTTGCCCAGCTGGTCGCCGAACCGGCGTTGCTCGGAGTCGTCGCCGCCGGTCACGACGTTGAGCAGCAGCCGCCCGCCGGAGACCCGCTGGAACGTGGCCGCCATCTGGGCGGCGAGCGTCGGCGAGGTCAGGCCCGGCCGGAACGCGACCAGGAACCGGAAGCGCTCGGTCACCTGGGTCAGCGCCGCGGTCATCACCCAGGCGTCCTCGCACCAGCTGCTCGTCGGCGTCAGCGCCGCGTCGAACCCCAGCTGCTCGGCCGAGCGGGCGATCTGGCCGATGTAACCGACATCCGGAGCGCGGTCGCCGCCGCCGTCGGCGCGGCTGCCCCGCACCCCGACGGCATTGCCCAGGCTCAGGTCAGACCGCGAGTCGCCGTTGGTGGGCAAGAACCAGTGCAGCTTCACGGGCATGCCGATCGCTCCTTGTCGGTGGGTGGGTCAGCTAGAGCAGGGTGTCGTCGGGAACGTCGAGCCGGCGGTAGGCCCCACCGTAGAACACCAGCGGATCCCCGTCAGGCGAGGCGTGGTCCAGGCCGATCACGTGGCCGACCACGACGACGTGGTCGCCGCCGTCGGCGATGTCGTGCAGCTCGCACTCCAGGATGGCGATGGCGCCGTCCAGCACCGGGATGCCATCGAGGCTGCGGTGAGCCACCGCCTCCCAGGTGTCGGCGGCGGCGCGACGGGCGAAGCGCTGGGCATGCTGCGCCTGGGTGCTGTGCAGGACGTTGATGGCGAACCGCCGGCGCTCCAGCAGCGCGGCGAGCGTCTCGGACTCGCGGCGCAGGCAGGCCAGCACCAGCGGCGGGCGCAGCGACACCGAGCTGACCGCGTTGGCGGTCGTCCCGAACGCGCGGCCGGCGCGGTCGCGGGTGGTGATGACCGTCACCCCGGTGGCGAACCGGCCCATCGCCGCCCGCAGCTCGTCGGCCGGGACGCCGGCCGGACGCGCGGGGGTGGGCGTGCGGGCACGCTCGTCGCCGGCGGTACGCTCGTCGCCGACGATGCGGATGTGCGTGCGCAGCGACATCGCCACTCGTTTTAGCAGATAAATCCCATTGGTTTTGTGTACTTTGATGGCGTTACCATGACTGAGACCCATCCCGACGCCGTGCAGCTCACCGCCGTCCTGGGCAGCGTCACCCCGCCGGGGCGGCTGCGCCGGGCGGTCGCCGAGGCCCTGCACCGGCTGGCGCCCCGCGACGGCGTGGCGCCCCGCGACGGCGTGGCGGCCCGCGACGGCGTGGCGCCCCGCGACGGCGTTGCGGCGGAGCTGATCGACCTGGGCGAGCGGCGGATCGCCTTTGCCGATGGCCGCCCGCCCGACGCCCTGGGCGACGACACCGCGGCGGTCATCGCCGCCCTTCAGCGCGCCGACGCGGTCGTCCTGGCCACGCCGGTCTACCGCGGCTCGTTCACCGGTGCGCTGAAGAACCTGCTCGACCACGTGCCGGTGGCCGCCCTGCGCGATACGCCGACCGGCATCGTCGCCATGGGCGGCAGCGATCATCACTACCTGGGCGTCGAGCGCCACCTGCGCGACGTCCTGGCGTTCTTCGGGGCCCTCACGCTGCCCAACGCGGTCTATCTGAACAGCCGCGACTTCACCGAGGGCGCGCCGGGGGAGCGGGCGGCCGGGGAGCTCGACGCGCTGCTGGGCTCCGCGGTGGCCCTGGCCGGAGCGGTGCGCGGCCTGCCGCCGCTGGGACCGCCGCCGCTGGGCGCTCGGTTCTAGGGCCGGCGCCCGCGCAGGCGATGGTCCGCGCGGAAGGCCATCCCGCGGGCGCGCAGCTTGAGGTCGCGGTACACGAACGTCGCGTCGCCGCGCAGCCGTCCCCAGCGGGTCGTCCGGTAGGCGACGAGCGCCGCCGGATCGACCCGGGTCGTCAGGCCGTCGCCGGCCAGCGCCTCCAGCGCCCGGCGGGCGATGGCGATCTGGCCGAACGCCGTCGGGTGCACCCGGTCGGCCATCACCTGGTTGCGCGCCCCGAAGTCGCCCAGCTCGACGACCAGCGCTCCGGTGCGGGTGGCCACGTCGCGGATGATCACGTTGAGCTGCGCGACCTTGGGTCCGGCCGGAGGCAGGCCGAGCGCCAGCGGCGCGGTCATCGTCAGCGTCCGCTCGCAGCGGCCGGCGAGGCGCCCGAGCGACTGCTCGAACGCCGGCGCGAATGCCGCCGGGTCCCAGTCGAGCGCCTGCACGTCGTTGACGCCGATGTACAGGCACCCGACGTCGTAGCGGGCTGCCTGACGGGCGGCGCGCGCCTCGAACGCGGGGATCTGCTCGCCCACCACGTCAGCGACCCTGGCGCCGTCGACGGCGTAGCCGGTATAGGGCAGGCCCAGCCCACGGGCGGTCCACAGCGCCCAGGACTGCAGCGCGACGCCCCACTGCAGTTCGCCGCCGCCGTTGGTGATCGAGTCGCCGAAGGCCAGCACGCCGAGGCGGCAGTCGCCGTTGGTCATGGGCGGCGACACTACCCGCCCACCGCTCCGCATTGCTCGCAATCGTCTGTCGCATGGGGTCGGGTGGCTGCCTCGGCGGCCGTGAATCGACAATAATCGCGACGCTTGGAACGCGCCACCGCCACGCAACACGACGGCAGGGGAGATACGCAATGCGCGGCCGGGGATCTGGCCGAGCGTCTTCCCGCTGCCCTGGCGCCGCTGGCCCGGCTGGCGTTCAACTACCGCTGGTCATGGCTGCCGGGCGCCCCCGAGCTGTTTCGTTCGATTGACGAGGAGCGCTTCGAGCTCTGCCTGCAGAACCCCGTCCGGCTGCTCCAGGAGGCCCCGGCGCGGGTCCTGCGCCGCATCGCCGAGGACGAGGAGCTGGTCGCCCGCGCCCAGGCGCTCGAGGCCGCCGTCAACGCCGATCTGGACCGGCCGTTCGCCCCCGGCCCGGTGGAGCCGGCGCACCCGGTCGCCTACCTCTCAGCCGAGTTCGGCGTCCACGTGTCGCTGCCCGTCTACTCCGGCGGGCTCGGGGCCCTGGCCGGTGACTTCCTCAAGGAGGCCTCCGACCGGGCGGTGCCGCTCGTCGCCGTCGGCCTCATGTACCGCAAGGGCTACTTCCGCCAGCGCATCGACGCCTCCGGCTGGCAGCACGAGTACTGGGTCGACACCGACCCCGATCGGCTGCCCGCCGCCGTGGTCACCGGCCCGGACGGAGCGCCGCTGACGATCTCGGTGCCGATCGGCGACGGCGATGTGACCGCGCGGATCTGGCGCGTGCAGGTCGGACGCGTGCCGCTGTTCCTGCTCGACAGCCACACGCCGGAGAACGACGCCCTGCAGAGCTGGATCACCGGGCGGCTCTACGACGGCGACCCCCAGACCCGGCTGGCCCAGTACACGCTGCTCGGCGTCGGCGGCATCCGCGCGCTGCGGGCGATGGGCTATGAGCCGGGCGTGATCCATCTCAACGAGGGCCACGCCGCGCTGGCCCCGCTGGAGCTGGCCCGCGATGGGTCTGACACCAGCTCGCTGGCCGACGCGGTCGCGCGGGCGCGGGGGCGGACGGTGTTCACCACCCACACGCCGGTGCCCGCCGGCAACGACTCCTATCCGCGCGAGGAGATCGAGGCGACGCTCGGCCGGCTGGCCGGGGACCTCGGCACCTCGCTCGACGATCTGGTGGCGCTCGGCCACGACACCGGCGCCGACGTCTCGGCTCCCTTCGGGGTCACCCAGGCGGCGCTGCGGATGAGCCGGGCCTCCAACGCGGTCAGCCGCCGCCACGGCGAGGTCGCCCGCGAGATGTGGCAGTCACTGTGGCCCGATCGTCCGCTCCCTCAGGTGCCGATCGGCCACGTCACCAACGGCGTCCACGTGCCGACGTGGATCGGCGTGCCGATGCGCGAGCTGCTGGACCGCCACCTGCCGCAGGGCTGGTGCGAGCATCAGGCCGACCCCGACGTCTGGGCCGCGGTCGACAACATCCCCGCCGCCGAGCTGTGGGAGACGCGGGGGCGCCAGCGCGCGCAGCTGATCGAGTTCGTCCGCCGGCGCAGCGTCGCGGACCGGCTCATCCGCGGCGACCTGCGCGGCTACGTCGACGCCGCCGCGCGGGCGTTTGACCCCGAGGTGCTGACGCTCGGCTTCGCCCGACGCGTGGCGACCTATAAGCGGCTGAACATGCTCACCCGCGATCCCGACTGGACCTTGCGGCTGCTCCACGGCGACCGGCCGGTCCAGGTCGTGCTGGCCGGCAAGGCCCACCCGCGCGACGAGGAGGCCAAGCGCACGCTGCAGCACGTCTTCGGCCTGAAGGCGGCCAAGGTCGTCGGCGAGCGCGTCGTGTTCCTCGACGACTACGACCTGGCGTCGGGGGCCGCCCTGGTCCGCGGCTGCGACGTGTGGCTCAACCTGCCCCGCCCGCCGCTGGAGGCCAGCGGCACCAGCGGGATGAAGTCCGTGTTCAACGGCGGCCTCCAGCTCAGCGTGCTGGACGGCTGGTGGGCGGAGGCCTACGACGGCACCAACGGCTGGGCCATCTCCGGCGAGGTCGACGACGACCACCACGCCCAGGACGAGCGCGACGCCGCGGCGTTCCATGGCCTGCTGGACGACCGGGTCCTCCCGGCCTACTACGACCGCGACGAGTCGGGGATCCCGTCGCGCTGGGTCGAGATGATGCGCGCCTCGCTGCGGACGCTGGGGCCGCGGTTCTGCGCCACCCGGATGCTGCAGGAGTACCTGGACGGGCCCTACCGCGCCGGTTGAGCGGGCCGGCTGACGCTGGCGCGACTCGCCGGCGACGCGACCAGGCCGAGGACTACTGCAGGTCAGACAGCGGCCGCGGCGGATGGCCCACGTACTTGGCGGTCGGCCGGATCAGCCGGCCCTCGCGCTTCTGCTCCATGATGTGGGCCGACCACCCGGCGGTCCGGGCGCAGGTGAACATCGGGGTGAACAGCTCGGGCGGGACGTCGGCGAAGTCCAGGACCACGGCGGACCAGAACTCGACGTTGGTGGCCAGCACGCGGTCCGGCCGGCGGGCGTGGAGCTCGGCCAGCGCGGCCGTCTCCAGGGCCTCGGCGACCTCGACCCGGGGGGCGCCGATCTCCTTGGCGGTGCGCCGCAGCACCCGGGCCCGGGGGTCCTCGGCGCGGTAGACGCGGTGGCCGAAGCCCATCAGGCGCTCGCCGCGGTCCAGGAGGTCCTTGACGTACTGCTCGGCGTCGCCGGAGTCGGCCACGTCGTCGAGCATCTTCAGTACGCGCGAGGGCGCCCCGCCGTGCAGCGGTCCGGACAGCGCGCCCACCGCGGCCGACAGCGCGGCGGCGACGTCGGCGCCGGTCGAGGCGACCACCCGAGCGGTGAACGTCGAGGCGTTCATGCCGTGCTCGGCGGCGGAGTTCCAGTAGGCGTCGATCGCCTTGACGTGCCTGGGGTCGGCCTCGCCGCGCCAGCGGATCAGGAACCGCTCGGGGATCGAGTGCGCCTGGTCGATCTCGCGCTGGGACACCGGCGGCCGGCCGATCCCGCGGGCCGACTGGGCGACGAACGACAGCGCCATCACCGACGCCCGGGCCAGGTTGTCGCGGGCCTCCTCGTCAGAGATGTCGATCAGCTGGCGAAAGCCCCATTGCGGGCCGAGCATCGCCAGCGCCGACTGGACGTCGACGCGCGGATCGCCGGAGCGGACGCTGAGCGCGTTGGGCTCGGCGGGCGGCAGGCCGGGCGACAGGGCGTCGTCGACGAGCAGTCCCCACACCTGCTCGAACGGCACGGCCCCGACCAGTTCCTCGATATCGACGCCGCGATAGCGCAGAGCCCCGCCCGCGCGGTCGGGTTCGGCGATTTCCGTGGCGAAGGCGACGACGCCCTCGAGACCGGACTGGACTTCGGCGGTGGCAGTCATGAAAGTGGGGGGCTCCTGGGGGGAAGGGGGAGGGGGAAGGGGAGGGGGCGTCGGTCGGCTACAGGCTAACCATTTGCCTCCCGGCGACCCGCCGCCCCCGACGGCCCGGTAGGCTCGCTCGCCGTGTCCGCCGAGCTCCTGCGCACGCCCGCCGTCGAGCTCGCGCGGGCGGTCCGTGCGGGCGAGCTGGGCGCCACCGAGCTGGTGGGCGCGTCGCTGGATCGGATCGACGCGCTGAACCCGGCGATCAACGCGTTCACTCACGTCGCCCACGAGTCGGCGCTGGCGGCCGCCGCGGCGATCGGACCGGGCGATCCGCGCCCGTTCGCCGGCGTCCCCATCGCGATCAAGGACAACCGCGCGGTGGCCGGGATGCCGCTGACGATGGCCTCAGACCTCTTCGGCGACTACGTCCCCGCTCACGACGCGTTCGTGGTCCGTCGCCTGCGCGACGCCGGTTTCGTCATCGTCGGCAAGACCAACCTGCCCGAGAACGGGATCCTGCCCACGACCGAGCCCCGCCGCCACGGGCCGACCCACAACCCATGGGGGCCGGACCGAACCCCGGGCGGCTCCAGCGGCGGCGCCGGAGCGGCGGTGGCGGCCGGCATGGTCCCGATCGCCCACGGCAACGACGGCGGCGGCTCGATCCGGATCCCGGCGGCGTGCTGCGGCCTGGTCGGCCTCAAGCCGGCGCGGGGGCGGATCTCGGTTGGGCCCGACTCCGGACAGAGCTTCCTCGTCTCCGACGGCGTGCTGACCCGCACGGTCGCCGACACCGCCGCCGCGCTCGACGTGCTCGCCGGCTACGAGTCCGGGGACGCCACCTGGGCGTCCCCGCCACTCCGTCCCTACCTCGAGCTGGCCGCGCGGGAGGCGACCGCGACCGGGCTGCGGATCGCGCTGGTGCTCAACCCGCCCCTGGACGGCGCCACCGTCGATCCGGTGAACGCCCGCGCCGCCGGCGACGCCGCCAGCCTGCTCGAGTCGCTCGGGCACCACGTCGAGGAGGTCCAGGCGCCCTGGTCGGGGCGGGGGCTGCTGTCGGACTTCACCCGCGCGTTCGGCCCGGCGACGGCGATGACGACGGTCGTCGGCGGGCGGCTGGCCGGCCGCGAGCCGACGGAGGACGACGTGGAGCCGCTGACCTGGGCGATCTACACCCACGCTCGCAATCAGGACACGCTGACGCAGCTGGCCGCCCAGGGCACCCTGGAGCGGGTCGCCCGCGAGCTGGTCACCTGGTCGCGCGGCTATGACGCCGTCCTCACCCCCGCGCTGGGCCGTCGGCCGGTGCCGATCGGCGAGATCCACGGGCTCGGCCCCGACCCCTGGGGTCACTATCGGCGCTCGGGCGACTTCACGCCCTACACCGCGATCGTCAACGTGATGGGGCCGCCCGCCGTCGTGGTGCCCCTCTACCACGGGGAGGACGGCCTGCCCACGGCGGTGCAGCTGATCGGGCCGCCCGCCCGCGAGGAGCGCGTGCTCGGACTGGCCCTCCAGCTGGAGCAGGCGCTGCCCTGGGCCGATCGGGCGCCGCAGCTGCCGGCCTAAGCGACCCCCAGGACCGCGGCCATCGGTAGCGGGGTGACGCCCAGCCGCCGCGCGTCGGCGGGTCCGCCGGCGGAGAGGAGCGGCACCTCGAGCAGCTCGGCCTCGTCCCAGGTGGCGAACGCGGCGGGGCCGCCGAGCAGCTCGGCCAGCTTCAGGATCCGCCGGGTGAGTCCGAGCGGCACGCCGACGATCGGCCGCGGCCGGTGCACCGAGCGCAGTGCCAGCGCCACGATCTCGCGGTGGGTGAGCCGCTCGGGCCCGGCCAGCTCGTAGCGGGCGTCGATCGACGAGGCGTCGGCGGCGCCGCCGGGCAGCGCCGCGATGACGCAGGCGGCGACGTCGGCGGCGCAGATCGGCTCAAACAGGGCATCGCCGGCGCCGGGGATCGGCATGATCGGCAGCCAGGACATGCGCGCCAGCAGCTGCAGGTAGGGGTCCCCGGGGGCGTAGATGATCGAGGGGGCGAACACGGTGTGCGCCAGCGATGAGGCGACGACCGCGCGCTCGGCGATCGCCTTGGCCCGCATCAGCCGGGCGCGGCTGTGGGTGGAGGCGTCCAGCGTGGAGAAGAACACGAAGCGCGACACGCCGGCGCGCTCGGCGGCCTGCACCAGGCGCCAGGTGGCGACGCCCGACAGCTCCTCGATCGAGCCGTGCGGCTGGTCGCGGATCACCGAGGCCAGGTGCACCACGATGTCCACGCCGCGCAGCGCGTGGCGGAAGGACAGGTGATCGCCCAGGTCGCCCAGCGCGATCTGCACCCGAACGCGGTCGGGACCCAGCCGCCGGGGGTCGCGGACCAGGCAGCGAACCGGCACGCCCTCGGCGAGCAGCCGGGGCAGCAGCGCGCGGCCGACCGTCCCGGTGGCACCCGTGAGCAGCAGCACGGAGGGGAGGCTAGTGTCTCGGGTCGTGCCACACGGTTCTCCCTAGAATGCGCACTTCGCCGGAAGCAGCCGGTGATTTGAACCGCAATCGAGAAGAAGGAATCCGACTCACATGGCCTACGTGATCGCCGAGCCCTGCATCGGCACGAAGGACAACTCGTGCGTGGAGGTGTGCCCGGTCGACTGCATCCACCCGACGCCCGACGAGCCCGACTACGACAACGTCGAGATGCTCTACATCGACCCGGAGGAGTGCATCGACTGTGACGCGTGCGTCGAGGCCTGCCCGGTCGACGCGTGCTTCGCCGAGGATCAGCTGCCCGACGAGTGGCAGAAGTACGTCCAGATCAACCTGGACTACTACAAAAAGTGATCGGGACGAATGACCCGGGCACATGTGCCCGGGTCCCGCGGGCGCATGCGCCCGCGGCAGGGTGGCGCATGCGCCACCCTGAACACCTGCTAGGCCATCGGGAGTGACATGCCGGCCGGCTTGGGCGCCGCCGCCGGGGCGGGCGCCTGCATGACCGGCAGCTCGATCGGCGACAGCGCGATCAGCCCGCGCGCCCCCTGGCGCAGCGCCTGAGCGGCCGGGTCGTCGGGGTCGGCCATGACCAGCGGCAGGCCGGAGTCCGACTGCTCGCGCAGCGGCATGGTCAGCGGCACCTTGGCCAGCAGCGGTACGTCGAGTTCCTCGGCCAGCAGCTGGCCGCCGCCCTCGCCGAAGATCTGGAACCGCTCGCCGCCGGGGGTGACGAAGCCGGACATGTTCTCGATCACGCCGGCGATCTCGAGCTTGAGCTTGAGCGCCATCTCCGCCGAGCGGGCAGCGACCTTCTGGGCCACCGGCTGGGGCGTGGTGACGATCAGGAACTTCGCCTGGGGCAGCAGCTGGGCCAGCGTCATCGAGACGTCGCCGGTGCCGGGCGGCAGGTCGATCAGCAGGTAGTCCAGCTCGCCCCAGTCGACGTCCTCGAGGAACTGCTGGAGCGCCTTGTGGAGCATCGGGCCGCGCCAGACCACGGCCGCGTCCTGCTCGACGAAGAAGCCGATCGACATCACCATGATGCCGTCATGGGCGGAGATCGGGATGAGCTTGCGCTCGGCGTTGACCTTGGGCCGTTCGCCGCCGACGCCGAGCATCCGGGGTTGTGAGTAGCCCCATACGTCGGCATCGAGCACGCCGACGGTCTTGCCCTCAGCGGCCAGCGCCGCGGCCAGGTTGGCGGTCACGCTGGACTTGCCCACGCCGCCCTTGCCCGAGCCGATGCAGATCACGTTGCTGACCTGGGCCAGCGCCCCCTCGGGCAGCGTGCCGCGGCCGAGCTTGCGACCGAGCGCCTGCTTCTCAGGGTCAGAGAGGACGTCGAAGCTCAGGTTGACGCCGGTGACGCCGTCGATCCCGCGGATCGCCTCGTTGACGCCCGTCTCGAAGTGGCTGCGGATCGGGCAGCCCGAGGTGGTCAGCGAGACGATCACGTCCACCACCCCGTTGGGATGTACCTCGATCGATCGCACCATCTCGAGCTCGACGATGTCCCGGCGCAGCTCGGGGTCGATGACGGAACGGAGGGCCTGCGTGACTTGTTCTCTGTTCGGCATGTGATTCATTCAAGCAGAGCGCGCTTGTCACCCGGCGACGGAGGGGCGATACTGGCCAGGTGGTGCGACGTGGTGTTCTCGCCGGGGTGACGGTGGCGATCGTGGCGGTGGCGGTGGCCATCCCGCTGCTGGGGGCAAACCGCGGGGCGGCGGCGCCGCGGCCGACGGTGCATCCGGCGGTCCGCACGCAGGTGAGCCCGCCGATCGCGAGGGCGCTGCACGGCGGTTCACACATCGTCGTGCCCCGCCGGCTGGTCGTCCCCAAAACGATGGGCCAGACCTGCTTCGTCGGTGCCGTGGAGTGCTCGCAGAATCCCTGCCACGAGCTGATCGGTTCGCAGGCGTCCACGGCGGTGGCCACGCCGGCGGTGACCGTGGCGCCGACGCCTCGCCTCGCGACCCCGTGCGTCCGGTCCGCGGCGCCCCCACAGCGGGTGACCACCCGGCCGTCAGCTCCCAGCGTCTCGTCGGCGGCCAGCGCCGTCCTGCCGGTGCTGCAGGCCAAACTGGCCACGCGACCCGCCCGCTAACGCCGGTCCTCAGGCGACCGCCGGCGCCAGCTGTTCGCCGATGATGGCCAGCGCGTCGAGCTCGTCGTGCAGCAGGTGCTGGCACATCACCCGGTGCACGCCGGCGTCGCGCAGCGCGGCCAGCTGCTCGATCGCCTGCTCCACCGTGCCGACGATCCACGCCGGGGGCCGGTCGGCCACCGGGTTGGAGCCGGTCCGCGCCTCCAGCCGGGCCGCCCGGGCGCGCAGGTCGGCCTCGTCGGTGCCGACGACGACCCCGGTCATGACGCTGAAGGGCAGCGGGTCGCGCCCGGCGGCCTCGCACGCGCGCAGCAGAGCGTCGCGGCGCTGTCGCACGTCGTCGACCCTGGCGAACGAGGTGTTGTACTCGTCGGCGTAGCGGGCGGCGAGGGCCACGCTGCGCCGGCCGCCGGCGCCGCCCATGATCAGCGGCGGATGCGGGCGCTGCACCGGCCTGGGCTGGGCGTCGAGGTCGCGCAGCGTGTAATGGGCGCCGTTGAACGAGAACGGGGCCTGCGTCCAGCTGCCGAGCACGATCTGGAGTTGCTCCTCGAGCACGTCGACGCGCTCGCGGGTGCCGGCGAATGGGAACCCGTAGGCCGCGTGCTCGCGCTCGTGCCAGCCGGCGCCGAGGCCGAGGTCGATGCGGCCGCCGGACACGTGGTCCGCGGTGACGACGACCTTGGCCAGCTCGGACGGGTGGCGGAAGGTGGCCGGCGAGACCATCGTCCCCAGCCGCACCGTGGAGGTGACCGCGGCCAGCGCGTTGAGCGTCGCCCAGGCGTCGAGCGAGCCGCGCTCGGGGTGCTGTCCGTCGAGGTTCATGTAATGGTCAGAGCGAAACAGCGACGGGATGCCGTGTCGCTCGCAGCCCTGGGCCAGCACCACCCACTGGTCCCAGCTGACGCCCTCCTGCCCCTCGATCATCAGACACAGCTGCATCTCGGCCCACCCCTCTCTGTCGCGGTTCGTGTTGAGCCTAGTGGGACGCGGGCCCGCCGCCGCGACGGGTGAGCGGCCGTGCGATCGGCCGCTCCGGGCGCTTTAAAGACCGACGGGGCGCCACTTGCGTGACGCCCCGGCGGTTGAGGGAGGAGAGGGTGCTGCATCCGCCGGCGAGGTTATGAGGCCGGCGAACCTGTCCCGTCGCGGCGCTCTCCTGGGCGCCCGGCGGGGGAAGCTTGCGATCAGGAGATTGCGGTGATGCGCTCCTGGGCGTCGGAGACGAGCTTCTCGACCCGGGCGCCGATGGTGCCCGACTGCTTCTCCAGGTCGCGGCGGACCGACACGACCTCGCGCTCGACGCGCCGGCGGTTCTGCTGGACCGTGCGCTCGACGCGTGTCCGGCGGGTCCGCAGCTCGCGCTCGAACTTGGTGCGCGTCCGGCGGACCTGGCGCTCGAAGCGGTTGCGGGCCGAGGCGCCGCGGCGCTCATAGCGCTTGAGCTCGCGCTCGACCGAGGCACGCGTGCCGTACTTGGTGGCCAGGTCCTTGACCGTGGACACCAGGTTCTCGCGGGCCAGCAGGCTGGCGCCGACGGGAACCAGGACGGCCCGCTCGGCCAGGATCTGGGCCTGCTCGACGACCTTCTTGGGCTGGGTCGATGTGGTGGTGGCAGAGGTGGGACGGCGGGCGCTGGACCGCGTGCCGGCGGCGCTGCGCCGGGCCGTGGTGCGCGTGCTGCGAGCCGCCGTCCTGGTGGCGCCGGCCGCCTTGCGCGTGGTCGTCTTCGCCGTGGTGGCGCTCGCCTTCGCTGTCGTCGCGGGCTTGTCCGCGCCCGAGTTGCTGGTAGTAGCCATTGCTTGCATCACTCCGGTTGAGTCGTGCTTTTTGGATGGTAGCTGGTTCGCTTGCGATATCGAACACATGTTTGTAAACCGGCCGCCAGCCCGGGTTACATTCCCGTGACCGGCCCGCCCAGCGCGTGTCGGCGGGAGGTGAGGCCGCTCAGGCGCCGGCGGCCTGGGGCAGCTGCGGGCTCAGCCCGACGCGATGCAGCCAGCGGCTGGGCTCGCTGATCTCGGCCAGCGTGGGCAGCGCCTCGGGGGAGGAGAAGACCCGCACCAGCGCCTCGGTGCCGGCGGCGTGCACGATCGCGTCGCAGAAGAACTTGCCCTGGTCGTACTGCCGCAACTTGAGCTCCAGCCCCAGCAGCTTGCCCAGCAGCCGCGACAGCGCCGACTGGGATTTGCGCCGGCGGTCGAGCGCCGCGCGCAGCTTGGGCAGGCTGGGCAGGAGGTCCGGCGCGACCGCGTCCATGACGTGCTCGGCGTGGCCCTCGATCACCGCCATGACGGCCTGCACGCGGTTGAGCGTGTCGCGCTCGCCGGGGGTGGCGAAGATCGAGATGAGATCCCCGGTGCGCAGCGCTGTCGCCATCCGCTTGAGCTCGGCGCCGCTGGGCAGCCGCAGCTTGCGCTCGGCGTCGATGCGCAGCTCCGCGCTGCGCAGCATCTCGCTCACGAGCCCGGCGACGTGCCCGTGCAGCCACGGGACGCCTGAGAACTGGACCGCATGAGTCACCTCGTGCAGCGCCACCCAGGTCACGAACTCCTCCTCCTCGGCGCCGAAGGACTGGACCGCCTGGCCGAGGTTGGGCATGACGAACAGCAGCCGGGGCGGGCTGGCGGGCGCCGCCTCGTCGAGCAGGACCAGCTCGTACTGGCCCAGCACCCGCTGGGCCAGGTAGCCGAGCACGACGCCGACCTCGGCGGTGACGACCACCCCGACGGCCAGCTTGGCCGCCGGGCGCAGCGGGCCCATGCCCTCGCCGGCCCGCTCGAGCACCGGGTCCAGCAGGCTGCGCATGGCCTTGATGTTCGTCCGCACCCACTCGCGGCGGTCGATCCCCTCGGGCGGGGGCAGCGGCCGCGTGGGCTCCAGGCCGGTGTAGGCGCTCACCCGCCGTACGGACTCGGTGGCCAGCGCCGGCAGGTCGGCCTTCGGAGTCTCGACGTCGGTGTGCCCGGCGACCAGGCCGGCGATCTTCTCGGCCAGGATCCAGTCGATCATGCCGGGATCCGTTCCAGCTCCGCCAGCGTCTCCGGCGTGCGGGCGGCCACCAGGAACGAGCTGGGCGCGGTGTCCAGCGGCGCGCCGAGCGGGTCCGCGCAATCCGAGAACGCCACCACGCCCCCGGCCTCGCGCACGATCAGCTGCCCGGCGGCGGCGTCGATGCCGCGCGAGCGGCGCAGGGTGACCATCCCGTCGAAGCGGGCGGCGGCGACCTGGCACAGGGTCGCCGCGATCGTCCCCAGCGCGCGGATGCGGTAGGCGGTGTCCGCGAGTGCGTCGATCGACTTCCGCACCAACCGCGGGTCGGCGGATTCCAGCCCGAGGATCTCCAGCCGGCCGTCGCGGGTGCGCCGCTCGGTCAGCGACGGATCCAGCAGCACGCCGTCGCGCCAGGCCCCCTCGCCGCGTCGCGCCCACCACTGCTCGCCGGCGCCGAAGTCGTGGACGAAGGCGAAGCCGACGTCGGCCATCGTGTCACCGTCGGCGACGGCCACCGACAGGGCGTAGTGGCAGGCGTCGCGCTTGGCGTTCAGCGACCCGTCGATGGGATCGACGATCACCCGGATCGGGCCCCCGCCGAAGTCGACCTCGCCCCGCTCCTCTGACACCGCGCTGAAGCGCAGCCCGGATTCGTGCAGGCCCGACAGCTGGTGCAGCACCACCGACTCGGCGGCGCTGTCGATCTCCAGAGTGCGGTCGCCGCCGCTGCCCAGGGTGCCGGTCTCGCGGGCCCGCAGCGCGGTGGTCGGGGCGGCCGCCAGGACGCCGGCCAGACCGTCCACGGCACGCCGGCAGGCGCCGAGCCAATCAGCCTCCAGTGCGGTGTCGGTGGGCGCCATCCTCAACCTATGCTGTCAGACGGTGAGTGAGCAGCCCGTCAGCAGCACGCCGCCCCCGGCCCTGGACCTGCTCTCTCACCGGGCGGCATCGGATCGCCCGCTCGACGGCCTGACCCCGTCGCAACGGGCGGCCGCGACCCATGACGACCCGAGCGTGCTCGTGCTCGGCGCGGCCGGGACCGGCAAGACGCGGATCGTCGAGGCGCGGTTTCGGTGGCTGGTGAGCGAGGGCTGCGAGCCCGAGCGGATCGCGGTGCTGGTGCCCTCGGGCGCTCGAGCGGCGGCGCTGCGGGCGCGGATCGAAACCCGCCTGGAGCGCGGCTACGAGCAGCTGTTCGTGCTCGACCCGGCGCGGCTGGCCGCGCACGTGCTGCGAGGCGCGGCGGCCGGCGCCGGCGGGGATCCGCTGGACTCGGTGCTGAGCGCCGGCGACCGGCTGGCCATGCTGGTCGAGCGCATCGACGAGCTGTCCCTGCGCCACCACGATTTCGGCGGGCGGCCCAACCTGCTGCTCGGGGCGTTCGTGCGACGGATCGACCGGCTCAAGGCCGAGCTGGTCAGCGCTGAGGATTACCGCGGGTGGGCGGCCGAGTTGTCAGGGGACGAGGCGCCCGACGCGCCGCTGGAGCGCGAGTTCGCCGAGGTCTACTGCACCCATGAGCGCCTGCTGCACGACGCGGGCGCCCGCGACGACGGAGATCTCGTCGCCGACGCGCTGGCGGTGGCGCGGCGCCGTCCGGCCGGACCCGGCGGCTTCGATTACCTGCTCATCGACGACGCCCAGGAGCTCGACCTGGCGCCGGCCAGGCTGGCGCTCGAGCTGGGTGCGGCCAGGGCGATGACGATCGCGGGCGATCCCCACGGCGCGCTGCATCGCTTCCGGGGCGCCGGCGCGGCCCGGATGCAGGCGTTCGCCGATCGCGCCCCGTCGCCGCGGGTGGTGCGCCTGGAGCGCACCCAGCGCTGCCCTGACCGGGTGTGGCGGGCGGCCGGAGCCGTGCTGCGCGGACTGGATGCCGCCGACGAAGCCGGAATCGCCGCCGCCCCCGGCGGCCAGGTGGAGCTGTGGCGGTGCACCAACGAGCGCTCGCAGGCCCAGGCGGTGGCGGTCGACATCGAGCGGCTGCTGGCGCGCGAGACGGTCGCGCCCCGACGGGTCGCGGTGCTCGTCCCCGAGATCACCCACGAGGGCCAGGCGATCAGCGTCGCGCTGGAGGAGCGGGCCATCGCCCATCGGCTGATCGGGGAGGCGGCGTTCTTCCAGCGCGCCGAGATCCGCGACGTGCTCGCGTGGCTGCGGCTACTGGCCGATCCGACCGACGCCGGCGCGGTCGTCCGCGCGCTGGCCCGGCCGCCGATCGAGCTGCGCGCGGTTGACATCGCCCGGTGCACCCAGATCTCCCGGCGGCGCAAGCTGGACATGGTGTCCGCGCTGGCGGCGGCGATCGAGGCGCCCCAGGTCCCGCCGGAGGCGCGCGAGCGCATCCGGGTGTTCCTCAAGCTCTACAAGGCCGGCATGGGCGCGATCGACACGATCCGGCCCGACCTCTACGTCCACCGCCTGATCGAGCGGCTGGGGCTGCGCCGCCAGCAGCTGTTCGCGGCCCAGTCAGACGTCGTGGAGCGCCTGCGGGCGCTGGCCGCGTTCGGCGAGCTGGCCTCCGCCTACGTGGCCCGATCGCCCCAGACCACCCCGCGGGAGTTCGCCCGCTCGGTGAGCGCGGTGGCCGACTTCGGCCTGCGCGAGCAGGAGGAGCCGGAGCTGGGGGGATCGGCGCAGGTCCAGGTGCTGACGCTGGCCGCGGCGGGCGGGCTGGAGGCCGACCATGTGTACGTCGTCGGTCTGCACGCCGGGCTGAGCGGCGGCGCCGCGGCCGAGCACATCCCCGAGGCGCTGCTGTCCGAGCCGCTGCCTCCCGACACCGACGAGGCGCGCCGCGCGGCATCGGACCAGCGGCTCTACGTCGCGCTCAGCCGGGCGGCCGAGCGTCTGGTCCTGGCCTATCCCCGCGCCGACGACCGGGGCGGCCCGCTGGCGCCGGTCCCGGCGCTGGAGGCGGTCCGCGCCGAGCTGAACGCCTCGTGGGAGGACCGCGAGGAGGAGCTGTTCGGGCCGGCCGAGGCGCTGCACTCCACCTACCGGCTGCTCCGCGACGAGCTGCTGGAGGGGACGATGCGGGCCGGCGGGCGGCTGGGCGAGCTGCGCTTCGACACCGATCTGGACGTGTCGCACGCGGTCGTGCGCTACCTGGAGATGCTCAAGGTGGCGGCGTTGCTGGCCCGGCCGGAGGGCCAGAGCGTGGCCGAGGCGCTGCGCGACGTCAACTCGCGCATCCTCCAGGCGACCACTGCCGAGCAGCGCGAGATCTTCGAGTCCTCGGCGCTGGACGACTACCTGCTCGACACCGAGCGCGACGCCCGGCGCCGGGCCCGGGCGATCTCCGCGCGCGACGAGCCGTCGCTGGAGCCGTTTTTGCCGCGGCGGGGCGACGGGGTGGTGCTGTCCGCGACGGACATCGACACCTACCGGACCTGCCCGCTGAAGTACAAGTTCGCCCGGGTGTTCCGGATCCCCCAGGAGCCGACGCTGCACCAGCGGTTCGGGATCCTCGTTCACCAGGTGCTCGAGCGCTTCCACGCCAACGACGCCGGCACGCTGCCCGAGCTGCTGGGCCTGCTCGAGGCCGGCTGGCGGCGCGGGGGCTTCGGCGACTCCGAGGAGGAGCGCCAGCTGCGGGGCAAGGCCGCCGGCGCGCTGACTCGCTACCACGAGCGCTTCCGCTCCGAGGAGGCCCAGCCGGTGTGGTTCGAGCGCCAGTTCACGTTCAAGCTGGGGCCGCATCTGCTGCGGGGCCGGGTCGATCGGGTCGACCGGCTGCCGGACGGCGAGTACGAGCTGATCGACTACAAGACCGGCCGGCCCAAGAACGCCGCCCAGCTGGCCGAGGACGTTCAGCTGTCGCTGTACGCCGTGGGGGCGCGGGAGTCGTGGCGCCTGGAGGCCTCCCGGCAGGCCTACTACTACCTGCTCGACGACCAGAAGGTGGCGGTGCCCTCTGACGACGGCGACCGCGGCGAGTGGGTGCGCGAGGTGGCGATGGAGGTGGCCGAGGGGATCCTCTCCCAGGGTTTCGAGCCGACGCCGTCGTTCGCCGCCTGCTCGATGTGCGACTACCGGCTGATCTGTCCGGCGGCGGAGCGCTGACGGCGGTTGTCTGGCCGTCGCTGTGGTCGTCTGGTGGTCGTCCGTGGGGCGCTGAGAGGGGTATGGACGAACGTCAACGGCGGCCTATCCAGTGGTGGGTCGGGCGGTCGCTGCCGGCTGTGATGCGTTGGGTGTTGCGTGTTGCGTCATGGCAACAAAACCCGCACTTTGGACCACGCATCGACCGTTTCGCCCGAGGGTGGTTCAGAACGCGCGCAATCCGCGCACCTCAGACCACGCACCCAAAAAACACCGACAGCGTGGTGCAGAGTGCATGTCCAGCATGTCCCGCCGCCGGGCTACGCCGGCGGTGGGCCGTCGCCCCGCTGGCGCAGGAAGCGCTGCAGGTCGCGGGCGATCGTCTCGCCGGAGGGCAGCGCGGTCGGGGAGTCGTCGGCCTCCTCGCTGGCGGCCTGCTCGAGGCGCTCGACGAACGCCTGCACGTCAGGGTCTGACTGCACGGCGACGTTGACCTGGCTCTCGTAGTCGGCGGAGGCGATCTCCAGGTCCGATCCGTCGACGGCGACGCCGACCAGCCCCTCGAGCTTGCGGACGAGCGCCAGCGCCGCCTTGGGGTTGGGGGTGGCGGCGATGTAGTGCGGCACCGCGGCCCACAGGCTGGCGGACGGCAGTCCGGCCTGCTGGCAGGCGGCGTGGAGGATGCCGACGATTCCGGTGGGGCCCTCGTAGGACGAGGGGGCCAGCCCGAGGCGGGCGACCAGCGCCTGGTCCGAGCTCAGGCCGGTGACCGCGATCGGGCGGGTGTGGGGGACGTCGGCCAGCAGGGCGCCGAGCGTGACCACCAGCTGGGCGCCCAGTGCCTCGGCCAGCTCGACCACCAGCTTGCAGAAGGTGCGCCAGCGGAATGACGGCTCGGAGCCGGTCAGCAGGATGAGGTCGCGCGGCGCGCGGGGGACGCGGGCCTCGAACAGCTCGACCGCCGGCCAGACGATCTCGCGGGTCTGGCCCTCGACCATCTTGACCCGCGGCCGGGTGGCCTGAAAGTCGTAGAAATCCTCGGGATCGATGGTGGCGAACCGGCGGGCGCCGAGCGCCGAGCCGACGAACTGGATCGCGCTCGAGGCGGCGTCGGCGGCGTCGTTCCAACCCTTGAACGCGCAGATCAGCGCCGGCGCCCTCAGACCGTCGGGACGGTGCTCCCATTGCAGCGGCTGCATCCGACTCACCGTACATCATGCGCTCATGCTGCCTTCCGAGGAAACGGTGGTCGCGGTGAGCGGACTGCGCCCCGGCGACGACGTCGACGCGGTGTTCGCGTGCACCCGCAAGGACCGCCTGATGACCCGTGGCGGCTCGCCGTATCTGGCGCTCGAGCTGCGCGATCGCACCGGCACGGTGACGGCGCGCGCGTTCCAGGGGGCCGATGCGCTGGCCGGCCGGTTCGAGCGCGGCGATGTGGTCCGCGTTCGGGGCAAGGTCGAGCGCTTCCGCGACCAACTCGTGCTCGAGGTGTCCGACATCGCCCGCGTGGCGAGCGAGGACGCGGTCGACCCGGCGCGCTTTCTGCCCACCGCCTACCGCGACATCGACGAGCTCGACGGTTTTCTCGAGCACCTGGCCGGCGAGGTGTATGACCGCGGCTACCAGCGCCTGTTGCGCGGACTGCTCGACGACGAGCCGCTCCGGGCCGAGCTGCGGCGGGCGCCCTGCACCCGCTCCCAGCACCACAGCTATCTGGGCGGGCTGCTCGAGCACACCGTCGCGGTGGCGACGCTGGCCCACGAGACCTGTCAGCTGCACGCCGGGCTGAACTCCGATCTGTTGCTGACCGCCGCGCTGACCCACGACCTGGGTCGCGCCCGCGAGTTCACCTACGGCGCGGAGATCGGCGTGACCGATGAGGGCCGCCTGCTCGGCCATCTGGTGATCGGCGAGCGTCTGCTCTCCGAGCGCGCCGCGGGTGTGCTGGACGACGACCGCCGGCTGGCGCTCCTGCATTGCGTGCTCTCCCACCACGGCCCCGGCACCGCGCCCGGCGGGCGCTTTCAGTCGGCCGAGGCGCTGACGCTGTATCGGCTCAACGCGCTCGACGCGGGGGTCAAGGGGGCGCTGGAGCACGGGCTCGGCGCCGACTCGCCGGTCTGAGGTTCAAGACTTCGGCGTCGCTGCCGAGTTTGACCGATGCGCCGCGAACCGGGGCGCGATCGATGACCCACGAAAGGGATTTTCATGCGCAATGAGCCTGTGCGCCCGCACGACGTCGCGCTCGAGCAGCTCAAGGACCGGCTGCACAGCCTCCACGATCACTGCCTGACCGACCTCGTGGTCGGCCTGGACGCCATGAACCGTGGCGACCTGACGGTCGAGGTCCAGCCGGCGACCGCGCCGATCGCCGTCAGCAGCGACGACCCGGACCTGCAGGACCTGATCGAGCTGGTCAACTCGATGCTGGCCAAGACTCAGATCGCCCTGGAGGAGTACAACGCGATGCGCGAGCGCCTCGGGGAGCGGGTCGGCGGGATGGTGGACGACATCGGGTCGCTGGCCTCTCGAGTCGCGGCCTCATCCCAGGAGATGAGCGCCTCCTCGCAGCAGACCGGGCTGATGATCGAGGCGATCGCCGCCTCGGTGGTCCAGGTGTCCGACAGCGCCGAGCGCCAGGTGGCGCTCGTCGCCGGCGCCCGCACCGCCACCGAGGAGGCCGTCAGCACGGCCGCCCAGGCCGCCGTCGTGGTCAAGCAGGGCGTGGCGCTGACGACTCAGATCACCAAGATCGCCGATCAGACCAACCTGCTCGCGCTCAATGCCGCGATCGAGGCGGCCCGGGCCGGCGAGGCGGGCCGCGGCTTCGCGGTCGTCGCCGAGGAGGTGCGCAAGCTGGCCGAGTCGGCCGCCGACGCCGCCGGCGAGACCCGCGACGCGTTCAACGGCCTGGCCGCCAGCATCCAGAGCGTGGGCGGGTGCGTCGAGCGCGCCGCGGCGGCGACCGAGCACGTGGCCACGCTGGCCACCGAGACGAGCGCCGCCACTCAGGAGATGGCCGCCTCCGCGCAGGAGTCGACGTCGTCGACGACCGAGATCACCACGGCCAGCGACGATCTGGCGCGGATGGCCGGTCAGCTCGACGAGCTGGTCGGCGCCTTCAGCGTCTGAACCTTCAGGGTCTGAACCGTCAGCCTCTAGACCGCCGGCGTCTGAACCGTCAGCGTCTGAACCGCCGGCGTCTGAACCGCCGGCGTCTGAACCGCCGGCGTCTGAACCGTGCGCGTGAGGCGGGCTAAACTCGATTGTGCCCTCAACGACGTCAGGAGTTCACCGTGGAAATCGAGATCTGGTCCGACATCGCGTGCCCGTGGTGCTACGTCGGCAAGCGCCGGTTCGAGGCCGCCCTGGCCCAGTTCGACCACCGCGACCAGGTCAACGTGACCTGGCGCAGCTTCGAGCTCGATCCCGGAGCGCCGGCTGAGCGCGAGGGTGATCGCGCCGAGCACCTGGCGCGCAAGTACGGCATGTCCGTCGAGCGTGCCCGCGAGGCCGGACAGGAGATGACCGAGACCGCCGCCGGCGAGGGTCTGGACTTCCGCCTCGACGTCTCCCGCGGCGGCAACACCTTCGACGGGCACCGGCTGGTGCACCTGGCTGCCGCCCACGATCTCCAGGACGCGATGAAGGAGCGGCTGCTGCGCGCCTACTTCAGCGAGGGCGAGCTGATCTCCGACCACGAGACGCTCCAGCGCCTCGGCGTCGAGGTCGGCCTCCCCGCCGACGAGATCGCCGAGATGCTGGCCGGCGACCGCTTCGCCGACGAGGTCCGCGAGGACGAGAAGACCGCCGGCGACTTCGGCATCAGCGCCGTCCCCACGTTCGTCGTCGACCGCGCGATGGGCGCCTCCGGGGCCCATCCGCCCGAGGCGCTGCTGGGCCTGCTCCAGCAGGGCTGGGCCGCCCGCAAGCCGGTGCCCGTGGTCACGGGCGGCGACGCCTGCGGCATCGACGGCTGCTGAAGGTGGTCTGACCGGCCGGCCGGCGCCTGACCGCCGCCCGGCCCAGCCGGCCCCGGTGCCCTCCGGACGCCGCCTCGGGTGAGCCCCGTGCCGGCCGCCCACAGTCGCCGGTCGCGCGAAAAACGGCAGCAACGAGGGGAGGCGAGCGGCTGCGGCGGGTTGACCGTCGGCAAACGTCCCAATCGGCGTCCGCCGCCGGTTGGGTGGGGCGTTTGCCGTCGTGAGAGCGGCAAACGTCCCTCGCGGCTTGACGGACGCGTTGGTTGGGACGTTTGCCGACGGTTTCGGGCGCACGGAGCCCGATCAGGGACGTTGGAACGGTCGAAGGCAGGCATGCGCCCCTTCGTGGCGCCCTTTTTTTCCGCCCGACCGGCGACTGTCGGCTGCCGGCGCGGGGCTCTCCCGAGCAAACGCCGGCACGACCGGCCACGGCCGCAGCCGACGGACCCCGACGGCGGCCCTAGCGCAGCGTGCGCTCCGCGCGGCGACGGTTGATCCGCCCGCGCTTGCCCGTGACCTGCCAGGGCCCCGGGGTGAAGTCGAGGATGAGGTTGACGACCCAGACGATCAGCGCCGCCTCGACGAAGGTCCAGAAGCCGTGGATCGTGAAGCCGCCGACGATGTCGCTGGTGAGCGCCAGCATCGCGATCGACACGAAGAACCACGCCAGCCCGAAGGTGAGCAGCGCCAGCGGCAGCGTGATCAGGCGCAACAGCGGCTTGAGCAGGGTGTTGAGCACGCCGAACACCGCCGCGGCGGCCAGCAGCGCCCCGACCGAGGACGTGCGCACGCCGCTGATGAGCCCGACGACGACGGCCAGCACGAGCGCGTTGGTCAGCCAGGAGATCGCCAGCCGGATGGGCAGCGAAGGTGTATGGGTCGGATGATCGGCCTGGGCCACGGATTCCCTCTCTGAGCTGAAGGCTACCGGGCCACCGCTGACCAGCTGCCGGCCTGGCCGGAGCCGTTACCTGGCGACCGGCGCGACCCGCAGGAATGCCGGCCCGCTGTTGGCGCAGGCGGGAAACGGGAACGGGATCGTGCGCGAGGCCGTCTGGTTGGGCGGGTAGACGCGCAGCCCGGCCGCGGTGGTCCTGCGGCAGTTGGGCAGCGCGCCGGTGTCGACGGCTCCGAGCGTCGCCGTCGCGGTGGCGCCCTTGGCCAGCGAGATGGTCTTCACGGCGTGGCCGGTCGACCGCGAGGCGGCGCTGCCGACGCGCCCGCCGGACAGGTTGACGGCCGACACCCCCGGATAGCCGCGCAGCGTGCACGTGCGGCCGGACAGGTTGGTGAACTCCAGCGTGTAGAAGATCGTGCCGGCGGTGCCGTTGCCCTGCGTGTTCAGCCAGACGACCAGGCCGCTGGTCGCGCAGCTCGGCGTCGCCGCGGTGACCGCGTCACGACCGCTTCGCGCCGCCGAGGCGGCGCTGGTCAGGGTCAGCGCGCAGGCGGCCAGGCCGCCGCACACGGCGATCGCGCACCACAGCCGGCTCCGGACGCGGGCCGGCGAAAGACCAGAGAACATCATGAGGACTCCTCCCCGTAGCACTCAGACGGCGCCAGCTTCTCACAAACCGGGGGCCGATGCCGTTCAATGCGCAAGATGCCCGAACCGCTCGCGTCACCCCAACCGTTCTCCCGGCTGGCGCTGGGTGCGGCGCTGCTGACGGTCTGCGCGTGGGCGTCGGCGTTCGTGGGGATTCGCTACGCCGGCCGCGAGCTGAGCCCCGGCCCGCTGGCGCTGGCCCGGCTGCTGGTGGGGTGCCTGGCGCTGGGGGCGATGATGCTCGTCCGGCGCGAGAAGATGGTCAGCCGTCCCGGTCTGCTGGGCGTCGTCGTCTGCGGTGTCCTGTGGTTCGGCGCCTACAACGTGGCGCTCAACGCCGCCGAGCGGCGCGTCGACGCCGGCGTGGCCTCGCTGCTGGTCAACGTCGGGCCGTTGTTCATCGCGTTCCTGGCCGGCGTCTGGCTCAAGGAGGGCATCGGCAAGCTGCTGCTCGTCGGCTGCGCGGTCTCGTTCTCGGGCGTCGCCCTCATCGCCATCGGCACCTCGCGCCACGGCTTCAGCGCCGGCTGGGGGACGGCCCTGTGCATCGTCGCCGCGGCCGTCTACTCGATCGGAGTGGTGGCCCAGAAGCCGACCCTGCGGTTCGGCTCGCCGCTGGCCGTCACCTGGATGGCGTGCACGATCGGCGCGATCTGCTGCCTGCCGTTCGCCCCGGCATTGGTCCACCAGCTGGGCCGGGCCAGCGGATCGACGATTGCGTGGACGGTCTACCTCGGCCTGGTGCCGACGGCAATCGGCTTCTCGACCTGGGCCTACGCGCTGGCGCGCACCGACGCCGGCCGGCTGGGCCCGATCACCTATCTGGTCCCGCCCATCGCGGTGCTGCTCGGATGGCTGCTCCTGGCGGAGGTGCCGCCGCTGCTGGCGCTCCCCGGCGGGATCCTGTGCCTGGCGGGCGTCGGGCTGGCCCGCTACCGGCCGCGGCCCCGGCGCTTGCCCCCGGTCACGCTGGCCGAGGAGCCGGCGGTCGCCGATCAGCTGGCCGGTTGAGACCGGCTGTCCGCGCCGCCCCGCGGCCGGATGGCGATGTTGACGGTGGTGATCGCGCACAAGCGCCCGTCGTCGTCGTGGGCGCGCACCTCCCACAGCCAGCGCGTCCGGCCACGATGGCGGGGCGTGGCCACGGCGTTGACGTGGCCATCGGCGAACGGCCGCAGGAAGCTCGTGTCGTTGGACATGCCCATCACCGCGTTGCCGGCACGCCCCGCGCCCATCCACGTCCCGCGCGAGGCCAGCGCCTCGGCCAGCGCGGCGATGACCCCGCCGTGGAGGATGCCCGCCTGCTGGCGCAGCTCGTCGCGAATCGCGACGCGGCCGCGCACGATCTCCCCCTCGCTGCCGACCTCGGTCAGCTCCAGGCCGTAGAGCGCGTCAAAGCCCTCGTCGAGCGGGACCGCCGGCACGAAGCCGGACGGCAGGCCGAGGTCCGTGATGGGGTCGGGAACGGGGCGGCTGGTCACCCGCTCAGTATGCAGGCGTCGTGCCGGCAGCGCTCGATAGCCTCGCCTTGGATGGCACAGATCATCGAGCTCGACGGCGTCGCGCCGACCATCGGCCGCGACGTCTACCTGGCGCCCACGGCGGTGCTGATCGGCAACGTCCACGTCGGCGACGACTGCAGCGTGTGGTTCGGCGCGGTGCTCCGCGGCGACCTGAGCCGGATCGAGATCGGACCCCGCTGCTCGATCCAGGACACCGCCGTGATCCACTGCGCGCTGGAGCTGCCGACGATCGTCGGCGAGGGCGTGATCGTCGGTCACGGCGCCCTGCTCGAGGGTTGCCGGATCGACGACGGCGCGGTCATCGGGATGGGCGCGATCGTCCTCCAGCGGGCCCATGTCGGCGCCCGGGCGATGGTCGCGGCCGGCGCGGTCGTCCCGGAGCGCAGGACGATCGCCCCGGAGGTGCTGGCGGCGGGCGTGCCGGCGGCGGAGAAGAAGCCGCTGTCGGGCTCCTCGGCCCGGTGGGCGCAGACGGCGGTCGAGGAGTACCAGATGCTGCGCCGCCGCTACCTGGATCCGACGACCGTGGACGTGGGCGGCGCATGAACCGCGCGGCGATCGTGGGTGCGGGCCCGGCGGGGTTCTACGCGGCCGATCAGTTGCTCAAGGCGGGGTTCGAGGTCGACCTGTTCGATGCGTTGCCGACCCCGTTCGGTCTGGTGCGGGCGGGGGTGGCGCCGGACCATCCGAAGATCAAGTCGGTGACGCGGATGTACGCCAAGACGGCGTTGCACGATGCGTTCCGGTTCTTCGGCGCGGTGACGCTCGGGGCCGGGGTCTCGCGCGAGGATCTGCTGGCGCGCTATCACGCGGTGGTCTACGCGATCGGAACGGCGGTCGACAACCGGCTGGGGATCCCGGGTGAGGATCGTCCGGGGTCCCACGCGGCGACGGAGTTCGTGGCCTGGTACAACGGCCATCCGCATTTCGCCGATCACAACTTCGACCTGAACGGCGGCCGGGCGGTGGTGGTGGGCAACGGCAACGTGGCGATCGACGTGGCGCGGATGCTGGTGCTCGATCCCGGCGAGCTGGCGCCGACCGACACGGCCGACCATGCCCTGGACGCGTTTGGCATGGCCGGGGTGACCGAGGTGGTGCTGCTCGGGCGCCGCGGGCCGGCGGAGGTGGCATTCACCAACCCGGAGCTGCGCGAGCTGGGGGAGCTTGCCCGGGCGGACGTGATCGTCGACCCGGCGCAGCTGGAGGGGGTGGAGGCCGCCGAGGATGCGGATACGACCAGGCGGCGCAACGTCGAGATCCTGCGCGAGTACGCCCAGCGGACCCCGGCGGGCAAGTCGCATCGGCTGGAGCTGCGGTTTCTGCGCTCGCCGGTGGAGATCATGGGCGACGGGGAGGACGGGCCGGTGACCGGCGTGCGGGTCGCGATCAACCGGCTGGTGGCCCGCGAGGACGGGCGGATCGCGGCCGAGCCGACCGGGGAGGAGGAGGTGATCGAGTGCGGCCTGGTGCTGCGGTCGATCGGCTATCGGGGCACGCCGGTGGCCGGAGTGCCGTTCGATGAGCGGCGCGGGTTGATCCGCAACGACGGCGGCCGGGTGCGCGATGACGCCGGTCGCTGCGCGGGCGAGTACGTGGTGGGGTGGATCAAGCGCGGCCCGTCGGGAGTGATCGGGACCAACAAGAAGGACGCGGCCGACACGGTGGCGCGGATCCTCGAGGACGAGCAGGCCGGCGCGCTGGGCGTCCCGGATCCGGCGCTGGCGGATCCGGAGGCGATCGCGGCGTGGCTGACCGAGCGGATGCCCGGCCACGTCACCTGGGCCGGCTGGGAGGCGATCGATCAGCTTGAGTCTGAGCTGGGCGCCCCCGCCGGACGCCCCCGGGTCAAGCTCGTCCGGCTCGACGAGCTCGTCGACGCCAGCCGCGGGCAGCGCCGCTAGTGAAACGGCGCCGCTAGCTACCGCGGCTCGCCCCGCGCGGCCCAGTCCGCGGCGGTCAGCCGCAGCACCGCGATCGGCTCCCCGCCCCGCCCGACGCTCTCGCCGTCGGGCGTCAGGCCGATCGCCGCCGCCACCGCCAGCGACGCGCCGTTGGCCGGCTGGACCCGAGCCACGACACTGGGCGCGTCCACCCGCTCAAACGCCTCGTCGCGCAGGGCGGCGGCGCCCTCCCGGGCCAGTCCGCGGCCCCACACACTGGGGTCCAGCCACCAGCCGATCTCGTACTCGTCAGCGGCGATGCCGGCGCCCTCGCCGGCGAAGCCGAGCATGATGAACCCGACCGGTGCCGAGGCGGGCTGCCCGGTGAGGGTCGCGACGCGCCACCCGAATCCGTGGCGGCGCCAGTGCTCGACGTTGTGGGCAGAGACGTCCTGCACCCGGGCGTCGGTCCACGGCGACCCGTCGCCGATGTGGCGGACCACCGCTGGAGTCAGCGCCAGTGTGCCGAGCATGGCGGTGTGGCGCTCGGACCAGGGCGCGAGCTGGAGTCGTTGCGTGGCCAGGGTGGCGGGCACCGGGCCACCATAACCGCGCACTAGGCTGAAAGCCGGTGAGACGTCTGGGGCCCGCATTGGAGGTACGCGACTTCCGCCGCTGGTGGCTGGCCGTCCTCGCCATGTGGATCAGCCTCCAGATGCTCGAGGTGGTCATCGGCTGGGAGGTCTACAGCCAGCATGGCAGCGCCCTGGACCTGGGCTGGATCGGCCTGGCCGAGTTCATCCCGATGTTCGTGCTGGCCCTGCCGGCGGGCCACCTGGCCGACCGGGTGCCGCGGCGCTGGGTGTTCGCCGGGTCGCTGCTGATCGGGGTCGGCGTCGGCGTGGGCCTGGCGCTGCTCAGCGGGTCGGGCGACACCTCGGTCGTTCCCTACCTGGCACTGGCCGTCGGCGCCGGCACGTGCATGGCGCTGGGCACGCCGGCGGCGCGGGCGATGCCCCCGACCCTGGTCGGGCCGGAGCTGCTGGTCTCGGCGATGACCCTGCGATCGATCGCCAGCCAGGGCGGGATGGTCATCGGCCCGGCGCTGGGCGGCCTGCTGTACGGGATCTCGCCGTCGCTGGTCTATCTGCTCGCCGCCGGCTCGTGTCTGTTCGCCGCCGGCTGCGTGATGGCCATCCATCCGGCGGCGGCCGCCGACCTCAGCGCGCAGGGCACCCCGGAGCCGGCCACCGTCCACAGCGTGCTCGAGGGCCTGCGGTTCGTCGGCCACACCCAGATCCTGCTGGGGGCGATCCTGCTCGATCTGCTGGCGGTGCTGTTCGGCGGCGCGGTCGCGCTGCTGCCGATCTTCGCCCGCTCGATCCTGCACGTGGGGGCCACCGGCCTGGGGGTGCTGCGGGCGGCGCCGGCGGTGGGCGCCCTGGCCGCGGCGGCGGCCGTCACCCGGCGCCCGATCGGCGGCCGCGCCGGCCGGCTGCTGCTGACGGTGGTCTTCCTCTACGGCCTGAGCATCGTCGTGTTCGGGCTCTCGCGCTGGTATCCGCTGTCGCTGGCCGCGCTGGCGGTCAGCGGCTTCGTCGACCTCTACAGCATGAACATCCGGTCGACCACGGTCGCGCTGGCCAGCCCTGATCGGTTGCGCGGGCGGGTCAACGCCGTCGAGATGGTGTTCATCAGCGCCTCCAACCAGCTGGGGGCGTTCGAATCCGGCGTGGCCGCCTACCTGGTCGGGACGATCCCGGCGGTCGTCGGCGGCGGGATGATGACGATGCTGATCGCGCTCAGCTGGGGCCGGCTGTTCCCGGCGCTGGCCGAGGTGGATCGCCTCGAGCAGGTCCGCCCGCCTCAGGGCAGCCCGGTCGAGGCCACCGCCTGAGCCGATCCCGCGGCGGATGCCCGCCCATCGCCGCCCGCCGGGGTGAACATGAACTCCGCCGGGTCAAACCGGCCGGCGCGCTTGAGGTACGCGGCCATGTAGCCGGGCCAGTTGGCCACGATCCGGCCGTCGCGATTCCGGTACCAGGAGTTGCAGTGCGTCCACGCGGTCCCGGCGAAGGCGGCCTGGATCTCGCGATCCGAGGCCGCCTCGACCTCGGGCCGCACGTCGAGCGCGGCGTAGCCGGCGGCGCTCAGGTGCGCCAGCGCCTGGCGGATGTAGGTCGCCTGGGTCTCGAGGAAGAAGATGATCGAGCCGCCTGAGGTGTTGGTGTTGGGCCCGTACATGAGGAACATCGACTGGAACCCCGGCACCGTCATCCCGAGGTGGGCGTGCGCCCCGCCGGCCCAGGCGTCGGTCAGTCGCCGCCCACCGGCGCCGCGGACCTCCATCGGCGCCACGAACTCGCTGGCGCGAAAGCCGGTGGCCCAGATGATGCAGTCCGCCGGGTGCAGCGTCCCGTCGGACGTCCGCAGCCCGGTCTCGGTCACCTCGGCGATCGGCGCGGTGACCAGCTCCACGTTGGGCCGGGCCAGCGTGGGCAGGTAATGGGAGCTGAACAGCACCCGCTTGCAGCCGAAGGTGTAGTCGGGCCAGATGCGGGCGCGCAGCTCGGGGTCCGGCACCTGGGTGCGCATGAACCGGGCCGAGCGGATCGCGGAGAGACGGCCGAGGGTGCGGGGATGGCGAATCGACGCCGTCAGGCTCTCCAGGAACGCGAACAGCAGCGCCCGCCGCACCCGCTGGAGGCCAGGGGTTCGCAGCATCGCCCGCAGCCGCGGCGGGTAGACGTGGTTGCGGCGGGGCAGCATCCAGTTGGCGGTCCGCTGAAAGACCGTCAGCTGCGCCGCGTGGCGGGCGACCTCCGGCACGAACTGGATCGCCGACGCGCCCGTGCCGACCACCGCCACCCGCCGGCCGCGCAGGTCGTAGTCGTGATCCCACCGCGCTGAATGGAAGCCGTGGCCGGCAAACCGCTCGAGCCCGGGCAGCGACGGGATCGAGGGCCGGTTGAGCTGCCCGGTGGCCAGGATCAGCGCGTCCGCCTCGTGGGTCTCGCCCCTCTCGGTCGACACCCGCCAGCGCCCGGCCGCCTCGTCGAAGGCGCAGGCGCTGACGCGCTGGGAGAAACGGATGAGCGGCCGGATGCCGTGGTCGTCGGCGACGCCGCGCAGGTAGTTCAGGATCTCGAGCCGGGGCGAGCACAGGCGCGACCACTCGCGCCGCTGCGCGAATGAGAACGAGTAGGCGTGGCTGGGCACGTCGCACGCGGCGCCCGGGTAGTCGTTGTAGAACCATGTGCCGCCCAGCTCCGGCGCGCTCTCCAGGATGGTTACGTCCCGGAGGCCGTGGCGTCGCAGCTCGATGGCGGCGGCGATCCCGCCGAACCCGGCGCCGACGATCAGGATCTGGGGTGGCGGCATTCCGTGCGATGCTTAGGGCCGATGGGGTCGACGGACGGATTTAACACGGTGCGCATCGTCTCGGCCGGTGGCGGGGTCGCGGCCGAGTTCGTGCCGGACGCGAACATGGTCTGTCGCTCGCTCGTGCACGACGGCGCCGAGCTGCTGGACGCCGGGCGCGGCGTCGCCGCCTATGCCGAGCTCGGCAAGACGATGGGCGTGCCGCTGCTGTACCCATGGGCCAACCGGCTGGCGGCGCCCGGGTACGAGGCGGCCGGCAAGCGGGTCGCGCTGCCCGCCCCCGAGGGTCGCTACGCGCTGGACCCCAACGGGCTGCCGATCCACGGCGCCCTGCCGGGCCTGTTGCGATGGGCGCTGCAGGAGCGCACCGCCGAGGATCGCGTGAGCGCGCGCCTGGCCTGGACCGCGCCGGAGTTGCTCGAGCTGTTCCCGTTCGCCCACGAGGTGCGCCTGGACGCCTGGGTGGGCGACGCCGGAATCCAGATCGTCACCACGGTGCTGGCCACCGGTCAGGACACGGTGCCGGTGTCCTTCGGCTTCCACCCCTACCTGCGCCCGCCCGGCGACGAACACCGCGACGCGTGGCGCGTGTCGCTGGGGGCGAACGAACGGCTGGTCCTCGACGACCACATGATCCCCACCGGCGGACGCGTGCCGCTGGACCCCACCAGCTTCACGCTGGGCGATCAGAGCTGGGACGACGGCCTGGCCGGACTGACCTCGCCGCCCGCGTTCGGCGTCGCCGCGGCGGCCGGGACGGTGACGGTCACCTTCGACGAGGGGTTCTCCGTGGCCCAGGTGTACGCGCCTCCCGGCCATGACTACATCTGCTTTGAGCCGATGACCGCGGCGATCAACGCGCTGGCCTCCGGCAGCGGGCTGCCCCTGGTCGCCCCCGGGGACGAGTACCGCACCGCATTCAGCATCACGGTGTCGCACAATTGAGACATCGCTCATTGCGTGTCTCATACTGCGTGAGCACCCCACCTGCGAAGGAGTGTCGATGGATCTGACCTTCAGCGAGCCGGAGCTGGCGTTCCGGGATGAGCTGCGCGCCTGGTTTGCCGAGCACGAGCCCGGCCAGGAGCCCCATGGCGACGAGGACGCGCACTACGCCTGGCGGCGCGACTATCAGCGGGAGCTGGCCACGGACGGCTGGGCGGCGGTGCACTGGCCGGTCGAGTACGGCGGGCGCGGCGCGACGCTGACCCAGTCCGCGATCTTCTTCGAGGAGCTGGGCCGGTCCGGCGCGCCGATGATGGCCAACGTGCTGGGCGTGCTGCTGGCCGGGCCGACGATCATGGCCTACGGGACGCCCGAGCAGAAGGATCGCTACCTGGCGCCGATCCTCACCGGCGAGGAGATCTGGTGCCAGGGGTTCTCCGAGCCCGACGCCGGCTCGGACCTGGCCAGCCTCAAGACGCGGGCGGTGAAGGATGGCGACGGGTGGGTGGTCACCGGGCAGAAGGTCTGGACCAGCGGCGCCCAGTACTCCAAGTGGTGCATGCTCGTGGCGCGCACCGACCCCGAGGCGCCCAAGCACAAGGGCCTGACCTACTTCCTGATGGACATGGACCAGGAGGCCGTGCAGGTGCGCCCGCTGCGGCAGATCACCGGCGAGAGCGAGTTCAACGAGCTGTTCATCGATGGCGCCCGGATCCCGGACGAGAACGTGCTGGGCGGCGTCGGCAACGGCTGGCGGGTGGCGCTGACGACGCTGATGAACGAGCGCGCCGGGCTGGCGTTCTTCCTGCAGGTGCGGATGCGCCAGCTGCTCGACCGCCTGATCGGCGAGGCCATGGCGCGCGGGCTGCTCGACGATCCGGTGATCGCCGAGCGCCTGGGCCAGATGCACCTCAAGGCCGAGGTGCTCCGCCTCACCGCCTACCGGGGGCTGACCGCGATCGAGAAGTACGGCGAGCCCGGGCCCGAAGGGTCGCTGACCAAGTGGATGTGGTCTGAGACCAACCAGCAGCTGACCCAGCTGGCCGCGGACCTGCTGGGTCCGGTGGCGCTCCAGGCCGGGGCGCGCTGGTCCTATGAGCTGCTGCGGGCGCGCGGCAACTCGATCGAGGGAGGCACCACCGAGGTGCTCAAGAACATCGTGGCCGAGCGCGTGCTCGGGCTGCCCAAGGCACGGTAGGGGGAGGATTCGACATGGACTTCGATCTGACCGAGGACCAGCGCGAGATCAAGGACGTGGCCCGCGAGCTGCTGACCGCGCGCTCGCCGTGGGCCAAGGTGCGCCAGGCCGCGGAGGCCGGCGAATACGACGCGGCGCTGTGGCGGGAGCTCGTCGAGCTGGGCTGGGCGGGCATCGCCGTGGCCGAGCGCTACGGCGGCCAGGGACTGGGCGCGGTCGAGCTCGGCGTGCTGCTGGAGGAGCTTGGGTACGCCTGCGCGGCGACCCCCTTCTTCTCCACCGCGGTCGCCGCGGCGGCGATCCAGGCCGGCGGCAGCGACGAGCAGCGGGCCCGGTGGCTGCCGGGCCTGGCCGGCGGTGAGCTGTCGGCGGGGGTGGGCACGGCCGAGCTGGTCATCGACGGCCACGGCGCCGACGTGCTTGTCCTGCTCGACGACGAGGGCGCCCGGCTGGTCGCCTCGCCGGACGCCGAGTCGCTGGTCGCCATCGACCCGACGCGCCGGTTTGCCACCGTCAGCGCCGACGCGGACGGGGAGGCGCTGGCCGCCGACGTCGGCGATCGGGTGCGGGCCGCGCTGGCGGCGGAGGTCGTCGGCGTCTGCCAGCGCGCGCTGGAGATGACGCTGGAGTACGTCAAGGACCGCAAGCAGTTCGGTGTGCCGGTCGGCTCCTTCCAGGCCGTCTCGCACCGCTGCGCCCAGATGCTGCTGTACACCGAGAGCGCCCGCTCGACGGCGTACTACGCTGCCTGGGCGGCCGATGCCGAGCCTCAGCGACTCGGCGAGGCGGCCGCCCTGGCCGCCGCCGCGGCGGCGACCGGCGCCCGCGAGGTCCCGGCCTCGGCCATTCAGGCCCACGGCGGGATCGGCTTCACCTGGGAGGCCGACGTGCACTGGCTCTACAAGCGCGGCGAGGTCGACCGGGTCCTGCTGGGCGGGCCCGAGCGCCACCACGCCGCCCTGGCTCGGGCGGCCGGCCAGCGCCTGGCCGTCCCCGCCGGCTGACGGCTCCCCGGATCGGCCGGCTGCAGGATCCGTGGCGGCGGCCGGGCGCTGACAGGGAACCGCCGCGCGGCGGCGAACAGCCTCGTGATCGCCAGCCAAGGAGTCACCGCATGACCTACTTCCGCCGACCGGACGCCCCGCTTGACGAGCAGGCCCCAGGAGAGGACCCCCCGCGCTCGCCGTTCGCCGAGGTCGCGGGACGATTTGCCAACTGGATCACCGGGGTCGAACGGATGCCCCCCGGGGAGGAATTCGGGAGCGAGAACGGGCCCGACCTGTTCGCCGAGCTGACCGGTGAGCAGCGCGCTCCCCGCCGCCGCGAGCGGCCAGAACGGCCCGAGCGGCCCGAGCGCCCGGCGCGCCGGGTCGCCGAGCATCGCGCCGGCCGCCCCGCCCCGTGGATGGCCGACCTCCCGCCCGAGGACTCGGCGGCGCGGCACGCCGATCCCCCCAAGGAGTGCCAGGACGAGCCGGCAGCGGCGGCGCCCGAGCGCGAGCCCGAGCGCCAGCCTGAGCCCGAGCCTGAGCCCGAGGAGAGCGGGCGCTTCCCGATGGCGGCGTTCGGTTACAACCGGACCGCCGTCGACGAGCACCTCGCCGAACTCGAGCGCGAGCTGACCGAGGTGCGGGCGACGCGCAAGCCGCGCCCGTCGATCACCGAAGAGCTGGAGCGCATCGGCGAGCAGACGGCATCGATCCTCGTCGTCGCCCACGACCAGGCCCACGAGACCACCCGGCTGGCCCAGGAGCAGGCCGACCGTTGCGTCGCTGACGCCGCCGCCAACGCGGTGGCGATCACCACCGAGGCCAAGGAGCGCCTGCGCGACCTCGACAGCGAGACCGATGCGGTGTGGCGCGAGCGCGAGCGGCTGCTGGAGGACGTGCGCAGCGTCTCCTCCGCGCTGACCACGCTGGCCGACCAGGCCTCGGAGCGCTTCCCGGCGGCTGAGCCGCCGGCGGCGACCGTGGCCTTCCCGGCCCGTCCCGCGGCCCTCGAGAGCTTCCCGATCGCACCCCAGGCGGAACCGGACCCCTCGGCAGGCGACGAGGGGCCGGATCCGGCGTCCTTCACCGAGGACGTCTCCGACGTCGCCGAGCCGACACAGCCCGGCGACACCGGCAGCTGGCTGGCCGGCCTGGAGCCGCCCGAGCAGCAGCCGGAGTAGGCCACAGCTCCTCGCCCGCGGGGATGCCGCCGCGGCGGCGCTCTGGAATCTCCGCGGGCAGGAGCGGCATATCCTTGCCCGATGGGCGTCGTCACCGGCTCTCCGGACACGCCGGTCCGCTCCAGCAGTGTTGCCGACGCGCCTGAGTCGCGGGCGACGTGGTGGGTGCTGGGCGCGATCGTGGTGCTCGGCATCCTCGTCCGGTTCACGACGCTGGGCCAGCAGAGCTTCTGGTATGACGAAGCGACGACCTGGGGGATCGTCTCCCACGGGCTGGGCCACGTGCTGTCGACGGTCCCCAGGACCGAGTCGACGCCGCCGCTGTACTACGTGCTGCTGTGGGTGTGGGACCGGGTGTTCGGCACCGGTGAGGTCGGGCTGCGCTCCTTCTCGGCGCTGTGCAGCACGCTGACGATCCCGGTCGTGTTCCTGATCGGCCGTCGGCTGGTGTCCGACCGCGTCGGCCTGGTCGCGGCGCTGCTGACCGCGGTCAACCCGTTCCTGTTCTGGTACGCCCAGGAGGCCCGCTCCTACTCGCTGCTGTTGCTGCTCTCAGCGGTCTCCCTGCTGGCGTTCGTCTACGCGCAGGAGGCGCCCACCCCCCGTCGGCTGCTGCTGTGGGGCCTCGCGTCCGCGCTGGCGATCGCCGCGCACTACTACGCCGCTGTGCTGATCGTGGCCGAGGCGGCCTGGCTGGCGGTGGCGCTGGCCCGCGCCCGTCGCCTGACCTGGGGGCGGGTGGTCTCGGGGCTCGCGCCGGTGGTGATCGTCGGCGGGGCGCTGTTGCCGCTGGCCATCCACCAGAACGACGGCCGGGCGGGCTACATCGCCACGTCGGAGGGGTCGCTGCCCTACCGCGTGGCCGAGCTTCTCAAGGAGGACGTGATCGGCGCCGGCCAGCCCGACAAGGCGCTGCTGACCGTGCTGGGCCTGCTGCTGGTGGCCGTCTCCCTGATCCTGCTGGCGCGCACGCCCGATCGCGCGGCGCGTCGCGCCGGCTGGATGCTGCTGGCCGTCGGCGGGGGCGGCGTGCTGATCGCGATCGTCGCCGCCGCGGTGGGGACCGACTACTTCGACACCCGCAACCTGATCGCGACTTGGCCGGCGCTGTGCGTCGTGGTGGCCACCGGGCTGGGCGCCACCGGGCTGGGCGCCACCGGGCTGGGCGCCACCCGGCAGGAGGCCACCCGGCAGGGGGCCACCCGGCTGGGGGCCACCCGGCCGCCGCGCGCCGGGATGCTCGCCACCGCCGGGCTGGTGGTGCTCAGCCTGGTGTGCGTGTGGAACATCGTGTCCGACGTGCAGTACCAGCGGCCCGACTGGGGTGGCGCCGCCGGCGTGATCGGCGCCGGCTCCGCGCCGCGGGCGATCGTGTCCGGCATCCAGAGCCAGATCCCGCTCGAGCCCTACCTGCGCGACATGCGCGTGTACCCCGCCGCCGGTCGGGCGGTCCGCGAGGTCGACGTCATCTGGGTCCAGCGCCGGTATCAGTGGGGACCGCTGTCACCGATCAGCTCGGTGGCGCTGCCCGGATTCCGCCTCGCGGAGGTGCGGCGGACCCGGTCCTATGTCGTCGAGCGGTATCTGGCGCCCGCGCCGCAGGTCGAGACGCCGGCGACGCTGGACCGGCTCTATCCGCCGGCGTCGCCGGCACTGTCGCTGGTGCAGCAGCGCTCCTGATCTGTGAGCAAATGCTCACATAATCGCGCAAAATCCGTACAAAACGCGCTTAAGTTCGGGGTGGCCGGCGCCGACAAGTTATGGGCATGCCAGGGTCGACCGGGCGCGAGGCCCACGAGCTGTTCGAGAGCGCCTTTGCCCAGGCGCCGATCGGCATGGCGCTGATCGGCCTGGGTGGCCACTGGCTCAAGGTCAACGCCGCGCTGTGCCGGATCACCGGTTGGTCAGAGGCGGAGCTGATCCGGCGCCCTTTTCAGGAGATCACCCACCCCGATGACGTCGAGACCGACGCGGATCTGATCCGGCTGTTGGTCGCCGGCGACATCCCCGGCTACCAGTTCGAGAAGCGCTGCATCACCCGGGGCGGCGGCGAGATCTGGACGCTGTTGTCGGTCTCGCTGGTCCGCGATGGCGCCGGCGGGCCCCGCCACTTCATCGTGCAGGTCGAGGACGTCTCGGAGCGCAAGCTCGCTCAGTGCCAGCTGCAGCAGGCCGAGGCCGAGGCCCGCGCCGAGCGCGATCACGCCACCGCGATCATCAGCGCAATGGGAGAGGGGTATGTGCTGACCATGGATGGGGAGATCAAGGCCGTCAACGAGGCGCTGTGCACGCTGACGGGCTTGTCGGCGGCCGAGCTGGTGGGCAGCCATCCCCCGTATCCGTTCTGGCCCCCGGAGGAGAACGAGGCGATCGGGAAGGTCTACGCCGAGGTGCTGCGCGACAGCGGTGGCACGCACGAGGTGATCCTGATGCGGGCCGACGGCGAGCGTTTCGAGGCCGAGGTCACCACCCGCCCGGCTCGCGAGGAGAACGGCCGGGCGATCGGGTTCGTCAACACCCTGCGCGACGTCAGCGTGCAGAAGCGCCACCAGCGCGAGCTCGAGCGGCTGGCGCGGACCGACAGCCTGACCCAGCTGCCCAACCGCTATGTCCTGGAGGAGGCGCTTGAGCGTGAGGCGGCGCGCCGCTGCACCGATGAGCGCCAGCTCGCCCTGGTCCTGCTCGACCTCGACCTGTTCAAGCAGGTCAACGATGCGTTCGGTCACCCGGCCGGCGACACGGTCCTGATCGAGGTGGCGCGGCGGCTGGAACGCACGGTCCGCGTGGGCGAGGTGCTGGCCCGGGTGGGCGGCGAGGAGTTCGCGTGGCTGTTGCCCGCCACCAACGCCGACGAGGCGATCGCCGCCGCCGATCGGGCCCGGGCCGCGATCGCGTCGCAGCCGTTCGGGCGCGCCGGCACGCTGACCATGTCCGCCGGGGTCGGACTGCTGCACACCCCGTCGGATGGCGACGCGCTGTACGTGATGGCCGACCGGGCGCTGTACGAGGCCAAGCAGAGCGGACGCAACCGCACCTGCTGTCGCGGCGCCGGGCCGCGGCTTCAGCGCGTGGTCTGAAACTCGCCCGGAAACTCGGGTTCGGGCGCGGGCTCGGGCGGCTGCGCCGCGGCGGGCCGGCCGCGCGGCATCCCGCGCAGGGCCACGATGAACGCGATCGCCATCGAGATCGCCATCGCCCACACGACCACCTTGGTGGCGCGGGCGAAGTCGAGCTGGACGGCATGGACCAGCTGGGCGGACTGGTGCGAGGCCGAGCCGGCGCCGCCGCTGGCGCCCGCGATCTCGCGGGCGATCCGGTCAGACACCGTCTTGGGCACGCCCTTTGCGCCCAAGGTGTGCTCGACCTTGGAGGTCGTCTCGGTGATCAGCAGCGATCCGAGAATGGCCAGCCCGAGGCTGCCGCCGAAGTTGCGCACGGTCTGGGTCACGCCGGTCACCGCCCCGTAGGCGGTCCGCGACGCGCGGTTGAGCGCATCGGTGCTGACCGGGCCCAGCACCATGCCCACGCCCGCGCCGGAGATCGCCAGGTAGATCCACTGATGCGAGAAGGACAGATCGTCGAGCCTGGCGCCCCACAGATAGAAGCCGACGGCGGCCACCGCGCAGCCGAGGACGACGGTCGGCCGGGCGCCGCGGCGATCCAGGACGCGCCCGCCCCACTGGGCGGCGATGGTGAAGCCGCCGAAGAACACGAGCAGCAGCAGCCCGGCGTTGGCCGAGGTGTCGCCCAGCGCCACCTGGGCGTAGAGGCTGGCGAAGAAGAACAGCGGGACGAAGCAGATCGACAGCAGGAACAGGACGATGTTGTCGACGGCGAACCCCCGGTTGGCGAACAGTCGCATCGGCACCAGCGGGAACTCGGCCCGCAGCTCCCAGCGGGTGAACTGCGCCAGCAGCACGACGCCGACGACCAGGCAGCCCCAGGTGGCGATGCTGCTCCAGCCCCAGGCGCTGGCCTGCTGCAGGCCGAACACGGCAATGCCCATGCCGGCGCCCACCAGCACCGCGCCGCGGGTGTCGATCGGCTCGCGGCTGCGCTCGGACTCCGGATGAGCGATGAGCGTGAGGACGATCGCCACGATCGCCACCGGCACGTTGATCCAGAAGATCGAGCGCCAGGTCCACTGGGTCAGGTAGCCACCGGCCACCGGGCCGATCGCGGTCAGGCCGCCGGAGATGGAGAAGAAGATGGCCAGATACTTGCCACGTTCGTGGACCTCGTAGTTGGCGACGACGATGGCGAGCGCCGCCGGGAACAGGAACGCCGCGCTGGCCCCCTGGAGGATGCGGAAGAAGATGATCCACGCCCCACCGATCGAGCCGGTGGGGGTGGCGCCGCAGAGCGCGCTGAACAGCGCGAACGCGGTGACGCCGATGAGGACCATCCGCCGATGGCCCATGACGTCCGCGACGCGGCCGCCGAGCGCGAACAGCGCAGAGAGCGACAGCAGGTAGCCGTTGATGATCCACTGCGACGCGGTCGGCGACAGGTGCAGGTCGTGCTGCAGGCGCGGGATCGCGAGGGCCACGATCGTCTGATCGATGAACAGCATCGCGACGGCGAAGATCATCGCCGCCAGCACGAGCCCCTTGTTCCCGCGCCCTTGCATCGGTCCGCCTCACCGTACCGTCGAGGTCAAGGGCTGCGGGAGCGTCCGGTCGCCGTGGTTGCGGCCGGATCGCGGGTGGGTGTCCCGCTACATTCGGGCGCCATGACCTCAACCACTCTGCGCCCGGCGATGGACGAGGCCCTGGAGGACGCGGTCGCGTCGGGCGCCGTTCCCAACGTGGTGGCCGTCGCCGCCGATCGTGACGGGATCCTCTACGAGCGGGGGTTCGGCCCGCGCTCGCCGGACGACCCGACCGAGGTCGACGCCGACAGCCACTTTCGGATCATGTCGATGACCAAGATGGTGGTCACCGTCGTCGCCCTGGCGCTGATGGAGCAGTACAAGCTGGACATCGACGCCCCGGTCGAGGAGTACTGCCCCGAGTTCGCCGACGTGCGCGTGCTGGAGCGCATCCAGGACGGTCGGCCCGTGCTGCGCCCGCCGGCGCGTAAGGCCACGCTCAAGCACCTGATCACCCACACCAGCGGGCTGGGCTACTGGTTCTGGGACCCTGACGTGCTGGCCTGGGAGCGCGCTGTGGACGCGCCCAATGTGCTCTCGGGCTCGCGGCGGATCTTCGAGGCGCCGATGGTCTGCGACCCCGGCACCCGGTTCGTCTACGGCATCGGCACCGACTGGCTCGGCCGGGCTGTCGAGGCGGTCTGCGATCGGCCGCTGGACGAGATCGTCACGACGATGGTGACCGGACCCCTGGGCATGTCCCAGACCGGGTTCCTGCTCGACGACGATCGGCTGGCCGGCGTGGTGCCGGTGCATCTGCGTGGCGACGACGGCTCGTGGGCCTCCAGCGAGATCGAGCTCCACCGGACGCCCGACTACTGGTCCGCCGGGCACGGCCTGTACTCCACGCCGAGCGACTACCTGAGGTTCCAGCGGATGCTGCTCGGCGACGGGACCTCGCCCGATGGGGTGACCGTGCTGGCGCCCGCGACGGTCGACGCGGCGTTCGCCAACCAGATCGACGGACTGGACTTCCCGGCCGAGATCCCCGCCGCCGATCCGGCGTCGACGTTCGGGCTCCAGGTCGGCCCGGAGCACACCTGGGGCCACGGCCTGCTGGTCAACACCGCGGATCAGCCGGGGCGCCGCCGGGCCGGCAGCGGCGCGTGGGCGGGGTTCTTCAACACCCACTTCTGGGTCGACCGCACCACCGGCATCACCGGCGCCATCTACGCTCAGATGCTGCCATTCCTCCCGCCGGACGCGATGCGCATGTATCAGGAGTTCGAGACCGCCGTGTACGCCTCGCTGTGAGGGCCCCTCCGCGATTGCCGTGACCCGCCGATGAGCGAACCCCCGCTGTCCCGATCGACCTGGCTGTGGGCCGCGCTCGGGCTGGCCGGGTCGCTGCTCGTCGCCTACGCGGCGCCCCGCGCGCTCGACGACCACGTCGTCGGCTGGTGGTACATGCCCGCGACTCCCGCCGGCGCAAGCGTCAGCCGGGTGCTCGTCTACGCGGGCATGGCGGCGCTGTGCGTGGCCTGGCTCGGGCTGGGGGTGGGCCAGGCCCGCAAGCTGCCCTCCCAGCGGGTCCTGCTGATCATCGCCGCCCTGTGGGCGCTGCCGCTCGCGCTGGCCCCGCCCCTGTTCAGCCGCGACCTCTACAGCTACCTGGCCCAGGGGACGATCCTGCACCTCGGGCACAACCCCTACCGGTCCAGCCCCGAGGTGCTGGCCGGGCTGGGGCGCGGACACGTGCTCGCCGCCGTGTCGCCGTTCTGGCGCCACACGACCGCCCCGTACGGGCCGCTGTTTCTCGGGATCATCAGCCTTCTGGCCGGCGCCACCGGCTCGCACCTGATCGGCGGGGTGTTGCTCATCCGGCTGTTCGAGGCCGTCGGCTTCGTCGCCCTGGCGCTGGCGATGCCCCGGCTGACCCGGGCGACGGGGACCGATCCGCGGCGGGCGCTGTGGCTGGCGCTGCTCAGCCCCCTGGTGATGCTCCAGCTGGTCGCCGCCGGCCACAACGACATCCTGATGGTCGGCATCCTGGCCGTCGGCGTCGCCACCGCGCTGGACGGCAACCCCCTGCTGGGCATCGCGGTGTGCGCCCTGGCGGCGACGATCAAGGTCCCGGCGCTGGCCGGCGCCGTGTTCATCGCCGTCGCCTGGGGACGCGCCGAGCGCAGCCGCGCCGACCAGTTGCGCTTCGGGCTGGCCGCGCTGGGCCTGATCGTCGTCGTGCTGGGGGTGGTGACGCTGGTCACCGGGGTCGGGGTGAGCTGGATCTCGACCGGCGTCCTGTCGACGCCGGCCAAGGTGCGGCTGGCGATCACCCCGACCACGGGAATCGGGTACACGCTGGCGTCGCTGCTGCACGACGTCGGCCTCGGCGCCCGCGCTCGGGGCTGGGAGCACGGGGCCGAGGCGGTCGGCGTCGGCGTCACCGTGGTGGCCGGCCTGGTCGCGCTGTGGCGCGTGCGGATCGGGCGGCTGCTGGCGACCCTCGGCGGCTTTCTGCTGATCGCGGCCGCCGCCGGCCCCGCGGCGTGGCCGTGGTACTTCATCTGGGGGCTGGCCCTCATCGCGGCGCTGCGAGGCGTCCAGCGCTCCACCGCGGTCGCCGTGGCGATCGTGGTGGCATCGCTGGTGGTCAAGCCCAGTGGGATCCTGGCGCTGCCGCTGAGGTCGGCTCCCGCGGTGCTCGTGGTCTACCTCGCCGTCGCGGTGGCGGCGTGGTACCTGGTCCGCGGTCGCGGCGGGCCGGGGCGGGTCGGATCGGGCGACGGACGCGCGGCGCCCGGGCGCGCCGCCGGCGTCGAGGAGGACGCGCGCAGCCCGGCGTCGCTGGCGGGCTGAGCGCAGCCATGTCCGTCCGCCTTCAGGAGCCGGACCAACCGGGCGCCTCCGCCTCCGCGCGCCCGTCGCGGCGGGGCGCGTGGACGCAATGGTGGGCGGCCCGCCGGGCCGGCTGGGCGGCGGTGGCCGGGCCGGCGGTGCTGGCGACGATCCTGTCGTTGCTGGCGATCACCGGTCGCAACCTCGGCTTCGACGAGGGGGCCACCGTCTCGATCGCCTCCCAGCACGGGTCGGCGCTGTGGTCCGCGATCGCCCACGACGGCGGCAACATGTCCGGCTACTACCTGCTGGTGCACGGGCTGATCGGGCTGTTCGGCAACGGCCTGTTCGTGCTGCGTATGGTGTCGGTGATCGCGGTTGTCGCGACGGTCGCGCTGATCGCCGCGATCGCCGGGCGGCTGTTCGGCGCGCTGGTGGCGGGGACCGCCGGCGTGCTGGCGGCGGTCAGCCTGCCGCTCGTCTACTGGGCGCAGACCGCCCGCGGCTACGCGCCGATGGTGGCGTTCGTCTGCGCCGGGTTTCTGGCGTTCATCGCCCTGGCCGATCCCCCCGCCGGGCGCGCGCCGTCGCGCCGGCCGTGGTTCGCCTACGTCGTGACGATGACGCTGGCGATGTACTGCTCGTTCGTGGCCGTGCTGGTCGTCCCGGCGCAACTGCTGGTGCTGGCGCACCGCCGCGACGCGCTGCGCCGGTGGCTGGCGGCGCTGGCGGCGCTGGCGGTCCTGTGCGTGCCGCTCGCCGTCCTGGCGGTGCGCCGGGGTTCGGGCCAGCTGTTCTGGGTGCCCCGGCCCACGCGGATGGTCGAGACCCAGGTGCTCCAGTCGCTCACCTCGGCGGGCCTGACCCCCAACTTCCACAAGGTCGCGACCACCACGGTCGTGATGTGGGCGACCGTCGCCGCCGTCGCCGCCCTGGTGATCGACACGATCCGTCGCCAGCGCCGGGGCGAGCAGATGTGGGGGATGGCGCTGACGCTCTCGTGGTGCATCGTCCCGGCGGCGCTGACGTTCCTGTACTCGTTCGTGTCCCAGCCGATCTTCGTCCCGCGCAACCTGATCATGTCGACGCCGGCGGTGGGGCTGGCGCTGGCCACGGTCGTCGCCCGCCGCCGCTGGCCGCGCTGGGCCGTGCCCGCGGTGCTGCTCGCCGTGGCCGCGGTCGTCGCGGTGCGCGCGATCCCGGTGGGCAACGCCTATGGCGTCTCGCCCGAGCCCTGGCAGCGGGTGACCGACCAGATCCTGGCCGAGGCCCGCCCCGGCGACTGCATCGCGTTCTACCCGCTCGACGCGCGGATGGCGTTTCAGTACTACGTCGGCACCGGCCGGGCCGCGGTGAGCCGGGCGCCGCGGTCGATCCTGCCGGTCATTCCCTGGGGGGTGGTGCGGCCCTACGTCGAGGACTACGCCACCCTGTCGCCGGCGCAGCTGGCCCGCCGGGCGGCCGGCTGCCGGCGGCTGTGGTTCGTCTCCAGCCACGAGGGCCAGCCCAACGGGCCGGCGGGGGCCCGGGCCCATCGGGCGCAGTGGTTCGCGCTCGGCGCGGAGCTTGCGCGGATGTTCGGCTCGGGTCCGGTGCGCAAGTTCGGCTACGCCAGCGTGATCCACGTCCAGCTGATGCCGCGCCGCGGCGCGCGAGCGTCAGGGACGTAAGGTCAGGCCGTAGAACGTCAGCAGGCTGAGGAAGATCAGCAGCCCGCCGTTGATCCAGGCGATCACCCGGAACCACTTGCCGGCGGCGAAGCGGGCGATCACCACCAGCGCCGGGAACGCGGTGATGAGCATCCGCGGGTTGGGCGGGACCTCGGACGAGGTGAACGCCAGGAAGCTGATCCCCGCCGTCCACACGAGCGCCTCGATCGACACCTCCCGCCGGCAGAACCACAGCAGCACGAGCAGGACCACCAGGAACACCGCGCCGAGCAGGCCGATGACCAGGTTGAGGTTGATCGTCGGCTGGTCGAAGTGGTTGAACGAGAGCTCGTTGGCCAGGCGCGTCGTCAGGTGCAGGAGGGCCAGCGGCGTGGTCGACTCGCTCCAGCCGTGGTGCTGGGCGATGTAGCTGGCGAACGGGTTGCCCGTCCACAGCCACAGAAACAGCATGAATCCGACGGCGCCGGTGACCGACAGGACCGGTGCGACCAGGCTGCGATAGGCGTCGCGCACCCGCCACCCGCGGCGGTGGATCTCCAGCAGCGCTGAGATCAGGCACACCGGGACCAGCACCAGCCCGACCGGCTGGACCGCGGTGGCGAGGCCGGCCAGGATGCCGGCCAGCAGCCAGCGGCGGCGTTCCAGCGCGTAGATGCAGCCGATCGCCAGGGACAGCAGCAGGCCCTCGGTGTAGACCATCGAGAACACCACCGCTCCCGGGAACAGCACGAAGATGATCGTCGCCCGGCGGGCGACCGCGCGGCCCCACCAGCCATCGGTGATCCGGTGCACGAGCACCGTCGCCACCAGCCCGCCCACGCCGGAGATGATCGCTCCGGCGATCGTCGCGCACAGAATGAGGTGGTTGGGATAGAAGAGCCCGAGGACGTGCTCGAGGGGCCAGATCGTCAGCGGGTACAGCGGAAAGAAGCCCAGCGTGGTCTGCAGGTAGGACACGTGGGAGGGGTAGCCCTTGTTGGCGACCTCGCGGTACCAGAGGCCGTCCCAGTTGGCCAGCTCGTTCTGGAACGGGTGGTGGCCGAACGACGCCTGGATGAACGCCGCCAGCAGCAGAACGAGGCGGGCCGCCATGTAGATGACGACGATCCACATGAGCTCCTGCCGGGCGGCGACGGACAGGCGCAGGCCCACGCGCGCCCGGCGCCGCACCCACGGCGCGATGCGCACCGGAACGGGCTCGTCGACGACCGCCGCGTGGGTCGGCGATGCGAGTTCGAGCTCGTTGAACGGGGGTAGCGCTAGGGAATTGTCCCCGATGGGCTCAGCAGATTCCGATGCGGTCTCCACGGCGGGCCAGTCTAGGTATAGGAGGGTAAGAACGGCGTATGTCGCTAACCATCTACCAACCGAACAGCATTGCGAATCACGGTTCACCGCCGGCGCTCGAGGTGCCTCAACCCACTGAGCCGAGCACGCCGGTGGTGCCTGAGACCCCCATTCCACCAGCCGATCCGGACCCTGGAACCCCGGCCGACCCCGAGCAGCCGGCAATCGTGCCCGTGCCCGAGGAGCCGCCGACGCCCGCAGTGCCCGAGCCCGATCCGGGCTCGGGGGGCGCCCGGGTCAGCTGACCGTCTGCAGCGAGACCGTCCCCGACCACTGGAAGAGGTCGGTGCAGGCGCTGCCGTCGCCCTGGCACGGGCTCGCGGTGAACCCCTGCGTCTGGGCGGCTGAGTCCCCGGGCCACGTGACCCGGATCGGGGCGTAGGGATTGGCCGGCAGCCGTCCTCCCAGCAGCCCCAGACGGCTGACCAGCGCAGTGGCGCCCCCGGCGTCCCAGAGCGCCGGGCCCAGCGTGAAGTTGGCCGGGGCGCAGCCGCCACTGGTGCTGTCGGTCATCGGCACTGCGATCTCCGTTCCGTCGGCGGGGGAGAACGTCAGGTCGCCGGCGGGATCGGCGCCGCCGAGGCGGAAGGCCTCGGTGCAGTGCAGCGTGGTCGGGTTGCCGTTGCAGCCCGCGTCCTGGACGGTTCGGCTGATCGTCTCGGAGGCATCGATGCTCGATGCGCCGGCGTCGAAGGTCACCGCGGGGACGAGCACCGTGCCGTCGGCGCTGTGGACCGCCGCCAGCAGGTCGTCGAGGTCGACGACGTAGCGCACCCGCCACGACATCGGCGTCACGCTCACCGTCTCGATCTCCGTGAAGCCGCCCTGCCCGGCGCAGTCGGACTTGTAGGCCGCGCCGTAGGTGATCGACTCGGCGCCCGAACCGCGGTAGACCACGGCCACGTCCAGCGCCCGGTTCAGGTCGGCGCGGACCGATCGGGGCGGGGTGCCGCCACGCTCCGCCCGGCCCACCCGGTGGTAGTAGGCGCTCTGCAGCCGCGGGGTGGCCCCGTGCGCCGTCGTGCGCCCGCCGGCTTCCGGGGCGACGAAGCGCACCACCGCCCACGCCGGGGACGCGGAGGAGGCGCGAACGGAGACGACCGCGTCGCCCCGGTGCGATCGCCGGGCATCGAACGCGCTGACGATCGCCGCCTGCTCGCGGCCGCCGACCAGCCGCGCCGCCACCGACGCTGCCGGGGCGGCGAGGCACGCCGCCGCGGCGGTCAGGACGATCGCCGCTGTCTGCGCCCGAGCTCTCATCCGCCCGAAGCAGGTTAGGGCACGTCGCCCCTGCTCAGGCAGGCAGCGCACTCAGGATCGCCTCGGCCACGAGCGCCGGATCGCGCTGGGGGATCAGGTGCCCGGCCCGCTCTGAGATCGTCAGCCGCGCCCCGCCGATCTGCCGGGACAGCTGGAGCGATGCTCGCGCCGGGACGACCCGGTCGCCGGCGCCGGCCAGGATCGTGGTCGGGGCGATGATCCGGGGCAGCCACGCCTCCAGCGCCGGGAGGTCGCGCACCAGCGTCCGCTGCTCGCTGACATACGCGCGCCAGGCCGATCGCCGCAGCACCGCGGACCGCGCGCACCGCAGGTAGGCGTCGTCGACCGCCGCCACCGCCGCGATCCGCCGGCGCACCGGCGCGACCGACAGGGCCAGCCCGACGCCGCCCAGCGCGGCCGCGCCGGCCAGCTCCCCGGCCACCGGCGCGGCCAGCCAGCGGTCGATCCGGTACAGCGACGCCACGTTTGCGGCCGGAGCGGCCAGCACCAGCGCGCTCACCCGCTCCGGATGGCGGGCGGCCAGCCACGCGGCGATCGCGGCCCCAAGGCTGTGTCCGGCGACGAGCGCCCGGTCCACCCCGTGCGCGTCGAGTGCCGCCAGCGCGGCCTGCGCGTTGCCGGCCAGATCCCGCGCGGGGCTGGCGCCGTCCCAGCCCGGGCGGTCGATCGCGATCGTCCGCACCGCGCCGTCCAGGCGGGCGATGACCGGCCACCAGTCCGCGGCGCTGCCCGGCTGACCGTGCAGCAGCAGCACCGGCGGTCGCCCGCCATCCGTCGGCGTCGCGCCGGCGGCCTCGGCGCCGGCGGGAGGGCTCAGTGCCATCGGCGGGGCGTCAGGCGCCGGGAGGGCCGCCCCGTGGGTTGTCACCCACGGCCTGGCCGTCTCGCCCCACGTAGCCGTCTTTGCCACCCGCGACGAGGAGCACCGCGTTGTCCTGCCCGACGTTGCGCATGCCCCGGTGGGTGGCGGCGTCGACGCGCGCCATGCCGCCGGCGCGGACCACGTGCGTCGTTCCGTCGCCGAAACGGAACTCCACCTCGCCGTCGTGTACGAAGTAGGTCTCCTCCTGCTTTTCCGTGGTAGTGGAGACCCGTGGCGTAGCCGGGGGGAAGGACGATCGCGTTGATGCCGAACGCCGTCACACCAAGCTCCTGGCGCACCTTGCGGAAGCCCGGCCCGTCGCCGATGGCGTCGATGTTCGACACCGCGTACCCCTCTCCGTGCGTGACCTCGCCCATCGCCGGCTGCATGGTATCTGTCAGGCACGCGTGGGGCCTATTGGCGCCGGTCGCGAGACGGCATACTAGGGCGGTGACCTCAGCGCTCGGATCAGAGGCGATCGAGCCGCTTCGCGCCAACCCGCAGCACGCCGCGATCATGCTCGATATCGACGGCACGCTGGCGCCGATCGTCGACCACGCCGCCGATGCCCACGTGCCCGAGTCCACGCGTCAGCTGCTCATCGCCGTGGCCCGGACCTACCGGCTGGTCGCATGCATCAGCGGCCGCCGCGCCTCCGAGGCGCGCGCCATGGTCTCGATCGGGTCGATGAACTACGTCGGCTCCCACGGGGTGGAGCTGCTGCGCTCCGGCTGGACCGAGGCGGTGCTCGACGCCGATGTGGCCGACTGGGTCCGTCGCATCCACGACTTCGGGCGCGAGAACGACACCGCCGACATTCGCCGGCGGCGGGTCCGGCTCGAGGACAAGGGCCCGATCGCCGCCTTCCACTGGCGGGGCGCGCCTGACGAGGAGGCCGCGCGTGCCGCGGTGGATGCGATTGCCGACCGGGCCAAGGCGGCGGGACTGCGCACCCATTGGGGCCGCAAGGTGCTCGAGGTGCGCCCTCCGGTCAAGATCGACAAGGGCTCGGGGATCATCCGCCTGCTCAACGAGGTGGGCGAGGGGATCGATTCGGCGATGTACGTCGGCGACGACACGACTGACCTGGACGCGTTTCGCACGCTGACCACGCTGGTCGCCGAGGGCCGGCTGGTCCGGGCGGTCCGCGTCGGCGTCCAGTCCGAGGAGGGCCCGTCCGAGATCACCGCCGAGGCCGACCTCGTGGTCGACGGCCCCGAGGGCGTCCGCGAGCTGCTGGCGCTGCTCACCGTCGAGTGATCGCCGGTGCGGTTCGCTGACTTTCTGCGCACGACGGTGTTGATCAGCGCGGCAGCGGCCAGCGCGCTGGCGGCGATCACGCTGGCCGGCGCCGTCGCTCGCGGCGACGATCTCGTGGTGCCCATCGCCGCCGGCTGGTGGGCCGCCTCCGGCGTGATCGGGCTGTGGCTCGGGCGCCGCGCCGAGACCTCGCCGCCGATCGCGTCGCTGCTGTCCAGCGCTCGGACCCAGGCATCGCTGCCCGAGGTCAACCCCGCCCGCACCGTGCTCAACCGGCTGTGGCCGCTGTTGATCTCGACGCTCGGCGCGGGCGTGGTCGGGGCGTTCCTGCCCCAGGTGCCGGCGATCGCGGCCGGGTTCGCGATCATCTGGTCGCTGGCCTGGCGGCGCCAGTCGCGGGCGGTGACCGCGATCGAGGAGCGCGACGGCGCGCGCTTCTACGTCGAGCCGACCTCGCCGCTGCGCCCCATCCAGCTCGTGCGCACCCCGGGTTTCCGCACCAACCTGATGGAGCTCGACGGCTCCGCGTCGGCGCGGTCCGCGCGCCGCCAGGTCTGATCCGGTTCGCCGTGACGATGGACGCCGGGCGCGACGCCGTGACGCGAACCGTCAGTGAACGCGTACCGCCCCGATTGCTGCCAGGATTGAGATCGTGAACATCCTGGCGTCGATTCCCAGCCCGCCCCACAACGGGTTCAACATCGGCCCGCTGTTCTTCCACGCCTACGGGATCGCGTACGTGTTCGCGGTCGCCGCGGCCATCTTCATCTCCCGGTATCGGTGGAGCCGCGTCGGCGGCGACCCGGAGCTCTGCTACGAGATCGCCATGTGGGCCTTCCCGGCGGGCCTGATCGGCGGGCGCATCTACTTCGACATCACCACCCCGAGCCAGATCCCGGATCACTGGTACGGGGTGTTCGCCATCTGGGACGGCGGCCTGGGGATCTGGGGCGGGATCGCCGGCGGGGCCATCGTCGGCCTGCTGGTGGCCCGCCGGCGACTGAGCCACGATGACCTGCTCCGGTTCATGGACGCGGTGGCGCCGGGGCTGCTCGTCGCCCAGGCGATCGGCCGGATCGGCAACTACTTCAATCAGGAGCTGTTCGGCGCCCCATCGTCGCTGCCCTGGGCGCTGAAGATCTCGCCGGCCCACCGGCCGCCCGGCTACCTGCACGTGCCGACCTTCGAGCCGACCTTCCTCTATGAGCTGATCTGGAACCTGCTGCTGGCGTCGTTCCTGGTCTGGCTGGGCAAGCATCGCCGGGTCCGCGCGCCGGCGCTGTTCGCCCTCTACGTCGCCGGCTACTCCGGCTTTCGGATCTTCGAGGAGACCCAGCGCATCGACTTCTCCAACTACTTCCTGGGGTTGCGGGTCAACTTCTTCATCGCCTCGATCCTGTGCCTGATCGGCATGCTGTGGTTCGTGGCGGTCCAGCGGGGCTGGCGTGGCTGGGGCGTCTCCCCGGCCGAGCCGGTGCCCGACAGCGTGCGCCTGTCAGGCCCGACCCGCGGGATCGACTTCCCGCGGACGGCGACGGCCACCGCGGGCGCCCGGGGCGGTGGCGGCGCCGAACGCCGGCCGGCGTCGAGTGCGCGCTCCGGGAGTGGTACGGCGCGCCCGCGCTCCGGGAGCGGCGGCAAGCGCCCCAAACGGCGCTGACCAGCGGTCCGTGGTCAGCGGTTCGCGGTCAGCGGTCAGCGGTGGCGAGGCCGCAGCGCCTGCACCTCGGCCCACGGCCGGGTGTTGGCCACCGCGGAGGCCTCCAGCCACGCCCGTCGCGCCGTCGCCACCCCGTAGCGCGCCACCTCGAACCCGCCCACCCGGTGGGCGTCGCAGTCGATCACGATCGGGATCCCGGCCGACGCCGCCGCCCGGGCGTGGACGTCGTTCATGTCGCGCCGATCCGGGCTGGAGTTGATCTCCAGCAGCGTGCCGGTCCGCAGCGCCGCGTCGACGATCGCCGGGAAGTCGAACTGGTAGGGCGGGCGGCGCTCGATCTTGCGCCCGGACAGGTGGCCGATGACGTCGACCAGCGGATTGGAGATCGCTCGGACGATTCGCTCGGTCATCGCCGCGGAGTCCATCTGCATCGATGAATGCACCGACGCGACCACCCAGTCCAGCTCGGCGAGGATCTCGTCCTCGTAGTCCAGCGACCCGTCGGGCGCGATGTTGACCTCCGAGCCGGCCAGCAGCGTGATGCCGCCGACGGCATCGGTGCCCGACAGCGTGCGGATCCGGCGGATGTGGTCGTGCAGGCCGATGCCCTCGATGCGCACGCCCACCGAGGCCGAGTGGTCCGTGATGGCCAGATACTCGTAGCCGGCGTCGCGCGCCGCCAGCGCCATCTCCTCGATTGACGCGGTGCCGTCCGAGGCGCTCGTGTGGCAGTGCAGGTCGCCCCGCAGGTCCGCGACGGTGATCAGGTTGGGCAGGGTGCCGGCGGCGGCCGCCTCGAGCTCGCCCCGGTTCTCGCGCAGCTCGGGCTCGATGTACTCCAGACCGAGCAGCGCATAGACCTCCTCCTCCCGCGCGCAGCGGTGGGTCTCGCCGGTGCTGTCATCGGTGACGCCGTACTCGGAGACGTGCAGCCCCCTGCGGACCGCGGCCTCGCGCAGCGCCATGTTGTGCTCCTTGGAGCCGGTGAAGTGCTGGAGCAGGTTGCCGAACTGGTCGGGCGCGACGATCCGCAGATCCACCTTCAGGCCGGTGTGGGTGCGCACCCGCACGCCGGCGTCGCTCGGCTGCTGGGCAGACTCGACGAGCTCCAGTTCAGCGGCGGCGCGGGCCAGCGCGCCCGGATCCGACGCCGTGGCGATGATGTCGAGGTCCTTGACGCTGTCTGTCCAGCGCCGGGCCGACCCGGCCAGCTCGACCCGGTCGGCCGCGGGATGGGCGCGCAGCGCCGCGAGCAGCTGCTCGCCCACGGTCAGCGCCCGGTTGAGCACCACCCGGCGGGCGCGGCCGTTGGACCCGTCGGCCTCGGCGTCGGCCTTGGCCACCGTCACCGCCGTCAGGATGCTCTCCTCGGCCTTGGGGCCAAAGCCCTTGAGCTCGCGGATCTGGTGGCCCGAGGCCGCCGCCTCCAGCGCGTCCAGCGAGTCGATGTGCAGCTCCTCGAACAGCCGCCGCGCCCGCTTGGGGCCAAGCCCCGGCAGCCGCGTCATCTCCAGCAGGCCGACCGGGAACTTGGCCCGGAGCTTGACCGCCGCCGGGATCGCCCCGTCATCGGCGAGGGCGAGGACCTTCGTCTGGATCGTCGCGCCGACGCCCGGCAGCTCGGTGGCGCGGCCCTCGCGGGCCAGCGTGGTGACCGAGACCGGGGCGTCGCGAATCGCCTTGGCGGCGTTGCGATAGGCGACGATCCGATGGATGATGGCCCCGTCGAGCTCGTACAGATCGCCCAGCTCGTCGAGAGCGGCGGCGATCTCTGAGTTCGTCGGGTCGGCCATGGGTACCCCATAAATCTAGCTTCGCACGGCCGCTATACTTTTTGAAGTAACTTGGACAAGGAGATCTGATGTCAGGCGCGGTGACGGACGTAACCGATAACAACTTCCAGGCCGAGGTCGTCGAGTCAGATGTCCCGGTGCTGGTGGACTTCTGGGCCCCCTGGTGTGGCCCGTGCCGTCGGGTCTCCCCGGTCGTTGAGGAGATCGCCTCCGAGCGCGGCGACGCGCTGAAGGTCGTCAAGCTCAACATCGACGAGAACCAGGAGACGGCGATCAAGTTCAACGTGATGTCGATCCCGACGTTGATGCTGTTCAAGCACGGCGAGGTCGCCAAGACCGTGATCGGCGCCTACCCGAAGCGCAAGATCGAGCAGGAGCTCGACCCGGCGCTCGCCTAGCGCAGCGCTGGTCGGTGCGCGCCCGCCGGCCGCGGCGGGTGCCGCACCTCCTCTCTTTCCCGCTCCGCGTTCGCCGATCCTCGTGACCGATCCCAACGTCTTCGCCTCCGATTGGGAGGTCGACTACTCCGAGACGCCCGTCCGGATGCGGGCGGTTCGGGTCGGCCACGCCGCCGGCGCCACGGAGCTCGGCGCGTCCGTCTACGAGCTCGAGGCGGGCGGGGTGGTCTCGCCGTATCACCGTCACCACGCCAACGAGGAGCTGCTCGTGGTCCTCGACGGCTCGCCGGAGCTGGGCACGCCGGATGGGACTCGCCGCCTGCAGCGCAGGGCGGTCGTCGCGTTTCCACCCGGCTCCGACGGCGCGCATCAGGTGCGCAATCCGGGCCCCGAGACGGTCCGCGTCCTGTTGATCTCGACGATGCGCTTCCCCGAGATCGCCGAGCACGTCAGCACCGGCACGACGCTCGCCATGACCGGCCCCGGCGAGGGCAAGGTCTTCCCCGCGGGCAGCGATCGCGATTTCCTCGAGCTCTGCCAGCAGGCGATCGCCCGTGATGCCGACTCTGGCGCCGGCGACGCGGCTCCCGGCCACTAACCGCACCCGCTCTCCCGCGATCGGAGCGTTTGCGCGCGGTGGCGGCAGGCGGCGTCGGCAAACGCCCCACTGAACGGCCTCCCGAGGGTCCGCGGGACGTTTGCCTTCCTCACGGCGGCAAACAGCCCAGGCAGTCCCCAGGGGGCGACCGGTGGGGCGTTTGCGTACGATCGCGGACGCCCGAGGCATCCCGGTCGGCCTCAGCCTCCGTTCGACAGCTCAAGCCGGTACGCCGGGGCCACTCTCACGGCCCCAAGGACTCGCCACCCACGATCGCGGCCGGCGCGGGCGCCAGTTGCCGGCGCCCACCCGCGATCGTCCACGATCGCGGCCGGTGGCCGCGGGCGCCACTGGCGCCCACGCTCAGATCGAGAGGATGGCACCGCCGTCGACCGGGACCATGGCGCCCGTCACGTAGGAGGCGGCGGGGGATAGGAGGAATGCCGCAACCCGGGCGAACTCCTCAGGCTCGCCGTACCGGCGCAGCGGGATGTGCTGAGACTCGCGAGCGCGCACCTCGTCGGGGTCGCCGCTGAGGGCGTCGAACTCACGAACCCGGTCGGTGGCGATCCTGACGGGTAGCAGACCGTTGACCCTGACCCCGGCGGGACCGAACTCATTGGCCAGCGTCTTGGCCACTCCGGCGAGCCCCGGGAACAGACCGTTGGAGACGGGGAGTCGCGGAAGCGGCACGCGCACCGACGAAGCGAGGACGAACACCAGCGAGCGGCCCGTGCCGGTGACCGCGGAGCGGGCATCGTTCTCGCCGTTCGCGTCCTGGGCGAGTGCGCGCGCCAGCCGGACGGCGCCGAGGAAGATGCTTTCGAATGACGACCGCCAATCGTCGTCGGTCGTCGTGGCGATGGTCCCGGCTGGGGTTCCGCCAACGCTGAGCAGCGCACCGTCCAAGCGCCCAAACCGATCCTTGGCGACCGCGATCAGCCGCTCCGGGGTGGCGGGGTCGCTGTTGTCGGCGGTGACCCAGGTGACGCCGTCGGAGCCGGTGCCGTGTGACAGGCGGGCGGCGGCCGCGGAGGCCGTGTGCTCATGAGGGGCGCTGAGGACGACCCGAGCGCCTTCGGCGACGAGGGTTTCGGCCGCGGCGAAGCCAAGGCCGCGACTGCCGCCGGTCACGATGTAGACCCTGTCGCCCAGTCCGAGATCCATGCCGGCATTCTGGCCCAACCGGCCCCGCTGGCACAGCGTCCCTCGCGGGCCTCGCGGGCCTCGCGGGCCTCGCGTGCGGTCGCGAGGGTCGTGTGTCAGGCCACCAGTGGCCTGAGTCGCAAATTCGATGGCAGCCTCGCGGCGTCTGGACGCGCCTGGCGCGGGACGGCGAACCCGCCGGACCATCAGTACGACCTGGTTCGCCGCCCCACCCCAGCCACGCCCAGCCACTCGCGATGCTGCTCACGAATTTCTGACTCAGGCCACTAGCCGGCCAGCGCGACGGCGATCTTCAGCGGCCGCTCGTCGATCATGACCGGCTGCGCACCATCGAGCGACTGGTAGCTGACGGTGGTGGCCAGCGTCTCGCCGGCCAGGTAGGCCTCGTGGACGCGGGCGGCCTCCAGCAGCTCGGCGTCGCCGTCCAGGGTCAGGACGATCCGGTCAGACACCTCGAGACCGGCGGCCTGGCGCGCGTTCTGCACCGCGCGCACGATGTCGCGGACCCAGCCGTCGATGCGCAGCTCGTGGTCGATCTCGAGCTCGAGCGCGACCGCGTGCGAGCCCTCGCGCTCGACCTGATAGCCCTCGAGCGGCTTCATGCTGAGCAGCAGGTCGTCGGCGGTGAGCGCGTGATCGGCGCCGCCCACGCTGATGAACACCGGCTCGCCGTCGCGCAGCGTCTCCGCCACCCGCGCGGGGTCCAGTGCGGCCACCGCCGCCGCCACCATCGGCATCTGCTTGCCAAAGCGCGGCCCGAGCGCGCGGTAGTTGGGCTTGACCTCGACCTCGCCGAGCTCGTCCGCCTGGGAGACGAAGCGCAGCTCGCGCACGTTGAGCTCCTCGGCGACGATGTCGCCCAGACGCTCGATCGCGTCGCGCTCGCGGCCGGTGGCGACGATCACCGCCGCTCGCAGCGGCTGGCGGATCTTGATCTTGGCCTGGGACCGCGCGGAGAGGCCGAGGCGGACGGTCTCGCGGGCGACGTCCATGGCGGCCTCGAGCTGCTCGTCGCGGGCGCCGGCGACGGGGAAGTCGCAGAGGTGCACGCTGGGCTCGGCGCCGTCGAGGTTGTCGTAGATCTCGTCGGCGATGAACGGGCAGAACGGCGCGAGCAGCTGGGCGACGGTGACCAGGCAGTGCCGGAGCGTGGCGAACGCGTCGGGATCCCCGTCCCAGAAGCGCCGGCGCGACCGGCGCACGTACCAGTTGGACAGCTCGTCGACGAACGTCTGCAGCGCCCGGCCGGCGAACGTCGCGTCGAAGTTCTCCAGCCGGTCGGTGACCGTGGCCACGGTTTCCTGCAGTCGCGACAGCGCCCAGGCGTCCAGGTCGTTGGCCGGCGTCGCCGGGACCGGGGCGGGGGCGACGCCGTTCGCGTTGGCGTAGAGCACGTAGAAGCCGTAGGTGTTCCACAGCTGGAGCAGGAACTGGCGGACGGCCTCGCCGATCGTGTCCAGCGAGAAGCGGTATCCGTCCCACGGCTGCTTGGAGGTGAAGAAGTACCACCGCAGCGCGTCGGCGCCGTAACGGTCGATGATGTCCCAGGGCTCGGGCGCGTTGCCCAGCGACTTGGACATCTTGCGACCCTCCTCGTCGAGGATCAGCCCCAGGCAGACCACGTTGCGATACGAGGACTGGTCGAACAGCAGGGTGGAGATCGCCAGCAGCGAGTAGAACCAGCCGCGGGTCTGGTCCAGCGCCTCGCAGATGAAGTCCGCCGGGAAGCGCCGCTCGAAGTGCTCGAGGTTGGCGTGCGGCGCGCCGAACTGGGCGAACGGCATCGACCCCGAGTCAAACCACACGTCGATGACCTCCGGGACGCGCGTCATGTCCCCGCCGCAGTTGTCGCACTTCAGGATGACGTCGTCGACGAACGGGCGATGCGGGTCGGCGAGAGCGACGCCGGACTCGCGCTCGAGCTCGGCCAGCGAACCCATCACCTTGACGCAGCCGTGTTCGCAGCGCCACACCGGCAGCGGCGTGCCCCAGTAGCGCTCACGCGAAAGCGCCCAGTCGACGTTGTTGCCCAGCCAGTCGCCGAAGCGACCGTGCTTGACGTGCGGCGGGTGCCAATTGACGGTCTCGTTCGCGGCGAGCAGCTCCTGGCGCAGCTTCGTCGTGGCGATGTACCACGACGGTTTTGCGTAGTACAACAGCGGCGTGCCGCAGCGCCAGCAGTGCGGGTAGGAGTGCTCGTAGTCCTCGACACGCAGCAACAGCCCACGCGCGTCGAGATCCTCGATCAGCTCCTTCGTCAGCTCGGGGTCCTTGACGAAGCGGCCCTCGTAGGGGTTGCCCTTGCGGTCGCGCACGCGGCCGTCGTACGTGCCGTCGGGGCGGACTGGGTTGTACAGCGTGTGCGGTTCGTCGCCGCGGAAGATCCCCGCTGCCGCCGCCACGCGA
>DATAWL010000083.1:0-95244 GCA_036267215.1 Solirubrobacteraceae bacterium | reverse complement strand
GGTAGGCGACCTCGAGGTAGCTCGACTTCTCGGCCAGCTGCTCGATCGGGTAGCCCCGGTACTCGAGAATGCCCCGCTCGCCGTCGATGAAGGTGATCGCCGAGCGGCACGACGCCGTCGCCATGTAGGCGGGGTCGTAGGCCATCAGGCCGAAGTCGTCCTCGTGGGTCTTGATCTTGCGAAGTGCGGTGGCCCGGATCGTGTTGTCCTCGATCGGGATCTCGTACTGCTTGCCGGTCCGGTTGTCGATGACGGTGAGCGTTTCGCCCGACGTCGCTACGCCGCCGTCCGTCGATCGCTGGGTCTCGGTGGTCATAGCACTCCTTGACGCGGTTTGGGGGGGCCGCCGGTGTGGGTGACACGCGCACGGACGGCCATGCCCAAGACTAGTACCCGGCCGCGGGCGCCCACGACACCACGATGCGCGGCGCAGGCCGCCGCGGGGCCCCGCCGCACATGGTCCCGCGCCCGTCTCAGCCGGTGCCGATGGCCGTGCCGATGGCCAGCGCGACAAAAACCAGCGTGATCAGGATCACGCCGCGCTGACCGCGCACGCTACCGGGGAACTCCGGGCGCTGAATGCCGATGAAGCCCAGGACGACGGCCCACACCGCGAGCAGCCCACCGCAGATGTAGAAGGGGACCTTGGAGGTCTCGGCGGCGATGGGGATCAGCAGCGACATCGTCTGGCCCGCGAGCCTATCCGAAATCGCCCCGATCCGGCTCTGCTCGGTAGCGGCTGGCGGTCGCCGCCCGCTGCCCCTGGTAGTGGCTGCCGAGGTCGGCGCTGCCATACGGCCGCAGGGCCGGCCGGTCGAGCATCATGAACGACAGCTGGGCGATCTCCAGGCCGGGATGGAGCTTGATCGGGACCCGGGTCAGGTTGTTGAGCTCCAGGGTGAGGGTCCCCTGCCAGCCGGGGTCGCAGAACCCGGCGGTGGCGTGGACGATCAGACCGAGGCGGCCGAGGCTGGACTTGCCCTCGATGCGGGCGACGATGTCGTCGGGGAGCTCCACCCACTCCAGGGTCCGCCCCAGGCAGAACTCCCCCGGGTGGATGACGAATGTCTCGCCCTCCGGGACCAGGACCTCCTCGGTCAGGTTCTCCGGCGGGTTGCGCAGGTCGATGGCCGAGGTGCGGTGGTTGTGGAACACCCGGAAGGAGTCGCCCAACCGGAGGTCGACGCTGGCGGGCTGAACGAGCCTGGGCTCCCAGGGGTCGATCCGGATCCGGCCCTCCTGGACGAGCCGGGTGATGGTCCCGTCCGACAGGACCGAGACCGGCGTGCCGGCGGTCACATCAGTGGTCATGGCGACTTAGTCTGCCAGCGCGCGCGGCCGACGGCGTCCGGGTCAGTGGCCGACGGAGCGGGCCCGGGCACGGACCGTGCGTACGCGAGCCGGCGGCGAGGGTGGCGGGTCGCCATGGGGACCGCGGCGTGGTCGGCGCGGGAACGGCTGGCGGGGGTGCGGGCGGTGGCGCTTGATGCCGCCGTCGTCGTCAGACGAGGTCCCCTCTTCGGGCTCCTGCTTGATCGCCCACCACACCAGGTAGATGAGTGCGGCGAGCGGGATCTTGAGCGCCAGCATTATCCAGATGAATGCCCACATCCCTGACGGCGATCCTACCTCTTAACCAGATGTAAAGCCAGCCGTCCAGGTTCGGCAACAGACGGCGTCGGGCCTCACCGACCCGGCCGCATCCGCTCGGCCTGGGGGTCGAGCAGCGGCTCCTGCGCCACCTCGCCGGCGATCCAGCGCCCGAAGATGTCGACGTGCACCTCCGTCCCGGTCTGGATCTCGGACGGGAGGTACGCATAGGCGATCGACCGTTCGACGGTGTAACCGTAGCCCCCGCTCGTCACGCGGCCGCAGATCTCCTCGCCCACCCGCACCGGCTCGTTGCCGAGCGCCACCGAGCGGGGGTCCTCGAGCACCAGGCAGCGCAGCCGGCGCTGGGGCTCGTGGAGCGCGTCGGCGCCGACGAACGACCGGTCCTGGCGCAGGCAGAACCCCAACCCGGCCTCCAGAGGCGTCTCGTCGGGGGTGATATCGGCGGCCCAGACCCGGTAGCCCTTCTCCAGGCGCAGCGCGTCGATCGCGCGGTAGCCCCCGGCGACCAGACCGTGGGGCCGGCCCGCCTCCCACAATGTGCGCCACAGGCCGGCGCCGTACTCCGTGGGGCAGTACAGCTCCCAGCCCATCTCGCCCACGAAGGTGACCCGCAGCGCGCGGACGGGCACGTCGCCGACGGCGATCTCGCGCATCCGCATGTAGCCGAAGTCGAGCGGGTCGGGGGTCAGCGGCCCCAGGATCTGGGGCGCCCGCGGCCCCCACAGGGCAAAGCAGGCCCAGCGGGAGGTCACGTCAGCCAGCGTCACCGAGCCGTCGTGGGGCAGGTGCCGGCGGATCCAGCTCGCGTCGTGGTTGCCGAACGCGGTGCCGGTCACGATCTGGAAGGTCTCAGAGCCGACCCGGGTCACGGTGAAGTCGCACTCGATCCCTCCGCGCCGGTTGAGCATCTGGGTGTAGGCGATCCGGCCGACGTCCCCGTCGACGTGGTTATCGCACAGCCGCTCCAGCAGCTGGCCGGCGCCGGGTCCGGACACCTCGAGCTTGGCGAACGAGGACTCGTCGAACAGGGCCGCGGCCGTCCGGGTGGCGATGGCCTCGGCCCCGATCGCCGGCGACCAATGGCGGCCCGCCCACCCCCGGGGGCGCAACGACTCGTCGCCGGCGGGCACGTTGGACTCATACCAGTTGACCCGCTCCCATCCGGACTTCTCGCCGAACGCCGCCCCGTGGTCGCGATGCCAGGCGTAGACGCTGGAGGTGCGCAGGGGCCGGCCGGCCAGGCGCTCGTGGCCGGGGTAGCGGATGTCGTAGTAGGTCTCGTACACCTCTCGGGCGCGCGCCAGCGTGTACCTCGGCGACCGGTACTGCGCCCCGAAGCGACGGATGTCCATCTCCCACACGTCGAGCGAGGGCTCGCCGTCGACGATCCACTCGGCCATCACCTTGCCGATGCCGCCGGCGCCGGCCAGCCCGTGCGCGCAGAACCCGGCGGCGACGAACAGACCGCGAACCTCGGACTCGCCCAGGCAGAACTCGTTGTCGGGCGTGAACGCCTCCGGCCCGTTGATCAGGCGCGTCACCCTGACGTCCTCCATCGCCGGGACGCGCTTGGACGAGTTGGCGGCGATCTCCTCGAAGCGCGGCCAATCCTCCTCGAGCAGCCGGCCGTTGAAGTCGGCCGGGATGCGGTCGGTCTCGTGCTCGTCGAGGAACCAGGGCGCGGAGTGGCGCTCGTAGCCGCCCATGATCAGGCCGGCGCCCTCCTCCCGGTAGTAGACGAGGAGGTCCGGATCGCGCAACGTCGGGAGATGGGCAAGCTCGCCGCCCGGGTGGGACGGGTTTCTCTCGCGGAAGGGCTGCGTGACGAGGTACTCGTGCGCGAACGGGATGACCGGCACCCGAATGCCGGCCATCCGGCCGATCTCGGCGGCGTACATGCCTCCGGCGTTGACCACCACCTCGGCCTCGATGTCCCCCCACTCGGTCTTGACCCCGCGGACGCGGCCCTCGGTCACGACCACTTCGTGCACCCGCGTGTGCGTGAACACCCGGGTGCCGCCGCGGCGGGCGCCATCGATCAGCGCGTAGGTGAGCAGGGACGGGTCGAGGTAGCCGTCGGTGGGCAGGTAGGAGGCGCAGCGGACGCCCTCGGTCACCATCAGCGGGAACAGCGCCTGGGCCTCGTCGGCCGACAGCAGCTGGAGCGGCAGCCCGAACGTCTTGGCCCAGGCCACCTGGCGCATCACCTCCTGCTCGCGCTCCTCGCTGCAGGCCAGGCGGATGCCGCCGCACTCCACCCAGCCGCAGTCCAGCTGCCGGTAGAGCGCGACCGAGTCCATCATCATCCGCGTCAGCGAGACGCTCCCGCGCAGCTGGCCGACCAGCCCCGCGGAATGGAACGTCGATCCACTGGTCAGCTCGTTGCGATCGAGCACCACGACATCACGCTCGCCGAGCTGGGCGAGGTGGTAGGCGATCGAGGCCCCGCCGACCCCGCCGCCGATGATCACCACACGAGCACGGTCCGGGAGCTCACGCGGTCGCGCCATCCAACCACTCCTTTAGTCGGGGATCGTCCGCACCCCGCATCATCCGCGCGAAGTGCTCGTCAGCGTAGGCGCCGAAGTCGAAGTCGAGCTCAGAGATGTACCCCTGGACGACGCCCCACGCGGCCTCGCGCGCGTCGGAGACCAGCATCATCAGTCGCAGGGCGGCCCGGCGCGCGTCGGTCGCCGGCTCATCGTAGTAGGCCTCCAGCAGGCGCGATCGGGACGCCTCGTCGAACTCGTTGTTGACGGCCAGGTTGGCGAGGTCGAATAGGCGGTGGCCCATGCCCGCGTACTCCCAGTCGACCAGGACGGCGTGGCCGGGATCGGCGTCGGCGGCCAGGATGTTGCCCGGGAGCAGATCGTCGTGGCACGGGACCGGGTCGGTCAATGGCAGCACCGTCGCGATCCGGGCCACGAGATCCTGGGCGCGGCGATAGGTGCCGGTCACCGCGCCGCCGCGCTGAGCGGCGATGGCGGCGTAGGCATCCAGCAGCTCGGGCACCCAGAAGCGCACCGGGAGCTGCAGGCCGGAGTCGTGGAAGAGGCGCAGCGCCCGCGCCGCGCTGCTGGGGTCGGCCCGCAGCCGGTCGGGATCGATGGGAGCGCCGGCCAGCCACTCCGCGACCAGGCAATCCTCGTCGGCGTAGATCAGCGCCGGCGCGACCCCCAGCGCGGCCGCGCGCTCGGCGGCGATGCGTTCGGCGGCGCGATCGATCCCGAGCAGCTCGGTGTCGCGTCCGGGCAGCCGCAGGACGCAATCGCGGGCCCCGAAACGGACCCGGAAGTTGCGGTTGGTGATGCCGCCGTCCAGGGGCATGGGCGCTTGGTCCACGGTCCCGAGACGGCCGGCTATGCGATCGAGAATCGCATCGATGTCGGCCATCGACGGGAACGCTAGCGTTTAAGGCCTGGTTCCTATACCTTCGCGCCCGTAATCGGATCGGAGAGTGGACGGATGAACCTCGAGGAACTGCGCAGCCGGGTCGATTCGGGCCAGATCGACACGGTGCTGCTGGTGCTGTGCGACATGCAGGGCCGCCTGCAGGGCAAGCGGCTGACCGCGCGCCATTTCGTCGAGGAGGTCGCCGACCAGGGGGCCGAGGGCTGCAACTACCTGCTCGCCGTCGACGTGGACATGAACACCGTCGACGGCTACGCCATGTCCTCGTGGGCGCGCGGCTACGGCGACTTCGTCATGCGGCCGGACCTGTCGACGCTGCGGGTGGTGCCCTGGCAGGAGGGCACGGCGATGATCCTGGCCGATCTGGAGTGGGAGGACGGCTCGCCGGTGGTGGCCTCGCCGCGCCAGATCCTGGGCGGGCAGCTCGAACGGCTGGCGCAGCGCGGCTGGACCGCCAACGCCGGCACCGAGCTCGAGTTCATGCTGTTCCGCGAGACCTACGAGTCCGCCTGGCACAAGGCCTACCGCGAGCTGGAGCCGGCCAACCTCTACAACGTCGACTACTCGATGCTGGGCACCGCCCGGATCGAACCGCTCATCCGCCGCATCCGCAACTCGATGGAGCAGGCCGGGATGGCCGTGGAGAACTCCAAGGGCGAGTGCAACTACGGCCAGCACGAGATCAACTTCCACTACGCCGGGGCGATGCGGACCGCCGACGATCACGTCATCTACAAGAACGGCGCCAAGGAGATCGCCGCCCAGGACGGGATGGCGATCAGCTTCATGGCCAAGTTCAACGAGCGCGAGGGCAGCTCGTGCCACATCCATTTCTCGCTGGCCGATTCCGAGGGTCCGCTGTTTGGGCGCGACCAGGATCTGTTCGAGTCGTTCCTGGCCGGTCAGCTGGCCTGCCTGCAGGAGCTGACGCTGCTGCTGGCGCCCAACATCAACTCGTACAAGCGATACGTCGAGGGGTCGTTCGCCCCCACCACGATCGCCTGGGGCCGCGACAACCGGACGTGCGCGCTGCGCGTCGTCGGACACGGGCCGTCGCAGCGCTTCGAGGTGCGCTCGGGCGGCTCTGATCTCAACCCGTATCTGGCGCTGAGCGCGTTGATCGCGGCGGGCCTGCATGGCGTCGAGCACGGGCTCGAGCTCGAGCCGGCGTTCGAGGGCAACGCCTACCTGGCCACCGACCGGCCGCGACTGCCCAACAACCTGCGCGACGCCCGCGACCTGTTCTCGACGAGTGAGGTCGCACGCGCCGCACTCGGCGACGAGGTCGTCGCCCACTACGTCAACGCCGCCGACGTCGAGCTGGCCGCATTCGAGTCGGCGGTGACCGACTGGGAGCGCTTCCGGGGATTCGAGCGGCTCTAGCGCATCGGCGCCTGGACATGCGCCACGCGGTTAGGGTTGCCTGATGACGGATATCGCGATCGGGCCGGAGACGACCAGCTCGCTCGAGGCGCTGTTCGCGCCGGTCCACTCCCAGACCGCGTTCGAGGAGACGGTGGAGCGGCTGGGGACCGCGATCAAGCTCGGCCTGCTCGAGCCGGGCACCCGCCTGCCGGCCGAGCGCGAGCTGTGCGCCCGGCTGGGCATCGCCCGCTCGACGCTGCGCCAGGCGCTGGTCGCGCTGGGCCAGAGCGGCCACCTGCGCGCCACCCGCGGCCGCGGCGGAGGCACGTTCGTCGCCGACCCCCAGCCACCCGCCCAACCGCCGTCACCGGAGGTTCTGGCCGGCTGGCGCGACGTGTGCGACGCGCGCATGACCGTCGAGGTCGGGATCGCCGTCCTGGCCGCCGAGCGGGGCCGCCCGGAGATGGTCGACGCCCTCGAGCAGCTCGTGCTGGCGATCGACGACACCCTCAACGACTTCCCGGCGTACCGCCAGATCGACGTGCGGTTCCACGTCGGCCTGGCCGAGCTGACCGGCAGCCCCCATCTGGTCAAGCAGATGACCGAGACCCAGGGCGCGATGAGCAACCTCATCTCCCACATCGCCCACCCGCCGGAGGTGCTCGACTCGGCCAACAACCAGCACCGGCGGATGGTGGCGGCGATCCGCTGCCACGACGAGGCCGGCGCCGCCCGGGAGATGACCGAGCACCTGCGGGGCACCGAGTACATCCTGGCCGCGCTGCTGCCGCCGATCTGAGCGGCGAAGCCCGCGGGCGACGCCCACGGACGACGGACCGAGGTGCGTTGGAGCACCCGCAAACCCCGGTCGTCCAAGTGGCCCTTGACTTGTCCGCCCCGGCCTCAATAGTGTGCCCGCACCTGAAGGACGGATCATCAGTCCTTTTACCCGAGGAGGGGTCACATGAGCAGCACCCAAGAGGCTCTGTCCGCCGACGAACAGCGCCTCGCCGAGCTGGGCTACAAGCAGGAGCTGCGGCGGGGGTGGAGCTCGTTCTCCAACTTCGCCATCTCGTTCTCGATCATCTCGGTGCTGGCCGGGTGCTTCACCAGCTACGGGCAGGCGTTCCTCAACGGCGGCCCGGTGGCGATCTCGATCGGCTGGCCGGTCATCAGCCTCCTGATCCTGTGCGTCGCCTTCTCGATGTCGGAGCTGGCCTCGGCGTACCCGACCGCCGGCGGCATCTACTACTGGGCGTCGCGTTTGGGCGGCGCCGGCTGGGGCTGGTTCACCGGCTGGTTCAACCTCGTCGGCCTGGTCGCCTGCGTGGCCTCCGTCGACTATGCGGCCGCGAGCTTCCTCTCGTACCTGCTCGGCCTGTACAACGTCAACTTCGTGTTCAACTTCGCGTCGACCAACGTCCACTACGACGCCCATGTGGTGTTCGCCGTGTTCGCGCTGATCCTGATCCTCCACGGGCTGATCAACGTGTTCTCCGGCCATCTGGTGTCACTGCTCTCGAGCGTCTCAGTCTGGTGGCATGTCATCGGCGTGGCGATCATCGTGATCATCCTGATCGCGGTCCCCAGCCATCACGCCAGCGTGTCCTATGTGTTCGGCACCCGCGCGTTCGGCAGCTTCAGCCACCACATGTACTGGTTCTACGTGCTGCCGCTCGGGTTCCTGCTGACGATGTACACGATCACCGGGTACGACGCATCGGCGCACGTCTCCGAGGAGACCCACGGCGCCAGCCAGTCGGCGCCCAAGGGGGTGTGGCGGTCGGTGTTCTACTCGGCGGTGATCGGCTGGATCCTGTTGCTGGCACTGACCTTCGCCGTCCAGCACAACGACATCTCGAAGATCAGCGGTGCCGGCTTTCCCTCGCTGGCGATCCTGTCGACGGCGCTGGGCTCGGCCGGGGCCAAGGGCGTCATCCTCATCTCGACCATCGGACAGCTGTTCTGCGGCATGGCCTGCGTCACCAGCTGCTCGCGGATGACGTTCGCCTTCTCCCGTGACGGCGCGATCCCCGGCCACAACCTGTGGCGGCGTCTGGGCAGCAACGGCACGCCGACCTACGCCGTCCTGTTCGCCTGCGTGTGCGCGCTGGTCATCACCATCCCGGCCTACTTCCCCAACTCGGCCGGCTACCCGGTCGCGTTCTTCGCCGTCACCTCGATCACGGTCATCGGTCTGTACATCGCCTACACGATCCCGGTGTTCCTGCGGTGGCGCATGGGTGACCGCTTCAAGACGGGGCCGTGGACGCTGGGCCGCAAGTACAAGTGGGTCAATCCGATCGCGTTCACCTGGGTGGGCTTGTGCGTGATCATCTTCTGCCTGCCCACGTCGCCCGCCGGCGTGCCCTTCAGCAGCACCTTCAGCTGGAGCTCGGTCAACTACGCCCCGCTGGTGACGATCGGCGTGATGCTGACGGTGACGATCTGGTACCTGGTGTCCGCGCGGCGGTCGTTCAAGGGGCCGATCCGCAACATCGAGGTCGCCGACGACGGGGTGACGATCATCGAGCCGGAGCCCAACATTGCCTGACGTCCTGAAGGTCCTCGAGCCCGCGACCGAGGCGGTGCTCGAGGAGCTCCCGCGCGCCGGGGTGCAGGAGGTGGACGCCGCGGTGGCCCGAGCCGCCGCGGCGTTCGGAGCCTGGCGGGCGATGACGCCGTCAGACCGGGCGGCGCTGCTGCGCACGATCTCAGCCGCGGTGACCGCGCACCGGGAGGAGCTGGCCCAGCTCGAGGCCCGCAACGCCGGCAAGCCCATCGGCGACGCCCGTGGCGAGATGGACATGGTGGCCCAGGTGTTCGCCTACTACTCGGGGTCGCCCGAGCGCCTGCTCGGCGACACCATCCCGGTGACCGGCGGCCAGGCGTGGACCGTCCGCGAGCCGCTGGGCGTGGTCGGGTTGATCGTGCCCTGGAACTTCCCCCTGACGATCGCCGCCTGGAAGATGGGCCCGGCGCTGGCCGCCGGGAACACGATCGTGCTCAAGCCGGCCGAGCTGACGCCGCTGACCGCGCTGCGGTTCGCGCAGATCGCCCGCGAGGCCGGACTGCCCGAGGGCGTCCTCAATGTCGTCGTCGGGCCGGGGTCGACCTGCGGGGCGCGGCTGGTCGCGCACCCCGGGGTGGCCAAGATCGCGTTCACCGGCTCCACCGAGGTGGGCCGCTCGATCGCGGCCGGCGCAGCGCAGACGATCAAGCGGGTGACGCTGGAGCTGGGCGGCAAGTCGCCCAACATCGTGTTCGCCGACGCTGACCTGGCGGCCGCCGCCGCGGCCGCCCCCGGGGCGGTGTTCGGCAACGCCGGCCAGGACTGCTGCGCGCGGTCGCGGATCCTGGTCCAGCGCCCGGCCGTCGACGAGTTCATGAGCGGCCTGGAGCGGGCGGTGACCGCCATCCGAGTCGGCGACCCGCTGGACGAGGCGACCGAGATGGGGCCGCTGATCTCGGCCGGGCAGCGGGAGACGGTCGGCTCCTTCGTCAGCGACGGGGCGCCGGTGGCGTTTCGCGGCACGGCGCCCCACGGGCCCGGGTTCTGGTTTGCCCCGACGGTGCTGTGCCCAGTCAGACCGGACGCACGCGCCGCGCGCGAGGAGATCTTTGGACCGGTGGCCGTGGTGATTGCTTTCGACGACGAGGAGGAGGCGGTTCGGTTGGCCAACGACACGATCTACGGGCTTTCGGGCTCGATCTGGAGCGGCGACGGGGCACGGGCGCTGCGCGTGGCCCGAGCGCTCGATGTCGGCGTGCTGTCGATCAACTCCAACACGTCCGTGCGGGTCTCCACCCCGTTCGGCGGCTTCAAGCAGTCGGGCTACGGCCGCGAGCTCGGCCCTCACGCGCTCGACGCCTACACCGAGACCAAGTCGATCTTCTTCGCCACCACATGAGGTTGGCGGGCAAGGTGTGCGTGATCACCGGCGCGGCCGGTGGGATCGGCGGTGCGACCGCCGCGGTGTTCGCCCGCGAGGGCGCGCGCGTGGTCGGCGTCGACCTGTTGGCCCACTCGGTGGGCGAGCTGTCGCTGACCGCCGACCTGACCGACGAGACCGCGGTTGCCGATCTCTACGCCCAGGTGCGCCGCGACCTGGGGCGGATCGACGTCCTGTTCAACAACGCCGGAATCTCGCCCACCGACGACGCCTCGGTGCTCGACACCGGCCTGGACGCCTGGGAGCGGGTGCAGTCCGCCAACCTGCGCAGCGTGTTCCTGTGCTGCAAGCACGGCATCCCGCATCTGCTCGAGAGCGGCGGCGGCTCGGTGATCAACACCGCCTCGTTCGTCTCGGTGATGGGCTCGGCCACTTCGCAGATCTCCTACACCGCCTCCAAGGGAGGCGTCCTGGCGCTGTCGCGCGAGCTTGGCGTCGAGTTCGCCAAGCGCGGCGTGCGGGTCAACGCGCTGTGTCCCGGCCCCGTCGACACCCCGCTGCTGCGCGAGCTGTATGCGTCGGACCCGGTGGAGGCCCAGCGGCGGATGGTCCACGTCCCGATGGGTCGCTTCGCCCACGCTGACGAGATCGCCAACGCGGTGCTGTTCCTCGCCTCCGACGAGTCGTCGTATGTCAATGCGACGACCTTCCTGGTCGACGGCGGGATCAGCGGGGCCTACACGACGCCGCTGTAGGACCCGGCCGTCCCGGTGCCGGCCGGCCGCCGCTGCCACGCGGCGGCCAGGGCCACGCCGACCCCGAGCAGGACCCACGTCGTCGGGTCCTCGAGGAAATCGGCGTAGAGCATCGTGTGGAACACGAGCGCGACGAACGCGGCGGCAACCGCCGAGCGCGCGGGATCCCCGCGCGCACCCCGGACCAGGGCGGCGATCGCGGCCAGCACGAACGCGGCGTAGGCCAGCAAGCCGATCAGGCCCTGTTCGGCGGCGATGGTGATCGGGATGGTGTGCGACGCCGCCAGCGACGAGGCGCCGTGGCGGTGGTGGGCGACGTACTCGGGCACGAACGAGCCCGAGCCGTAGCCCCAGACCGGCCGGTCGCCGAACAGCGACAGCCCGCCGCTGACCAGACCGCCGCGCCCGCTGGAGGCACCGTTCAGCCCCTGGTTGAGTCCGAACGTCTTGGGCGACGCCACGATCGCCAGCGCGCCCAGACCCACGACCACCACGGCGAGCACCAGGGCGCGCGATGGCTTCCAGCGCAGCGCCGCCAGCACCGCCAGCCCCACCAGCAGGGCACCCAGGCTCGAGCGCGACAGCGTCAGCACCAGGCACGCCCACAGGATCGCCAGCGCGATCGTGACCGCCACCTGCTCGCGCTGCGGGCGCTCGTAGATGAGCGTCACCGCTGCCAGGACCATCACCAGGGCGAGGTACCGGCCGAAGATGTCGGGGTCGAAGAAGACCGAGTTGACCGTGAAATACGTGTGCAGATCGTTGGCCACGACCAGCTTCGGGTTAAGGATGATCGTCTTGGTCGCGTACTCGAAGAACCCGATGAGCGAGAACAGGAGGGCCAGCGCGACGGTCACCCGCAGGCAGTCGCGGATCAGCCGCGGGGTCCAGTCGATGCCGCGCAGCAGGGCATAGAGCAGGGCGAACGGCACGTAGAAGAAGACCATGTTCTGCAGGGCCAGATCGCGGCCGTCAAACGCTCGGGCGTAGGTGCCCTGCAGCGCGTAGAGCACGATGTAGAGCGCCAGCAGCCGGTCGACCCACACGATGAGGTCCCCCCCGCGCGCGCCGGCGGCAACACCGGCCGCAGGGTCGCCCCCGGGGCGGTCTGGCGCCCGCGCCGCGGGACCGCGCCACACCCCGTAGATCCCGGCCAGCACGCCGGCTGCGACCACGAAATACAAGGGAACGAGCAGGTTCGACGTCGTTGGGCCGGACTCGATCGGCACCCGGAACGGCAGGGCGAGCACGGCGAGGACCGCCACCAGCCACGGCCGGCGGCGGATGATCGCCGCCACGACCAGCAGCACCGCCACCAGCACCGCCGCCCCCACCGCCGCCACCAGCGGATGGCGATGGACCAGGCGCAGCTGGGGCGAGGTCCAGATGTCGGACAACAGCAGCACCGGAGCGAGGATCAGCGCGCCGAGCATCGCCGCCGCCCGCGGGCGGGGAGCGCGCACGAGCAGGGCGGCCGCGGCCAGCCCGGCCACGACCACCACGCCGACCTTGGGCAGCGGTCCGGTCAGGGCGGCGAAGGCGATCACGAGGACCGAATCATCCACTACCCTCTTGGCCCATGCCCTCTGCGAAGGTCGCGGTGGCCATCGGGCTAGCCGCTCTTTCGCTGTCAGCGTGCGGGACGACCTCCAAGCCGGAGGCCGGCACGCAGGCCGCGAAGGTGAAGAGCCAAAAGGGTCTCGATGATCCCCGCACGAAGCACATCGTCTGCCTCCAGCAGGCGCATATTCCGGTGCGCCGTGAGCAGGTGACGGTCGCCGGGCAGGCGCTGCCGGGCTTCCAGGTCGGGATCCTGCCGGCGGGGCCCACGGTCGCGTTCGAGCCCACGCCGGGTGACGCGCAGGGGATCCAGATCCACGGCCAGTCCCAGGCGGCCGAGGTGATCGGCTCCGCGCTCGTGTACCCCAACCAGGCGTCTGACCACCTCGCCCAGATGGTCGAGAACTGCGTGGCGCTGGGGGTCCAGGGGTGAGCGCGCGTCGGCCGCTGGCCGGTGCCACGTCCGCCTCCACGACCGACTTCCCGGCGGGTCCGGGCTCCACGGCGTTCGCGGGTTCGAGCGGGTCCACCCCGGCCACCACCGGGGTCGCCGACTGGTTCGCCACCCCCCGCAACTTCTACATCTCCCTGACGGTCGTGGCGCTGATCGTGGGCGCCCTGTCGCTGCTCGTTCCCTCCACGCCCAGCTACGACCCGTGGTCCTGGCTGCTGTGGGGCCACGAGATCGTCCACGGCTCGCTGACGATCACCACCGGCGGCACCTCGTGGAAGCCGCTGCCGATGATCTTCACGATCCCGTTCGCGCTGTTCGGCCGGGCCGCCCCGGACCTGTGGCTGGTGGTCGCCCGCGCCGGCGCGTTCGCCGCCGTGGTCATGGTGTTTCGCCTGTCCTATCGCCTGACCCGGCAGGTGGGCGGACTGTTCGGCGACGCCGACGCGCAGGTCGGCCGCCTGGCCGTGATGGCCCCGGCGCTGCTGGCCGGCGCGATCGGCGCGGTCTCCCTGGCGCTGTCGGCGTCGGGCGGGTTCGTCTCCTCCAACACGCTGGGCTACTCCGAGGGGTTCGCCGCCGCGCTGTTGCTGATCGCGATCGAGCGCCTGCTCGACGGCAAGCCGCGCCAGGCGTTCGCCGTCGGCTTCTTCGTCGCGCTCGACCGCCCGGAGATCTGGTTGTTCTGGGGCGCGCTGGGACTGTGGCTGCTGTGGAAGGACCCGGCGGCCCGCGTGTGGGTGGTGGGCAGCGCGGTGCTGGTGGTCATCCTGTGGTTCGTCCCGGTGGATCTCGGCTGCGGCTCGTTCAGCTGCAGCGTCAGCCGCGCCGTCCATCCACGGTCCAACAGCCTGGCGTTCGCCTCCAGCCCGTTCGAGGCCGAGCTCAGTCAGGCGGCCTGGCCGACGATGTTGCTGCGCATCAAGGTGGTGGCGGCGCTGCTCGTCATCGCCGTCGCGGTGATCCTGTGGCGCGAGTGGCGCCGCGGCGGCACCGCCGCGCTGGCGACGCCGGCCAATCGGGCCCGGCTGTTCACGGCGCTGATGGGCATCGGCGGGCTGGCGTGGTTCGTGGTCATCGCCGTCATGACGCAGATCGGCTTCTCCGGCAACAACCGCTACCTCGTGCTCGGCTCGGCCCTGGTCGACATCTGCGCCGCGGTCGGTTACGGCTGGGCGGCCACCGAGCTGACCGCCCTGGCGGCGCGGCGGCTGCGGGGCCGCGACCGGACCGGCCCCTCCGCAGCTGTCGCCGCATTGCGCTGGGCGGCCACCGGCGTGGCGGCGCTGGTATTCGTCATCGGGCCCAACTGGATCGGCTCCAACCTGGTCTCGATCCCCCGCACCCACGGCTCGCTCGTCTATCAGGCTCACCTGCGCCAGGGCATGACCGCGCTGGTGGACCAGTTCGGCGGCGCCTCCAAGGTGCTGGCCTGCGGCTCGGTGATGACCGAGGGCTTTCAGGTGCCGATGGTGGCCTGGATCCTGAACGTGCCGACGACGCGCATCCAGGCGCCGCCGACCAACGGCGGCGCCAAGTACGCGGAGCCGGGCTCCGCGGCGCCGAACGTGATCCTGCAGACGCGCGACACCCGCTCGGCCTCGCTGCTGCCGCTGCTGAGCACCTGGCCGAGTGTCCGCTTCCACTACGTGGGCACGATCAGCCCGATCCACATGTTCACCAACTGCGCGAGCTGAGCGCTCGGGTTCGCGCGTCGCACTGATGGCCACGGTCACCGCTCCCCAGCCCGGCGTCGGCGCCCCCGGCAGCGGGTCTGACGACAGCTCGCCGCGCGTCCCCGACCGGCTGGCCCGGATCCCCGGATGGGTGTGGATCGTCGGCGGCCTGATCGCGCTGATGGCCGTCTCGACCTTCCTGCGCTCGCGCTACCTGGGCGGCCAGTACTGGATGGACGAGGCGATCACCACCGGGATCGCGCTGCACAAGCTGAGCCAGATCCCGGGGGTGCTGCGCTACGACGGCAACCCGCCGCTGTACTACATGTTGCTGCACGTCTGGATGTCGCTGTTCGGCTCCACCGAGTCCGCGACGCACTCGCTGTCGCTGGTCTGCGGCGTGCTCACGGTGCCGCTGGGCGGCTGGGCGGGGTGGACGCTGTTCGGCCGGCGCACGGGGATCATTGCCGCGCTGCTGTTCGCGTTCAACGCGTGGCTGACGGCGTACGCCCAGGAGACCCGGATGTACGAGCTGATGGGGCTGCTCGGCGTCGCCGCCGCCGCCGGGTTCGTGCTCGGCTTCGTCTACCGCCGGCGCCGGTACCTGTTCCTGTTCGGCGGCGCCCTGACGCTGATGCTCTACACCCACTCGTGGGGAACGTTCTTCTTCGTCGGCGCGCTCATCTCGCTGATCCCGTCGCTGATGATCACCGACGATCGCCGCGGCCTGATCCGCGACGCGGCGATCACCTTCATCGCCGCTGGAGCGCTCTACCTCCCGTGGGTGCCGACCCTGCTCTACCAGGCGGCCCACACCGCGGCCCCATGGGACAACGCGCCGCGCTTCGGCGCGCCCATCCTTCTCTCGCGCGACGTGCTGGGCGGCGATCGCATCACGATGGCGCTGATCATTCCGGCGGCGATCGGGCTGGCGCCGCTGTTCACCCGCAAGCATCGCCGCACGCCCGAGTGGGCGGCGATGTGGACGCTGCTGGCGCTGATCATCGGCACGCTGGGCGTGGCCTGGCTGGAGTCCCAGGCCAATCCGGCGTTCGTCAGCCGCTACTTCGCGCCGATCATCGGGGCGCTGCTGCTCCTGATCGCGTGGGGCTGCGCGCGCGCCCGCCTGCCCGGCCTGGTGGCGGTGGCGGTGGCGGTCGTGTTCCTGGCCAATCCCCACACCTACACGCCGCAGTACAAGAGCGACATGCGCGACGTCGCCGCCGAGATGTCGCCGCTGCTGCGCCCGGGCGACATCGTCGCCGTCGGCCAGCCCGAGCAGACCCCGCTGGCCTGGTACTACCTCCCGGCCGGGCTGAGCTTCACGAACACCGCGACGACCGGGCTGCTCAAGGACGCCAGCTACATGAACTGGGTCAACGCGCTGGACCGGCTGACGCGCACCAACCCGCAGCGGACGGTCGAGGCGCTCGTGTCGAGCATGCGACCGGGGCAGCGCCTGCTCTACGTCCGGCCGCTGACCGAGGGCGCCCAGAACTGGCAGGCGCCGTGGACCGAGATGGTCCGCCGGCGATCGGCCCAATGGGGGGCGATCCTGACCCAGGACGCGGCCAAGGGCACCCTGCGCCAGCTCGCCTGGGCGCCGCACAACTATCGCGGCGCCTGCTGCGTGGCCGACAGCGCGGTCCTCTACCAGAAGGCATCGTGATGGCCGGGCTCGGAGACCATCGCTGATGGCGACCACCGCCCCGCGCACCCGCCGCCCACTGGGCTCGCTGCTCGACGTCCCCGAGATCGTCGACGTCCGCGCGCCCCGGTGGTTTGACCGGCTGCCGCGCTGGGCCAGCACCGGCGGCGTTCTGCTCATCCTGATCGCCATCTCGGCGGTCATCCGGACCCGCGCGCTGGGCGGCGAGCTGTGGTTCAACGAGGCCGGCGCCGTGGGCCTGGCCTCGCAGTCGTTCGGCCGCCTGCTCGGCGACGTGGGCCGGGCGGGGGCGGCACCGCTGTACTACGTGGTGCTGCACGTCTGGATCGACCTGTTCGGCTCGGGAGAGACGGCCACCCACGCGCTGTCGCTGCTGATCGGGCTGGCGACGATCCCGGTGGCGATGTGGACCGGATGGAGCGTAGGCGGCCGGCGGGCCGGGATCTTCGCCGCGATCCTATTCGCGTTCAGCTCCTTCATCACCCGCTACGCCGAGGAGACCCAGCCGTATGAGCTGATGGTCCTGTTCGGATTGCTGACCACCGCCGGCTTCCTGCACGCGTTCGTGTTCCGGCGGCGGTCGTACCTGTGGCTGTTCGGCGCCGGGCTGGCGCTCATGCTCTACACCCAGGGCGACGCGCTGCTGTTCTGGTTCGGGGCGCTCGTCGCGCTGTTCTTCGTGGCGCGGTGCTCGGACGCGCCGCGCGAGCTCTGGCGCGACGCCGCGCTGTGCTTCGGTGCGGCCATCGTGGTCTTCCTGCCGTGGCTGCCGACCACGATCGGGCAGATCGCGCACTCGACCTCCCCCTGGGGGTACACACCACTGCTGGGCGCCACCGTGCCCAGCCAGCTGCTCGGCTCCGAGCGCGTCGACGTCACCCTGCTGGTGTGCGTGGTCATCAGCGTCACCCCACTCACGGCCCGCGGGTTGCGCCGCACCCAGGACGCGCAGATCTTCTGGACGGTCATCGCGATCACGGCCGGTGCTCTGTTCGCCGCCCGGGTCACCGGGTTCTTCGTCGACGACTGGGCCTGGCGCTACTTCGCGCCGGTCGTCCCGGCGCTCCTGCTGCTCGGCACCTTCGCCGCCGCTCGCGCCCGCGTTGTCGGCGTCGTGGCGATCGTGTTCTGCGTCGCGTTCCTCGCCAACCCGGCATCGTTCGCGCCCAACTACAAGAGCGACATGAAGGACGTCGCGGCGCAGATGAGCCCGCTGATGCACGCCGGTGACCTGGTCGTCGTCGCCCAGCCCGAGCAGGCCCCGCTGGCCTGGTACTACCTGCCGCGCGGGCTGCGGTACGCCACGACGCTGGGGCCGGTGACCGACCCCAGCTACATGAACTGGACCCACGCCCAATCGCACCTGCAAGACGCCCGTCCCCCGGCGACACTCGGCCCACTGATTGCTAGTCTCAAACCCGGTCAGCAGCTGCTCTTCGTGCGACCGTTGACCGAAGGCGCCAAGAACTGGAAGGGGTCGTGGCCGCAACTGGTGCGGCGGCGCGCCGCCCAGTGGGGTCAGATCCTGACCAGCGCCACAGCCAACGGAACTCTCAAAGCGGTCGCCCTGGCGCCAGAGAACTACCGCAGCGCCTGCTGCATAGCCTCAAGCGCCGTGCTCTACCAGAAGGCCTCCTAACGATACCGAGACGATGACCGACTCCAAGCCCACCGCCAGTTCCAAGCCCGGCGACGCCATCACGCCCGAGCACCCCGTCGTCGTCCTCGGCGCCGGTCCCGCGGGACTGACCGCCGGGTATCTGCTCGCCAAGCAGGGCAAGCCGGTGATCGTGCTCGAATCGACCGATCAGGTGGGCGGCATCGCCCGCACCCAGGTCCGCGACGGCTACCGCTTCGACCTCGGCGGCCATCGCTTCTTCACCAAGGTCACAGAGGTCGACGACCTCTGGCACGAGATCATGAAGGAGGAGTTCCTCAAGCGCCCGCGCCAAAGCCGGATCTACTGGAACGACAAGTTCCTCGAGTACCCGCTGCAGGGCATGGACGTGATCCGCAAGCTCGGCCCGGTGGAGCTGACCCGCTGCCTCATCTCCTACGCCTGGGCGGCGATCAAGCCCAAGGGCCGCGAGGAATCGTTCGAGCAGTGGGTGTCCAATCGCTTCGGCAAGCGGCTCTACAACCACTTCTTCAAGACCTACACGGAGAAGCTGTGGGGCGTCTCCGCCGACGAGATCCGCGCCGAGTGGGCGGCTCAGCGCATCAAGGGCCTGTCGTTCTTCTCCGCGGCCAAGGCCGCGTTCTTCGGCAACGAGGGCAACAAGATCAAGTCGCTGATCTCCGAGTTCAACTACCCCCGCTACGGCCCGGGGCAGATGTGGGAGCAGATGACCGCGGACATCCGCGAGCACGGCGGCGAGATCAGGCTCAACGCGCCGGTGACCCGCCTGCGGGTATCGGACGGCAAGGTCACCGAGGTGGTGGCCGGCGGCGAGACGCTGCACCCCTCGCACGTGATCTCCTCGCTACCGCTGCGCACGACGGTCGGCATCACCGAGCCCGAGGCTCCGGTCGAGGTGCGCGACGCCGCCCGCGGCCTGCGCTACCGCGAGTTCCTCACCGTGCTGCTGGTCATCGACGGCGAGGACCTGTTCCCCGACAACTGGATCTACATCCACCAGCCCGGCGTGCGCGTCCTGCGGATCCAGAACTTCAAGTCATGGAGCCCGTGGATGGTGCCCGAGGGCTCGCACACGGGCTCGGTCGGCATGGAGTACTTCTGCTTCGAGGGCGACCAGCTGTGGAACATGGCCGACGACGACCTGGTGGAGATGGCCTCGCGCGAGATCGAGACACTGCACCTGGCACAGGCCAGCAAGGTCAAGTTCGGGTTCGTCGAGCGCGTGCACAAGGCCTATCCGATCTACGACGAGCTCTACGGCGAGCGGGTGCAGACGATCCGGGGCTGGCTGGAGGGGATCGGCAACCTGATCCAGGTCGGTCGCAACGGGCTGCACCGCTACAACAACTCTGATCACTCGATGCTCACCGCGATGCGGGCGGTGGACAACATCCTGCTGGGCACTCACCACGACATCTGGGCGGTCAACGCCGAGAGCGTCTACCACGAGGAGCACCAGGACAACGAGGATCCATATCGCAAGCCGCCGTCGACGCCGGCGATGGAGCAGCCGCTCGCGTCGGAGCGCTGATGGCGGGCTGGGGGCAGCCACGAGGTCTCATGGTGTCCCGGGCGGTCGCCTGCCTGGTGGCGGTGCTGGTCGCGCTCGGCTCCGGGCTGGTAGCGCCGGTCGCCGCGCTGGCGGCCCACAAGAGCTCCGCGAGCGCGCCGACGGCCACCGCGGCCGCCTCGCCGACCGCGACCGCGGCCAGTGGGTCGGGCGGGGCCGCCGCGCTGCCGGGCAGCACCAACCCGCTGTCAGGCGGGGTGCCGCTGTCGTCGGCGACGACCCCGCCGGCGGCGACGCAGACGGTCGCCAACAGCTCCACCAATGGCAACGGCTCGAGCAGCCTGAGCAGCGCCAGCGCGCTGGTGATCGTGATCGGCGCCGCCGTGGTGCTGGGCGGCATCGCGTTCTTCATCTGGCGCGACGCCCGGCGGCGGGCTCCGGTCCGCGCCGACGCCGCCCTCGCCGGCGAGGGCCGGCGGGCCGGATCCAAGGCGCCGCCCAAGTCGCGCAAGCTCAGCACGTCCGAGCGCAAGCGGCGCAAGCGCGGGCGCGCGCGGTAGCGCGGCGGCTCGATCAGCGCTCGGCGTCGTCGGCATGCGCCAGCCGCCGGCGCGCCCGACCGAGCTGGCGCTCGACGGTGCGGACCGAATCCCCCGTCTCGGCGCCCATCTCGCTGTAGCTCAACCCGAGCCCCTGCAGCCAGACGAGCCGGCGCTGGCGGTCGGGCAGTGACCGCAGCGCCCCGAGTCGCAGCCGCAGGGCGGCGAGCTCGGCCGCCGACGGCGCGGTTCCGATGATCCCGGGCAGGTCCTCGAACTGGTCGAGCAGCGCGTCGAGCGAGCACCAGCGCTCCCCGCGGCGGAGCGTGCGGATCGCCTCGTGGATCGCCGTGGTCGCCAGCCAGGCGATCGCGGAGTCGCGCGTCACGCGGGCCCGCTGGTCCACCAACCGGGCCCAGGCGATCTGGCAGGCGTCCTCGATCACCGGTTCGGTGGTCCGGACCTCGCGGCGCACGATCTCGCGCACGTGGTCCGCGCGGTCCGCGTAGAGCGCGGCCACATCAACGATCCCGTCGGCGTCGAGCGGGGCGGTTGGCTGCATCGTGACCCTCCTGAGTCTAATTGAGACTAACTATTTACGAATCAACCTAGCAAGATCGGCTGCATTTGACTAGGCTCTGCTGACTTCATTTGGCTCATTTGGACTCAGGAGGTCCGCACATGCCAGCGACGATGACGGCGGCGGTCAGCGCGCACCCCGATCTGACCGGACTGCCGGGCAGCAACGTGCTTCAGCAACTGGTCAACGGCGCCGAGGCGTGGGCGCTGGTCATCGCCCTGCTCGGCGCGTTCATCGGCGCCGGACTGTGGGCGGTGGCGGCCCACACCCACAACCACCAGTACGCCGCGCGCGGCCGAACGGCGGCGCTCGTCTCCGGCGCGTCCGCCCTGATCGTCGGCGCCGCTCCCGGCCTGATCAACTTCTTCGCCCACCTGGGCGCCAGCGCGAAATGAGCGTCGGACCGCGCGCGACCCCGCTGGCGCTCGCACTCGTCACCGTGGCGCTGTGGGCGGCGCCGGCCCCGGCGGCCGCGAGCCTTGGCGGGACGGTGTGCTCGCTCACCGGACTGGTCAGCGGAATCGCCGGCAAGGCCTGCACCGTCGCCCGCCATGCCGGCAGCGTCGTCAAGGCGGGCGGGAAGCTGCTGGGCGGCAATCCCGGCGCCGCGCTGAACGCGCTCACCGGCGGAGGGGTGGCCGCGCGCGTCGGCAAGGTGGCCGCGCTGGCGGCGGTCGCCGGAGCGGTCCTCGAGGGGGAGCGATATGCGCTTCAGGCCACCGCGCGAGTGATCGGGACGACGACCAACCCTGACCTGGAGACCACCTGGTTCTCCGCCTTCTACTGGCGGATGGCGGCCGTGGCCGTCCTCCTGACCCTCCCCTTCCTGTTCGCGGCGGCCATCCAGGCCCTGCTGCGATCCGATCTGGCCCTGCTGGCCCGCGCCGCGTTCGGCTATCTGCCGCTCGGCCTGCTGGCGGTCGGCATCGCCGCGCCGCTGACCATGCTGCTGCTGGCCGGCGCCGACGAGATGTCCACAATCGTCTCCTCGGCCTCCGGCCACGCCGACTTCAGCTTCCTGACCAAAGCCGCGGTCTTCGCCGGCGGCGCGTCCCTCCTCAGCGGCGGGAGCCTGTTCGTGTCGTTCTTCATCGGACTGCTCACCGCCTCGGCCACGATCGTCCTGTGGATCGAGCTGCTCATTCGCCAGGCGGCGGTCTACGTCATCGTGCTCATGCTGCCGCTGTTCTTCGCGGCGATGGTGTGGCCGGCGCGGCGTATCTGGGCGGCGCGGGCCGTGGAGCTGCTCGTCGCCCTGATCCTGTCCAAGTTCGTCATCGTCGCGGTCCTGGCTCTCGGCGGCGCCGCGCTGGACCACACGGTGCTGCCCGGGCCCGAGGCGGCGTTGACCGGCGCCACCCTCGTCCTGCTGGCGGCGTTCTCGCCCTGGGCGCTGCTGCGCCTGCTGCCGCTGCACGAGCTGGCCGGCGCCGCCGCCGGCGGGCTGCGGGGGACGAGCTGGCAGGAGGTCCGGCTCGGCGGCGCCCGTGCGGAGGTGGCCGGCGACGGTGCCGAGACGGCGGCCGCGGCGCTGCCGGCCCGGCTGGCCACGCTGATGGCGCGCAACCCCGACGGCGCACCGGTGGGCGACGATGCGCCCGCGTTCGTCGTGACGCCCGGTGATGCCTCCACGCCCGGCGCCCCTACGGCCGATGCCTCCACGCCCGCCGCCTCCACGCCCGCCGCCTCCACGCCCGACGCCTCCACGCCGGAACCCGCCGGCGAGCCCGCCCCGCCGCCGCCGCAGAGCGCGCGCGAGCGCCTCCCGTTCCTGGGCGAGTGGTTCGACGATCAGCCGCTGGACCTCAGCCCCGATGGCGTGCGCGCCATCCGGCCGCCCGAGGATGCGGCGTGACCGAGTCGCGGGTCACCTACGCATTCGGTCCGCTGGAGCGGCGCGGCATCCTCGGGCCGGTCCGGGCCGGGCAGGCGGGCCTGATCGCCGGCGGCGGCCTGGTCGCCATCGTGGCGCTCGACACATCCCCGTCGGCCGCCGGGGCGTTGCTGGGCGCCGCCGCGGTGACCGTCGCCCTCGCGGCCGCGTTCGCCCCGCTCGGCGGTCGCACCCTGCAGGAGTGGCTCCCGGTCGCGCTCGCGTTCGCCGGGCGGCGGCTGGGCGCGCGCGGCTGGTCGCGCTCGACGGCGGCCACCGCCGGAGGCCTGGCGCGCAGCGCCGGCCGCGGGCCGCTGAGTCGCCGCGACCCCGCCGCGGTCGCGCCGGGACCCCTGGGCGGGGTGCGGATCGTCGCCGCCAACTACGGCGAGCGGGAGATCGGCGCCCTGTCGGAGCGCGGCGGGCGGCGCCTGACCGCGGTCCTCGCCTGCCGCGTGGCCGCGTTCTCGCTGCTGGACCGCGACGCCCAGGAGCGCCGGCTGGCCCGCTGGGGCCTGGTCCTGTCCGGCGCGGCGGGCACGGCGATCCGACGGATCCAGTGGATCGAGCGCACCGCGCCGGCCCAGGGCGACGAGCTGGCCCGCTGGGTTCACGACGAGCGCGATCCCGAGGTGCCGCTGCGGGGCACGCCGATGATCGAGTCCTACCTCGAGCTCATCTCCTCGTGCGCGAAGGTCAGCCAGGAGCACGAGATCCTCGTGGCCGTTCAGGTCGACGGGCGCCGCGTCCGCGAACGGGGCGCCGGCGCCGTCACGCGGGCGCTGATGGAGGAGACCGAACGCGTCGCACAGGAGCTGGAGACGGCCGAGGTACGGGTGCTCGGAGCGCTCGGCCCCCGTCAGCTGGCCCGCGCGCTGCGCACCGCGTTCGATCCGTACGCGCGGGCCGAGCTGGCGGCGCTGGAGTCAGCCGACCCGGCGCGCGAGGGCCTGAGCGAGGTCAACGCCTGGCCGCTGGGCGCGCGCGAGAGCTGGGACTACTACCAGTCAGACGGGGCCCTGCATGCGACCTACTGGATCGGGGCGTGGCCGCGCGTCGACGTGTCGCCGATGTTCATGGACGCGCTGCTCGGACCCTCGGGCGCGGTCCGCACCGTGGCGGTCACGTTCGAGCCGCTGGCGCCCGACCGCTCGACCCGGGAGGTCGAGGCGGCGATCACCCGCGACCGGGCCGACCAGGAGCTGCGCTCGCGCTTCGGGCAGTCCGAGACCGCCCGCCAGCGCCAGGCCGCCGACGCCGCGATCCGCCGCGAGGCCGAGCTGGCCGCCGGCCACGCCGAGGTCCGCCTCAGCGGCTTCGTCACCGTGTCCGGCCGCGATCCCGACGATCTGCGCCGGGCGTGCGCCAAGGTGCTCGAGCACGCCGCCCGGGCGCGGCTGGAGCTGCACCGCCTCTACGGCCAGCAGGCCGACGCGTTCACGTTCACGCTGCCGCTGTGCCGGGGGCTGCGATGAGCGTGCGCGCCGCGCAGCGGCCGGGGCATCGGGCCACCACCCGCCACGCGCAGGCCATCTATCCGTTCGTCAACGCCGGCGGGCTCGGCGGCCGCGGGGTCTACATCGGACGCGATTCGGGCGGTGCGGCGTTCTGTTATGACCCGTGGGTCCTCTACGGCGACGGCACGCTCGACGACCCCAACGTGATCGTGCTCGGCAAGCTGGGCCAGGGCAAGAGCGCGCTGGTCAAGACGCTGCTGTGGCGGATGCTCGTGTTCGGGCGCCGGGCGTTCGTCCTCGACGTCAAGCGGGAGTACGGCCCGCTGTGCGACGCCGTCGGCGTGCGCCCGATCTCGCTGGTGCCGGGGGGCGGCGTCCGGGTCAACCCCCTGGCGTCCCGGCCCGAGGAGCACGCCCAGCTCGAGCTGCTGCGCGCCGTCGCGGTTGCCGCGCTGGGCGGCCCGCTGACCCAGCTGGAGGCCGCGGCGTTGCGCGAGGCGCTGCGGGTGGTGCGGACCCGGGGCGGCGGCGAGCCGACGCTGCCGCAGATCGCGGCGGTCCTGTTCGCCCCGGTCGACGCCATGGCGCAGTGCCTGCAGACGACGGTCGACGCGCTGGCCGCCGACGCGCGGCGGGCGGCCCTGGCCCTCCAGGACCTGTGCGAGGGCCCGTTGCGCGGGATGTTCGACGGCCCGACGACGCCCGGCCTCGATCTCGACGCCCGGCTGCTCGTGCTCGACCTGCACGCGGTCCGGGACTCGCCCGCGGTCGGGATCCTGATGGCCTGCGCCAGCGCCTGGATCAGCGCGCTGCTGGCCCGCGCCGCCGAGCGCCCCGGGCGCGAGCGCTTGATCAACGTCGCCGACGAGTCGTGGAAGATCGTGCAGCACACCGGGCTGGGCGAGTGGTTTCAGGCCAACTTCAAGCTCGCCCGCCAGTTCGGCGTGATGAACCTCGTCGTGCTCCACAAGCTCGCCGATCTCCAGGCGGCCGGCGACGCCGGCTCGCGGGCGGCGCGCATCGCCGAGGGACTGGTGGCCGACGCCTCGACGCGGATCGTCTATCACCAGGACGAGAGCCAGGTGCCGCTGACCCGCTCGCTGCTGGGCCTGTCCGACAGCGAGGCGGGGCTGATCTCGATGCTGACGCCGGGCCAGGCGCTGTGGCGCGTCGGAGCGCGCTCGTTCGTCGTCGCCCACCACCGCTCGCGTATCGAGCTGGGGCTGACCAACACCGACGCCGGCATGAGCGCGAGCCTCACCGGGGCGCGGCGGCGATGAGCGACGGCCGCTCGAGCGCCATCTCCGACGCCGCCATGCTGGCGGTCATCGCGCTGGGGGCCGCGGTCCTGGCGGCGGTGTGGCTCTGGGGCGGGATCGCCGGCGCGCTGTTTGGCGGCGGCTGGCCGCCGGTCGCGCCGGCCCAGCTGGCGTGGGTGATCATCCGGCTCCCCGGCCACCTGTCCGATCCGGCCGCGGCGTGGCCGGCCGGGGCGCGCCCGCGGCTGCCCGGGGCCGGCGGCTGTTACGTCGCGCTGGGGATGCTGGCCGGCGGGCTCTCGTCAGTGGCCGCGCTGGCCTCCCGCGCCGGTTTGACGGCCGCGCTGGGGCGGCGGGCCACCGAGGGCGCCCGATGGGCGAGCGCGTCCGAGCTGCGCGCGCTGCACGGTCGCGCCCGGTCCGGCCGCCTGGCGCTGGGACGCTGCCGGGGGCGACTGCTCTACGCCGAGCAGCGCCACGCGCTGGTCGCGTTCGGGCCCCCGCAGTCGGGCAAGTCGGCGGGGCTCGCGGTGCCGGCCCTGCTCGAGTGGGACGGCCCGGCGGTCGCCTCCTCGATCAAGACCGACCTGCTGGCCGCCACGGCCGCCAGGCGCCGTGAGATGGGGCCGGTGTTCGTGTTCGACCCGTTCGAGCTGTCGGGCGCGGCGGCGCATACCTGGTCGCCGCTGCGCGGCGCCCGCACGTGGGACGGCGCGCTGGAGGTGGCATGGCGGCTGGCGGCTGCGGGCGAGCTGGACCAGCGCGGGGTCGAGGGCGGCGACTTCTGGGCGATCGCCGCCGAGCAGCGCCTGGCCCCGCTGCTGTTCACCGCCGCAGCGACCGGCGCCGGGATGGACGCCGTCCTGCGGTGGACCTACGGTCAGGGATCCCGCGAGCTCGACCAGGCGATCTCCGAGCTCACCGGCGCCGCCCGCGACGAGGCCGAGCTCGAGGGCGCCCACGCCGCCTACGACGCGCTGCGAGCGTTCGAGGCCCAGGCCGACCGGACCCGATCGTCGATCGAGGCCACCGCCCAGGGACTGCTGCGCGCCTACCGGTTCGGCCGGGTGCTGCGCTCGGCGCGGTCATCGCAGATCACGCCCGACGGGGTGCTCGACGAGCGCGCGACCGTCTACCTCATCGGCGACGCCAAGGCGTCCAAGCTGCTGCGCCCGATCTTCCTCGCCCTGCTGTCGGAAATCGTCGACCGCGCCTACGAGCGGGCGACGCTGGCGGGCGGGAGGCTCGAGCTGCCGCTGCTGCTGTGTCTGGACGAGGCCGGCAACGTGGCGCCGCTGCCCAACCTGGCCGAGGTGGCCTCGACCGCCCCCAGCCACAACATCCAGCTGGTCTCGATCTTCCACGACCTGGCCCAGGCGCGCAGTCGCTACGGCCGTCAGGCCGAGACCGTCGTCAACAGCCACCGCGCGCGCATGCTGCTCCCGGGGGTGGCCGACCTGGACACGCTGCGCTACTTCTCCGGGCTGGCCGGCGAGGAGGAGGCGCGGGAGACGACGCGGACCACCGGCGCCGGCGGCGGCTCGCGCACCACCGGGGTGAGGCGGCGCCCGCTGGTGGCGCCCGAGGCGCTGCGACAGCTGCCGGCCGGGCAGGCGCTGCTGCTGTACGGGCGGATCCCCCCGGTGCAGGTGCGGCTGCGGCTGTGGTTCGCCGATCGCCGGCTGCGCCGGCTGGCGGCACCATGAACGACCCGGAGCGACCACCGAGGAGGGCGACGCGATGAACTGGCACGGCCCCGACGATTGGCCCGACGACCTGCCCCAGGACGACGGGTGGCCCGATGAGGACGGCGTCCGCTGGCCGTTGACCTGGCGGGGCCTGCTCCCCCGCGAGCGGTGGCTGTGGTTCGAGCGGCTGTGGCAGGACGTGTGCGCGCTGCGCGACCGCTACCGGCTGTCGATCCGGTCGCAGTGGTGGGAGGACGAGGTGCAGGTCGAGGCGCTGGCGGCGCTCGCGGCCTGGACCGATCGCTACGACTCGGGCGAGTGGGACGATCCTCCGGGCAAGCTGGCGCTCCTGCTCGACCTGGAACGGGTGGCGATGCTGCTGCGCGACGGGGTCGATCCCTTTCATCCCGACCGCGACCGGCTCGCGTTCGTCCGCCACCTCATCGACATGGGGTGCCAACCGCCGCCCGGGCGGCGGGTCCAGGAGTGAGGTCGGCAGAATCTGCGTACAGTGCCCCCCGCGAACATCGAGGACTTCCCGGTTGGCGCGTCGATCACGCTCGAGCAGCTCGACGCCGACCCCCACCCCGCCCTGGCCCGGCTGCGCGCGTCAGAGCCGGTGTCCTGGCTGCCCAGCCTCGACGGCTGGCTGGTCACCCGCCACGACCTCGTGCTCGCGGCGATGCGGGACGCGCCGACGTTCACCGTCGACGACGCGCGCTTCTCGACCGGCCAGGTCATCGGGCCCAGCATGTTGAGCCTCGACGGCGCCGAGCACGACCGCCACCGGGCGCCGTTCGTCGGGCCGTTTCGGGCCGCGTCGGTGGCCGGGCGCTTCGCGGAGCCCGCGGCCGAGCAGGCGCGGCGGCTGATCGACGAGCTCGCGCCGGCGGGCCGGGCCGAACTGCGCAGCGCGTTCGCCGGGCCGATGGCGGCGGCGATCGTCACCCAGGCCCTCGGCCTCGACGTGGGCGAGGTCCCCCGCGTGCTCGCCTGGTATGAGGCGATCGTCGCGTCGGTGACCGCGATCACCGCCGGCCAGGGCGCGACCGCCGGCGGTCAGCGCGCCTACGCCGGGCTGAGCGAGCGGCTGCGATCAGTGATCGAGGGCGGCGACGCATCGTCGCTGCTGGGCGCGGCGGCCGCCGCGGGAGCGCTCAGCGCCGGTCAGATCAGCTCCAACGCGGCCGTGCTGCTGTTTGGCGGGATCGAGACGACCGAGGGGATGATCGCCAACGCCGGGCTGCACCTGCTCGAGGATCCGCGCCGGGTCGCGGCGGCGACGGAGAGTCCGGCGGCGCTCGACGCGGCCATCGACGAGTCGCTGCGCCTGGAGCCGGCGGCGGCGGTGATCGACCGCTACGCCACGGCCGACATCACGCTCGGGGAGGCCCGTATCGGAAGCGGCGAACTGGTGCGCCTGTCGATCTCCGGGGCCAATCGTGACCCGGCGGTGTTTGGAGATCCTGATGTGTTTGACCCGGGGCGCTCCAACCTCCGCCGCCATGTGGCGTTCGCCCAGGGGCCGCACGTGTGCGTCGGCGTGCACCTGGCCCGGCTGGAGGCGCGGGTCGCGCTCGACGTCCTGCTGGCGCGGCTGCCGGGGGTGGCGCTCGATCCGGCTTCGCGCGCGGAGGTGCGGGGGCTGGTGTTCCGCAAGCCGCCGCGGCTGGATGTGGTGTGGGGTTAGTGGTCGGTGGTCGTCCATGAGGCCGTGAGCCGGGTATGGGCGAACGTCAACGGCGGCTATCGAGCGGGGGACGAACGGTGCCCGGGGTTTCTTGGCGTCTGCAAACGTCCCACCCGGCGCGGGCCGGGAGTTGGGTGGGGCGTTCGCAGTCGTGACGGCGGCAAACGCCCCGTCGGCTTCTGGAAAGGGGTTGGCTGGGACGTTTGCCGACGGGATGTTTGCGGCCGGGACGACGTGTGGTCTGTGATGACCGCGCCGGTCAGTCGTCCTCGGACGCCGGGTCCCTGTGGGTCGCCCGCCGCACGGCGCGCAGCTCGCTGAAGACGCCGATCTCCGGGCCGCCGATCAGCTCCCAGGAGCGGGCGATGCCGATCAGGAAGCAGACGACCACGACGATCGCAATGGTGTGCTGGGCGCCGGCATTGGCGTCGTTGGACTCGATCCTGAGGCCGGCGATGAGCTGAACGGTGAACGCGGCCGCCTGAAAGACGAGGAAGAACGCCTCGCGCGGACGGCTCTGGTGCTTGGTCCGCAGCCGGATCAGGGAGGACACCGAGGCGGCGACGAACGACAGGCCCAGGCCGGCCACGATGACGGACGTCAGGCCGATGCCGATCGTTGGGATCAGGGCGAACAGCGAGACGGCCAGGGCATTGGAGAAGGACGTCAGCGCGGCCGAGGCGCGGATCCGGTGCAGCTGGCTCTCGCCCTCCTTGGCCAGGCGCTCCTGCGTGACCGACACGGCGACGAACAGCAGACCGACCAGCGCCCCCGCCACGCCGGCGGACGCCACGAAGAAGTCGTGCAGGCCCTCCGAGATCACGCGCGAATCGGGGGGCGAGCGGTCAGGACCGTTCGACCATGACCGACGTCGCCTTGACCGTGGCGGTGGCCTCGACCCCGGGGGCGAGGGCGAGCTCCTCGACCGAGTCGCGGGTGACGGCGGCGGTGATCAGAAACGGCCCGGCCTCGATCTCGACGAGCGCCATCACTCCGTCGACCTCGACCGAGCGGACGACCCCGGCCATCCGGTTGCGGGCCGAGAGCTGGCGGCCGGTCTCGTGACGCTGGCGCCGCCGGCGGCTGAGGCGGCGGACCTCGTCGGCGGAGACCATGCGCCGGTTGCGGTCATCGCGAAAGGTGGTCAGCTTGCCGGAGCGATCCCAGCGGCGCAGCGTATCCGCGCTGACGCCGATGGCCGCCGCGGCCTCGCCCAGAGTGAGATTCGCTTCCATTGCGGAAACATTGCATAGCCGCCATCGCAACGCCACCTTCATAGGGTTTACTGCAGGCTCTCAATCGAAAGGATCAACGTGAAGCTGAGCGCGCGTAATCAGCTGGTCGGCACGGTGACCGAGGTCCGCCGCGGGGAGGCGATCGCCAACGTCGTGCTCGATGTGGCCGGTCAGCGGCTGGTCGCCTCGATCACCGTCGAGGCCGTCGACGAGTTGGGGCTCGCGGAGGGCCGCCAGGTCACCGCCGTGGTCAAGGCGTCGGACGTCATCATCGCCACCGAGTAGCGGCAGGCCCCGGGGCGGGCGGGTCACCCGTCACCACCAGTGCCGCCGGCTCGCCGGCGGCGATCAGGCCACCAAAGGAGAGGCAGCATGCCATTGAGTGCCCGCCAGCCGGACCGACACCACAACCGGCGGCTGCCGTTGCCCGCGGTCCAGGGCGGAGACGCCGAGCTGGCCATCGATCGCTTCGCCGAGGAGGGCATGGGCATGGATGCCGCCTACGAGCTGATCAAGGCGGAGCTGCTGCTCGACGGGCAGGCCCGGCTGAACCTGGCCACGTTCGTGACGACCTGGATGCCGTCGCTGGGCGCCCAGCTGATGGCCGAGACGGCGGACAAGAACATCATCGACAAGGACGAGTACCCGGAGACCGCGGAGATCGAGGCCCGTTGCGTCAACATCCTCGCCGACCTGTGGAACTCCCCCGAGCACGAGGAGGCCACCGGCTGCTCGACCACCGGCTCCAGCGAGGCGGCGATGCTGGCGGGCATGGCGCTCAAATGGCGCTGGCGGGCGCGCCAGGAGGCGGCCGGGCACCCGGCGGACAAGCCCAACTTGGTGATGGGCGCCAACGTCCAGGTGTGCTGGGAGAAGTTCTGCCGTTACTGGGAAATCGAGCCCCGGCTGGTGCCGATGGAGGGCGAGAACTTCCACCTGACCCCGGAGCGGGCGGTGGCCCACTGCGACGCGAACACGATCGGCGTGGTCGGCATCCTCGGCTCGACGTTCGACGGCAGTTATGAGCCGATCCGCGAGATCGCCGCCGCACTGGACCAGCTCGAGTCAGAGCGGGGGCTCGACATCCCGCTCCACGTCGACGCCGCCTCCGGCGGATTCGTCGCGCCGTTCCTGACCCCCGACCTCGAGTGGGACTTCCGGATCCCCCGCGTCCAGTCGATCAACGCGTCCGGCCACAAGTACGGACTGGTGTATCCGGGCGTCGGCTGGGCGATCTGGCGCGACAAGGCGGCGCTGCCCCGCGAGCTGGTGTTCGACGTCAACTACCTGGGCGGGAACATGCCCACGTTCTCGCTGAACTTCAGCCGACCCGGCAGCGAGGTGGTCGCCCAGTACTTCATGTTCATGAGCTTGGGCCGCACGGGCTATCAGGCGATGATGCACAGCCTCCAGGAGGTCGCGACCTACATCTCCAAGGGTGTCTCGGAGATGGGCCCCTACCGACTCATCTCCGACGGCACGGACCTGCCCGTGTTCGCCTTCGCCCTGTCCGACGAGGTCAAGAACTACACGGTGTTCGACATCTCGGAGCGGCTGCGCCAGCGCGGTTGGCTCGTGCCCGCCTACACCTTCCCCGAGAACCGTCAGGATCTGAGCGTGCTGCGGATCGTCTGCCGGGCGGGCATGCACAGGGAGATGGGCGACCAGCTGCTCGAGTACCTGGCCGATCAGACCAAGCATCTGGACGCGCTGAGCGCGCCGCTGCCGCGCGAGATCGCCAGCCACGCCAAGGCGTTCGCCCACTGACCCGCGGCCGCGGGCGGGCGAGCGCGGGGGCGGGGGCGAGCGCGGGCGGGCGCGGGCGGGCGGGCGCGGGCGAGGCGAGGGGCGCTCAGATCAGCGTCGCCAGCTCCCGCCCGGCCGCCTCGAGCTCGGGCAGCGTCGAGGCCTCCAGTACGCGGTCGAGGTCGAGCACCCGGGCGCCCATCGCGTCCAGCTCGCGGGTGCCGACGACCGCGTGACAGGGCACGCCGGTCTGGCGCGAGCGGGTCGCCACCTCGGAGACGACCTTGCCCACCAGGCTCTGCTGGTCGAGCTTGCCCTCGCCGGTGATGACCGCCCGCGCCGCCCGCATCCGCGCGTCAAACCCGACGGCATCGAGCACGAACGCCGCCCCGGGGACCAGCTCGGCGCCCAAGGCACTCCACAGCCCGCCGGACAACCCCCCGGCCGCGCCGGTCATCGGGACGCCGCGGGGATCGCGGGGCAGCCGCCGGGCCAGCGCCCCCAGCCGGGCCCCGAGCCGGCGCACATCGTCGGGAGAGGCGCCCTTCTGCGGGCCGAACACCCGCGGCGCGTCCTCGAACGCCGTCCGGACGTCGCACAGGACGACCAGCCGGGCCCCATGCAGGCCGCCGGCGCGCTCGATGACCCTGATCGCGCCGGCGCCGCCGTCGGTGGTCGCGCTGCCGCCGACCCCGAGATACACGGTCGTCGCTCCGGCCTGCACGGCGGCGGCGATGAGCTCGCCGGTGCCGGCCGTGCCGGCGGCGAACGCGTCGCGCTCAGCCTCGGCCACCAGGTGCAGTCCGCTGGCGGCGGCGGTCTCGACGATGCCCAGGCCGCCGGCGAGCGCGAACTGGGCGCGCAGGCGCCGCCCGAGCGGGTCGGTCGTGTCGGCCTCGCGCAGCTCGGCGTCCAGCGCGGCCGCCAGGGCCGCGAGCGTGCCCTCGCCGCCGTCGGCCACCGGGCACAGGTCCACCGGCCGGCCACCGGCCTGCAGGCCCCGCCCGATCGCGGCCGCCACCTCGGTGGCCGCGAACGTGCCCTTGAACGAGTCCGGCGCCACCAGCACGGTCTCGGGGACGCCGGGGATCGGGCTCACGCGAGGCAGTATCCGTCATCCTGTGCCGCGGTGGCCGAGTACGAGCTGATCGACGCAGCCGGGCGCGAGGTGCGGATCTCGAGCCCGGGCAAGGTGTTCTTTGCCGAGCGGGGAATCACCAAGCGCGATCTGATCGGCTACTACGTGTCGCTGGCCGACGCGGTCGTCAACCATCTGCGCGACCGGCCGACGGTGCTCAAGCGCTTCCCCGAGGGCGCCGCCGCGGAGCCGTTCTTCCAGAAGCGGATCCCCGATTCGGCGCCCGATTGGCTCCAGACCGCCACCGTCACGTTCCCCAGCGGGCGCACCGCGCGCGAGCTGCTCCCCAACGACGCCGCCCACCTGGTGTGGGGGATCAACCTGGGCGTGATCGACTGGAATCCGTGGCAGGCGCGGATCCCGGATCTCGATCACCCCGACGAGCTGCGGGTCGATCTCGACCCGACGCCGGAGGCGAGCTGGGACGACGTGCGGAGGGTGGCGCTGGTGGCCGGCGAGGTGCTGCACGACCACGGCCTGACCGGCTACCCCAAGACCAGCGGCTCGCGCGGCATCCACGTCAACGTGCGGATCGGACCCGAATGGGATTACTTCCAGGTCCGGCGCGCGGCGCTGGCGCTGGCCCGCGAGGTCGAGCGGCGCGCCCCGGAGCTGGCCACCAGCAAGTGGTGGAAGGAGGAGCGCCACGGCGTGTTCGTCGATTACAACCAGAACATGCGCGACCGCACGGTCGCCTCGGCCTACAGCGTTCGGCCCACCCCCGACGCCCGCGTTTCGACCCCGCTGGCCTGGGACGAGGTGGCCGACGTCGAGCCGGCCGAGCTGCGCATCGACACCGTGCCCGACCTCGTCGCCCGCCGCGGCGATCCGAGCGCGGACATCGACGACCACGCCGGCTCGCTCGACGCGCTGCTCGAGCTCTCGCGCCGCGACGAGGAGCAGGGCCTGGGCGACGCGCCGTGGCCGCCGCACTTCCGCAAGCAGGCGGGCGAGCCCCGGCGCGTCCAGCCCAGCCGGGCGCGCAAGGACACCTGAGCGGCTCAGCCGCCTGTCCCGCCCCGGACGGCGGTCAGCCGCCCAGTCTCGCGCCGGGCGGCGGTGCGGCTCAGCCGGCGGGCTCGAGCACGAAGACGGGGATCTGGCGGTCGGTCTTGGTCTGGTAGTCGGCGTAGTCGGGCCACACCGCGACTGCCCGCTCCCACCACTGGGCGCGCTCGTGGCCCTCGAGCTCGCGGGCGGTGAAGTCCCCCCTGGCCGGCCCGTCCTGGACCTCGACCAGCGGATGGTCGACCAGGTTGCGATACCAGGCGGGATGCTCGGGGGCGCCGCCCTTGGAGGCGACGGCCGCGTACTCGCCGTCGTGCTCGACCCGCATCACGGGGTTCTTGCGCAGCTTGCCGGACTCGGAGCCCATCGAGGTGATGACGATCACGGGGATCCCGCGCAGCATAGTGCCCTGGGTCCCGCCCGAGCTTTCGATCTCCTGCACCTGATCGCGCACCCATTGGGCGGAGCTGGGGGCGTACTGACCTTCTAGCGGCATGTCATCTCCCGGTGTTCGTTGGTGGTTGGTGGCCCTAGGACTGCATCTGGGCGAGGTGGCAGTCGGCCGGCGCCTTGTCGGTGCGCCACCGCAGGATCTTGGTCCCGTGGCGGATGCGCCCGCCGCTGGCGTGGTCGAAGGTGACCTCGACCACCAGCTCGGGACGCAGCGCGACCCACTCCATCTCGCGCTCGGTCTGCCAGCGGCTGGGGTCGCCGTGGCCGCGCGCGCCGGTCTCATACGGGGCGAGCCGATCGACGAGCGCGCGCTTCTCAGCCGCCCGCAGCCCGGACGAGTGCCCGACGACGTGGAGCTGCCCGGCCGGGTCGTAGAGGCCGAGGATGAGCGAACCGACCGTCCCCTCCTCCTTGCCCGGCCGGTAGCCGACCACGACCGCGTCGATCGTGCGCACCCGCTTGATCTTGACCATGCCCTTGCGCTCGCCCGGCCGGTAGGGCGCCCCCAGGTCCTTGGCGACCACGCCCTCACCGTCGCGCAGCCAGTCCGCGGTGCCGTCGGGGTCGCCGGTCAACGGCGTCAGCGCGATCCCGTCGAGCCCGAGCGCCTCCAGCGCGGAGCGGCGCTCGGCGAACGGACGCGACAGCAGCGGCTCGTCGTCGAGCGCCAGCAGGTCGAAGGCCACGTAGCGGGCGGGGCTCTGCTCGGCGAGCATGGCCACCCGGCTGGCGGCGGGGTGCAGCCGCTGCTGCAGCGCGCCGAAGTCCTGCTGACCGTCGGCGCCGTCGATGACGATCTCGCCGTCGATCACGTACCGCCCGGGGGGGAAGCGCAGCTCGGGGAAGTAGCGCCCCAGCGGCCGCGCGCCGCGCGACTGGAGCATGAGCTCCTCGCCGTCGACGAACGCGATGGCGCGGAAACCGTCGAACTTCGGCTCATAGCGCCACTGGTCGCCGAGCGGCAGCTCCTTGGCCGAGCGGGCCAGCTGGGGGTCGATCGGAGGGGTCAGCGGGAGCGACACGGTCCTGAGCGATGGTAACCGGGGACGCCGCCTCTCCAGGTGCGGACGCCGCCCCGCCAGGCGCGGACGCCGCCCGAGTAGGATCAGACCATGGCCGCCGAGCACGTCACCGCCGCCGAGCAGGAGTACCTCGAGTCGCTGTTCTGGCTTTACGAGGCCGAGCTGCCGATGACCGGGGCCAATCTGTCCCGGGCGATGCGGCTGTCGGCCCCGACGGTGCACGAGATGCTCGGCCGGCTCGAGCGCGACGGCTACATCGAGCGCACCAGTGGCCGCGGGATCGCGTTCACCGACGCGGGCCGCGAGCACGCAGAGCAGATCGTCGGGCGCCACCGCATGATCGAGCGGTTCCTCACCGACGTCGTCGGCGTGCCGTGGGATGACGTCCACGAGGAGGCCGAGAAGCTCGAGTACGCGATGACCCCGCGCTTTGAGGCCTACATCCGATCGGCCGTGGGGGATGCCAAGACCTGCCCGCACGGGCACCCGATCAAGTTCGGCGAGCGGATCGACGGGGTTCCGCTGGCCGATTGCGCCGTCGGCGCCAAGGTGACCATCCTGCGCCTGGAGAACGAGGCCGAGGACCTGCTGCACTACCTCAAGGAGGCCGGCGTCGAGCCCGGCAAGTCCGGCGTCATCGAATCCAACGACGGCTCGCAGGTCCGGGTGGACGCCGACGGCGACACGTCCGTGGTCACGTTCAGCGTCGCCGAGACGGTGTCGGTGCTGGCCGATCCCTCTCCGCCGCCGCGCACGGCGCTGCCCGAGCAGCTGGTGCTGGGCGCCCGCTACGGGCGCTGACGGCGCTCGCGCGCCACGCCGCGCCGGCGGTCAGGCCACGTTGGGCGCGGGAAGCTGCGGGCGCGCGCCGGCCAGCCAGCGGCGGATCTGCGCGTACACCGCCGGGTGGTTGAGCAGGTGAAGGTGGGTCACGCCGCCAAGGTGGCAATAGCGCTCCACCGGGAACTGGAGACGCTCGCCGCGGCGCTCCCGCGCCCAGGCGCTGCCGTGGAGCACCAGCAGATCGCCCATCACCCGGCCCAGCCGCGCGTCGGCCTCCCGGGAGATGGTGGCGCTGACGAAATAGTGGTTGGCGCCGGGCATGAACGGAACGACGGTCCCGGTGTTGGTCCAGAACGCGTCGGGATCATGGCCCTCCCAGTCCTCGTCGACGACGTAGCCGTAGCCGAGGTCCTTGACCCCGGCGCTGCGGGCCTTCAGCGGCGCGACGAACGGGCGCGTCTCGGGCAGCAGCGACGCCGCGTGGCACGCCGCGTTGGCGGCCAGCTCGAGCGGCGCTCCGGTATGCGGCGTGCCGAGCATGAACACGTGGCGCACGGGTTCGCGCCATGCACCGGTATCGCCCGCCCCCGCGTAGTGGCAGGCGCCGCGGGCGACCAGGCCGCCCATCGAGTGGCCGACCAGGGCGATCTCGGTCACCTCGACCGGCCAGCCGGCGACGACGGCGTGCAGCAGCGCGCTGAGCTCCCGCCCATTGTGGGAGATGTGGCGCCCGCTGTTGTAGCGGACGTAGATCGGCGTGTAGCCCAGCTCGGCCCGCAGGCGATCGCCGTAGGGCACGCTGCGGCGCGCCCCCAGGCGCCAGGCCTCGTCGGTCTCGCACAGGCCATGGACGAAGACGACCAGCCGCCGGGTGGCATCCGGGAACGCCCGCGCCAGCCCGCCCGCGTCCGCTGAGACGTCGTGGCCATCGCGGCGGATCGCCATCGACGTCTGCAGCGCGCTCGCGCCCCGGTGCAGGCGATCGCCGAACGCGCCGTTGAGCGCGCCGATGGCCACCCGCCCGCGGGCGGCGTCGCCGATCGATGGCGCATCCGGCGGCTGGGTCAGCCCGGCCACCTGCGCCCCACCGCGCACCAGCGCGCCGGTCAGCGCCCGGGCCGCCGCGTAGGCGCCGCCGGAGATGCGGTCATGCGCGAGGCGAACCGGCGCCGCCGAGGGCCCGAGCGCGCCGAACACCCGCTGGGCGATGCCGGCGTGGACATCGCGTGCCTGACTGGCTATGCCGGCGGCGGCATCGCCGGCGAGCTCTCCCAGTGCACGGACCTCGTCACGCCGCATGCGCGGGCGAACCGACCTCCCGGTAGGCCTCGGCGAGTCGCCTGACGCCCTCTTCGATCTCTGCCGGGGTGACGCCCGAGTAGGCCAGGCGCAGCGAGGATTGGCCGCCCTCCAGCATGAAGTCGGTCCCCTTGACGAACTGCACGCCGCGGGCGGCGGCAGCGTCGAACAGGGCGGCTACGTCGGAGTCCTCGGGCAGATCCACCCACAGGAAATACCCGCCCTCCGGCGGGACGAAGCGAGCGTCGGGCAGATGTTCGGTCAGGGCGTCACACAGGGTCCGGGCGCGTTCGCGCAGCGCGTTACGGACGGTCTCGACGGAGCTGGTGATCGCGCCCGAGCGGCAGTACTGGTTGACGATCGCCTGGGCGACCATGTTGGGCGAGATATAGGTGCTGGTGGCGATCTTGACGATGTCGGCGATCAGGTCGGCGGGGCCGACCAGGTAACCCACCCGGATCCCGGGACAGACCGTCTTGGAGAACGAGGAGGCGTAGACGACGACGTCCGGTCCCGACGAGAGCATCGTCGGCAACGACTCGCCCTCGAACCGCAGCGACACGTAGGGATCGTCCTCGAAGATCGTGAACCCATGGCTGCGGGCCAGCTCCAGCAGCCGCTCGCGCTTGGGCGCCGACAGGGTGTACCCGGCCGGGTTCTGGAAGTTGGGGATGATGTGGGCCAGCTTGGGCTGGGCGCCGGTGGCGAGCACCCGCTGGAGCGCCGCGGTGTCGATCCCGTCGGGCTCGAGCTCCACCATGCGCACGTCCGCGCCGCGGTTGCGCAGCGACAGCAGCGTCCGGTCGTAGGTGGGCAGCTCGGTCACGACGGTGTCGCCGGCGGACACCAGCGCGTCGAACAGGAAGGCATCGGCCTGCATCGAGCCATTGGTGACCAGCACCTGCTCGGGAGCGACGCCATGCTGCTCGGCGATCCACTCGCGCAGCGGGACGTAGCCGACGGCGGTCCCGTAGGCGGTCATCCCGCCCGGATCGGCGGTGAATGCCTGGTCGGCGGCGGCGCGCAGACCGTCGACGTCGACGATGTCGAGGGACGGCGCCCCCCGGGCGAAGGAGATCGTTCCGGCCACGTCCACAAGACTACGAAATCGGCGGCGCGAACAGATGCACGTCGACGACCGCGCGGTCGTCGCCGGCGTACTCGCGGACCGCGACCGCGCGTACCTCGGGCAGGGCCGCCAGGGCGCGCTCGAACCGACGCAGCGCGTCGGTGGTGTGAAACGGCCCGGCGGAGACGCTGATCGGAAGGTCGGGCTCGGGCGGCCGGACCGGCGGCCGGCCGGCCGCTTGAAACGAGGCCAGCAGCTCGCGCGCGGTCGCCAGCAGCCGCTCGTGGTCGCGGATGAGCGTGCGCAGGACGTCCGCCGGGCCCTGAGCCGGCGGGTCGGCCGCGCGATCGGCGTCGCCTCGGCGCGATCGCGTCGCCCGTTCGGCGTCCTTGCCCGGGGCCAGCCCGGACTGGATCGTACGCAGCCGTTGATCGATCTCGGCCAGACGGGCGTCCAGGATGGAGGGCTGAGGCATCGCCGACCGAGCCTACCGGCCGGTTCGGCGGCTACTCAGCGACGACTAGTGGCCCAGCAGCTCGATGGCGGCCTGCGCGACCTCGGTCGGAGTCTTGCCGACCTTGACGCCCTTGCTCTCCAGCGCCTTGGCCTTGGCCTCGGCCCCGCCGGAGGAGCCGGACACGATCGCCCCGGCGTGACCCATCGTCTTGCCGGACGGCGCGGTGAAGCCGGCGATGTAGGCGATCGTCGGCTTGGTCACCGCGTCGGCGATGAATTCGGCGGCCCGCTCCTCGGCGTCGCCGCCGATCTCGCCGCACATCACGATCAGCTCGGTCTCCGGGTCGTCCTGGAACATCCCGATGACGTCGATGAAATCGGTCCCCGGCACCGGGTCGCCGCCGATGCCGACGATGCTCGAGTTGCCGAACCCGCTCTGGGCCAGCACGTTGCCGATCTGGTAGGTCAGCGTGCCCGAGCGCGAGACGACCCCGACGTTGCCCGCGCTGAAGAAGGACGCGGGAATGATCCCGACGTTGGCCCTGTCCGGCGACAGGATGCCCGGGCAGTTGGGGCCGATCAGCCGCGAGCGGCCGTTCTTCTTGAGCGTGTTGTAGACGCGCAGCTCGTCGTGGGCCGGGATGCCCTCGGTGATGCAGATGATCAGCTCGATGCCGGCATCCTCGGCCTCGAGGATCGAGTCCGCGGCAAAGCGGGGCGGCACGAACACCATCGCGGTGTTGGCGCCCACCTTGTCGACGGCCTGGTGGAAGGTGTTGAACACGGGCACGCCTTCGACGTCCTGGCCCCCCTTGCCGGGGGTGACGCCCCCGACCACGTTGGTGCCATAGTCGCGATTGCGCAGCGAGTGGAACGTGCCCTCGCGTCCGGTGATGCCCGACGTGCACAGCCGGGTCTCGGTGCCGACCAGGATGCTCATCGGGCCGCGGGTGGATCGGCGGCCAATTCCACGACCTTCGCGGCCGCGCCGTCCATCGTCGACTCGGTGAACACGTTGGGCAGGTTCGCCTCTGCGAGCAGCTGGCGGCCCTCCACGTCGTTGGTGCCGTCCAGGCGGACCACGAAGGGGACCTGAGGCTTGATCTGGTCAAAGGCCTCGATCAGGCCCTTGGCCACCTCGTCGCAGCGGGTGATGCCGCCGAAGATGTTGAACAGGACCGCCTTGACCTTGGGGTCGGACAGGATGACCTCGACCGCGCTGGTGATCGCGTCCGCGCGTGAGCCGCCGCCGGCGTCCAGGAAGTTGGCGGGCCGGCCGCCGGCCAGGGCGACGACGTCGAGCGTCGACATCACCAGCCCGGCGCCGTTGCCGAGGATCCCGATGTCGCCGTCGAGCTTGACGTAGGTCAGGCCGCGCTCGGCGGCCATCCGCTCCTGCGGGTCCTCGGCCGAGAGGTCGCGCAGGTCGGCGTTGTCGCCGTGGCGGTACAGCGCGTTGCCGTCGAGGGTGACCTTGGCATCGAGCGCCTTGACGTCGCGCTCGGGGGTGATGATCAGCGGATTGACCTCGACCAGCGTCGCCTCCTCGCCGGTGAACACCTCATAGAGCTTGGCCAGCATCGCGCCGACCGGCCGCACCACGTCCCCGTCGACGCCGGCCTCGAAGGCCAACCGCCGGCCGTGGAAGTCCTGGAAGCCCAGCAGCGGATCGACGTGGAGGTGGGCGATCGCGTCGGGATCCTCGTCGGCGACCTGCTCGATGTCCATTCCGCCCTTGGTGGAGAGCATGACCAGAGGGGCCTTGGCCGAGCGATCGAACACCACCGAGGCGTAGTACTCGGACGCGATCTGCGACGCGGCCTCGATCCACAGCTCGTGCACGGTGAGCCCGCGGATGTCCATCCCGAGGATCGCGCGGGAGTGCAGCTCGGCCTCGGCCCGGTCATCGGCGATCTTGATTCCGCCGAGCTTGCCGCGGCCGCCGATCTGCACCTGGGCCTTGATCGCGCATGGGTAGCCGACGGCCTCGGCGGCCGCCACGGCGTCCTCCACGGTGCGCGCCGGCTGGCCCGCCGGGACGGGCACTCCGTGGCGCGCAAACAGCTGCTTGCCCTGATATTCGAGTAGATCCATAGCCGCGTTTCACTCTATTGATTCGTGCGTCAGGGCGGCACCACGACGCGCCGCGAGGCGGTGCCATGGCATCATCATCCGGCCATGGCGATTCCGAAAAACGTCTCGTTCGTTACCTTCGACGTCTACGGGACCCTGATCGATTGGGACACCGGAGCGTACGACGCGTTCAAGGCCGAGGCCGATCGCGACGGGTTCACCGTCGAGCGCGACGAGCTGCTGCCGCTGTTTCACGAGATCCAGCAGCAGATCGAGGCCGGCTCCTACGAGCTCTACGCCGAGGTGCTGCGTCGCACCGCCGTGCAGATCGCCCGTCAGCTGGGCTGGCCGCTGGAGCCGTCGCGATCCGGCTTTCTGCCCGACTCGGTGCACCGCTGGATGCCGTTCAAGGAGACCAATCCGACGCTGCTGAAGATCGCCAAGCAGTACAAGTGCGGGCTGATCTCCAACATCGACGACAAGCTGCTGGGCCAGACCCGCCGCCACATCCCACTCGACTTCGACCTGGTCGTCACCGCCCAGCAGGTCCGCTCCTACAAGCCCGACCCGGCGCACTTCACCGAGTGCGAGCGGCGGATCGGCACCAAGAAGGGGTGGGTCCACGTCGCCGCCAGCTACTACCACGACATCGAGCCCTGCCTGAAGAAGAAGATCCCCGTCATCTGGGTCAACCGCAACAGGCAGCAGCTCGAGGCCGGGCAGAAGAAACCCGACGCCGAGGTCGCCAGCCTCAAAGAAGCGGCGAAGCTGATCGGCGTGGGCTGAGCCGGGCCCGTCGCGGCGAGTCCTGATGCGGGCCCTGGCCCTGCACGCCGACATCCTCGTGTTCGTCTCCGACGTATGGCAGACGACGTGCGCCGCGGTGCGCGGCGGCGACGAGGGGTTCGTGATCGACTCGCCCGTCTACCCCGAGGAGCTGCGCGCCCTGCCGGAGGTACTCGAGCACGCCGGCTTCCCCGCGAGCGGGCTGCTGGCCACCCACGGCGACTGGGATCACCTGCTCGGGCGGATCGCGTTCCCCGGCGCGGCGCTGGGGTGCGCGGAGGCAACGGCGCAGCGGCTCTCGATCGAGCTGGGCGAGGCCCAACGGCGATTGCGCGCCTTCGACGCCGAGCACTACGTCGAGGATCGCGCCCCGCTGTCGCTGGGGTCCCTGCAACCGCTTCCGGTGCCCGGCCGGCTCGAGCTCGGGAGCGCTCCGGGCACCCACGAGCTCGAGCTGCATCTCGCCGACGGCCACACCGCCGACGGCGTCGCCTACTGGCTGCCGTGGGCCCGCGCGCTGGTGTGCGGGGACTACCTGTCGCCGGTGGAGATCCCGATGCTCAGCGCCGGCGGATCGCTGCCCGCCTATCGCGCGACGCTGGAGCGCCTGGCGCCGCTGGTGGACCGGGCGGAGTGGGTGATCCCCGGCCACGGCGCCCCGGTCACCGGCGAACGCGCGCAGGAGATCCTGGCCGCGGACGAGGCCTACCTCGACGGGCTCGAGGCCGACCCGGATGCGGCGGGCGGAGCGCTGCCGGAGGGGCGCGCCACGGCCGTCCAGCGCCGGATCCACGACGACAACGTCCGCCTGGTCACCGGAGGCTGAGCCGGCGGCGGGTGCTCGTGCGCTCGGCGGCGGGCGGCTGGCACACTTTCGCGCTGTGGTTGACCAGATGTCTGGCTCCGGCGGTCCGCGCGTCGCCGGCATCGGCGCGCTGCTGGCCGGCCACGCCCGCCGCAGCCGGCTCCGGCTGCTGTGTTGCGGTGACCTCGACGGCTCTGCGACCGCCCGGCAGCTGGTCGCCCGCGGCCTGACCGCCGACTGCGCGGTGATCGTGATCTCCGCCAACGCCGGTCTCTCCGAGCTGACCCGGCGCCACACCCTCCTGGTCGCCCGGCTGCGGATTCCCCGGGTCGTGGTGGCCATCGACGGCATGGAGCGCGTCGACTTCTCCCAGGCGCGGTTCCGAGGTCTGGAGCGAGAGTTCGCCGCGCTGGCGACGCGGCTCGGTCTGACCACGGGCCAGATCCCGTGCGTCCCGGTCTCGGCGCTGCGGGGTGAGAACGTGCTGGGCCGGGGGACGCACACGACGTGGTACGCGGGCCCGCCGCTGATTCAGTGCGTGGCGCCGGCGGTCGATCCCGATCCCGCGTCCGAGCCGCTGCGCTTGGCGGTCGAGTCCGCGGACGGCACCGGCCCTGGCCGGTGTCAGGCGATCGGCACCGTGGTCAGCGGCGCCGTGTCGCTCGGCGACGAGGTCGTCGTCGCCCCCGGCGCCCGGCGCGCGACCGCGGTGGCGCTCAGCGGACCCGCCGGACCGATGGACCGCGCGAGCGCCGGCGAGACCGTGACGGTGAGCATGGACAGCGACGCGCCCCTCGTTCGCGGCGATCTGGTCGGTGCCGCCTCCAGCCCGCCGCAGGCGGCTGACCTGCTGCAGGCGACGATCATCTGGACCCATGACAGGCCGCTGTTGCCCGGTCGGACCTACCTGGTCCAGGCCGGCCCACGGGCGGTGACGGCGACGATCGCCCCGCTGCGCTACAAGCTGAGCGCCGACTCGTCGGATCGCGTCGCCGCCACGACACTGGCCCGCGACGAGATCGGCGTGTGCGACCTGAAGCTGAGCGCGCCGATCGCCTTCGACCCCCACGCGGAGAACCGCGTCACCGGGACGGTCGCGGTGCTCGACCGCCTCACCGAGGAGGTGCTCGGAGCCGGCCTGATCGAGTTCGCCCTGTATCGGGGGCGCAACCTGACCTGGCAGCGCCACGACGTCGGGGCGCCCGCCCGCGCGGCGGCCCTGGGCCAGGCGCCATTCGTGCTGTGGCTGACCGGACTGCCGGGCGCGGGCAAGTCGACGATCGCCAACCGGGTCGAGTCCGAGCTGCATCGCCGCGGCCATCACACCTACCTGCTCGACGGCGACAATGTCCGCCAGGGGCTCAATCGGGATCTGGGCTTCACCGATGCCGACCGCGTGGAGAACATCCGGCGCGTCGCCGAGGTGGCCAAGCTGATGACCGACGCGGGACTGGTGGTGATCGTCTCGTTCATCTCCCCCTTCGCCTCCGAGCGGCGGATGGCCCGCGGCCTGTTCGCGCCCGGCCGGTTCGTGGAGGTCCACGTCGACGCCCCGCTCGAGGTGGCCCAGCGACGCGATCCCAAGGGCCTGTACGGCCAGGCGCGCCGCGGCGAGGTGCGCAACGTGACCGGCGTCGACTCGCGCTACGAACCGCCCGAGCGTCCCGAGATCTGGCTGGACACGGCGACGCTCTCCGTGAAGGAGGCGACCGCCGCGGTGATCGACCGCCTCGTCGCCGACGGGCTGGTGACGACGGCGGTTACTCCGCCGGGGCGCTGATCACCGCGAGGATGTCGCCGGTGGCGACCGACGCGCCCACCGCGATGGGCAGCTCGGTGACCTTGCCCGCCTTGTGGGCGGTGATCTCGTTCTCCATCTTCATCGCCTCGATCACGGCGATCAGCGCCCCCTCGTCGACGTCGGCGCCGGCCTCGACGGCCACCTTGAGCACCGTGCCCTGGATCGGCGACGCCAGCGTGTCGCCGCCGCCGCCTCCACCGCCGGCGCGCCCGCTGCGGCGTGGGGCCCGCCGGGCGCCTGCGGCGGCGGGAGCCGACCCGTTGGCGGCGATCGCGGCGCCGGCCGGCGGAGGGCCGATGACCTTGACGTCAAAGCGCTTGCCGGATACCTCGACGGTGTAGGCCTGCTCGACGCTGCCGGCATCGGCGTCGCCGTCGGCGTCGGCGTCGGCGTCGGCGGCGGGTTTGGCGGGCGCCGGGAAGGCGAGCTGCTTGAGCCAGTCGCGGTCCTCGATCAGGTCGCGACAGGTCTCGGCGTCGGCCCACTGGCGGGTGGCCAGGATCGCCTGGTGAAACGGGATCAACGTCTTCAGCTGCGTGATCTGGTACTCCTTCAGCGCGCGCAACATGCGGGCGGTGGCCTGCTCGCGGTCGGCATCCCACACGATCAGCTTGGCCACCATCGGGTCATACATCGGGGAGATCTCCGAGCCCGGTCCGACCCCGGAGTCGACGCGCACGCCGGGTCCGGACGGCTCGCGGTAGTCGCCGATCAGCCCCGGCGCGGGCGCGAAGTTCTTGGCGGCGTCCTCGGCGTTGATCCGGCACTCGATCGCGTGGCCGCGCAGTTCGACGTCGCTCTGGGCGATGGAGAGCCTGTCCCCCGCCGCGACGCGGATGCCCTCCTTGACGATGTCGATGCCGGTGACCATCTCGGTCACGCAATGCTCGACCTGGACCCGGGTGTTCATCTCGAGAAAGAAGTACTCGCCGTCCTGGAGCAGCCCCTCGATCGTGCCCGCGCCCGTGTAGTTGACCGCGGCCGCCGCCTCGGTGGCGATCTTGCCGATCTTCGCGCGCAGCTTGGGGTCGACCGCCGGAGCCGGGGACTCCTCGATCAGCTTCTGATGGCGGCGCTGCAGGCTGCAGTCGCGCTCCCCCAGGTGGACCACGTTGCCATGCGAGTCGGCGAGCACCTGGACCTCGACGTGACGCGGATCGGGCAGATAGCGCTCCAGATAGACGGTCGCGTCGCCGAAGAACTTCTCGCCCTCCCGCGCCGCGCCCTCGAACGCATCCTTCAGCTTGTCCTCGGTCAGCGCCACCCGGAAGCCCTTGCCGCCGCCCCCGCCCGCCGCCTTGACCGCGACCGGATAGCCGATCGTGTCGACGATGATCTTCTGCGCGTCCTCGATCGTCGCCACCGGCTCGGTGGTGCCGGGAACGATCGGCACCCCCGCCTTGGCCATCAGCTCTCGCGCGCGGGTCTTGGAGCCCATCGCCTCGATCGCCGACGACGGCGGCCCGATGAACACCGTCCCGTGGTCCTCCAGCGCCTTGGCGAAGGCCGCGTTCTCCGCGAGAAAGCCGTAGCCCGGATGCACCGCCTCCGCCCCGGACTGCTCGATCACCTCGAGGATCCTGGCGATGTTCAGATAGCTCTCCGAAGCCGGGCCGGGACCGAGCAGATACGCCTCATCGGCGCGCTTGACGTGCAGCGCATCGCGGTCGAGCTCCGAGTAGACCGCGACCGTCGCGATCCCGAGCTCCTCGCACGCGCGTGCGATCCTTACCGCGATCTCGCCGCGGTTGGCGATCAGGACCTTCGAGAACATGCGGCGGGCACTTTACCCGGTCCTTCCGCAACGCTCGCCGGCCGCCGTGAAACGCGTAGCCGTCACTCTCGACCGCGACGTGGTGATCGGGCCACAGGCAGTCGATCTCGCCGGCCGCCGCGCCGGGCGGTGCTTCGCCCCCGTCGGCGGGCGCGTACCCTTGGACCGAGCCAGTGGACACCTCCGCCTCTCCCCGCAAGCGCCACGCGCTGCAGCTGTTCGAGGGCCTGCCCCGCGGGTATGACCACGTCGGGGCGGTGATGAGCTTCGGTCAGGACCCGCGGTGGCGCCGGGCGATGGTCGACGCGGTCGACCCGCGGCCCGGGCAGCGGATCCTCGACGTGGCCACCGGGACCGGCATGGTGGCGCGCGAGCTGGCCCGGCGAGGCGCAGAGGTGACCGCGTTGGACCAGAGCGAAGCGATGCTGGCGGTGGCCCGCAGCCGACCCCACCCCGGGGTCAGGTTCGTCACCGGCGAGGCCGAGCGCCTGCCGTATGACGATGCGAGCTTCGACGCCCTGACGTTCACCTACCTGCTGCGCTACGTCGACGACCCGGCAGCCACGATGCGCGAGCTGGCGCGCGTCGTGGCGCCCGGCGGCGCCATCGGGATGATCGAGTTCGGCGTGCCCGACAACGGCGCGCTCAGGGCGCTGTGGCGGGTGCACACGCGCGTGGGCCTGCCGCTGATCGGCCGCGCCGTCTCGACCAGCTGGTATGAGGTGGGCCGCTTCCTGGGCCCGAACGTCGAGCGGTTTTACGCAGCCGTGCCCGACCTGCCCGCGGTGTGGCGCGCGGCCGGCATTCGCGACGTCGGGCGGCGGCCGATGAGCTTCGGCGCGGGCCTGGTCATGTGGGGGGTCGCCGACGGCCACCACCCCTGAGCTCGACCGCCCGGCGTTCTACTCGCTGGGCCCCGGCCGCTGGCGGGACCTGGTCACGCTGCTGCACCCGCCCTACACGGCGTGGCATCTCAGCTACGTCGCGATCGGCGCGGCCGCCGCTCCGACGCTGCACGCCGGCCGGCTCGTCGCCACCCTGGCGGCGTTCCTGCTGGCCGTCGGCGTCGCCGCCCACGCGCTCGACGAGCTCAACGGCCGCCCGCTGCGCACCCGGCTGAGCGACCGGACGCTGATCGCGCTGGCCGCGACGTCGCTCACCGCGGCGGTGGCGATCGGGGTGGCGGGCGCGATCACCGTCTCGGCGCTGCTCATTCCGCTGGTGGTGGCCGGCGCGTTCATCACGCTGGCCTACAACCTGGAGCTGTTCAGCGGGCGGTTTCACTCCGACGCCTGGTTCGCGCTGGCGTGGGGCGGCTTTCCCGCGTTCACCGGCTACTTCGCCAACGCGCTTCAGATCCGGCCGGCGGGGGTGCTGGTGGCCGCCGCCTGCTGCCTGCTGAGCGTCGCCCAACGGCGGCTGAGCACCCCCGTGCGCGAGCTGCGGCGGCGGACCGTCACCGTCGCCGGCATCCAGCAGCTGACCAGCGGCGAGACGCGCGAGCTGACCGCCCAGCAGCTGGCCGACCCGCTCGAGGGGGCGTTGCGGGCGCTGTGGCTGGCGCTCGTCGTCCTGGCGATCGGCCTCGTCGCGGTGCGGCTGTGAGCGGCGGGCGCGACCGCTACTGCGCGGCGCTGATGATCATCCCGGCGGCGACGGTGTCGTTGCTCGACTCGTCGATCAGGATGAAGCTGCCGGTCGTCCGGTTGCGGGCGTAGGGGTCGACGACCAGCGGTGCGCTGCAGCGCAGCTTGACCCGTCCGATCTCGTTGAGGGCGAGCTCGGACGCGGACACGTGCTCGAGCTTGTTGACATCGATCCGGTGCTGGATCTCCTCCACGACCGCCCGCGCCGTGCGGGTGGTGTGCTTGATCGCGTAGCGGCTGCGGGGCGACAGCGGCTGCTCGCTCATCCAGCACAGGACGGCATCGAATTCCCGGGCGGCGGTCGGCTGATCGTCGGGTCCGACGATCATGTCGCCGCGCGAGACGTCGATCTCGTCCGCAAAACGCAGGGCGACGCTCATCGTCGGGAACGCAGCCTCGACCTCGCCGCCGAAGGTGTCGATCGCCGCCACCGTCGTGCGCTGGCCGCCGGGCAGAGCCATGACCTCCGTGCCGGGGCACAGCACGCCGCCGGCGACCTGCCCGCTGTAGCCCCGGTAGTCGTGGTGGGAGTCGCTCATCGGGCGGATCACCCACTGGACGGGGAAGCGGATGTCGTTGAGGTTGCGGTCCTGGGCGATCACCAGGTGCTCGAGGTGGTAGAGCAGCGGGGCCGCCCCGTACCACTGCATGGCGTCGGAGCGCTCGACCACGTTGTCGCCGTTCAGCGCTGAGATCGGCACGAACGTGATGTCCGGAACCTGCAGGCGAGCCGACCAGTCGGTGACCTCCTCGAGGATCCGGTAGAAGACGTCCTCGTCATAGCCGACGAGGTCCATCTTGTTGACGCAGACCACCAGGTGGGGGATGCGCAGCAGCGAGGCGATGTACATGTGACGCCGGGTCTGCTCCGATACGCCCTTGCGGGCGTCGACCAGCACGATCGACACGTCCGCGGTGGAGGCGCCGGTGACCATGTTGCGGGTGTACTGCTCGTGCCCGGGGGTGTCGGCGATGATGAACTTGCGCCGCGGGGTGGCGAAGTAGCGGTAGGCGACGTCGATGGTGATCCCCTGCTCTCGCTCGGCCCGCAGGCCGTCGGTGAGCAGCGCCAGGTTCACGTAGCCGTCGCCGCGGCGCTCGGACGTCTGCACCACGTGCTCGAGCTGGTCCTCGAAGATCGACTTGGAGTCGTGCAGCAGCCGCCCGATCAGCGTGCTCTTGCCGTCGTCGACCGACCCCGCGGTGGCGATCCGCAGCAGCTCGGAGTTGCGGCGGCGCACCACATAGCCGTCTGCGGCGCTCGCCGGGGCGGCGGCGGGAGCGGTCGGCTCCGATCCGTTGACCTCCATCTCAGAAATAACCTTCACGCTTACGGTCCTCCATCGCCGCCTCGCTGACACGGTCGTCGGCCCGGGTCTCGCCGCGCTCGGTGATCCGGGTCGCGGCGATCTCGGCCACGACCTCCTCCAGGGTGGTCGCCCGCGAGCGAACCGCCCCGGTGCACGTCATGTCACCGACCGTGCGATAGCGGACCGACTCGGTGAACGGCTCCTCGCCGTCGATCAGCTCGATGTGCTCGTTGAGCGCGTAGAGCATCCCGTCGCGAGCGAACACCTCGCGCTCGTGCGAGAAGTAGATCGACGGCATCTCCAGGCCCTCGGCGTCGATGTACTGCCAGACGTCGAGCTCGGTCCAGTTGGAGATGGGGAACACGCGGACATGCTCGCCCTTGCGGATGCGGGCGTTGAACAGGCTCCACAGCTCCGGCCGCTGGCGCTTGGGATCCCACTGGCCGAAGTCGTCGCGGAAGGAGAACACCCGCTCCTTGGCCCGGGCGCGCTCCTCGTCGCGACGGGCGCCGCCGAACGCCGCGTCAAAGTCGTGCTCCTCGATCGCGTCGAGCAGCGTGGTCGTCTGCAGCCGGTTGCGCGAGGCGCGCGGGCCGGTCTCCTCGACGACGCGGCCGGCGTCGATCGAATCCTGGACGTTGGCGACGATCAGCCGCTCGCCCAGGTCTGAGACGATCCGATCGCGGAACTCGATCACCTCGGGGAAGTTGTGGCCGGTGTCGACGTGCATGATCGGGAAGGGGAACTTCCCGGGGCGAAACGCCTTCTCGGCCAGCCGCAGCAGGACGATGGAGTCCTTGCCGCCGCTGAACAGCAGCACCGGTCGCTCGAACTCGGCGGCGACCTCGCGGAAGATGTGGATCGACTCGGCCTCGAGGGTCTCGAGGTGGGTCAGCTCGTAGTGGACTGGGTTCATCAGGGGGCAGCCTGGTGGAGGGTGGGCTATTGCCGGGGTGGTGGGGTGGGAGGTGAGTCCCTCATCAGACGTGGATGCCGCACTCGGTCTTGTCGGTGCCGGCCCAGCGGCCCTCGCGGCCGGAGCCGGGGGCGGTGCACGGAGCACAGCCGATCGACGCGTAGCCCTGGTCGTGCAGCGGGTGATAGGGCAGGTCGTGGTCGAAGATGTAGCGCCAGACGTCCTTCTCGGACCAGTCGGCGAGCGGATTGAGCTTCCAGATGCCGCGGCGCTCGTCGCGCTCGAGCTTGGGGGAGGCCGCGCGCGTGGGAGCCTGCTCGCGGCGAATCCCGGTGACCCAGGCGTCCACGTCGGCCAGCGCCGCCTCCAGCGCCGCCACCTTGGCCGCGCCACAGCAGTTCTGGGCGGTCCAGGGCTCGCCGGGACTGGTGGCCTCCACCACCCGGATCGGCAGCGAGAAGCGCTCCTCGAAGAGCTTCCAGGTCGCCAGCGTCTCCGGGAACAGCACGCCGGTGTCGATGGTGAAGGCGGTGATCGGGTCCTGCGAACCACCCCCGGCGGCGTCGATCTCCGAGAGCATGTGGAACAGCACCGACTCCTCCTTCTGGAAGGAGCAGGCGAGCGTCAGCCGCGGCTGGAAGCGCTGCACGCCGTAGGCCAGCACCTCCTGAGCGGTCGCGGCCTCCAGGTCCGGGACGGTGGCACTCAAACCGCGCACTCGCCCTCGCCGCGCTGGACCTCGAACGGGCCCTGGCGGTTGAAGTCGATGAAGTAGTTCATGTTCTCGAGGTTGAATTCGATCGGCATGGTCAGATCCTTCACGAGCGCCTCGAACTCGGGGGTCCCGACGCGGTCGACGAAGGCATGGAACGGCTCGCCATCCTGACGATCTGACTCATAGAAGCGTACCCAGCGCTGCACTGCCTCGGGCACGCGCTTGGCCGGGAGCCGCGCCTTGAGCCGCTTGCCGTAGCGCACCTCGCCGCCCTCGTACATACCCCCCACGTGCGGGATGTAGGCCGGGACGGTGTGATCGCCGACCTTGATCGAGGCCCCGTAGAACCCGATGTCAGCGATGTGGTGCTGGCCGCAGCCGTTGGGGCACCCGCTGTTCTTGATGTGGATGCGGCGGGTCAGCGGGTCGTCGATGTCCATCTCCGCGATCCGCTCCTGGATGGCCGTGTTGAGGCCCATCGAGCTGGTGATGCCCAGCTTGCAGGAGTCGGTGCCCGGGCAGCTGACGCCGTCGGAGATCTCGTCCGCGCCGGCCTCGCCGAGCTCCAGCTCGAGGAGCTGCTGCCAGACCTCGTGGACCGACTCGTCGCGGACCCAGCGCAGCACCAGGTTCTGATGGACCGTGGTGCGTGCCGAGCCCCCGGAGTAGCGGCGCATGATCTCGCCCAGCCCGCGCAGCTGCTCGGGGACGAGATCGCCGCGGACCACCTTGACCTCGACCGTGGAGAAGCCGTCCTGGCGCTGGGCCTGCACGTTTGACTCCATGAAGCGGTCGAACAGGCGGCGGTCGCCGTTGGGGGAGGTGTAGTCGGTGCCCGGCGCGGGCGCGTTGGCCTCCTCGTCGACGTCGTAGAAGATGTCCTGCAGCGAGAAGTCGCGCTCGGTCACCCAGTCGCCCTCGAGCTCCTCCTCGACCTGCTCGCGGAAGGCGTCGATCCCGATCTTATCGATCAGCACCTTGATCCGGGCGCGGGCGCGGTTGACGCGCAGGAAGTCCTGGCGGTCGAAGATCCGCATGCAGGCCTCGGTGACCTTCAGGTAGTCGCCGTTGTCGAGCTCCACGAACTCGTAGAGCACCGGGGCCAGGCGCGGCATGATCGAGGTCCCGCCGCCGACCCGGACCTCGACGCCGCGCACCCCGTCGCGCAGGCGCGGCGTGAACGCCATGTCGTGAATCTGGGTGATGGCGTTGTCGTCGTCGGTCGCGGTGAAGGCCGTCTTGACCTTGCGCGGCATCGCCTGGGTGGTGGGGTGACGGACGAAGTAGCGGACGTAGGCGCCGGCGTAGGGGGTGATGTCGAACAGCTCGTCGGGCAGCGTGCCCGCCCGCGGATCGCCGGTGACGTTGCGCATCGTGTTGCCGCAGCCCTCGCGGGAGGAAAGACCGGCATCGCCCAGGTCGCGGATGAGCTTGGCCGCGTCGGGCAGCGGCACATGGTGCATCTGAATGTTCTGCCGAGTGGTGACGTGGCCCTTGCGCAGGGGAACGTAGCGGTCGATCACCTCGGCGAACGCGTCGAGCTGGTCCGGGGTGACCCCGCCCATCGGGAGCTTGACGCGCACCATCTGCACGTCAGGCTGACGCTGGCCGTAGACCCCCTGCTTGAGCCGGAACTTGATGAAGTCGTCCTCCTGGAGCTGGCCCTTGAGGAAGCGCGTGGACTCGGTGTCGAAGTCGTCGAACTCCCGCTCCAGGATGGGGATCACGTGGCCGGGGACGTCCTCGAGGACCTCGGGGTTCTCGAGCGACCCGGTGCGAGGGGCTTTGGTTTCAATCGAAGCTGGCTCCATCGGGGGTCCTTCCGGTTCGGGAACGATCGCGCGCCGCGAAGGGGCTCCCACACAAAGTACCAAAACCCGATCTGGGTTCAGTTATTTCAAGCAATATCCGGATCAGGGCAACGACCGGGCCAGCCGGAGGCGTTCCTTGGAGATCTCGTCCGACAGCGTCGACAGCGAGCGCGACTCGGCGTCGTAGGTGCGGACGGCGGCGATCTGGGCCTTCTGGACGGCCTTGGTCCGGGTGGCCAGGGCGGCCCGGTCAAACGCGATCAGCAGCGGTCGCACGTTGCCCGGGTGCCCGCCGGCCAGCGCGTCGGCCAGGCGACCCGCGGTCGAGCCCATGCCCCGCAGGGAGGTCAGCTGGGCCCGGTAGGCGGGGACCGAGACGTCGGGCGGGTGCAACCGCCGCAGGCGAGTCACGATCGTGCCGGTGGTCGCCTGAAAGCGCCGCAGGGCCCCGACCTTGGCGGCGTAGACCGCCGATACCGCGGCGGCGCCGCTGGCCTGGCGGACGGAGAGGGCCCGCTCGAGCCCGGTCAGCGCCGGCGCCAGCGGGGCGAGCACCGCGGTGAAGTGGGGCAGGAACACGATCAGCAGCCGCAGCTGGCTGGTCAGCGCGGCCTCGCGGCCCGCCAGCGTCAGCACCAGCGAGCGCAGGTGGGCGGCGGCGGGCGGTGCGGGGACCGCGCGCAGGCGGCCCTCCTGGACCTGAATCTGGGTCAGCGCGGTGGTCAGCCGGCGCTCGTGGGTGGCCAGGCCGGCGCCGGCCAGCGTGGCCCGGCGCCCCGAGGAGACCGCCGCGGAGACCTGGGTGACGGTGGTCAGCGGCGTCGACAGCGCGGTCTCGATCCGGTTGACCTGGGCGATGTAGTGGGCGACCTCGGTGCGCGGGGAATCGCTGCGGTGGCCGCCGCAACCGGCCAGCAGCGCGGCCAGCCCGAGCGCCATGACCACCGGAACGGCGCGGCTCGCCATCTATTTCTTGAGGAGCTGGACCGTCGAGACGCTGCCGTCGCGGTGGTCGAAGACCAGCTTGACCAGGCCCCGGTTGGGCGCAAACCACATCGTCTGCACCCCGGAGCCGAACCGGTGGCCCTGCTGGGTCAGCACGCTGCTGACCTCGAGCGCCCAGGTCGCGGGAACCAATCGTCAGCCAGGGCGGCTGAGACGACGAGAGCGACGGCGCTAGAGACGAGGACCGACAGGCACAGAGCCCGGCGCAGAATGGTGGTCAGGCCCCGCACAGCGGCACCGAGATTAGCGCCCAGAACACGACTCTTTGCCGGGAGGAGCGTGAACGTGCACAAGGGGCGGCGCTACCTGGCGGTAAAGGCCGCGCCGGCTGTCTCGGGGAATGACAGCCGGCGCGGTCGAAAGCGGCCGCCCTAGGGACCGCTGACGGCGAAGGCCCAGGGAATAGACCGATCGCCGACGTCGTGAAACGCCTGGTGTGACCAGTGGAGTGGCTCACCAGAAAACGGACATCCGGGGACGGCGGCCGTGCCGACCCCGGATGCGGTGAACTGCGCCCGCAAGATGCTGGCGCCGAGGCGAGACGTGTTACCGCTCGCCCCGGCGCGATCAGCCGACACCGGCGAGGCTGGCATGGCCCCCATCGAGCAATGCTCGGCCCCCATCGAGCAGTGCCCGATCGAGCAGCACTCGGCCCCCATCGAGCGATGCTCGACCTGCCAGCCCGCCCCCGTCAGCCTCTTGACCATCGCCCCCACGAGGCTGGCGTCGCCGGTGGCCAGCAGCGCGCAGGTCGGGGCCGGTCGCCCGACCGAGTCCCTGGACTGTGAGATCAGCCCGAGCGGCGCGTTGCTGACGAAAAGCGTCGGCACGGGCATCCGCGTGCCGACGGAGAAGTTGGCGGCGACGTCGCTCGCGCCCGAGGCGCGGAATGGGACGTGCCGGTGATAGAGCGGGATGGTCAGGTTGACCACCCCCTCAGCGGAAAGCCGTTCCCCAGCTGAGCTGCGACGGCGAGCCCCTGGATCGGGGCGCCGGTCGCCGAGTTGACCGCTGCCAGCGCGTCGGCCGCGGTCCTGACGCAACGGCCGTGGGCGGCCTGCATCATTGCGGGATCGTCCGGGCTCGGAGGTCCGCGGGCACCGAGGGTCCCCGTGTCGCTTGACATGGCGTTTTGGGCCGAGGTGACGGACAGCCCGATCGATGGGGGCGTAACCGGAATCGATCCCGAGTCATCGGTGGGAGCTCCGGTCGGCGTGGTGGCGCCGGTCGTCGTCTGCTGGGCGGCGGCGATTGCGCTCGCCGAACCGCCGGCGGCGATGGCCGACTGGCCGCCGGTCGGCGCCGAGACCGAGATCGTCAGCGTCCCCGGCCCCGCGTCAGCCGCGTCGACAGCCATCGAGCCCGACTTCGGGGTCGCCGCGGAGCCGTCGGAATCGGCAGCGACGGTCGGTGCGGCCAAGGTGACGGCGGCCGGAGTGTTGGCGGTGACGACGGCGAGACTCGCGACCGCGCCGAGCTGCGTCTCCGGCGTGACCTGCTGCGAGGAGAACGTCGACGTGACTCCTGTGTCGAGCGCCGCGCTCTGGAGATCCTGCTCGGCCGACGCGTTGATCTCCGCGCTGGAGGGTGCCTGCGCGAGCGAATCGGAGGAGCTGGCCGACGAGGAGCTGCCGGCGACCGTGGACACGGTCTGCGGGGCCAGCGCGGGCGGCGAGCTGGCCTGATCGCTCGCGGAGACACCACCGGCGCTCGAGCTGCCGCTGCTCACTGCACCCGGCGCCGTGGTCGAAGCGGCGGCGGTGACGTTGTCGTTGCTCGGGTCGCTGGAGGCGTCGGCGCTGGAGTCTGCGGTCAAGCCGGCGGGCCCGGCGACCACCGTGGCCGGGTCCGCGCTCTGGGCTGTGGTCGAGGCGCCGGCGACCTGAGCGTCGGTCGAATTGGGAGCGGTTGCGGCGGCGGCGGGCGAGGCGCTTGCGGTCGCGGTGTCGGCCGGCGTGGTCGCGGCGGCGGCCGGGGCAGTCGTGGCCGTCGCGTCGGCCGGCGTGGCCGTCGCGTCGGCAGGGGCAGTTGTGGTCGTCGCGTCGGCCGGAGCGGTCGTGGTCGTCGCGGCGGCCGGAGCAGTCGTGGTCGTCGCGTCGGCCGGCGTCGTGGCGGTCTCGGCCTGCGCGGCGGAGCTGTCGGAGGCACCGGAGGAGGCACCGGTGGCGCTCGTCGCGGTGGCCGGCGCAGTCGTGGTGGTCGTGGGGGCCGCCATCGTCGTGCCCGAGGCGCTCGTCGTAGCGGCCGGCGCACTGGTCGTACTGGCGACGCTCGACGCGTCGGTCGTGCCGGTCGTGCCGGTCGTCGTCGCGGCGGTGTTCGCGGTGCCCGCGGCGGCGTTCGCGCTCGCCTGGGCGCCCGAAGCGCTAACGCCGCTCGAGCTCATCGTCGCGATGATGTCGTGAGCGGCGACGCGCCCCGGGCGCGACGCGCCCTGCGAGCCGCCGGCGGCGACCATGCCGGCCGTCGGCGCCGCCGGAACCGGAGCGGAGGCGGAGGGGATCCGCGTGACCGGTGGTGCGGCGCTGACCGACGGGGCCTGCGGGGCGGTGTTGGTGACCACCGGGGCGGACGCGAGTGCCCGGGCCAGACCGCGGATCGTCGCCACGCGCCCCGCCGCGGCGGGCGTGCCCTTGGCCGGCCGCGCGATCAACGAATGGCGGCTGTGGATGATCGGCACCTGCCGCGTCCCGGTCATCATCCGCGAACGGGTGGTGCCCGTGCGGGACGGCCGCCCCTGGATCGACCGGGCGGCCGAGGCGGCGGTCCGGGCGACACGACGGGATGCGCCGGATCCGGTGTTGAACCGCGGACGAACGCTCACGGCCGCTGCGGGGAGTCCCGGCGTCGCCAAAACCGGGAGACGAGGTACCGGAACGAGTACGTCCGGCACCCCCACCATGATGCTGGGTGGGTCGACGATCGACTTGACGGTCGCGGTGAACAGAGCACCGTAGGGCAACAACAACGCAAGCAGGCCGAGGACGCCGAAGCACAGCCGGTGCGAGCGGGCCGTGAACAGGCCACGGCTTTCGCGGCGAGTGCCGCGGTCAGCGGCACCGGCATATGCTGGCGTCAGTCTCAATTGATCACTCGCGGCACCGAGCTCAATATCTAGCGGAGTTCCCCTACCTATGTCCGCCCGGGCCCCCTGGCTCAAGCAGCGTAAACGTTACCGGAACTGCGCAAGGCGGGACGTTTGTTCGAGGAGGCAAGCTGACCAGACCCCCGCGCGGCCGTCAAAACCGTTGATGAGAGTGGACAAATGTTCGACGGCTTTGAATGGAATGGTTAGAAATGCACAGCGCGCCCTATCTACGTGAAAGGGCGGCCCACGACTAGAGCTGTGTGAAAGGGTGGCCCACGACTAGAGCCAGGGCAGATGGGTCTCCGGCCGCCGGGCGACGCTCTCCTGGAGGGCGGCCCGCTGCCAGGCGCTAACCGCCGGCGCCGGCGGGGCCGGCAGCGGCGCGGTGGCCCGCATGAAGCGCTCGATCGCGGCGACGACGGCCGCCGCCTCCTCCGGCGAGGCGCCCGGCGCGACGATCGACAGCTTGGGGCGGCGGTTCATGGCTGGGGTGCAGGCTATCGTCCGCGGCCCTTGGAATCGCTGCCCGTCCTCGATCACGAAGCCGTCCTGGCCGCCGTCTCGCCGGCGGCGGCGATCGAGAAGGTGACCGAGGCGTTTCTGCGTTTTGACCGAGGCGAATGGTCGATGCCGGCCAAGGTCTATCTCCCCAGCCCGCCGTACGGCGATTTTCGCGCCATGCCGGCCCGCGGCAACGGCGTGGCCCTGCTGAAGTGGATCACCTCGTTTCCCGGCAACCCGGCGCGGGGCCTGCCGACCGTAATGGGGGTGATCTGCCTGTCAGACGCCGAGACCGGCGCGCCGCTGATGCTGCTCGACGCCCGCTCGGTGACCGCGCTGCGGACGGGTGCCGTCGCCGCCGTCGCGACCCGGGCGCTGGCCCGAGCCGACGCCGCCTCGATCGGCATCATCGGCTGTGGGCTGCACGGGGCGTGGGCGGCGCGCTGCCTGGCGGCCGCGGGCCATGACTCGGGCATCTGCTTCGACCCCCGCGGCGGTCCGGCCCGCGCCCTCGCCGACGAGCTCGGCTGGAGCGCCGGAACGCGCGACGCCGCCGCCCGCTGCGACGTCGTCTGCTGCGTGACCCCGGGGGCAGAGGTGGTGATCGACGTGGGGGATCTGCGGCCCGGCCTGCACCTCAACATGCTCGGCGCCGACGGACCCGGCAAGGCCGAGGCCACGGTGGGGGCGGTCGCCTCATGCGCGCTCTTCTGCGACGAATGGGAGCAGGCGTCGCACGGCGGCGAGCTGACCGGGGCGATCGAGGCGGGGCTGGTCGCCCGCGACCGGGTGACCGAGCTGGGCGCGGTCCTCGCGGGCCAGGCGCCGGGCCGATCGGGGCCGGCCGCGGTGACGCTGTTCGATTCCACCGGCCTGGCCATCCAGGACCTGGGGGTCGCGCTGGCCGCATTCGAGGCGTGGCGCGACGGGACGGTCGACGCCCAGACGGTCAGGCTGTAGTCAGTCGCCGCTCAGCGCACGACGCGTTCGCGCGCCGGTACGTGAATGCGACGGCGGCGACGACCTGGTGGCGCGGCGGCGGCGACGCGAGGAGCCCAGTCGGGCGCCGGGGCCGCCGTCTGAGACTCGGCCGCCGTCTGAGACTCGGCCACCTCCGTGCGCCAGTGGCGGTCGCTCTCGGCCTCGGCCGCTGACGCCACGCGGCACAGGCCGAGCACGAACAGCGCCAGCATCACGATCAGCACGCCGACCACCAGCAGCACGACAAGCACGGCAGACCTCTCCAATTCGCCGTTCGAGGGGACGACGATGGTGGCCGCCGGACCCTGACTCCAGCAACCGGCGCACAACTTTTGTCCTGGGTTGGCGCGCTTTTGCCGCCATGATGCGGACCGTCGCGGGCCGGTTTGGTCAGGGTTGGGCAGGATCGTGCAGCTCGTGACCGCGCAGCGTCGGCAAACGTCCCACCGAACGGGCTCTCGCGATCCACTGGGGCGTTTGCCGCCGTCACGACGGCAAACGCCCCACTGACCTGTCAGCCGGCGTCGCGTGGGACGTTTGCCGACGCCGGCGCGGGCCGGCCGCCGCCCGGGCCGCGTTGGGTCGGAGTCGTCGACGTCCGCGCAGGCCCGGCAACCGGCACCAACCACCGTCCGTCAAGCATCTGGCGTCGTGAGTGCCCGACGCTGTTAGAGCGGGATGTTGCCGTGCTTGCGGCGGGGCCCCGGCTCGCGCTTGGTCTCGAGTGTCTGGAGCGCGGTGATGACCGTGGGCCGGGTCTCGTGTGGGACGATCACGTCGTCGATGTAGCCGCGCTCGGCCGCCACGTACGGGTTGGCGAAGTGGGCCTTGTAGTCCTCGATCAGCTTCTGGCGGCGATCGTCAGGGGTGGGCGAGGCGGCGATGTCGCGGCGGTAGATGATGTTGACCGCGCCCTCGGGGCCCATGACCGCGACCTCTGCGGTCGGCCAGGCGAAGTTGAAGTCCGCCGCCAGGTGCTTTGACCCCATCACGTCGTACGCGCCGCCATAGGCCTTGCGGGTGATGATCGTGATCTTGGGCACGGTCGCCTCCGCATAGGCGTAGAGCAGCTTGGCGCCGTGACGGATGATCCCCCCCCACTCCTGCGTGGTTCCGGGCAGGAAGCCGGGCACGTCGCAGAAGGTGACGATGGGGATGTTGAACGCGTCGCACGTGCGGATGAAGCGGGCGCCCTTCTCGGAGGACTCGATGTCGAGCACGCCGGCGAGCTGCGCGGGCTGGTTGCCGACCACGCCGACCGAGTAGCCGTCCATCCGCGCAAAGCCGCACACCAGGTTGCGGGCGTAGTGCTCGTGGACCTCGTAGAACTCGCCGTCGTCGACCACCCGGTGGATGACGTCGCGCATGTCGTAGGGCTTGTTGGGGCTGTCGGGGACGATCGCGTCCAGTTCGGGATCCTCGCGCAGCGGATCGTCGGTGGGGATGACCCGGGGCGGGGTCTCCAGGTTGTTCTGGGGCAGGAACGACAGCAGGTAGCGCGCGTCCTCCAGGCACTGGCCCTCGTCGTCGGCGGCGAAGTGGGCCACCCCGGACTTGGCGTTGTGCGACATGGCGCCGCCGAGCTCCTCGAAGCCCACCTCCTCGCCGGTGACCGTCTTGATCACCTCCGGCCCGGTGATGAACATGTGCGAGGTCTCCTTGACCATGAAGACGAAGTCCGTGATCGCGGGCGAGTAGACCGCTCCGCCGGCGCATGGGCCCATCACCAGGCTGATCTGAGGGATGACGCCGCTGCAGCGCACGTTGCGCAGGAACACGTCGCCGTAGGCGCCCAGGGACACGACCCCCTCCTGGATGCGCGCGCCGCCCGAGTCGTTGATCCCGATCACCGGGCAGCCGATCTTGGCCGCCAGGTCCATGATCTTGCACATCTTCTCCGCCATCACCTCGCCCAGGGATCCGCCGAACACGGTGAAGTCCTGGCTGAACACGCAGACCCGGCGCCCGTCGATGGTGCCGTGCCCGGTGACCACCGCGTCGCCGTAGGGACGCTGCTTCTGCATCTCGAAGTCGAGCGTGCGGTGGCGCACGAACACGTCGAGCTCCTGGAAGGACCCCGGGTCCAGCAGCTTGGTGATCCGCTCGCGGGCGGTCAGCTTGCCCTTGTCGTGCTGCTTGTCCACCGCCGCCTGGCCGGCATTGTGGATCGCGTGCTCCCGCAGCCCCTCGAGCTGGGCCAGCTTCTCCTCGTAGGTCTCGGGTGCCTTCTCGCGCGGCATGGACGCGCGAGTGTATGAGGTCGCTCGCGGCGGGGCGCTGAGACGGACGCCTAGGCCCGGGAGTACGGCCGGTGGTGAGCCCGGCCCAGGCTGTCGAGCGCCGCGGCCAGGGCGTCCTCGCCGCGCGGGGCCACGGACGGCCGGGGCTCCCGGGCGGGCTCGGGCTCGGGCTCCGGGGCGGGCTGGGGCTCGGTCGCGACGGCCGTCGGCTCCTGCTCGGGCTCGGGCTCCGGCTCGGGGTCGGCGACAACCGCCGGCTCCGGCTCCGGCTCCGGCTCCGGCTCGGGGTCGGCGACGACCGGCGCGGGCTCGTCCGCGACGGCGGGATCCACGGCGGCGAGCGGCTCGTCGTCGACGGGAACCGGCCGGCGACGGAACATCAGGCGCAGACGGCCCATCATCCCCGCCGGCGGAGCCGCGGCGGTGAGCGGCTCGGGCTCGGCCTGCGCCGCGGTCTCGGGCTCGGCCTGCACGGCCGTCTCGGGCTCGGCCTCCGCCGCGGTCTCGGGCTCGGCCTGCGCCGCGATCTCGGGGCCAGGTTCAACCGCAGGTTCAGCCTCGTCGTCCTCGTCCACCGGCTCGGGCATGACGGGGGCCGGCTCGTCGGCGAGGTTCTCCCCGGTCACGGTCGACTCGTCAGCGAGCTCCTCCTCGGTCACGGTCAGGGTCACGCGCGTGCCCCAGCCCGCGGCCTCGAGCCTCACCGTGCCGCTCGCGGCGGTGCCCTCCCAGGCGACGGCGGTCTCGGGCTCGAGCTTCGTGATGCGGATGTCACCGAACGCTCCCAGGTGGCGGGCCAGCGACGCCGCGTCGCTGCATTCCGACCACAGCTCCGGAGCTGACTTGACGAGCGTTCGGCTGGTCTGGTGCTCTGTCATGAGTCCGGGGTTCGCCTGGCCGTTCGCGACTCCTGCCGCCGCCGTCCGATTGCAACGGCCCCGCCGTCATAAGCTCCAGAGAATGAGCGCGACGTCAGCTTCGGGACCACATCAACCCCGGGCCGGACTGGGCTGCATGGGCATGTCCGGCGTCTATGGCCCCGCCGACGAGGCCGAGAGCATGGCCACGATCCAGGCCGCCCTGGACGCCGGCATCAGGCTTCTGGACACGGGCGACTTCTACGGGATGGGCCACAACGAGATGCTCATCGCCCGCGCGCTCGCCGGCCGGGACCGCGACGAGTACCGGCTGAGCGTCAAGTTCGGCGCCCAGCGCGGCCCCGATGGCGGCTGGCTGGGCTATGACGCCCGCCCGGCGGCGGTCAAGACCGCCGTGGCCTACTCGCTGCAGCGGCTGCGCACCGACCACATCGACGTCTACCGTCCGGCCCGGCTGGACCCCAAGGTTCCGATCGAGGAGACGGTCGGCGCGATCGCCGAGCTGGTGACCGCCGGCTACGTCGGGGCCATCGGTCTCTCCGAGGTCGGCGCCGAGACGATCCGCCGGGCCGCCGCGGTGCACCCGATCTCCGACCTCCAGATCGAGTACGCGGTGGTCTCCCGTGGCATCGAGGACGCGATCCTGCCCGCCTGCCGGGACCTCGGCATCGCGGTGACGGCGTACGGCGTCCTGTCCCGTGGGCTGCTCAGCGATCGCTTCGACCCCTCGCGCGCCCCGCAGGGCGGCGACGTTCGCGGGCGCTTCCCTCGCTTCGCCGCCGAGAACGCCGCCCACAACGCCGCCATCGTCGATGCCCTGCGCGAGATCGCCCGGCGCAACGACGCCACGGTCGCCCAGCTGGCGTTCGCGTGGGTGGAGGCCCGGGGCGAGGACGTGATCCCGCTGATCGGGGCCCGGCGCCGCGATCAGCTGGCCGAGGGGCTCGCCGGGGTCGCCCTGCAGCTGAGCGCCGAGGACCTGGCCGCGGTGGAGGCGGCCGGCGCCGGGATCCAGGGCGAGCGCTACGGCGCCCCCCAGATGGCCGACCTCGACAGCGAGCGCTGAGCCTCGGCAAACGTCCCGAACGGGCTCCCGCGACCCACTGGGGCGTTGGCCGCCGTCACGGCGGCAAACGCCCCAGTGACCTGTCAGCCGGCGTCGCGTGGGACGTTTGCCGACCCGGCCCGGGCCCGCTCGGCGCGGGCGACCAGGCCGTCCAGGAACGTGTCGATGGCAAAGTGGAAGCGCTGGTCGCCATCCCCGTTGATCATCTCGGCGGAGAGGGCGGTGAGGTGGGGATAGCGGGCCGCCGGCAGCGAGGCGAAGACGGTGTGGAGGCGGTCGTGGAACTCCGTCTCGTTCATGTCGCGCTGCTGGTAGACGGCGGTCTCGACCGCTGAGGCGGTCGCGATCAACATGATGATGTCGCACGCCCAGGCGGCGTCCTGCGCGGTGATCCCACCCGCGAGCAGCAGCGCCAGCAGATTGTCGGCGACCTGGAGCCCGTGCTCGCCGCTGGGCGGGTTGGCCACGGCCACCTCGGCGATCCCCGGATGGGCCTCCATCGCCGTCAGCGTCTGCTTGACGAGGCGATGGAGCTGCTCACGCCAGCGCGCCGGATCGGCTTCCTCGAGATCGACCATGCGCGCGACCCGGTCGAGCATCGCCTCGCGCAGCTCCTGACGGCCGGAGATGTAGACGTACAGAGAGGCCGGCCCGGTGTCGAGCTCGGTGGCGAGCCGCCGCATCGTGACCGCCTCCAATCCCTCCTCACGGAGGATCCGCAGCGCGGTGTCGAGGATCAGGTCCTCGCTCAGCGGCGGCTTGGCGGGGCGGGCGCGGGTGCTGCGCGGGCGGACCGGGCTGTCCATGAACGTCGATTCTACTCCTTGACACGAACTACGTTCGTCACGTACAGTGTTCGTAGCGAACAACGTTCGTCACGAACAAGGTTCGTCACCCCTTTTCAACTTCGCCATCTCCGCCGCCAGCCACACACGAGAGAGAGGACCGGCATGAGCGCAACCACCGCCCCCGATATCGAACCCGTCGCCGTCGCCGGCCGTCCGGCCGCATCCAGCACCCGCCAGCTGTTCGCCGCCCGCTGGATCGTCCTGGCGGTGGTGCTCGCCGCCGACGTCATGGACCTGCTCGATTCCACGATCGTCAACGTCGCCGGCCCGACCATCCGTCGCAACCTCGGCGGCGGCGCCTCAACGCTGCAGTGGCTCGGGGCCGCCTACACCCTGACGTTCGCCGTGCTGCTGGTGACCGGGGCCAGGCTGGGTGACATCTTCGGCCGCCGCCGCCTGTTCCTGGTCGGCTCGGCCGGCTTCACCGCGATGTCGGCGGCCTGCGCGCTGGCGCCGTCATCGGAGGTCCTGATCGGTCTGCGGGCGCTTCAGGGCGGCTTTGGCGCACTGCTGATCCCGCAGGGCTTCGGGCTGCTCAAGGAGGTCTTCCCCGAGGAGGAGATGGGCAAGGTCTTCGCGACGTTCGGCCCTGTCATGGGCCTCTCGGCGATCGCCTCGCCGATCCTGGCCGGCCTGCTGATCGCCGCCGACCTGTTCGGCACGGGGTGGCGGCTGGTGTTCCTGATCAACGTGCCGGTCGGGATCATCGCCCTGGTCGCCGCCGCCAAGGTGCTGCCGCGCGGCGCGGCAACGCCGGGCGCCAAGCTCGATCTGATCGGGATGGTGCTGCTCGGCCTGGCCTCGGTGGGGATCATCTACCCCCTGATCGAGGGCCACGACCAGGGCTGGCCGCTGTGGATCTTCGCCTTTTTGGCCGCGGGCGCGGTCCTGCTGATGACGTTCCTCGCCTACGAGCGCCGGCGGCGCGACGCTCCGCTGATCGATCCGGGGCTGCTGCGCAACCGCGCGTACACGGACGGGATCATGGTCGCGCTGGCGTTCTTCGCCACCTTCTCCGGTCTGATCCTCGTCATCTCGCTCTTCTGCCAGCTGGGCGAGCGCTTCTCGCCGATCCACACCGGGCTCACCGTGGTGCCGCTGACCGTCGGGATGGTCCTCTCGATGGTGATCTCCTTCGCCCTGGTGGCGCGGTTCGGCCGGCATCTGCTGCACGCGGGGATCCTGCTGTCAGCGGCGGGCTCGGTCACGCTGGCGCTGACGGTCTCCGGAGCGGGCTCGGCCAGCTCGTCGGCCCTGGCACCCGGGCTGCTGATCAGCGGGCTCGGCGCCGGCCTGGTGTTCGGCCAGCTGTTCGACATCATCCTCGCCGGCGTGGCGATGGACGAGGTCGGCTCGGCCTCCGGGGTGCTCAACGCGGTCCAGCAACTCGCCAACGCGCTCGGCGTGGCCGTGCTGGGGACGGTGTTCTTCTCCGCCCTGGATGGTGGCCACCTGCCCACCTCGGCGCTGGCGACCGCGGCCTGGGTGGCGCTGGCTCCGCTGGCGGTGACGTTCGCGCTGGCCTTCCGGCTGCCGATGCAGGCGAGAGAGGGCGGCGGTCACTGAACGCCGCCGCCGGCGCTACTCCTCCACCACCTCCACGACGCCGGGCGCGGCGTGCAGCAGGCCCACCGTCGCCGTCGCCGCCTCGTCCACGTGGACCCGCGGTGGTGGCGGCGGCGTCTCGGGGTAGAACGTGCCGACCGTAGAGCTGGCCGTAGCGGATGACCACCCCGCCGGCGTCGAGCACCTGCTGCTCGAACGCCAGCGTGCGCTCGCCGCGCTCGCCCGGCTGCTTCCAGGCGATGCTCTGGGCCAGGAAGCGCTCCGCCCCCGCAGCCGCGGCCGCCGCGAGCAGGTTGCTCGTCCCCTCCTGCCGGATCCGGTCGTTGCGATCGGCGAACTCGGCGATCTCGCCAACGTCGTCCGGGAGGTCGGTGAGCTGGTGCATGACCAAGTCAGGCCCGAACGCCTCGAGGGCGTCGCGCAGCCCCTCGGCGTCGTAGACGTCGCAGACCACCGGGGTGGCCCCCAGGTCGCGCAGGGCACCCGCCTTGTTCGCACTGCGAGTCATGCCGGCGACGGTGTGGCCGTCGGTCACCAGCAGCGGTACCACGCGCACGCCGATCACCCCGCTGGCTCCGGCGACGAAGATCCGCATCAGTGTCCTCAGGACCCGAGCTGGATGGCCATGAAGAACACGGTGAGGACCACCAGCGCCTCGAGCAGCAGCCCGCCGCCCCACAGCACCCGTGATCCGGCCATGTACTCAGGGCTCCAGGTGGCGCTGGTCCGACGGCCGCCGGCCGGCACCGCGGTCGCGGCGAGATCGCGCTCGGCGATCGCGGCCAGCTTCCCGGAGCGGCGGATGACCACCGAGCCCTCGATCGCGCCGATCACGATCGCGGCCGCCAGCCCCCACTGCACGTAGAACACGCCCCACTGATGGAGCTTGCTGGCCAGGTAGATCCCGGCCAGCACCAGAATCCCGAGCCCCGGGTTGACCAGGTACCGGCCGATGCGCTGACGGGAGCGCAGGAGCCAGGGCGTCACCTCGGGATCGTTGCGGGCGGCAGCGGCGAACAGGACGGGATAGGCGAACATCACGCCGAAGGCGACGATCGCCGCCAGGATGTGGATCCCCAGCACGACCTGCCAGAACATCACGGTGCCGGTGACGAGCACGCCGGCTCCTAGTAGGTCGGCTTGTAGTCGCCGAAGACGTCGCGCATCGCGCCGCAGACCTCGCCGATCGAGCAGCGATCCTGGAGCGCGGCGCGCAGCGCGGGGAGCATGTTGTCCGTCCCGCGGGCGCACGCGCGGATCTCCTCCAGCCGGGTCTGCACCAGCGCGGCGTCGCGGTTGGCCTTGAACGCCTTCAGCCGCGCGACCTGCTCGCGCTCGGACTCGGGGTCGACGCGCAGGATGTCGGGTACCTCGGGCGAGTCCTCGACGAACTTGTTGACGCCGACGACGATGTCCTGCTCGATGCGGTAGCGCTCGTGGTAGCCGAACGCCGACTCCTCGATCTCTGACTTGATGAAGTCGATCGCCTGCACCGAGCCGCCCAGCTCGTCGACCTTGTCGATCAGCTCCTGGGCGCGGCGCTCGATCTCGTCGGTCAGCGCCTCCACGAAATAGGAGCCGGCGAACGGGTCCACCGTGTCGGCCGCGCCGGACTCGTAGCCGATGATCTGCTGGGTCCGCAGCGCGATCTTGGCCGCCCGCTCGGTCGGCAGCGCCAGCGCCTCGTCGAACCCGTTGGTGTGCAGCGACTGGGTGCCCCCGCACACCGCGGCGAACCCCTGCAGCGCCACCCGCACGATGTTGTTCTCCGGCTGCTGCGCGGTCAGCGTCACCCCGCCGGTCTGGGTGTGGAAGCGCAGCCGCCAGGACCGCTCGTCCTGGGCGCCGAAGTGCTCGCGCATGATCTGCGCCCACATCCGCCGCGCTGCCCGGAACTTGGCCACCTCCTGAAACACGTTGTTGTGGCCGTTGAAGAAGAACGCCAGCCGCGGCGCGAAGCGATCGATCTCCAGTCCGGCATCGAGCGCGGCCTGAACGTACGCGATCCCGTTGGCCAGCGTGAACGCCACCTCCTGCACCGCCGAGCAGCCCTTCTCCCGGAAGTGGTAACCGCTGATCGAGACCGTGTTCCACTTGGGGACGCGCTCGTTGCAATAGGCGAACAGATCCGTGGTCAGGCGGATCGCGCCCTCGGGCGGGTAGATGAAGTTCCCGCGGGCGATGTATTCCTTGAGGATGTCGTTCTGAGTCGTGCCGCGCAGCTGCTCGGCCGCGACGCCCTGCTCCTCGCCGATCAGCTCGTAGAGCAGCAGCAGCACACTGGCCGGCGCGTTGATCGTCATTGACGTCGACACCTGATCGAGCGGGATCTGATCGAACGCCGTGCGCATGTCGTCGATCGTGTCGATCGCCACGCCGGTCCGGCCCACCTCGCCCAGGCACCGCGGATCGTCGGAATCCAGCCCCAGCTGGGTCGGCAGGTCAAACGCCATGCTCAGGCCGGTGGAACCGTGCGCCAGCAGGTAGCGGTAGCGCTCGTTTGACTCCTTGGCCGACGCGTAGCCCGCGTACTGGCGCATCGTCCACAGCTGCTTGCGGTACATGTCGCGATGCACGCCGCGGGTATAGGGGTACTCGCCCGGCTGGCCGAGGCGCTTGTCGAGATCCGGCGGCAGATCGGTCTCGTCGTAGAGAGGCTCGACCTCGATCCCCGAGTCCGTGAAGTGACGCGGGTCGTGCGGGCCCACGATCGGCGCGATCGTGAGGTGCTCATCAGCGGTCGCCATTGCCCCGGGAGGTTACCCGCGCGCCCTGGCCGGCGAACCCAGCGGAGCGTAGCCTTGTGACCATGAACGTCACGGTGCGACTGTTCGCCGGACTGCGGGAGCGGGCCGGCACCGCGGAGCTCGACCTCGAGCTGCCCGACGGCGCCCGGGTGGGCGACGCGCTGGCCCAGATGCGCGAGCTGATCCGCGACGTGCCGGTGGTGATGGCGGTCAACCATGAGTACGCCGAGCGCGAGCAGAGCCTCGTCGCCGGCGACGAGCTGGCCCTGATCCCGCCGGTCTCGGGCGGCAGCGTCGGCGTCGCCCACGTCCGGGTCACGACCGAGCCGCTCGCGCTGGACCCGCTGGTGGCCCGCGTCAGCGACCCCGCGGCCGGCGCGGTGGTGACGTTCACGGGGGTGACCCGCCAGGTGGCGCAGCTCGACTACGAGGCCTACGTGCCGATGGCCGAGCGCCACATGGAGCGCATCGTTCAGGAGGCGATCGAGCGCCACGGACTGTGCGCCGCCGCCGCCGAGCACCGGATCGGCGCGGTCGGCCTGTCCGAGGCGTCGGTGGCCATCGCCGTCTCCGCGCCCCACCGGGCGGAGGCGTTCGCCGCAGCGCGGGAGATCATCGACGAGATCAAGGCCCGCGCGCCGATCTGGAAGAAGGAGGAGGGCGAATGGATCGGGTCGGACCCGCCCACCGCGCCGCGGTGATGTGGCACCGGTAGATTGCCGACGATGCCAACCTGCCTAGTTACCGGGGGAGCCGGCTTCCTCGGCTCCCATCTGTGTGAAGAGCTGCTCCGGCGCGGGAACCGCGTCATCTGTGTCGACAGCCTGGAGACCGGGTCGCTGCGCAACATCGCCCACATCCGCGATTCCGAGTTCGTCCATCTCAACCTCGACATCATCGAGCCATTCTTCGTCGAGGAGCGCGTCGATTTCGTCTACCACCTGGCCTCTCCGGCCTCGCCGATCGACTACCTGCGCCTGCCCCTTCACACGCTCAAGGTCGGCTCCTACGGGACCCACCACGCGCTCGGCCTGGCCAAGCAACACCGTGCGCGATTCCTGACCGCCTCGACCAGCGAGGTCTATGGCGACCCGCAGGTCCACCCCCAGCCCGAGACCTACTGGGGACACGTCAACCCGATCGGCCCCCGCGGCGTCTACGACGAGGCCAAGCGCTATGCCGAGGCGCTGGTGATGGCCTATCACCGCCAGCAGGGTCTCGACACGGCGATCATCCGGATCTTCAACACCTACGGGCCGCGGATGCGCCCCCACGACGGGCGCGCCATCCCCACCTTCCTGCGCCAGGCGCTCCAGGACCGGCCGATCACCGTGTTCGGCGACGGCTCCCAGACCCGGTCGTTCTGCTATGTCGACGACCTGATCCGGGGCATGATCGCGCTGGCCGAGTCCGGCTACCACCAGCCGGTCAACGTGGGCAACCCCCACGAGTTCACCCTCCTCCAGCTCGCCGAGACCGTGATCGAGGTGACCGGCTCAAAGTCCCAGATCGTCTATGAGGCCCTGCCCACCGACGATCCCCAGGTGCGCCAGCCCGACATCACGCTGGCGACGAAGGTCCTGAACTGGAGCCCGGAGGTCGAGCTGCGCCAGGGCCTGCAGAAGACGATCGAGCGGGCCGGCGCCGAGGGGCTCATCGGCGACTAGGTTCAAACGCGACAAACCTCGGACGGCTATCCAGGTTTTGTCCGTGCATTCCGACCAAATCCAAATTCGCACAAACGGGTTTGGTCCACTGTGGTGGCCGACGAACGCCCGGGGGCGCGAATACCCCGGAACTTCGAGGACGAGATACCGTTATCAGTTGCGGGGCCCTATGTTCGGGCCCTGCTCAGCGTGACAATCCAGCACAAAGAGGCCATCCAAAGCCGGACCAACGGCGGGTACGGCAGCGCCGTACCCGCGCCCCTGCCCGATCGCGATGTTCGGCGCAAGCGGCCGCCGCTGCTGATGTTCCTGCTGCGCAAGGAGACCCTGCGGCGATTGACACGGGTGCTCTCCCTGCTGGCGCTGGACTTCATCGGGGTGACGGCGTCGATCTGGACGGCGATCGCGATCAAGCTGGCGCTGCGCGGCGATTTCACGCTGAACGACTCGTGGAACAACACGCGAGCGTCCCTGGCCTTCGCCTACCTGCTGGTGGTGCTGATGTTCGCCCGCGTCGACCTCTACGCCGACCGGCCGCGCCGCCCGGGGATGCCGCGAATCTTCGCCGCGCTGTTCCAGGCCACCGTGATCGCGCTGGTGTTCGCGCTGGCCACCGGCAACCACTTCCACAGCTACTACATCTTCTACGGCGGCCTGTTCTTCGGGACGGTCTACCTCACGGCGCTGCGCGAGCTCTACACCCGGGTGACCGGCTGGCTGCTCGAGCAGGCCGGCTACCGCCGCCGGGCGGTGCTGGTCGGCTCGGGGAAGCACATCGAGGAGGTGGCCCACGCGCTCGGCGGACGATCCCGGACGCAGGTCGATCTGGTGGGCTACATCTCGCTGACCCCGCGGCCCCAGAACGGCCTGCGCTCGCTGGGCCGGCTCGAGCAGCTCACCGACGTGCTCGGCGCCGAGCGCATCGACGAGGTGATCATCGCCGACCCGGACTTCCCGCAGGAGAGCGCCGTCGATCTGGTCGATCGCTGTCACCAGCGCGGCGTGACCGTCCACGTGGCCCCCTCGACGATGGAGATCCTGATCGACCGCGCGGTGTTCATGCCCGGCGAGTCGGTGCCGCTGTTCACACTGCGCCCACCGGTGTTCGAGGGCATCCAGTACGCGGCCAAGCGCAGCTTCGACCTGACGCTGTCGACCATCGGGCTGGTGCTGGTCTCGCCGGTGCTGCTGGCCATCGCGGTCGCGGTCAAGCTCAGCTCCGCCGGCCCGGTGATCTACCGCTCGATGCGCCCCGGCATGGGCGGCAAGCCGTTCCGCTGCTTCAAGTTCCGCACCATGCGCGAGCACGCCGACCAGATCCAGGCCGACCTGGAACCGCTCAACGAGCTCACCGGCGCGCTGTTCAAGATCCGCGAGGACCCGCGTCTGACCAGTGTCGGTCGCTTCCTGCGCCGCTTCTCGCTCGACGAACTGCCTCAACTGGTCAACGTGATCCGGGGCGAGATGTCGCTGGTCGGTCCGCGGCCGCTGCCGATGCGCGACTTCGAGCGACTCGAGGACTGGCACAAGAAGCGCTATCTGGTCCTCCCCGGGATCACCGGGCTGTGGCAGGTCTCCGGGCGTTCCGAGCTCGACTTCGACGACCTGGTCCGGCTCGACTTCCTCTACCTGGAGCGCTGGTCGATCCTGCTGGACCTCTCCATCCTGCTCAAGACGATCCCCGCCGTCCTGACGCGGCGCGGGGCGTACTGACCGCCGGCCCACCGGCCAGGCCCGGGCACCCCGTCAGCGCCAGCGTCGCGTCACGTCTGTAGGCTCACGGCCGCGCATGCCTCCCACCGACCGATTCGTCATCAGCTTCGCCGCCGAGCCTCCTCAGGAGGCGCTGCCCTACGGCCGCTGGGCCGACACCCTGCGCGAGCACTTCCTCGCCGCCTGCCGCGACATCGACTCAGAGGGCGAGGACCTCGGCGAGGCCGGCGAGATCGCGTGGTTCCCGGACCGGACCTGGGGCGGGCGCACCTACGTGCCCGCGGTGGCGCGGACCACGACCGACTTCGAGCTGTTCGGCTTCGTCTCCTTCGCCGAGGGCTCGGGCGGCCCGCGCGACTTCGAGACCCGCGCTGACTTCACCGCCGAGACGGCCGAGACCAACCCGGACTGGAAGCTCGACCTCAACGACGACGTCATCGGGCGGTGGCGCGGCGAGAAGGGCAACGTCGCCGAGATGACCCTCGTCTGGGGCGTGCCGCTGATGCCGGGCGGCGCGCTGGTGACCGCCGAGCTGGCCAATCTGGCCGTCGATCAGTGCGAGCTCGTCGACGAGCGCTTCACGCTGCTGGCCCCCGACAACTACCGGTCGGACTTCCTCGACGTCAAGCTCTGGGACGCACGCGGGACCGAGCTGGCCAGCGAGTCGCTGTACGTCGACGACGACGAGGAAGAAGACGAAGAAGAAGAAGACGCCGAGGACGACGAGGGCTCCGGCGTGGCCGACGAGGCCGACGAATCCGAGAGCAGCTAGCGCCGCCGCGTCAGGCGCCGACGTAGTCGGCGAGGTGCTCGCCGGTCAGGGTGGAGCGAGCGGCGACGAGGTCGGCCGGCGTGCCCTGAAAGACGATTCGGCCGCCATCGTGGCCGGCGCCCGGCCCGAGGTCGATGATCCAGTCCGCGTGCGCCATCACCGCCGGGTGATGCTCGATGACGATCACCGACCTGCCGGACTCGACGAGCCGGTCGAGCAGGCCGAGCAGCTGCTCCACGTCGGCGAGGTGCAGGCCGGTGGTCGGCTCGTCGAGGATGTAGACGCCGGCTGAGGCGGACCGTTTCTCCGCGAGGTGCGCGGCCAGCTTGAGCCGCTGGCGCTCGCCGCCGGACAGCGTGGTGAGGGGCTGGCCGAGGGTGATGTAGCCGAGCCCGACGTCGGCGAGCCGGCCCAGGATGGCGTGCGCGGCCGGCGTGCGCGCGCCGCCGTCGCCATCGCCGTCGCCGTCGCCGAAGAACCGCTCGGCCTCGGTCACCGACATCGCCAGCACCTCGCTGATGTCGCGACCGCCGAGGTGGTAGTCCAGCACCGATGCGTCGAAGCGCCGGCCGTCGCACTCCTCGCAGGTGGTGCTCACGCCGGCCATCATGCCCAGGTCCGTGTAGATGACGCCGGCGCCGTTGCAGTTGGGGCAGGCGCCGTCGGAGTTGGCGCTGAACAGCGCCGGTTTGACGCCGTTGGCCTTTCCGAACGCCTTGCGGATCGGTTCGAGCAGGCCGGTGTAGGTGGCGGGGTTGCTGCGCCGCGAGCCGCGGATCGGGGCCTGATCGACCAGCACGACCCCGTCGCGGCCGGCCACCGAGCCGTGGATCAGCGAGCTCTTGCCCGAGCCGGCGACCCCGGTGACCACGACCAGCACGCCGAGCGGGACGTCGACGTCGACCTTGCGCAGGTTATGAGCGCGGGCACCGCGTACCTCCAGCGTGCCGGTGGGGGTACGCACCGTGTCCTTGAGCGCGGCTCGGTCATCGAGATGGCGGCCGGTGAGGGTGTCGCCGGCCTGCAGCTGCTCGACTGTGCCCTCGAACACCACCTCGCCGCCGGCGGCGCCGGCGCCGGGGCCGAGATCGACGACGTGGTCGGCGATCGCGATCGTCTGCGGCTTGTGCTCGACGACGAGCACGGTGTTGCCCTTGTCCCGCAGTCGCAGCAGCAGGTCGTTCATCTGCTCGATGTCGTGGGGATGCAGGCCGACGGTGGGCTCGTCGAACACGTAGGTGACGTCGGTGAGGGAGGAGCCGAGGTGCCCGACCATCTTGACCCGCTGGGCCTCGCCGCCCGACAGCGTGCCCGACGGCCGCTCCAGCGACAGGTAGCCGAGCCCGATCTCCACGAACGAGTCGACCGTCCGCTGCAGGCCGGCGAGCAGCGGCGCCACCGACGGCTCGTCCAGGCCGCGGACCCACTCGGCGAGGTCCGCGATCTCCATCGCGCAGGCATCGGCGATGCTGGCCTTGTTGATCTTCGACGATCGCGCCGCCTCGCTGAGCCTTGTGCCGCCGCACTCAGGACACGCGGTGAACGTGACCGCCCGGTCCACGAACGCCCGCACGTGGGGCTGCAGCGACTCCTGGTCCTTGGACAGCATCGACTTCTGGATCCTCGGGATCAGCCCCTCGTAGGTCATGTTGATGCCCGCGATCTTCATCCTGACCGGCTCGTGACGGAGGAAGTCCTGGAGCTCCTGCTTGGTGTACCTGCGAATCGGCTTGGCCGGGTCGACGAAGCCCGACTCGCTGTAGAGCCGGTAGTTCCAGCCACCCGCCTTGTAGCCCGGGATCGTCATCGCCCCCTCGGCGAGCGACTTGGCGTCGTCGTAGAGCTGGGTGAGGTCGATGTCGGAGGCGGTGCCCAGCCCCTCGCAGCGCGGGCACATGCCGCCGGCGCGGGTGAACGACCGGGTCACGGTCTTGCCGTCACCGCGCTCGATCGTCATCTCGCCGCTCGCCCTGACCGAGGGGACGTTGAACGAGAACGCGTTGGGCGAGCCCACCTGCGGCCTGCCGAGCCGGCTGAACAGGATGCGCAGCATCGCGTTCGCGTCGGTGGCGGTGCCGACCGTCGAACGAGCGTCGCCGCCCATCCGCTGCTGGTCGACGCTGATCGCGGTCGTCAGCCCGTCGAGGACGTCGACGTCGGGGCGGGCCAGCGCCGGCATGAAGCCCTGTACGAAGGCGCTGTAGGTCTCGTTGATCAGCCGCTGGGACTCGGCGGCGATCGTGTCGAACACCAGCGAGCTCTTGCCCGAGCCCGAGACGCCGGTGAACACGGTCAGCCGGCGCTTGGGGATCTCGACGCTGACGTCCTTGAGGTTGTTCACCCGCGCGCCGTGCACGCGGATCAGGTCGTGGGTGTCGGCGGCGGTCGGCGCGGACGACCGCCCGCGTGTTCTCGCGGCGGCGCTCATCGTGTCGCGGCGATCACCGGTCCTGAAGCACCCCGAGGACATTGCCGTCGGGGTCGGTGAAGGTCGCCACCAGGCGGCCGCCACCGACGTCGCGCGGGGCCTCCTTGACCGTGCCGCCGGCGGCGGTCACCTCGGCCAGCTTGGCCTCGATGTCCGACACATGCCAGTACGCCACCGGCGAGGTCATGCCCTGTGGTCCACCGCCCGGCACCAGCCCGATGTGCTGGCCCGCGACATCGAAGCCGACGTAGTACTCCGCCTCGTGCTGGGGCGCCTGGCCGAGCAGCGCCTCGTAGACCGGCTTGGCCTTCGCCAGGTCCGACACCGGATTCAGCACGGTCTTGATTCCCTGGTTGTCAGCGGCGCTCATGTGCTCTCCTCGATCGCGTGAATGCTGGGTCCATGACGGCCACTGTAGATGCGGCGCGCGACCGGCGCTTCTCGATTTCTGATCGGTTCGCGGCCGCGTAGGCAGGCGCGACGCTGCCAGGGTCCCGGGCGCCCTAGGCGTCCGTGGTGGCCGGCTCGGGCGCGGAGCGCTGACGGGCCAGCGCGACCGGCAGCCGGCTCGCGATCTCCTCGTCAGTGAGGGGGAAGTGGCAGGCGGCGATGCCGCCGCCGCGCTTGGCGCTCAGCTCCGGCTCGTCCTGGGAGCACAGCTCCTGGGCCTTGGGGCAACGGGTGTGGAAGCGACAGGCCGACGGCGGGTTGGCCGGGCTGGGCACGTCGCCGCTGAGCAGCTCGCGCTTGCGCTTGCCGCCGGTGGGATCGGGGACCGGCACCGCGGAGAGGAGCGCCCCGGTGTAAGGGTGGCGAGGGGTGGTGTACAGGACGTCGGCCGGGGACATCTCGACGATCTTGCCGAGGTACATGACGGCCACCCGATCGCACATGTGCCGCACGACTGAGAGGTCGTGGGCGATGAAGATGAGGGTCAGGCCCATCTCGCGCTGGAGCTGGCGGAGCAGGTTCAGCACCTGGGCCTGGATGGAGACGTCGAGCGCCGAGACCGGCTCGTCGGCGATCAGCAGCTTGGGCTCGAGCGCGATCGCCCGGGCCACGCCGATGCGCTGGCGCTGGCCGCCGGAGAATTCGTGCGGATAGCGGTTGTAGTGCTCGGGGTTGAGGCCGACGCGATCCATCAGGTCCTGGACGCGACGCTTGCGCTCGCCGTCACCGGTGTAGAGGTTGTGGATGACGAACGGGTCCGAGATGATCGAGCCGATCGTCTTGCGCGGGTTCAGCGACGAGTAGGGATCCTGGAAGATCATCTGCATGTCGCGATGCAGCGCCTTGAGGTCATCGCGCTTCTGGGTCGCCACCTCGTGGCCGTCGAACACGATCGACCCGGACGTGGGGTCCATGAGCCGGCACAGCAGCCGGGCGGTCGTGCTCTTGCCGCAGCCGGTCTCGCCCACGATGCCCATCGTCTCGCCCTGCTTGACCTCAAACGACACGCCGTCGACGGCCTTCACGGCGCCCACCTGGCGTTGGAAGACGATCCCCTGCTTGATCGGGAAGTGCTTGACCAGGTCGCGGACCTCGATCAGATTCTCGCTCATGGCATCTCCTCCGGGCCCATGAAGGGCGTCTCGGTCGAGTGCTCGCGCGCGGGCTGCTCGCTCTCGACCAGGCTGCCCTCGCCCGGCTCGGGCTGGGTGCCCTCGCTTTCGGGGGCGGTGGCCGCATCACCTTCGACGACGGGCTGGGCCGAGGTCGCCGCCAGACGCTTGAGCGACTCGAGGTCGCGGCCGGTGCGGATGCCGTCCCAGATCCGCGTTCTGACCGTGCCCTCGAGCAGGCAGGCCGCCAGGTGGGTGCCCCCGTTGACCGCCTCCAGCGGAGGGTCCACCCGCTTGTGGGCGTCGCGCGCGTAGGGACAGCGGGGATGAAAGTGGCAGCCGCTGGGCCGGTTGATCAGGCTCGGCGGGCGCCCGGAGATCGGGACCAGCTCCTCGTCGCGGGGGTTGTCCAGGCGCGGAATCGAGCTGAGCAGACCCCAGGTGTAGGGGTGCTGCGGGGAATGGAAGATCTCCTCGGTGGTGCCCCGCTCCACGATGCGCCCGGCATACATCACGGCGATGTCATCGGCGATCTCGGCGACGACGCCCAGGTCGTGGGTGATGATGATGATCGCCATCCCCAGCCGATCCTGGAGGTCCTGGAGCAGGGCCAGGATCTGGGCCTGGACGGTCACGTCCAGCGCGGTGGTGGGCTCGTCAGCGATCAGCAGCTTGGGCTCGTTGGACAGCGCCATGGCGATCATCGCGCGCTGACGCATGCCGCCGGAGAACTCGTGGGGGTACTGGTCGACCCGTCGCTTGGGATCCGGGATCCCGACCAGTTCCAGCATCTCGGCGGCCCGGGTGTGGGCGGCCGACTTGGAGATCGAGCGGTGCGACTGCATCGCCTCGATCAGCTGTACGCCCACCTTGTAGAAGGGATGGAGGGCCGACAGCGGGTCCTGGAAGATCATGGCGATGTCGTCGCCGCGGACCTTGCGCAGATCCTCGTCAGGCAGGGTGAGCAGGTCCCGGCCGTTGAACATCATCCGTCCCTCGATCTTGGCCCGCGGGCCCCGGGTCAGGCCCAGCGTGGTCAGCGAGGACACGCTCTTGCCCGAGCCGGACTCGCCCACGATCCCGAGCGTCTTGCCGGTGTCGACCGCGTAGGAGATGCCGTCGACGGCGTGCACGACGCCGTCCTCGGAGTCGAACGACACCCGCAGATCGTCGACCTGGAGCAGCGCCTCGGTCACGAGTACTTGACCCGCGGGTCCAGGTAGGCGTAGCCGATGTCGACCACGATGTTCGCCACGATGATGAACATAGCCGCCAACAGCGTCGTGCCCTGGACGATCGGGAAATCGGAATGCAGGATCGCGTCGTAGTTCAGCAGGCCGATCCCGTGGATCTCGAACACCGTCTCGGTCAGGACGGCACCGCCGAGCAGGCCGCCGATGTCGAGTCCGAGGACCGTGACCACCGGCGTGATCGCCGAGCGCACGCCGTGGCGCCAGATCACCCGGCGCTCGGGCAGTCCCTTGGCGCGGGCGGTGCGGATGTAGTCCTCGCCCATGACCTCGAGCAGATTCCCGCGCAACAGGCGAGAGTAGATCGCCGCCTGGGTGGCGGCCAGCACCAGCCACGGCAGGATGAGCGAGGTGAACCACTTCCCGGGGTCCGAGGTCAGGCCGACGTACGTGTTGGCCCCCGGCAGGATCGGGAATTTGCCGATGTCCGATGCGAAGAAGTAGAGCAGGATCAGCGCCAGCCAGAAGACCGGCATCGACACGAATGTGAGCGCGACGCCCATCGCGGCCCGGTCGAGGAAGGAGCCGCGCTTGATCGCCGAGATGATCCCGACCGGGATGCCGGCCAGGACCCACAGCACGACCGCGCCGACGGTCAGCGACAGGGTCGCCGGAAGCCGGTTGACGATCAGGCTCAGCACCGACTGCTGGCTGTAGTAGCTGTAGCCGAAGTTGAAGTGAAGGAAGATCCCCTTCATGTAGTCCCAGAACTGGACCGGGAGGCTGTGGTTGAGACCCAGCTCCACCGTGATGTGGTGGATGATCGCCGGGCTCGCGTTGCGGCCGGCGCGCAGCTGCGCCGGGTTCGCGGACGGGAACACGTCGAAGATGAGGAACGTGAGCGCGCTGACGAGAACCAGCAGCAGGATGCCCCAGAGGATCCGTCGGACGATGTACCTGGCCATGAAGTGAGTGCCTGAGAGTGGTCAGTTCAGTGGCGTGGCCCCCGCCGCGGGGCGGGGGCCACGAACTGAGTGCTTACCGGCTTAGGGGTTCTTCAGCGACGTGAACATGAAGTCCCACGACCCGGTGTCCCACAGGTCGTCGGATCCGACCACGTCTCCGCTCTCGATGTTCGCCTGGTTGTCGAAATCCTCGGGGATCGCGACGGCGTCATTGACGAGCATCTTGTCCACGTTGGCCCAGGCCTGAGCGGCCGCCGTCGGATCGACGGTGTTCTCAGCCTGCACCATGGCGGCATTGATCTGCGGGTCGTTGACCTGACCCCAGTTGGAGTTGTTCGTCGGAACGATGGCCGGTCCGTAGAACGTCTCATACAGGGTGGTCAGCGGATCAGCGAAGTCGCGGATCCAGCCGACGGTCGGGCAGGCGTCGATGTTCTGCTTGGGGACGCCGCAGTACTTCGAGTACATGACCGACTGGTCCACCTCGGACACGTGGGTCTTGATGCCCAGCGCGGTCATGTCGCTGTTCAGGATCTGGATGATCGCCGGGTCGTTGCCGTTGTTGGCGCCGACGATCTGGACAGTCTGGTTGCCGGTGTACTTTCCGGTCTTGTACCCGGCGGCCTTCATGTACTGCTCAGCCACGGAGAGGCTGCCGTTGACGTCCTTGTTCCACGGGACCTGCGGTCCGGCCAAGCCGCCGGCCTGCGCGAAGCCCTGGTTGCCGGGGTAGATGAAGTGCGTGGCCGGCTCGCCGGTCAGCGTGCCGCCGCGCTCCTTGATGATCGCCGCCCGGTCCAGGTTGGCCCACACCGCCCGGCGGACGTTCACGTTGGTGAACAGCCCGTGGGCGTTGTCGAGCGCCACGTAGTGGTCGCCCGAGCCCGGAGTGAACGTGATCTGGGACGGATAGCTGTCGTAGGCCAGCTTGACGACCGAGTTGGCCGGCGTGTCGAGCTGCACCGAGTCGCTGCCCTTCAACACCTGAGGCCCGATGACGCTCGGGTCGCCGCCGATGTCGACGTTGATCCGGTCCAGGTATGCCGGCGGCTTGAACGCCGAGGTGTAGGTGCTCGGATCCCAATTGGGGTTGCGCACCAGCGTCAGCGACTTGCCGGTCTGGTAGCCGAGGCCGGCGAACACGCCGGTCTTGGGGTTGGACTCGATCATGTACGGGCCGGTGGCCACCTCGGCCTGCGTGCCGTAGGTGGTCGGCGCGTGCTTGTCCATCGGGCCGGCGAACTCCTGCGGCACCGGTGCCGACAGCGGCAGGCTGAGCGCGCCGATGATCAGCTGGGCCTGCGGCGCGTTGAGGTGGAACACGATCGTCGTGTTGTTGGGCGTCGAGATGCCCGACCACGGGCCGCCCTTGGCGGACGACGCGCCCTTGACCGACGCGAAGTACTCCATATACGGGTTGGCCACGTTGGGGTTGGCGCCGCGCTCGATGGCGAAGGCCACGTCCTTGGACGTCACGACCCGGCTGACCGGCGCGCTGAACTTGACGTTGGGCTGGATGTGGACGGTGACGGTCTTGCCGCCGTCGGTGATCCCGCCGTTGGACGTGGTCGGCATCTCCGTCGCCAGGTCAGGCACCAGGGTGTCGTTTGAGTTGGGCGGGTAGGTGAACAGCGGGCGCTGCGTCGCGTACATCACGGCGTAGTCGAGCTCGAAATACGACTCGCCCGGATCGAGGTGCTCGAAGTCCTCGCTGGAGTAGACGGTCAGCGTGCCGCCCTTCTTCTTGCCATACAACGTCTGTCCGACGGGGTTCTCCCCCGCCTTCAGCGGAACGCTCGAGGCGCCCGCCGAGTTTGAGGTGCTGCCGCCGCCGCTTGACTTGCTGCTCGAGCTGTTGGAGCTCGAGCCGCACGCGGCGACTCCCAGGGCAAGCACCGCGACGATCGCTCCCACGATCGCCTTGCGATATGTCCTCATGTACTTCGTACCTCCTGTCGGGGGGGACGGCTTCATGGCCGCCCCGGGTCGATCGACGTCATCGGTTGCTCCGTGGATTGAGCGCGTCCAGCAGCCCGTCGCCGAGCAGGTTGAACGCGAGCACGGTCAGCAGTAGGGCCACGCCGGGGAACACCATGTACCACCAGGCGGGCTGGGCGCCGAGAATGTCGTTCCCGGCGTCGGAGATCATCTGCCCCCAGCTGGCGGTGGGGGGACGGACGCCGACGCCCAGGAATGAGAGCGCCGCCTCCAGCAAGATGTTCTGCGGTATGAGCAGGCTGGAGTAGACGATCAGCGGCGCCAGCAGGTTGGGCAGGATCTCCTTGTACAAGATTCGCCGGTTCGACGCCCCCAGTGAACGCGCCGCCTCGACGAACTCCTTCTCGCGCAGCGAGAGCACCTGCCCGCGCACGATGCGCGCGATGTAGGTGAAGCTCGACAGCGCGATGATGAAGATGACGGTGGCCAGGCCGGGCTGGATCAGCTCCGTGCCGAAGGCGTGCAGGCATCCGCGGACGCCGCACGCGTCGCCGATACCCAGGCCGAGCACGATCACCGGGAAGGCCAGGAACACGTCGACCAGGCGCATCAGGGCCGTGTCGACCCAGCGGCCGTAGAAGCCGGCGATCAGCCCGATGATCGTGCCGATCACGCTGGCGATCGCGGTGCCCGAGATGCCGACCAGCAGAGAGACGCGGGCGCCGTAGATGACCCGTGAGAGCACGTCGCGGCCGATCTGGTCGACGCCGAACGGATGCGCGGCGCTGGGGCCGGTCGGGCTGCCGAACGCGTCCAGGGCGTTGGGATTCTGGACATTGGGTCCGGGCACGCCGATCAGCTTGATCACCAGCGGCGCGGCGACCGCGACGATGATCAGCACGATCAGAAAGATCGCGGAGACCACCGCCACGCGGTCGGCGCGGAAGCGGCGCCAGAACAGCTGGCGGGGTGAACGGGCGGCGATCTCGCCGGGGACGAGGGCGATCTGATCGACCGCGACGTCCGAATCGAGCAGCAGCTCGTGGGTACCTGCGCTCATGGGCTAGCGGACGACCTCACGCCGCGCTGCAGACCTCCATGGCGGCATCGAAGCAGATAGGCGATTCGGTGTCACTAAACATTAATGCGCGCTCAACGAATAGCCGGTCGTCTGGTGGCGGATACCCTCACCGATCCGGCCCTCGTAGCTCAATGGATAGAGCACGCGCCTCCTAAGCGCGGGATGCAGGTTCGATTCCTGCCGGGGGCACTCCCCGGTCCCAGGTGCGCAGATTGTAGGGCCGGGGGCGACGCCGTGGGGCGCGGGCCTGAGATCGATGGAGCGCGGCCGCGGGCCGGCGCTCAGTGCCTCTCGACGCCGTCCGGGCTAGCCAGGGTCAGCAAGCTGCGACACGAAGGGTGCCGGACGGCCCCGCTCGGTGAGGAGCGCGAGCCGCCCGGCGAATCGCGGCAGTCCCAGTGCCGACAGGGCCAGGAGTGCCACGAAGTCCAGGAAGAACGTGCCCGGAGCGCTGCCCCCGAGAGTGGAGCCACCGCCGGTTCCTGCTGCCGGCCGATCCCCCCATTTTCTGACCTTGCCTCCCGTTACTCGGTAAACCCTCTCCTGGCTACTGGAGGTACCCGCGGCCCGCAGGCGAAAACGAAGCCTCCGCGCAGGGATCCGGGCGCTCCCGGCCGCGGGTGGGGGCGGGTGAGCGGCACCCTCGCGCTCGCCTACCGATCAGTAACGGCAAGCCGGTCCTGGCAGTCCGAGAACTGGTCGATCGGCGGAATCGCTCGACAGGCCCCGGTGGCGCCCAAGACGGCACGCGAAAAAACGGCCCGCGAGGGTGGCTGGAGTGCTGCCTTTTCGGGCGGGCGTTGAGGCGCCGGCTACGCGGCGCGGTCCGGGCGCTCGGGATAGACCTCGTCGATCGTGGTCAGCGCCACGTACGGGACGCCGGCCGCGCGCTGGATCGCCTCGGCGCCCCCGGCCAGCCGGTCGCACACCGCCAGCACGCCACACACCTCGTGGCCCTCGTCGCGGATCGCCTCGAGCGCGCGGATGGTGGAGCCGCCGGTGGTGACCACGTCCTCGACGAGCAGGCAGCGATCCGACTGGGCCAGGAGCGGCCCCTCGATCCGGCGCGCCAGGCCGTGGGTCTTGGCCTCCTTGCGCACGAAGAAGGCCTTGACGTCGGCCCCGCCGGCCAGGGCGGCGCAGGCGATGGGATCCGCCCCCATCGTCATGCCGCCGACCGCGGTCGCCGACCACTCACGAGCCTGCGCGGCGACGAGCTCGCCAAGAGCGGCGAACCCGGCCGGCAGCAGGATTGCCCGCTTGGCGTCGACCAGGTACTGCGCGGTCGCGCCGCTGGTCAGCACGACCTCGCCGATCACCAGGGCGTGCTCGCGGAGCTCGGCGAGCAGTCGCTCGCGGGCGCTCATGACGGGCGCCTAGGTGTAATAGACGTCCACCCAGTCGCCGTAGGTGAGCCAGTCGAACACGCCGATGGCGTCGATGATCGGCAGGCGCATGCAGCCGTGGCTGGCCGGATAGTCGGGGGCCGGGTCATAGCCGTGGATGGCGTACCCGGTGTAGAAGAACGACGAGTAGTACATCCCGTCCGGCAGGTAGCCGGGCACCCGGTAGTAGACGCGGAAGTTGCCGAGCACGGTCGGGGTCGACGGCTTGCCCGAGCTGATGGGGTACAGGCGGTAGACCTGTGAGCCCTTGATCAGCGCCAGGACCTGGTCTGAGAGGTCGCCCTCGGCGTGGTTGCCGTTGTGCGGGTAGCGGACGTGGAAGGTTCCGGCGCCGTTGAGCAGATCCGTGATCGTGTGGGGATCGGCGTTCTGGTTGCCCTCCCCCCAGCCGATCAACCGGTGGTAGGCGTCAAGCGCCAGGCCGGTCTGGGTGTCGAACACGCCCGACGTCGGCAGGAAGACGTGCAGCGCCGCGAGCCGCTGCTGGATGAGGTCGACCATCGGCCCGCGGGAGCCGAAGCCGACGGTCTCGTCCAGCGCGGTGAACGCCCGCTGGGCGAAGAAGCCCAGCATCTGGTCGGTTCGCGCATGGGTCACCTCGACGCGGACCACGCCGGCCGACGGCGCCTTGAGCGTCTCGATGAAGCGCCCCTCGGTCCCCTTGGCCGCCGGCTTGACCCGGAGGTGGTCGGTCTTGAACAGACGCTTGCCCATGTAGGACTTGACCTGCACGACCTGACCGGCCACGTAGGGCCGGACGAAGCCCTGCACCGCAACGGTCCGCTTGGGCACGGTCACCTCTGACCTGTTCACGTCGAACGTGTCGGCCAGATACAGCTTGGCCTGCGCCTTGGCCGGCGCGGGCGGGGTGGTTGGGGTCGGGGTCGTGGTGGTCGGAGTGGTGGTTGTCGTCGTCGGAGTGGTCGACGTCGTGGTCGGGGTGGTGCTCGAGGTGGTGCTCGGCGTGACGGCCGGTGCGGCCGAGGAGGTGGCGGATCCGGCCGTGGTGGCGGAACCGGAACCGGAGGCGGACGCGGCGCCGGCAACCAGCCCGAGCGACACGATCGCGGCGGCAAAGGCCGCAGTGCAGGAGGCAAGGAGGCGACGCATGGCCGGAAAGTAAACCAGTCAACCGTTCTGACCGCCGAGGATGAATGGCCGCGCCCGGCCCACGAGGGATCGCCGCCCGCGCCGGCGGCGGTTCAGGCCAGGGCCGGAGAGCGCCAGCCGAGGGGCCCGGTCACGACCGCGATCACCAGCCACGAGGCGAGCACCAATCCGACGATCTCCGGCGCGTTCCAGCTCAGCTGCTGGACGCCGAGGGCCAGGGCGTTGTTGGCCGCGTGCAGCGCCATGCAGGGGTATAGCGAGCCGGTCCGCCAGCGGATCAGGCACAGCACGAACCCGAGGAAGCCGAGCGGTACCAGGTACTCGGCAGGCGCGGATCCGAGGTGGGCCAGGCCGAACAGGATCCCGGTCACCACGGCGGCGATCCAGGGTCCGAGGTCGTACTCTCCGAGGCGGACCGGCAGGTTGCGCAGAGCGCCGAAGAAGAACCCCCGGAAGAAGAACTCCTCGGCCATCGGGGCGATCGCGCAGACGAAGATCGAGGCGGCCACCAGCGCGGCGGTGCTGTGGGTGACGCCCAGGTCGGACGGGAGCTTGTCGCTCTGGTGCAACGACAGGAAGGTGCTGTAGATCGCGGTCAGGCCGTAATAGCCGATGGCCGCCAGCACGAATGCCCGGACGGCGGCGCGCAGGGAGACGCGGCGGTAGCCGAAGTCAGCGGCCCGCGGACGGCCCCGCCAAGCGACCAGCCACAGCGCCGCGCCAACGAAGCAGAGGTCGAAGACGATGTCGGCGATGATGTTGGCAGCGGGGCTGGGGTTCTTCAGACTCGAGCCGCCGACATGCGCGATGACGTCGACGACGATCGTCCCCAGGGCGCCCAGCGCCAGCCCCACCAACAGGGCCGCGGGCGCGGTCCACGCCGGCCATGGGGGATGCTCGACCAGCGGGCGCGCGTTGGGCGCCGGGGCCGCCGGTGGCTCGGCGGCGGGCACGGGCGAGGGCGTGGGCTGAGCGGGGGGCGACGCCATCGCCCGGAGGTTAGGGCCAGACGAGCTCGTCCAAGCTGGTGATCGTCGCCACGCCCGCCGGCGCGGCCTGCCCGGCGCCGCCATCGCGGCGCAGCAGCAGCGCCGGGATCCCGCACTCCCGCGCGCCGTCCACATCCTCGGTCAGGCTGTCGCCGACGTGCAGCGCCCGCCCCGCCTGCACTCCGGCGAGCGCCAGCGCGTGGTCGAAGATCTCCGGCGCCGGCTTGGCGGCGCCGACGGCGGCCGAGGTGACCACGCCGTGCAGCAGCGGGGCGAGCCCCACCAGTTCGAGGACCTCCAGCAGGGACACGTCCCAGTTGGAGACGACGATGATGCGCGCGCCCGCGCGCCGCGCGCGGCGCAGCGCCTCGCGGGCGTCCGCGTAGGCCTCGAACCGCAGGGCGCTGAGCAGCAGGTCGGTCATGGCGTCGCCGTCGAGTGCGGCCAGACGAGGGTCGGCCGGGAGCGTGCGGCGCAGCTCCTGCGCGCAGCGACGGCGCAGGTCCGCCAGGCTGCGCGCGTCGCGTCCCTCGCCCATGTGCGCTCGGTAGTAGGCGATCTCGGCCCGCAGGGCCCGGTCGGCGTCGGCGACCGCTACCTCGAGCCCCAGGCGGCGGGCCAGCGCGCCGGCCAGCGCCGGCGCCGGCGGCGACAGCGACACCAGCGTCCCCAGCGCGTCGATCAGCAGGGCCTCGGGACCGGAGGCGGTGGCGTTGGGCGCGGCGGGGTCGTGCATCGGTTCGTGCGATCGCGCCGGCCCGGAAGGAGCCGGAAACGGCGGGCCGAAAGAGCCTTGAAGCTACACTGGCTGGCCAGGGGCGCGGCACGATCGAACCCCGGTTTGCGCTCCGGCGCACAGCCCGCTCCGATCAACCGATGAGCCGACGTGACAGACAGCGCCGCCGGCGGCGCAACCATGGATCGCCCCTCGCGCGGGTGTTCGCGCTGACCGCGGTGCTGATCGTCGGCGCGGTGACCGTCGGGCTGCTCGCCGTGGCGGGATGGGTGGTCAACGTGGCCCAGTCGGCGCCGAACCTCTCGTCGATGAAACCCCTCACCCCTGGGTCGCCGTCGGAGGTGTTCGCCGCCAACGGCACGTCGCTGGGCTACATCTGGTCGCCGGACGTGCACACGACGGTCGCGAGCTCGGACATCCCCGTGATCCTCAAAAAGGCCACGATCTCGATCGAGGACCGGCGCTTCTATCAGCACGGCGCGCTCGACTACCAGGGGATCCTGCGCGCCGCCATCAAGGATGCCGTCAGCGGCGGCACCAGCCTGCAGGGCGCCTCGACGTTGACGATGCAGCTGGTGGACAACCTCTACCTGCAGAAGCTGCGTTCGACGCGAGACCTGAAGTACAAGATCATCCAGGCCAAGCTCGCCGAACAGCTGGCGGCCAACCATTCCAAGAACTGGATCCTCGTCGGCTACCTCAACAACGTCCCCTACGGGACGGTGGGCAACCAGACGGCCTATGGCGTGCAGGCCGCCTCGGAGATGTTCTTCGACAAGCCGGTGAACAAGCTCAGCCTGCCCCAGGCCGCGCTGCTGGCCGGCCTGCCGCAGGCGCCCTCCGAGTACAACCCCTTCATCTATCCCAAGGCGGCCAAACAGCGGCGCGCCGAGGTGCTCCAGGCGATGGTGATCGCCCGCTACATCACTCAGGCCCAGGCCAACCGGGCCAACCGGGCCCACCTCGAGATCAAGCACAACCAGGCCTACCTGGTGCATGAGGACCCCTACGTCTTCGATTACATCGAGCAGCAGGTGTCCCAGGACCTGTGCCCCAAGACGCCCAAGAACTGCCCGGCGCTCGACGAGGGGCTGAAGATCTACACCACGATCGACCTGCGCAAGGAGGCGCTGGCCCAGGAGGCGATCGACGACCACTCGTCGCTGCTCGCCGACGAGGGCGGCCCCGGCGTGGGAGCGGCGCTCGCGTCCGTCGACCCTCTCAACGGGCACATCGAGGCCTTCGCCAACTCGTCGACGTACACCCAGACGAAGTTCGACTACGCCACCGAGGCCCACCGGCAGACCGGCTCGGCGTTCAAGGTGTTCGCGCTGATGACGCTGATCCACGACTACCACGCCAGTCCCGACGCCACCTACTACACGTCAAAGCCGCTGGCCGCGGGGTGGCTGCCGTCCAACCCGGCGTGGTCGGTGCACACGGACGACAACACCTACAACGGCACGATCGACATCACCCACGCGACGATCATCTCCGACAACACCGTGTACGCCCAGCTGGTGGTCGACCTGGGGATGGACAAGTTCAACGCGATGGCGCACGCGATGGGGATCAACTCGCCGCTCGACGACAACCCGGCGGAGGTGCTGGGCGGCCTGACCGTCGGCGTCACCCCGCTCGAGATGGCCGACGCGTACTCGACGATCGCCAACGGCGGCCTTCACATTCCGGCCACGATCATCGACAAGGTCGTATTCCCGGACGGCAGCGTGCGCAACTTCGGGAACCCGACGCAGACGCGGGTGTTCCCCTACGACGAGGCCTACGAGGGTACGAGCGTGCTCAAGCAGGTCATCACCAACGCGGGCGGCACGGGAACCGCGGCCAACTACGGCTGCCCGGCGGCGGGCAAGACCGGGACCGCCGAGAATCTCGACAACGCCTGGTTCGTGGGCTACACGCCCCGCATGACCACCGCCGTCTGGGTCGGCAACCCGTCGGGCAACGTCGCGATGATCGACGGGTTCGGCGGCGTCCTGGCGGCGCCCATCTGGCACCAGTACATGCAGGCGGCCAGCGGGGGCTACTGCGGCGACTGGGTCCCGCCGGAGGAGCCGTTCCAGGGCACCGCGTTCTTCGGTCCGCACGCCGAGGCCGCGCCGCCGCCGCCGACGACCGCCCCGGCCAATCCCAACCCGGGCCATCCGCACCCCAAGACGACCCCGGGCACCGGCGGCGCCGGCGTGACCGGCACGCCGACCAACAACCCGACGCTGTTCGCCCAGCCGCCGCAGCAGGGGGCCGGCACCAAGGGCGGCCAGCCCAGCCAGGGCGGCACGCCCGGGACCGGCACCACCAAGCACTGACCGGCCATCCAGGTTCAGACGGCTGGTAGCCTCGTCTGCGTTCGCGCGCCCATCGGGGCGCGCTCTGACGAAAAGATCTGTTCGTATGCCAAAGGAAGAAAAGGTCGAGCTGGAGGGCGAGGTCGTCGAGGCCCTGCCCAACGCCATGTTCCGCGTGAAGCTCGACAACATGGACCGCGTCGTCCTCGGCCACGTGGCCGGCAAGATGCGCCGCTTCCGCATCCGGATCCTCCCCGGCGACCGGGTCCGGGTCGAGCTGTCTCCGTACGACCTCGACCGCGCGCGGATCGTCTACCGCCACCGCTGAGCCGCGCCGGGCACCGGACCGCCGCCCGGTCATGCGCGAACTGGAGCTGATCGAGGCGCTGGAGTGGGTGCTCGGGGCCGGCCGCGATGGCGCGGGCGGCAGCCGGGCGGCGACGGCGGGCGCGGCGGGCGCGGCGGGCGCGGCGGGCGTCAACCGGATCGTCCGCTGGGTCGGCGACGACGCCGCGGTCGTCCGCTCCGCCGGCTACGCCGTCACATCGGTCGACACCGTGGTCGACGGGGTGCACTTCCGCTCGGGCGAGCTGACGGCGGCGGAGATCGGTCACCGCGCGATGGGCTCGGCGCTATCGGATCTGGCCGCCATGGGCGCCCGAGCCGGCGAGGCGTACCTGGCGCTGGCGCTGCCGCCCGACACGCAGCTTCAGGACGCGGTGGCGCTGATCGAGGGAGCGCAGGGCGTGGGATCGCCCTGGGGCGTGACCATCGCCGGCGGCGACGTCAGCGCGGCGCCGGTGCTCATGGTGGTGGTGACCGTGGTCGGCTGGGCCCGGGATCCGGGCGACCTGGTCGGGCGCGACGGGGCCCGGCCCGGCGATCTGATCGCGGTCACCGGATCGCTGGGCGCCGCCGGCGCCGGCCTGGCGCTGATCGAGGGCCGCGCTCGCGCCCAGGACGTCCCCGACGCTGTCGCCATCGAGCTGCACGAGCGCTACGCGCGGCCGCAGCCGCGCCTGGCCGCCGGGGCCGCGCTGGCCGCCCTCGGGGCCACGGCGATGATCGACCTCTCCGACGGCCTGGCCACCGACGCGCGTCATCTGGCGACGCGCAGCGGCGTCACCCTGCGCATCGATCTGGCCGATCTGCCGCTGGCCGAGGGCGTGCCCGACGTCGCCGCCCAACTGGGTCACGATCCCGCAGCGTTCGCGGCCACCGCCGGCGAGGACTTCGAGCTGTGCGTCTGCCTGCCGGCGGTCGCGCGAGCCACGGTCGACGACCGGTGGGGGGAAGCGGCGGGGTCAGACGGCCACCTGGGCCTGACCTGGATCGGGGAAGTGGCCGACGGCCCCGCCGAAGTGCAGTTCGCCGGCGCCGCCGGCGAACTGTCAGGCTACGAGCACTCCCCCTGAGAGCGCTTCGCCGATCCCTGGATCTGCTGCTCCGCGAGCAGACGTCGAACGATTGCGTCAGCGACCGCCTGAGCGTCCACACGGTACTCACCGCGACCCAGCTGTTCTTGTATTTCGCTGATGCGCATGGCGCGTTGTCCTTCCCACATCGGCGGGGGGTTACCGATCACTTCTGACCTGATCTTCGGCGGTGAGAGGGGGGTTCTGGACGCTGAAGGACACGCTCTGGACATTTGACCAGTGGCGGTTGGCGACGGATGAGCGACGCGGCATCACGCTGACCGCGACAGCGCCTTGCCCAGAGGCTGAACGGACCTCAGGCGAGCGAACACGATGATCCGCTGGGCGGCCGAATAGATCGGGTTGCAGGCGGAGAGCACCAGCCGGTCATAGCCGACGTCGTTGACCACCGCGATGTCCGTGGGCAGCACGATCTTCTGGTACTGCACCACATAAGTGAACTTGCCATAGGGCATCTTCAGGTAGATGCGATCGCCCGGCCGCAGCTCGTTGATGAACCGGAACGGCGCCAGGTAGGTGGTGCGGTGCCCGGCGATGGCCACCGTCTGGCCCATCCCGGGCAGCGCCGTGGACGGATAGTGGCCCGGGCCCTCCTCGAGGCTGGCGGTGTCGGTGCCCTGGACGATGTTGTAGGTGTTGCCCAGCCGCGGAATCTGCAGCTGTCCGATCGCGTCGCCGGTGGTGATCTGGCTGCGCTCGACGCGGGCGAGGTAGGCGATCCGCTCGGGCTGCGGCTTGATCGAAGCCAGGGCGCGGACGTCGTTGGTGCTCAGCGGCGCGGTCCGGTAGCTGAGATAGCGATTATTGACCTCGCCGCGCATGATCACCCCGATGGCCGCCGTCACCGGCTCCTGCCAGATCACCGTGACCCCGGCGTCGAGCACGAGCAGCAGCCCGGACAGGATCAGGACCGAGGAGATATCGCGGATGAGCCGTCGCATCGTGTTCGGGTCAATGGTGGCAGGCGCTCAGGGTCCGCGATCAACTCGCGGGCCCGTCGAGCCCGCGGCGCAGTCGTCGGCCCTCAGCGGCGCAGCGCCGACTTGGTACCGCCCAGCGAACCGGGGCCGGCATAGGTGACCGGACCGCGGACGGTGACCGGGACCGGCGCGACCCGGGACCCACGGGCGGCCAGGACCGTGAGCGTGGCCACGCTCAGCAGGCAGCCGAGCGCGACGCTCCATTCGACCACGGCCAGCAGGCTGACCCCGTGACCGGCCACCAGCAGGACGGCCTCCCAGGCGACGCCGATCGGCCCGTAGCCGAGGGTGAGGGCGTAATAGGCGACGACCAGCGCCACCGGCGCCATGCCGGCCAGCACCAGCGCCACCCGCCCGGGCAGCGGGACCCGCATGTCCGGGTTGACCGCCCACAGCCACAGGTGCAGCGCCGGGACCAGCAGGAGCGCGGCGAACGGGTTGCTCAGCCAGATGGCGAACGTCACCGCGCACATGACGACGAGCAGACCGGCCACCGCGCCGTCGCCAGAGTGCTCCGGAGCCCGGCCCCGGGACGTGCGCGTGCGGGTCGGCAGGTGGCGGACCAGCGCGTAGACGCCGACGCCCGACGACACCATCGCCAGCGCGGCGACGATCAGCACGGCCACGCCCGAGGTGGTCAGGGGGACCGCCCCGGCGGCGACCGGCCCGGGCGGGGCGACACCGAGCACCCCGATCATCCGCGCCACCACCACCACCGCGACCGCCAGCAGGAACGGCACCGCCGCGGCGACCACCAGGGTCAGCGCGCGCCAGATGACGTGCCCGCGCCTGCGCGCCCGGGCCACGCCGTCGATCATCGTCATCGCGACCGGGACCAGCAGCGCCAGGACGAACAGCGAGACCGCCCAGCCGGGCACGACCTTGCCGGCCAGCAACAGGTAGGCGGAGGGCGCCGCCACGGTGGCGCCGCCGTCCAGCGCCGAGATCGTCGACAGCATGGCGCGCCCGACCGAGGTGATCTGCGCCACAGCGGCGACCGGGGCGCCGGCGCTGGGCCCCTGCTCGCCGGACAGCGACACCTCGACCGCGGGAATGCCCTGGGCGCCGAACGGGGCCTGCTGGCCGAGCGTGAACGGGAAGGCAAGGTGGGCGAACTGGCCGCCGAGCCCGGTGAACCCCGCGGTCAGCGAGCTCTCGTTCTGGAGCGCCGTGGCCACGGTGTTGCGCAGGGCCGGCGGCGCCACCGCCTGGCCGGTCGACCAGGGGATCAGGATCGGCTGGTGAACGTGCGCGCTGCCCACGTCGCCCAGGACGACCACGGCGTCGACGGGACCCGCGAGCCTCGATGCCAGCCGGATTGCGCCGGCGGTGCCCTGCGAGGCGGTGGTCGAGGCCAGCACCACGGTGCGCTGCAGCGTCTCGCCCTGGAGGTCGCGGGCCAGCTCCATCAGCATCGCCGTGCTCGCGGTCGCGGCCAGCGCCGGCTGGCCGGCGGCGTCCCGCGGGGCGACGATGACGATGCTTCCACTCTGGCTGCCGGGGCGCACGCCGACGACGTTCTCGAGCACCTGGGTGCCGCCGACGGTACGCCCGGTGAACGTGTCCGTGGTGGGGTCAAAGCCGTCCTGGGCGAACGTGTGCGAGACCTGGAGGGCCAGGTCGCGGTCGCCGTCGGACCCGGGGGCCCGATCGGGCTCCTGTTGGGCGATCGTCGTCATCTCCGTGGCGACGTTGGGGCCGTTGAACGCCTCGGGGGCCAGCGTCGGATTGAGCGCCGCCTGCTGCGAACGCAGGGAGAACGCCAGTACAACGAGAGCCAGAGCCGCGACGATCAGGCCGGTCCGGTAGATGCGCGGATCGAGCATCGCGCCAGAGGTTATCTCGACCCAAGGCTGGCGCTCATTACTCTTGTGAGGTTGGCCGAGACGTCAGTGCCTGAGCGCAGCGCCCGGATTCTGCTCGTCGACGATGAGCAGTCGATCCAGACCCTGCTCTCCTACCCGCTGCGCAAGGAGGGCTACGACGTCGTCCAGGCCACCGATGGGCGCCAGGCGCTGGAACGCTTCGACGAGCAACCGTTTGACCTGGTGGTGCTCGACCTGATGCTGCCGCGGATCGACGGGCTCGAGGTGTGCCGGCGCCTGCGCAGTCGCAGCTCGGTGCCGATCATCATGCTCACGGCCAAGTCGGAGGAGATCGACAAGGTGGTCGGACTCGAGCTCGGCGCCGACGACTACATCACCAAGCCGTTCTCGCTCCGCGAGTTCTCCAGCCGGATCAAGGCGGCGCTGCGGCGGGCCGAGATGAGCCGGCCGGACCAGGCGATGCCGGGCGAGGCGCCCCTGGAAGTGCGTGAGCTGCGCCTGGACTTCGCCAAACGGACGGTGCGGATCCGCGGCACCGACGCCCAGCTGACTTACGTCGAGTTCGAGATCCTCTCGGCGCTCGCGCGCGCCCCGGGCCGGGTGTTCACGCGTGACATGCTGCTGGCGCGCATCTGGGGGGACTCGGCGTACCGTGACCCGCGCACGATCGACGTCCATATCCGACATCTGCGCGAGAAGGTTGAGCGCGACCCCAAAGATCCCGAATACCTCTTCACGGTCCGCGGCGTTGGCTACCGGTTCCGTGACACCGACCCTGATTGATGACGGCCCCGGCCGCCCCGGCCGCCGCCGGCGCAGGATCGGCCCGCTCCGGCTGTCGCTGAGCAACCGGCTGGCGCTGATCTTCTTCGCGATCACGCTGCTGGCCGTCGGCTCGCTGTACCTGTACGTGGCGCCGGGCCTCCAGAGCCGCCTGATGGGCGAGAAGCTGTCGGCGCTGGCCGACAGCGCCGGCAACTCGTTCAAGCTCAGCCATGCGGTCGGCAGCTCGACTCCGCTGCCGCAGGTCCGCCGGATCCTCAACCAGGCCGCCGGCGCGTCCGGGGACCGGGTGACGCTGCTGTCGGTCAACCGGGCCCAGGGCATGCTCCAGCTCTACAAGCTGCTCGACTCCGGCGGACCGCCGGCCGGACCCGCGCTCGGGTTCGCTCCGGCCTATCGGGCGGTGACCGAGCGCCAGCTGGTCACCGGCACCGAGGAGAGCGCGGCGGGGACGGTGGCCGAGGCGGCCAACCCGGTGTTCTACCAGCGGCAGGTGGGCTGGGTGATCGTCTACTCCGCGCCCCTGGCCGACGTGATGCGGACCGTCAGCACCGTCCGTCACGAGATCCTGGTCGCGGGCGGGATCGCCCTGCTGCTGGCCCTGGTGGCCGGGTATCTGGTGGCGCGGGCGCTGGCACGGCGGGTCGGGCGCCTGGAGCTGGCCGCCAAGCAGGTCGCGGCCGGCAACTTCACCAAGCCGATCCCGGTCGACTCCAGCGACGAGCTGGGGCGGCTGGCGATGGCGTTCAACGAGATGCAGCAGCAGCTGCTTCAGCTCGAGCAGGCCCGCAAGAAGTTCATCGCGACCGCCTCGCACGAGCTGCGCACACCGGTGTTCTCGCTGGGCGGGTTCGTCGAGCTGCTGGAGGACGAGGAGCTCGACATCGAGACCCGGCGCCGTTTCCTGGACCAGGTGCGCGACCAGGTGCAGCGGCTGGGCAAGCTGTCGGTCGACCTGCTCGACCTCAGCCGGCTGGAGTCCGGCTCGCTGGAGCTGCGCCCCGAGGAGGTCGACCTCGGCGAGCTGACCCGTTCGGTCTCGGGTGAGTTCGAGCCGACGCTGGCCCAGCACGACTCGCGGCTGGAGCTGCGGCTGCCGGCCCGCATCGAGGCCCAGTGCGATCCGGTGCGGGTGGCCCAGATCATGCGGATCCTGATCGACAACGCGCTGACCCACACGCCGCCGGGGACCCAGATCGTCGTCACCGCCGGGCGTGACGACGGCCGCGTCCGGCTGGCCGTCCGCGACGACGGCGAGGGCATCGACCTGCCGGCGCAGCAGCGGATCTTCGAGCCGTTCTACACCGCCGACGACGCCCAGGGTTCCGGGCTCGGCCTGGCCATCGCGTCCGAGCTGGCCGACCGCATGGCGGGCCGGCTGACCGTCCAGTCGACTCCGGGCGCGACCACGTTCACGCTGGAGATCCCGGGCTGAGCGCCGGCGCTGAGGCGCTTCAGGGCTTCCAGGAGTCCAGCAGCTTCAGCCACACCTCGCTGCGCGTGGGAAACGCGGGCAGGGCGTGCGCGAGGCGGCGCAGCGGGACCTCGCCGATGATCGCGATTGTGGCCGCGTGCAGGCTCTCGGCGACCTCCGGCCCGATGAAGGTGGCGCCGATGATCACCTCGCGGCGCTCGTCGACGACGATTCGCGCCCCGGAGCGGGCGCCCTTGCCGATGAAGCTGGCGCCGGGGGTGGCGCCCGGGTCGGCGTCGACGGCACGGGCGGGGATGCCGGCCGCCAGCGCCTCGTCGAGCGTGCGCCCGACGGCGGCGATCTGAGGCTCGGTGAACACGACCCGGGGCGCCAGCGCGCCGTCCCAGTCCATGCTGGCCTTCCGATTCATGATCGTGGCGGTCGCGATCAGCGCCTGGTACTTGCCCACGTGGGTGAGCAGGGCGCGGCCGTTGACGTCGCCGATGGCATAGAGCCAGTCGCGTCCGGGGACGCGCATGCGGTCATCGACGGCGACGATCTCCCCCGGCGCGAGGCCGACGGTCTCCAGGCCGAGGTTGTCGGTGTGGGGCCGGCGTCCGACCGCCACCAGCAGCTCGTCGGACTCAATGGTGTCGGCGTCGTCGAGGGTGAGGGTGAAGTTCCCGTCGGCGCTTCGCCGCGCCGCGGTGGCGCGGATCCCGGTGCGCACGTCGACGCCCTGATCGCGCAGCTCGGCAGTCAACAGCTCGCCGGCGAACGGCTCCTCGCCGGGCAGCAGGCCGGGGTGCATGTCGACCAGCGTGACGGCCGCGCCGAGCGTCGCCCACGCCTGGGCCAGCTCGCAGCCGACGGCGCCCCCGCCCAGGACCGTCAGCCGCTCGGGCACCGCCTCGGCGATCGTCGCCTGGCGGTTGGTCCACGGCGCGAGCTCGCGCAGCCCGGGCACGGGCGGGAGGGCGGCTCCGCTGCCGACGGCGATGACGACGGCGCGGCGGGCCTCCAGCAGCGCGTCGGTCTCGGCGATCCGGACGCGCCGCTCGCCGTCCAGCCGGGCCTGCCCGCGGACGAGGGTGATGTCGCGGTCGGTCAGCCAGCCCAGCTTGCCCGCGTCATCGAGGCTGTGGATGACCTCGTCGCGGCGGGCCAGCACGGCGAGGGGGTCGAGCGATCCCGTCACCGCCTCGCGCGCGCCGGGGACGCGCGCCACCTCGGCCAGCTGCTGCGCGGGACGCAGCAGCGCCTTGGAGGGCATGCAGGCCCAGTAGGCGCACTCGCCGCCCACCAGCTCGCGCTCGACCAGCGCGACGTCCAGTCCCTCCCCGGCCAGCCGGCCGGCGCAGACCTCGCCGGCGGGCCCCGCGCCGATCACGATCGCGTCGTGCTCGCTCATGCCGTGACACGCTAGTGCAGCGTTTCGGAAGTCGCTTGATGGTCTGGCGAGTTTCGGAACGGTGTACTGGCGACGGCGGGCTGCAGTCGCGGGCGCCCGGGCGGAGCTCCGGCTATGACACCTCGCGCAGGCGGCC
>DATAWL010000082.1:0-95034 GCA_036267215.1 Solirubrobacteraceae bacterium | reverse complement strand
TCCTTACCATGGAAGTGCTCTACCAGCTGAGCTAAGAGGGCGTTTGCAGGGATTTCCTTGATCCCCTCCGCTCGCAGGTTTTGGCTGCGCGGAGGCTAGAAATCGCGGTCGGCCGCTGCTGCAGGCAAGCGTAGCTCATGCATGTCCCGCTTGCGGCTGGGCTCAGACATCGCTGGTCTCATCCGGTGGCGGACGTCGGCGATCTTCTTGGGCAAGCTCTCGAGCGCGCACTCGCTCTTCGACGGCCCGCCTGGGACCCTCGTCCTCGAGGTCCCCGATCGCGAATGGCTACCGCGCTCCGACATGTCGACGCTTGTCCCGCAGTGCTTCGCGAGGCGTCGAGCGCCCCGTGGCCTAGGACCTCCCGTGCCGTCGCCCGCCGGCCGGCGACGTCACCGAACGGGAGGGCCCAGCTCTCGGGTTGCGCATGCCCACGCGGTACTGGACCGAGACCGCCAATCCCAGGTTTTGTCGCCCTGTTCGAGTGCCGTGCCCACGCGGGCGATCGAGTCCCTCAGACTTCGGCGTCAATGATCGCCCAGAGGCGCGCCCCGTACCGCAAAGCCACACAGCATCAGCGCCCAGATCGCCACCGCGCTCGCGAGCAACGCGGTGGCCACCATGCCCACATCCGGCGCCTGGAGGGCGAAGAAGTGCCTGGTCAGCGGCGCAAACAGCGATGCGACATACAGGAGGGCCATCGCCCCGCACATCCCGGCGACCAGCGCGGAGCGCCGGCGCGACCCTCCCGCCTCGAGCGCCATCACCAGGTACAGGCAGGTGACCACGAAGGCCGTCAACGCCACGGTGCGCGCGTCAGCGACCGATCGATCGAGACTGTGCAGCGCGAACAGATAGCTGGAGATAACCGCGGTGCCGGTCATCACTCCGGCGGGGACGGCGAACCTCGCCACCCGCGTGGCGAACCGATCAGGACGCCACGGCCCGCGGCTCGGCGCGAGCGCCAAGAAGAAGGTGGGCACCGCGATCGCGAGGCCACCCCCGAGCGAGAGCTGGCGCGGCAGGAGTGGATAGGCATCGGCGCCCAGACCGACGGTCACGATCAGGAAGGCGGCGAACGCCGACTTAGTCAGATACAGCTTGGCCACACGCTGGAGGTTTCGCAGTGCCTGTCGACCCTCGGCGATCAGCGGGGGGACGGCTGCGAAGTCCCCCGAGACCAGCACCAGGTCGGACACGCTGCGGGCCATCTGCGTGCCACTGCCCTGCGCGATCGCCAGCCGAGACGCCTTCAGCGCGGGCACATCGTTGACGCCGTCGCCGATCATTGCGACGTAACGGCCGTCCTGGCACAGGGCGCGGACGATGGCCTGCTTCCCCTCTGGGGAGATACGGCCGACGACCGTCGCCCGCGTGGCGAAGCTGCGCAGCGCGTCCGGGTCTTGCGGGATCTCGCTGCCTTGGCTGATCTCGGTGACCGGAATGCCGACATCACGGGCGATCGCGGCCACCGTGTTCGGATCGTCACCGGACAGCACCTTGATCTCGATCCCCTCCTCGCGCAGGAACGCGATCGTCTCGGCCACGCAGGGCCGCAGCTCCTCGGCGAGGACGACCAGGCCGAGCGGGACGAGTCCTTCCGGTGGCTCGTCTCCAGCATCGAGTGGGAGCGCACCAAAGCCGCGCGCGATCGCCAACACCCGACGCCCCTCCTCCTGATGGCGGTGCGCCGTCCCCGCCAGAGAATCGACGGGGATCCGGCCGGGCGCGCCGATGAACAACGTCTCGTCCGGCAGCTGCGCCGCGCTCCAGCGCCGACGCGAGGAGAACGGCACCTCGCTCAGCACCGGCTGAGGTTCCGCCGGGTAGGCGTCGGCGATCGCGCGCAGGGTGATGTTACGGGCCGACGCACTGGCCGCGAGCACGCCGAGCGCAGCGCTCAACGCCGCTTCGCCGATCTGCGCCGCGGGTACGATCTCAACCACCCGCAATGCCCCCTCGGTCAGCGTGCCCGTCTTGTCAATGCAGATCGTGTCCACGGAGGCCAGCGACTCGATCGCGTTCAGCTGCTGCGCCAAAACGCCACGACGTGACATCCGCACGGCAGCCGCCGCATAGGTCAGGCTGACCAGCACCATCAAACCGTCCGGGATCAACGTGACCACGCCGGCCGTCGAAGTGGTCACCGCCATGTGAAGCCCCACTGCACGGTGGTGCAGCGAATAGCCGAGCAGCGCGCCGAGTCCGAGCACCAGCGCGACCGTCGCGTAAAGCATGCGGTTGACCGCCCGCTCGAGCGGAGAACGCGGGTGGCGGAAAGACCGTGCCTGGCCGGTGACGCGCCCCGCGAAGCTCTCCTCGCCGACGGCGGTGACCCGGTAGGTACCGGTGCCCTCGACCGCGAACGCGCCGGAATGTACGTCTTCTCCGATGCTCGGCCGACGGGGCTCGGACTCTCCGGTCAGCACGGCCTCATCGAGCCCGAGCTCGTGGGCGGTGACCAGCACGCCGTCTGCGACCAGCTGATCGCCCGGAGCCAGGAGCACCAGATCACCGAGCAGCACCTCGTCTGGATCGACCTGGCTCGCAACGCCGTCACGCTGCACCGTCGCTCGCGCGGCGACCAGCAGGGAGAGGCGATCAAGCGCCCGTTTGGCTCGCACCTCCTGGGCGATCCCGATTCCGGAGTTGGCCACCACGACGCCCAGAAACAACAGATCCTGCGGGTCCCCAAAAATCAAGGTCACCCCGCCGAAGCCGGCGATGATCAGGTTGAACACCGTCAACACGTTCGCGCGGACGATGCTGACGTACGACCGACTGGAGGTCCGCCCTAGCCGCCGGCGGCGCCGGGATAGTCGGCCGACCGGCTCAGCGTTGCCAAGGTCAGCAAGGCCGCGAGCCAGTGCGCCGTCCGCGCGCATCTGGTCACTGGTCATGGACTGAACCCCAAGCCTGGAGCGACACCGGCTGTCGCATCGTGATTGCGAGCGTCCCAACCGCCCGAGCTCCGTCACCTCCGGTCACGAGATTGCAGGCGTCGCGTAGGTTGCAGCCGCCGGGCCGCTCCGTGCTCATGACGAGGGGCGCCACGCTGGGGGCCGTGATCGCTCGCTCGAGCGCGGAGATGAACACCCACGTCGCCGCGATCACCACCAAGCAGATCAATGACGCCACTGCCGCCCGCCTCGCCGCGAAGGCGTTGGCTGGGGACGCTGGACCGGTCCCGATGACGCGGTTGTCCTCCGGCTGCGTCCGGTTGGATCTGCTTGTGGCCATCTGTTCTTCAGCGTGTCCGTGGTCAGCCAGGTCGGTCCGCGAACGTCCGCGTGGGTCACGCGGCGGGAGTGCCGGGCCGAGCTCGGTCGGCAACTTCCGCCGGTGTCTCGAGGGCGCCGTGGCCGGGAACGGTCGCATCGCGGCCCAGGACACCGTCCTTGAACTCGCGCATGCCGCTTCCCAGCGCGCGGCCCATGTCGGGCACACGCTTGGCCCCGAACAGCATCAGCACGACGAGCGCGAGGATCAGCAGGTGCAGCGGGTTGTCAAGTCCAGACAGCATGGGTCTCTCCTTTTTGTGATTGCTCTGGCTCGGCGCATCGTTGGCCAGGGGCCTGGTTACACGCCGAAGCTGTCGATGACGGAGCCAACAAAGGTGCACACGCCTCCGATGACTCCGGCGAAGATCGCTGACAGGCCGTCCGTGCCGGCCACCGTTTCCTTCTCCAGCCCCCAGGCGAGCGCCGCGGCGGTGTTTCCGAGCACGGCGAGGGCCGCCGGAAGCGCCGCATCGGCGAGGTCGGTGCTTGTGTCCACGGCGGCGATCACCCCGAACACGGCGGCTCCGAAGCCCGTCAGGGAAGTGAAAAACAGCGTGCTCTGGGAGGCAACCTCGGCGTCGGCCTGGTTGTATCTCTCGCCGATGTAGTAGGCAATCCCCGCGAACACGCCCGGCAGCGCAGCGAGGCCCCACGCGACGGCGGTGTAGACATCTCCCGTGTCGTCGAGCTTGATCGCGGAGCTGAACGGAAGACCGTCGTCGTGGGCGGGGACGGTGAGCGCACTGATGACCGCCGGAGCCACGATGTCGACCCACGCGAACACGGTGGGCGGGTCTTCGCCGCCGGAGATGACGCTCGCGGCGATGGTGTCCATCAGCGCCCAGAACGAGGTCGCCGCAAACGTGGCGTAGCTGAGCCCGTCGTCGGCGGCGTCCGCCACCCGCAGGACCGATGATGTCCTCGCGTTCTTGAATGGCAGCGCATCGGCGTCGAAATGGGCCAGCTTGTAGCCCAGCGCGGTCGGGAACGCCACCAGCAGGGTGACCAGGCCACCGATCGTCGGCGCCGTGCTCATCCCGGCGGCCTTGAGCAGCGGTCCGAGCACCGGAAGGTCATTGATCGGAGTGGCCAGAAGCGTCCTGAAGGCCGAGATCGCGGCTGCCACCAGGTCAAGCATCACGTCGACCACCCCCTCCGCCGCGGCCAAGCCGGCGTCGATCACCTGCTCGATCGCATCGATCAGGTCGTCGATCGCCACGGACCCGAAGTTCTTCGGGTTAGAGACCAAACGCGCCAGCGCGTCACGGAAGTCGTTGGCCGCCTTGATGAAGTCCTGGCCAGCCGAGTCGATATTGGTCTTGGCATGCTTGACCAGCGCGTTGAGAGCGTCGTCGACCGGGGGCGTCTTGCTCGGCGCGACACCGGACACCGTGACTTTCTCCAGCAGCCAGTTGTCGCCGGCGGTGGTCGGCGGGTGCGGCGTCGGATCCGGGCTGGCCTGCAACTTGGTGCTGAACGTCGGCGGCTGCGTGAACGACGAGATCGATCTCGAGCCGAGTTGCGCCTTGATCTCCTGCAGCGCCTGCTTGACTCGCGGCCCCTGGTCCTTGAGGTAACCGTCCGCCCCCCGCTCGGCCTTCTGGGTCAGCGTGTAGAGCTCGTCGCTCAGCTGCAAAAGCCAGCCGTCGTAGCGTGACGCGAGCGTCACGGTGTCCGCCAGGAGCTTGAGGACGTGCGCCTTGAGCCAGTCGATCACGTCGGTGAGCAGCGCGCCGAGGTGGTTGACGACGCCGTGGAATATGTGACCGGCGTCCTCGAGATCGTGGATCGTGACCGCGACGGCCTGCTGCGCCCAGGCATCGAAATCGGCCGTGATGGTGCTCACCCAGCGATTGAGGCTCTTGTCCCAGGTCAGGACCACCTGGCTGACCTTCGCGGCACCCCGCTTGATCGCGTACAGGGCGTCGTCCACCAGGTCGCCGAACGACAGCTCGATCCCGTCGACCGTGACCGTCTGGTCGCGCTGCGCCGGCCGTGTGCCAAGCGTTGCCTGGCGATCGCGGGTGACAGCGGCCTCATGGTATGAGGGCCCATGGCCGGAGGCGGCGGCGTCGTGCTGTTCGGTAGATTGGCCGGCGACGGTCGGGTTGGCTCCGGCCGCCGCGACACCGGCCAGCAGGGTGGCCGCCTGCGCGGCGATGTCCTTGTCCTGCTTGGCGAGCGGGAACACCGTCGCGCCGGTGGGTGACGCGGCTGCGGCCAGAGTGTCGCCGCTCATCTGCGGGAGGTAGTTGAGCGTGACCGTCCCGGTCATATAGTTGTTGACGGCATCACTGGGCGATACCGTCACCGGCGCAGTCAGGCCACCGCCGCTGACCGTCAGCTTGGGCGCCCACAGCCCGTCGGCCACGATCGGGATCGTCACCTGGCCCGATCGATCGGTCGTGAGCGTCACCGGGCTGCTTGACAAGGCCACCGCCTGGCCGTTGAGCAGCGCGACGGCCGGCCCGGACGCGCTGACCTGCAGAGGCTTGCCGGCGACGCGCACGCCCCAGTCGTCGCTCACGGTCAGTTGCACCCGGTAGGCGCTCACCTCCGCCGGCTCAGAAGCGGGGAGGTGGATCACCGTGGCCGCCCAGCCTCCGTCGGCGCTCTTGGTCAGCACCTCCAGGTTCCCGTCGGAATCGACCACGATCAACTCGTCGCCGGCCGAAGCGCGAGCCTGGCTGGTGACAGCAGCCACGCCTCCCTGCAACGGAACCGCGGGGTTGTACACCGGCGTCACCGAGTTCTTGGTGGCACTGTTGAGATCCACCTGGCGCACCACGCTGAGCGCGCCGGCGCTCACCACGAAGAGGTTGAGCAGCGCGTTGGTCTTCAGCACGTTGTTCTCGCCCAGGTTGAGGTTGCTCGGCTCCCAGTCCCACTTCCCGGACTCTCGCTTGTCCTTTGACAATTGCAGCTGCTGCAGGTGCCAGGTCTGACGCAGAAAATCGACCGTCAGCGCGTAGAGCTCCTGGTTGACCCCACGCACGATCGCGGTGGGCAGATAGTTGACCCCAGGGCTGAACAGGTAGTCGACTGACTCCACCACCACGCGGTCGCTGAACGGCGGGACGAAGTTGGGTGGCTGCTCAGCGAATCGATCGAGCTGCCCGCTCACCGTCAAATGCTGCGTGGCGTAGTCCGGCATGAACTGGTAGACCTGCACTCCGCTCGCACTCGGCACGTACAGCAACAGCGCCGGGTGCCCCTGGAATGCGGACAGCGAGTAGCTGATGGCGGCCGAGCCGCGACTCGGGCTCTCCTGGGGGGAATACAGTCCGAAGCCGGTCAGGACGCCCGACTGGGCCTGCCCGCCGGGCAGCCCCCACCCCGTCCAGTGAAACCCCAGCTTTGAATCGCCGGCGTTCTCGGAGGACGCCGCCGTGATCGAGAACACGAGGAGGTTGCGGTACAGATCGGTCGTGACCTGCAGCGGCCCCCGCACCGCGGGCCCCCAGGACACGTCGTCGGCCGGGGTGAACTTGGCGCTCGAGATCCCGTCCTTGGACGGAAGGTCTTCGATGAGGTGCCTCACGTCGCCGGAGGCGGTCCGGTAGAACACGTGCAAGGTGGGGTATCCCTGCACATTGTCGGCCACCCCGGCGACCATGTCGGTCGCGCCGGCCGCGATCGCGCGAATGTTCCATCCGCCCGCGGCGGCCGGATCGCGATACACCTGGGAGATCGTCTCGCCCTGGAGCAGCACAGCCTCGACCTGGCCGTCGCTGCGACTGCAGGCGACCACCTCATCTTTGACCGGGTCGATTCGTCCCGTCTTGACCAGGAAGTGGTCCTCGCTCAGCACGCAACTCGTTTCCAGCGTGGAGGGCGGGTGATAACCGGAGTCCGTGGCTCCGGCTTTCACGCCGGCGGGCGCAGGGCGTTTGGCGTGCGTGCGGGCGCTCGCCGACTCCAGCGACAGTCCAAGGGCAGCAGCCGCTCCCACCCCGGAGATCCCCAAGAATCCGCGGCGGCTCAGCAACCTCTCCAGTTGACACGGGTCATGAGTGGGCACGGTCATCTCATCTCCTCATCGGTGGGTCGCAGGACATCGCGGATCGGTCCGGCTCACCCGCCGCCGACGACGGTGGCGGGGCTGGCGGGTCGGGGCTCGATCTCTGACGGATCGCGTGGCTTCATGACAGACACACTCTCGAACGACTCCACCCGCGTCATCAGTGCCTCCCTACTGCAATGTCGCCTCGCAGCCGATTAAGTGAGCACAAGGCGGGCCGGGTCTGACTCGGGTATCTCCCCCGGTGAGCTCCGTCTCCAGCAGCCGTCAGCCTCGGGAACGCAGCCATGGATCGTTCTCGGCGATCAGGACGGCGAGTTCGTCGCCCGAACATGCCGGCGCGACTCGCCCGAGATCGGGTCACGGATCGATTCGCCAGAACTGACTCATCTCTGGGTGCTCGCGTCCCCCCTCAGGGTCGGTGACCTGAGTCGACCCGCGCGATCACCCAGGGTCGCCCCCGGACGGGCGGTCTGCAGCCCCGGCCGCGCGTCCGAGCGCCTGATGGGCGGTGATGGCTCGCTGAGGTCGTCCGCGACCGACGAACGCGACCGTCCAGCTCGCGACGGTGGCGACACGGTTCTTGAATCCGGTCAGGAACGCTAGGTGCACGACCAGCCAGGCGAGCCAGCCGGCGAAGCCGGACAGCCGGATCGGCCCAAGCGTGGCCACAGCCCGAAAGCGCGAGATCGTCGCCATCGACCCGACGTCGCGATACCTGAAGGCTCCCACGGGCTGGCCCCGCAACCTCCTGGAGATCGTACGCGCAGCGTGGACGCCGGACTGCATCGCCACCTCCGCCACGCCCGGCAGGTGGTGGAGCGCCATCAGGTCGCCCACGACGAGAATCTCCGGATGCCCCGGCACCGTGCAGTCATCGCTGACCTGAATCCGCCCCGCACGGTCCACCGCAGCCTCGGTGGCTTCGGCGATAACACGGCCAAGCGCCGATGCCTGCACGCCGGCGGCCCAGATCTTCGTGACCGCGGGGATCCTCTTCAAAGCTGGGTCGTCGCTATCGGTGTCGACGCCGGCGGGGTCGACGCCGGTCACCCTGACGCCGAGCTGGATCTCGACCCCCATCTGCTCGAGGTCCCTGCGCGCGCGGCGGCGCAACGACTCAGGAAACGACGCCAGCAGTTCATGGCCACCATCCAGCAGCACAACCCGGGCGCGGCATGGGTCGATCGATCGAAAGTTGCCGGCGAGGGCGCGGCGCGAAAGCTCCGCGATCTGCCCGGCCATCTCCACGCCGGTGGGCCCTGCTCCGACCACCACAAACGTCGTCAGACAGCCGCTCCGCGCTGGATCGCTCTCCCGTTCGGCAAGCTCGAACGCGCCGAAGATACGCGCCCGGATCTCCAGCGCATCGTCGAGCGTCTTCAGCCCGGGCGCGTCGGCCGCGAACCTTGCATGGCCGAAGTAGGATGGCGCCGCTCCGGTGGCGACGATCAGACTGTCGTAATCGATCTCCCACTGCGAGGCGAGCGTGCGCACCGCCAGCGACCGCCGATCAGCGTCGATCCCGACCACCTCGCCGAGCAACACTCTCGCATTGCTCTGCCGTCGCAGCACGTCGCGGATGGGCGGGGCGACTTCGCCCGAGGACAGAATCCCCGTCGCGAGCTGGTAGAGCAGCGGCTGAAACAGGTGGTGGTTGGTCCGATCGATCACCGTGATCTCGACCGGCGCACGCCGTAGCGCCCGGGCGGCGAATAACCCCCCGAACCCACATCCGACGATCACGACACGGTGCGGCGCTGATCGACCACTCGAGCCGCCGCGGGTCGTCATCGTGCGATCAGTCGAAGGGGCGTACCTCATGTCGGTGCGCTGACTCATCGCCATTGGGGGCGACCGGATCCCCGTGGGACCAGAATTGGATCGGGCCACACGGGCGGCGTATGCGAAAAACGCACGGGCGGGGCGAGCATGTGGACCTCCCCGAGTGGACTGGGAGCGTCATAGGCGACTGGCTCGGCAAGCCTGTGCTCATCGTCCGTGCCGGCGAGACCGGGGTCGACGAGGCCCAGCGATCCGCACCACATCGCGGTCCTGGTCAAGCTGACGGTGACGTGCCACGACCCGCCCTGGGTGGCGCGCTTGACCAACGCGGCGATCGCGCCGATCGCGCCCATGTACCCGGTGATGTAGTCGTTGATGAGCCCGGTGACCGGTAGCCTGGGCTCGGTCTCGGTTCCCTCGAGCGTCATTAGCCCCGAGGCCGCCGATCCGTTCATGTCGAACCCGCCGCGCTCTGCCCACGGGCCATTGGACCCGTAGCAGGTGACTGATACGCACACGATCCCGGGGCACCGGTCCGCCAACTCCCGAGGTGCGAGCCCGCGTCGTTCCAGCGCGCCGCTGCGGTGATTGTTGACCACGATGTCGGTCTCGGCCAGCAACGAGGCCAGCCGGTCGTGCCCGGTCGGGGTCTGGAGGTCGAGGTAGGCGCTGCGGGAGCCGACGTTGGCCTCGGCATAGATGAACTCGTGCTCGTAGTCGTTCGGGCGGGTCGCGCAGAGCACGTCCGCCCCGTGCTCGGCCAGCGTCCGGCCCACGGTCGGACCGGCGACGGCGTGAGTGAACGACAGCACGCGGATACCGTCAAACGGTCGCTGCGCCGGGCCAAAGCCACGTGCCGGAGCGTCGCCGATGCGCTCGAGCCCGATGACAGGCCGAGCGGCCAGCAGCGCTCCCTGCTCGTGAGCGAGCCATTGCGCCGGTGTGCGCACCACGCACGCCGGCAGGCCCGAGCCGCTCGCGGCATCCTCCAGATCGAATGAGTCCCACCTGGCGACCGCCGCGGCGACCTTGTCCGCGTCCGGCGGCACGTCGAGCAGCCGGCACCACGATGCGGCGAGGTGCGGATAGACCCCGCACGCCATCACCCAACGGCCATCCCCCGCTTGATAGGGCACGACAAGAAACGGGTTGTCGAAGACCAGCGGGTGCGGGGCCGGCTCCCCGTTCAGCGTCGGGTGCCAGAACGCGGCCGGATTGATGCAGTGGACGGCTTGGCGCAGGTCCAACCCGAGGTCCTGACTCGGGCCGCCGCGCTGCCGGTGGAAGGCGACCGCGGCCACAGCGCTCGCCATCATCGGAATGCTGATGCAGGCCGCGAGACGATGCGCTGCGGGCAGGATGGGATCCTGACCGGCGAATGCCACGCCGCCCCCCGACGCCGCACTGGAAAGTCCGACGTCGGACAACAGGGCGTCGAGTGCTGCCAGAGGATCGAAAGCGGGAGACGTCATGACCGCCACCGTAAGGCGAGGTGGCGAGCTTCGTCTCAGGTGCTTCCCTGGTCTTGCCCCTAGTCTGCTGGCCGGTCGGCCACGGCCGGCAGCGGCTGGCGCGCCAGTTCGACGCGCGAGGACACGCCGAGTTTGAGGAACACCTTGCGCAGGTGATACTCGACCGTCTTGGGACTGAGAAACAGCTGTCCGGCGACCCCGCGATTACTCGCGCCTCCGGCGACGAGCCTGGCAATCCGCAGCTCCTGTGGAGTGAGAGTGTCGAGCGTCGACGGATCACGCTTGCGCGCGGTGATCCCGGTCGCCTCGAGCTCGGCCCGCGCGCGGTCCGCCCACAGCGGCGTACTCAGACCCTCAAACGTGGCAAGCGCGGCCCGCAGCTGGGCGCGAGCTTCGGTTCTGCGCTGGGCGCGACGCAGGAACTCGCCGTAGGCGAGCTCCGTCCTGGCGCGCTCGAACGGTGGCGCGTGCTGGCGCAGGTGTGACAGAGCTTCGACGAACATCCGCTCCGCCAGCTCCGGCGACGGGGCCAGCAGCGCGCTCGTCCGAGCAAGGACCCCGAGCAGGCGTGGGTCGCCCCCCTGCTCGCTCAAGGCCTGGAGCGCATCGAGCGCGGCACGCCCCGCCTCACGGTTACCGCTCAGCAGCGACGCCTCCACCAGCATCGGAGCAGCGCGGAGCCTCAGCAGCGGATGCGAGACCGCCTCGATCAGGTCCCGGGCGGCCGCGCCGTGGGCGAGCGAGAGCTCGAGCTCCGCGATCCCCAGGCGAACGTCGTCGCCCGCGACCGCGAGCCCGTGGGCGAGCGCCCGGTTCAACGTCGTCTGGCCCAGCTCGCGGCACTCGTCGATCTGGCCGTGCGCGGCGAGGCAGCGAACCAGGATCGCCGAGAAACAGGTCTCGAGGTTCTCCTGCCCGAGCTGCCGCGCGAGCTCGATCCCCTCGGTCGCCCACTCCTCAGCCTCGTCGAACGCCCGCGCGTTGACGTCGAGCCGAGCGGGTCCCAGCAGCGCCAGCGGCAGCGTGTTGAACGATCCGGCCGCTCGTACCAAAGCGGCGGCGCGCAGGTACAGCTCACGGGCGCTGCGCAGGTCGCCGAGATAGGCGCTGGCGATTCCCGCCCAGGTCATGAGCCGGAAATCGTCCGCGGCGGCCCCCGAATTGACGGCCTCAACGAGCCTCTCCCGCGCGCCGTCGCGAGACTCCAGCTCGGCGGTCACCATGACGCCGAGGAACAATCGGAGGAAGGACTCGAATGGCCTGCCCGAGGGCGGCAGACCTCGGACGAACTCGTGAGCCTCACGGAACGCCCGCTCCGGCCAGCCGGCGACGAAGGCCGGGGTGATCGCGTGGGCCTGGAGCTCGAGGGCGCGCGCGGGATCCTCGGCGGCGACGGCATGCGCGCCGGCGAGGAGCAGGTCGTATGCCGCGGCGGGCGTTCCGCGCTGGAGCTCGAGCGCACCCGTGACCACGGCGAGCGCCGCCCGGTCCGAACCGGCGGTGGCGCCCGCGAGCGCCTGCTGGGCGAGCTGGGACGCCATGCCGGAGTCCCCGGCATCCAGATATGCCTGAGCCGACGAGATGAGCCGGCGGACGCGACCACCTGGATCGGTCGACAGCTCGGCGGCGCGAACCAGGACGGTCGCGGCCGAGGCGAACGCCCCCCGTCGGGTCGCGGCCGAGGCGGCGGTCTCGAGCTCCGCGGCAAGCGGCTCGCTGGGCTCACGCGCTGCGGCGGCGAGATGGGTGACGCGCGCAAGTTCATCGGTCGCGGCGGACGCCAGCCGACGGTGGGCCTCGGCCCGCTCGCCGGAAGACGAGGCGTTGTACACGGCCGACCGGACGAGCGGATGCCGGAACACGACGGCGTCGACACCGCCGATCAGGCCCGCATCCACCCCGGCGCATGCCGCCACCGGCGACACGTCGCCGAGCCACGCGAGCTCGGCCCACGTCCCGGTCTCACCGGTTTCGCTGACGGCGGCCAGCAGCAGCAGACGGCGCGTGTCAGGCGGCAATCCGATCACCCGCGCGCGGAACGCCGCCTCGATGGCGGTGGACTGAGCGTCACCACCATCCCGGCCCGGTAGCTCGAGCAGCGCCAGCGGGTTCCCTCTCGCCTGGTCAAGCAGCCGCCGCCGCGCGGCGGGAGTGAGCGTTGCCCCTCGACCGTCGGCAACGACGCGGCGGGCATCGGCCTCTGACAACGGGGCGAGCGTCAGCTGCGCCAGCCCCGGCGCCTCGAACCAGCTGGCGGGATCGTCGCGCAGCGTGAACAGCATCACCACTCCCTCGGCGCCAAGCCGACGTGCGGCGAACAACAGCGCCTGCGCCGATGGCCGGTCGATCCAGTGGAGGTCATCGACGGCGCACAGCAGCGGGCCCTCCGTGGTCGCCTCGGCCAGGAGGTTGAGCGTCGCGAGGCCGAGCAGAAGCCTGTCGTCAACGCGGTCGTCGCTCACTCCCAGTGCGCTGTTGAGCGCGGAGGCCTGAGGATCCGGCAGGCGGTCGACCAGGTCGTGTAGCGGTCGTAGCAGCTGCTCCAAGCCGGCGAAGGTCAGGTCGTGTTCGGACTCCACTCCGGCGCAGCGAAGCGTTCGAAAGCCGCAGCTCGCGACCGCATCCTCCAGGACCGCCGTCTTGCCGATGCCGGCTTCGCCGCGAATCACCAGCGCAGCGCTCGCACCGTTGCGCGCATCCTCGACCATGCTCTCGATCAACCGCTGCTCGGGGTCGCGGCCGATCAGCATCGGCGAATCCTACGCCTCCTCTCAGCACGAGCACGGCTGTCGCCAGCGCCCACCCTCGCCGGCCGACCAGGGACGCGACTAGGGATCCGATCGATGTGACCGCGCTCGCCCGGTTCTAGGTTCGGCGGCGTCAATCAGCTCCAGGAAAGGATCGTCATGCCCGACCACCCACAGTCCGCTCGCCCAGGGGTGATCACTGCCGTGGTCTGCCTCGCCCTGGCAGCCGTCGTTGCCGCGATGGCATCTCTGAACGTTGCCCTCCCGGACATCGCGCGCGACACCCACGCCTCCCAGACCGAACTGACGTGGGTGATTGACGCGTACTCGCTCGCGTTCGCGTCGCTGCTTTTGCCCGGTGGCGGACTCGGCGATCGCTACGGGCGCCGAGCGGCGTTGATCGTCGGTCTGCTGATCTTCGGCGCGGGGTCGGTCGTCGCGATGACCGCCACCTCCGCGACCGAATTGATCGCGCTGCGAGCCGTCCTCGGCCTCGGGGCGGCACTCGTGATGCCGGCGACGCTGTCGACAATCACCGGCACGTTCCCCCCATCCAGCCGCACCCGCGCCGTCAGCATCTGGGCCGCGGTCGGTGGTGGCGCCGCCATCCTCGGACTGCTGGCCGCCGGCGCGCTCCTGGTCGCGTTCTCCTGGCGATCGATCTTCGGGCTCAACGTGCTGCTCGCCGCCGTCGCTCTGGCCGGCACGCTTCGCTACGTGCCCGAGTCCGCCGATCCGAACGCTCCCCGCCTGGATCTCGCGGGCGCGGTGATCGCGGTGGCGGCGCTCGTCGCGCTGGTCTTCTCAGTGATCGAGGCACCCACCTATGGATGGCTCGCGGCGCGCACGATCATCGGAATCGCGCTGGCGTTGATGCTGCTGATCGGATTTGTCGCGTGGGAGCTGCGACAAGCCACGCCGCTGCTTGATCCGCGCGTATTTCGCAACCGGCCGCTGGCCACGGGGAGCATGTCGATCTTCGTCCAGTTCTTCGCCTTCTTCGGCTTCACGTTCATCGGCATGCAGTACCTCCAGTTGGTCCGTGGGGCCACCCCGCTGCTCGCCGCCGTCGAGGTGCTCCCGCTCGCCCTGGCGATGGTGCCGACCTCCCGGCTCGCTCCCCGACTGACCGAACGCTTCGGCACCCGCGCGGTATGCGCGAGCGGGCTGACATTGGTCGCCGGGGGCCTCGTCATCATCGCCCAGGCCGGCACCCACACTCCCTACGGGCTGATGGCCGCGGGCCTCGTCGTACTCGGAATCGGGATGGGCGCCGCGATGACCCCAGCGACCAGCGCGATCACAGAGGCGCTCCCCACCGCGCAGCAGGGAATTGGCTCGGCGCTCAACGACCTCTCCCGCGAGGTGGGCGGCGCGACCGGAATCGCGGTCATCGGCAGCATTCTGACCTCGACCTACACCAGCCACGTCAACCTCGACGGACTGCCCACCCGGATCGCCGCCGAAGTCAAGCGATCCTACGCGGCCGCCTCACGGCTCGGCACCCAGGCATCTGACCGAGCCCACACCGCGTTCGTCAGCGCAATGCACATCGCACTGCTCACCGGCGCCGGCGCCGTCCTCATCGCCGCCATCGCGACCGTCATCCTGCTCGCCCGACGCCCACACCAGGCATCAACATCCGCGCCCGATGATTTCCCGGCCGCACAGGCCATCGAGGGCTCGGCGGCCGGGGTCACCCGAGCTGTCATCTCCTGACCTGGCGCTCGAGGACACGGTCGGTCAGGTGGCCTCCCGGTGCGTCTGGCCGGCCCGCGACCCTAGATGGTGGTGCTGGGGAGTGGTGGCGGCGCTCCGTGGTGACCGCGACCCGGGGAGACCCCTGCGATCCGTAACCGCCCAGTACGGCGACGGCGATATTGCAGTACGTCCTCGCTGACGACGACGATCGGGCGGAGTCGCACCCTTGCGATGTGCCGGTGAGTGGTAGCGCAAAACCATCGCGCAAGGAACCTGAAGTCGCCACCAGAGCGTCCCGGCGCGAGCCCGATCGAGCCCCGGCTTCAGGATGCTGACTTCCGGACCGGGCTAACGATCTGTTGGGATGCGGCCACCGTCGGGCCTCCGAGCCCGAGGAGGTGTTCGCGACGCGGCCCGGATCACCGACCGAGATCCCGGACTCGTGGCTTCACGAGTGGACCTCCGCCCGGGGCTCCGTCCGGGCCGCGGCCGTGCAGGCCGAGCAGGAGGCCCGGAGGGCGAGCGCCCTGGCGCACTACCGCCGCGCAGCCGCGTGCGCTTCCCGGGTTCTTCTTCCCGGCCCCCGACCCGTCGCCCGGCGAGAACCGGCCCGTGGTGCGTCCCAACGGGGCGCGGGGAGTCCCCGATGCCGAGCCGCCGTCGAGTCTGACGGTCACCGTCGGGTGATGAGTCAGAAGAGCTATCGATCGCAGGTCCAGTGTGGATAGCGTCTAGGTAAGACGCGCTCACGAGGTTGAGTGCGCCGTACCGAAGACGTCCGTGGAGATGCCCGGCAGATTCATCCAGGTTACGAATCTGCCGGTGCACGGAGGCTGACCGGCTCTATCAAAGGAGCAGTCATGTTCACATTCGATACATCCGCGGAGCGAGCTGTTGGAGAGTGCCAGCCGCGGCCCGATCGGTCCGGCGTCGCGGCGGCGGGACGGATTGGAGCGCTTCGGCGCGCCGCCGTGACCCTGGCGATCGGAGGCACGTTGCTGGTGGCGGGAGCACACGCTGATTCCGCCCTGGCCAGCCAATACCCGCCGGGCAGCCCGGACGGCACCCAGTACGGGGTCGTCCCGTCCGACAGCGTCCCAGGAGGTCAGGTCGACATCCTGACCAACAACAGGACTGGAATGGTGGCCGACGATGCCAACAACAGCGGGTCCGCCGGTACTCAGATGATCCAGTGGCCTGCCAACGGCGGCTCCAACCAGAACTGGGTGATTGTCCCCTCCACGGGCGCGAACGCCGGCTACGCGGAGCTCCAGAACCGCGAGAGCGGCCTGTGCCTCGATGTCTCGGGCGCCTCGACCGCGCAGGACGCGCCGGTGATTCAGTGGACCTGCAGCGGCAACGCCAACCAGCAATGGAAAGTGCAGGCCGCAGCGTCCTCGGGGAGCTCTCTCATCCGGAACGAGAACTCGGGCGGTTACCTGGGGGTGGCCGGCGGGGAAAATGGCGGCAACCCCGGACAGGGCGCTGGCCTGGTCCAAGACGTCAACAACAGCAACGACACCGACACGTGGACGATGTCCCCGGCCAGCTATCGGATCCTCACCGACCTGGAGCTGGTTTCGGCTCGCGCCAACGGAGATGGTCTCTACTTCGTCAACAGTCAGTACGACGCCACCCAGTGGGCCTGCACGAGTGGCTATCACTTCAGGATGGCTTCGGCCGGCACGTATGACTCAGCCAATAACCGGTGGAAGACGCTACCGCAGGCAGAGATCGACCAGGCCCAGACGCCTGAAACTGCTGTTTCGTCGACCAATAACATCATCAGCACGCAACAGTCGCCGGATGGCGGCCAGTTCCCGTTCATCAGCCCGGAGCTCAGCCAAAGCACGTACGACACCCTCGTGCAGGAGCCGAGCTCGTGGACGAACGCGGTGGTCAGTTCCTCGGGCGGCAACGGTGTCTCGGATTCCGACCCGTCAGCTGCCAATGCCGGCGACGGTACCGTCTCCCTGACCTATGGCTACACCGCCGCCTACCAGGGGCAGGACCTCTCCGGCCAGGGGTATCTGCACTGCGATCCGAACGGTTGAGCCGGTCGTGATCGCCGCCACTGCGCGGCACCAATAAACAGCATCATCGACTCGGCCCCTGCAGTGGGGGCCGGGTCGATCGCTGTTACCAGGTCAGGATCCCGGACCCGGTCGAGGCAGCTAGGGCGCGTCGAGGATCTCCTCAGGGACGGCGCTCGCCACCGGTGACGGGGCCAGTCGTCACCCGGCCGTCGTATTTTCATGCCATGCCCTCCGCGGACGAACGCTTCGTCATCAGCTCGCTGGTGCTGTTCGACTCGGGTGACGAACTCCGGCTCCGGTTCGACGGTGCCCGGCGACGTATCCACGCCGCCGTCGGTTCGGTCGACGACGATGCCGTCCTGGAGGCCGACGCAGAAGATTGGTCGCGGCGACTGGCTGTCGAACTGCGCATCGACGCGCCGAAGGTCGACATCGCAGCCGCGGAGCTCGAGCATGAGGGGCGGGTCACGGTGGATTGGACCAGCGCTCCCGAGCTCTCACACGGCGAGGCTGAGAACGGGCCGCCGCATCCAGGTCATCGACTCAGGCTCTCGATTCCGGTGACCGGCGAGAGTCAACTGCTGGTTGCCCGGCCGCCCAACGGCGCGGCACCACTCCGAGCGGACCTTGCGGACGGTTGCGCCGTCCGCCAGTGGGTGTGGCCGGAGGTCGAGGGCACACCGGCGTTCGAACACGCGGTCGAGGTGTTCAAGGGCGCTCTCGCCAGCGGGGCGCACAGCATCGGCGGCGAGATCGATCGGTTCAACGCATCGCTCTCGCACCTCGCGCGAGCGGCGATCGCGGATAGACGCAGGGCCGTCCAGTCTGAGCGGGAGTTCCTCGGCTCGCTGTCGTTGCCGGTGAAGCGCGGCGGAGCGGCCTCGGCATCCTCCTGGCGGCGTCTTCTTGCCCGCGTCGCCAGATGGCAGGCGCCGCCGCGAAACCTCCTGCTGAGCGCTCTGGTCCTGCTCGTCCTTCCCTGGGACGACGTGCTCATCGACGCGCTGTATGCCGGGAACCCAAAGCTTCCCGCGCTCGCCGTCTACATCGTGTGGATCCTGTTCGACGCGTCGCTGATCTGGGTGGTCCTCGCGAGCGGCCGTATGCTGCGGGCGGCCGTCGTGTACGCCTCCATCGCGGCTGGGTTGGACGTGATTCTGGGCCTTTTGTACTACCAGGTCACGGAGTACAGCCCCCTCTACATGGTGGCGATCGGGATCCTGCAGACCGCCTACGTGGCGCTCATCGCGACGGTCATGTGGGTCCGCCTGAAAGGCCGTGCCAGCGCGGGTACATGGTCGGGGAGATGGCTCGGATTGGGAAGTCCGACTGATCGTGGCGACCAACAGCGCACCCGGTCGCTGTTCATCTTCGTCGTGCCCCTGATCGTCTCGATATCGGTTGCCTACGCCGCCACGTTCGCCGCCGCACTCACCTGCACCGCACGCGGGCCGGAACGTGCCTGCGGCTCCTACGGTCCTCCGATCGCCCCGGGGTTCTTCGACCAGAGCGCTCACATCATCGCGATTCTTCTCGTCGCGCTCGCCATCGAGGCGAGGTTGCTCGTCGATCGCCGACACCAGGAGGAGCGCTCCCTGGTCGGTGTGACGGCGCTGGGCCTGACCGTCGGCATCGCGGCGTCGTTGACCGCCGCGGCGGCGCATGCCGAAACGCTTCCGCTGACGTTCGGGCTCACCGTGCAGGCACTGGCCGTGGGGCTGACGACCCTGCTGATGCTGCCGTTTCTCAGCGATCCTCCGCCGGCCACGGAGCGGGCTCCGTGAGTCAGCTGTGCCGGTCGAGCTGGGGTGGGTGCGTCCAATCCCAAGACACGCGACACCGCCCTCGGGCCACGCCTCATGTTCCCTGACCCTCGGTATTGAGACCCGCCGCGATAACGCTTCTTCCAGTCACGCGCGCGTGTCGCGGGCCGGCGGTTGCAACCCTCAGCGGACGAGACAGTGTGGCGCTGGCGCAGCGTCCGCGGGAAACGCGTGAGCAAGGCCACGGGCGATGAGATGGGCTCGCGCGGTGTAGCCAAGGGAGTAGTAGTGGATCCCGTCGGGAATGAACCATTGGGGTTTGGCGGCCGCGGGCCAGTCGAACGTGCGCATGCTCGGGTGCTCGGGGCAGGCCTGAGCTAGATCCTGGTTCCAGGTCTGCATGCCGGCTTCTGCGTAGGGGCCGGATTGAACAAGGGTCACTGCCTCCACCCACAGCGCGGGCTGCTGGCCGATGATCGACATCATGCGGGCGATACGCGTGCTGAGCCCGACTTGTGAGCCGACTCGAACGTCGGCGGCGTCGTTGGTGCCCAGCGCGAGGATCCAACATCCGTGGAATCCCTCGGCGACGAGCTGCCGGGCGACGGTGGCGGCGTTGGGCTGCTGGTCATAGGTCTCCACGATTGATCGCGCTCCGGAGATCTCCGCCACCGTCCGGTTGACCCCCACGTCCGCCAGCTGGGCGGCCAGGCGACGCCGCGGGTCGGGAATGTAGTCAGGCGAGATCTCGCCTTCGGATGTGGAGTCGCCGATGTAGACGACAGACCGGCAGGAGGTCTGGGTGCTGGCCAGTGCGCGGACGGGGCGCACGACCGCAGCGATCCGCGGCGCCTGAATGCTCGGGTAGCCGCGCGCGGCGGTCGCCAGCGCATGCCCGAGCACGTTGGCGGCGGCACCGCGGGCCGGCGGGGCGGAGAGCAGTCCGCTGACGCTGACGACTGGAATGAATATCGCGGCCAGGACGCTGCCCCAGATGACGCACAACCGTCGAGGCGTGCTCACCTGAGCGCCGATGGGTCTCAGCCGCTCCCACAGACGCTCGATGGCGCCGCGCCGGACCGGCTCCTCGACATAGCGCCAGGAAAGGCTGGCGAGCGTCACCGTGCCGGCCACCTCGAGCGCGGCGCGCGACCAGTTGAGTGGACCACGTGCCGGGCTCGCCAACACGATGACCGGCCACTGCCACAAATAGATTCCATAGGACCGCACGCCCACCCACCGCAGCGGAGCGCACCCCAGGACGGCGCCGAGCCGGCTGGCGGGATTGACCGCCGCCGCCACGACTACTGCGGTGGCGATCGACAGCAACACGAACCCATACGGGTAAAGAAACACGGAAAACGAGTTCGTTCGCCAGACCAGCAGGCCAATCCCCAGCAGGCCCGCAACCCCCAGAGCGTCGAGCAGGTCCCGCGCGGCCGGAGTCGCCGCCGTCCGAGCGACCCGGGTTGGCCACACCATTGCCAACGCGGCCCCAATCAGCAACCCGAACGCGCGGGTGTCAGTGCCCTCGTAGGCCCGGGTTGGGTCATAGCCCGGATGATGCACCAGCGCCATGACAAGCGCCGAGACCGCCGCCAGCCCCAACGTCAGCAATGCAAGGCGCCAGCGATTGCGCGCCGTCCAGATCCCGAGTAACAGCACCGACGGCCACAGCAGATAGAACTGCTCCTCGATTGCGAGCGACCACAGATGGTCCAGCGGCCTCGGCGCGGCAAACCGCGCGAAATACGAGCCGTGTTGCGCGATCGTCGCCCAATTGCTCATGTAGATGATCGCGGCGAGCACCTGCCGGCGGAACGCTGGCAACTGTGCCGCGTCAAACAGCCCCACCCAGACGCTCACCACCACCAGCATCAAGAAGAGGGCCGGAAGCAACCTTCGCGCGCGCCGACGCCAGAACACACCAAGCCCAAGCGCTCCATGACGACGCCAATGACCCAACAGCAGATCCGTGATCAGATAGCCCGACAGCGTGAAGAAGACGCCCACCCCGAGCATCCCCCCCTGACTACCGGGCGCCCCCAGGTGATATGCGATCACGCACACCACGGCCAGCGCCCGAATCCCGTCAAGGCCGGGCACATAGCGCTTCGCGGAGTCAGTCGGGCGCGGCACCGCAACCCCTCCCCGCCCGCCGATCAGCCCACGTCATCGTGGGCCGAGGTGTCGACCACACCTGAACGCGCAGCGGGAACCGGCGGCACGCTGATCGCGGCGGGAGCGTCCGATCAGGCCGTGTCGACCTCGCGCCCACGTCATCAAACTCACTCAATCACGCCGCTTAAGCGACCGTTGGCCTGAGCCCTCATTATCCCCACTTAGCAGGCAAACCTTCGGCAAAAACGCATCAAACCCTCGTCAGCGCTGAGCGATGCTCTCGCGGATGCAACGGCGAGAGAAAATCGCCCAAGGCGACATCACCGACTGACAGTCCATTGCGCCCGTGTTGCCGTCGCCAGGTCGCGGCCACACCCCACATCGATCCCAAGCTCGGCGTTCCCGAGCCCCCCTGTCTGCTGGCGGCGCCGCGAAGCTGTGCTCAGAGCGGCTCCTCAGAGAGGGCCGCTCTGCGGATCGCAGCAGAACATGGTCTGCCCGTCGAGCTGGGTGGTCGTCGTGGTCTGGTAGTAACTCAAGGTCCCGCCGGGGAGGGTGGTCACCGCAGCCGCGGGGTTGGACTGCACGGTGTAATGCAACTGCACCCGTGAATCTCCGGAATTCGTCGTGACGGGTCCATCGGCGGCGTACGCTCTGCCACTGGAGAGATCGGTGAGATGCGTGCGCCCGCGGGAAGCTCAGCGCATGTTCACCACCCAACGACCGTGACGTCAGGAGGCATGACCGTGACCGGGCACAGCCTGGAACGGTGGGGGATCGGTGCCTCGCCGCAGCCGGAGCCTCCGGACCCCGGATTCGAACCGGGGACACCAAGGTTTCAGTGACGAGGCCACCCCCTCACGGACGCGGGACTCATGTCCGACACGTGCCCTCACCTCTGGCCCTCGAGCCATCCGTCGCTGCAACCTGCTGCCCCGATGCGTCTCCTCCTGATGCGTGCCGCCGTCTTGCGACCGGCCCCTCGTGCAGACCAAATGGCCGGCGTTTGTGGTCATTCCGTGGCCCGATACGGTCCGTCGATGAGCGGCGCCGATCCCCGCTGGGCGACGCGCCGGGCGAAGGCATTGGGTGGCCGGCGGACCCGCGGGTAATTTATTCGGTGCTTGCTGCTGGCCATCTACCTCAACGACCACCTTGCGGGCGCGACTGCGGGCCGTGATCTCGCACGACGTGCCGCCAGCAGCAATCGCACATCCGAGTACGGGCCGTTTCTCTCGGAGCTCGCGGTCGAGATCGATCGCGACCGCGAGTCTCTGCTGGCGATCATGCGCGCGCTGGACGTGCGAGTCGACCGGCTGAAGGTCGCGGCCGGCTGGAGCGCAGAGAAGCTGGCTCGTCTGAAGCCCAACGGACGTCTGACGGGCTACTCCCCGCTCAGCCGGCTGATCGAGCTCGAGGCCCTGGCCCTGGGCGTGCATGGGAAGCTCGCGCTGTGGCGTTCGCTCGACGAGGTCACCGGCCCTGGGCGCGCCGGTGACCAGGATTTAGCCGGGCTGCAACGCCGAGCGGCAGCGCAGCTCGAGCAGATCGAGGGACACCGGCGGCGCGCTGCCGCCGAGGCGCTGGGCGAGAAGCGTCCCGCGGCGGATCAGGCGCGGTAGGCGGCGCGGAGCAGGGACATCATCGCCGTCGCGCTGGAGGGGCCGACGGGTGAGCCGCTGGAGTCGGCGAAGCCGATCTCGAGATGGGGGCCGGTGGAGATGCCGACGTCGCCGATGCCGACCTCGGAGATGACCTGGCCCTGGGAGACGTGGGTGCCGATCGGTGTCCAGTCGCCGGGGCCGGCGTGGCCGTAGTAGACGTAGTCGTAGCCCGCCAGGGCGCTATCGCAATGGAGCACCGGGGCCGAGGGGCCGAAGCCGCCGATGCCGTGCAGGACGATCGTGCCCGAGCAGACGGCCAGCTCGGGCGTCCCGCCGGGAGCGGAGATGTCGACGCCGTCGTCGAGCGACCACGTGTCAGGCGGCGAGACGTCCCCCTTGGGCATGGGGAATTCGAAACCGTGGCTGGAGGGGGCGCTCGGCTTGCTCGACCGCGACCCCGAGCCCGCGCCCGAGCCAGAGCCAGAGCTGCCGGCCCCACCACCGCTCGAGCCCGACGACGCCTTGCCGCTCTGGCCGGCTGTGCGCTGAGCGGCCGTCTGGACCTGGGCCAGCCGAGCGGTCAGCGAGGCCACCGAGTCCTTGGCGCCGGCCAGCTGACCGGCCTTGGCGGATCGGAGCTTGGCGGCGGCGAGCTCCTGGGAGACGAGGGTCACGCGCTCGGTGGCGACGCGGTCGGCCGCGGACTGCATCTCCGCCAGCAGCCGCTCGCGACGGGCGGACAGCGCTCCCAGCCGGATCGCCTGGGCGGCCACGACGCCGCGCGCGACCTTGACGGCGCCGGCCACCTTGGCGTCCTGCCGTCCGACCCGGCTGACGAAGTTCAGTCCATCCAGCAGCTCGTTGAAGCCGGTCGCCTCCAGGACCACGGTCACGATGTCCGGGGTGTCGCCCTCGTAGGTCCCGATCAGCTGCTCGGACAGTGCCTGTTCGTCCGCGGCATCCGCGGCCTGCGCCTGGCCGAGCTGCTGCTGGGCGCCGGACACCTGGCTGCGAAGCGCCAGGTAATCGTTCTCCTTGGTGGCCAGACTCGTCTGGAATCCCTTGAGCTGTGCGGTCAGCGACGCGATGGCGCCGTTGAGTTGGTCGAGACGCTCGTCGGCGCCGGCCACCGCGCCGGCGAGACTCGACACTCGCTGTTGACCGCTGGAGATCTTCTGCTGGAGCTGCTGCGAGCTGCCCGCCGCGGCGGCCGGCGGCGGCGCCGACGTGGCCACCACGATCCCGAAGGCGGCGAGCGCGGCCGCGAACAGGGCGGCCACCCCGCGAATGGTCGGCCGAGCCGGGCACGACGGTGGTCGATGTGAGGGCCGCATGGGTCCGCTTCTGGCGCCGTTCCGACCGGTTCCTCGGCCGGAGCGCCTGAACGTAACACCGCCGCCGTTCAATCACCCGAAAAGCGGGCGGTATGCAAGGAAAACTGCACGCCAGGCGCAAGCGCACTGGAGTGGCGATGCATGCCCAACGCCGCCCAACCAGGGACCTCACGGAGCGCCAATGGCGCTGGACTGTGAGGCCCGGGATCAGGCCAGTGGCGGGACCAGGATTCGAACCTGGGAAGGCAGAGCCAACGCGTTTACAGCGCGTCCCCTTTGACCGCTCGGGAATCCCGCCGAGGCGGGCCTGAGTCTAGCGTCGGAGGCCGTGGCGGGAGAGGCTCGCCGGGTTCGACCTCGTACTCCGAGTACTTCGGACCGCCCAGCGCGATGGCGGAACCTCCGCCCAGCGCCGAAGCCGGGATGAACCATCGGCGTCCGTCGCCGACGTGAACGAACAAACGGTCGCACCGACTGGCGTCGAGCCGTTTGATGACCCCATTCCAGCTCTGATTGCCGCCCCGGGTGCAAAGGGCGACGACGAACCGCTCCATGACCGGACGATCTCGCCCCGCCCGGACAGAAAAGCTCCGCTAATTACAACTTTTCTGCTACGAAGCGTCCCGCAGGCGCTGCGCCTCGGGCAGCGCCTCAAGCTTCTTGAGCGTGTGGTTCTCGATCTGCCGGATCCGCTCGCGCGTGACGTTGAACGCCCGCCCGACCTCCTCCAGCGTGTACGGCCGCTCGCCGGTCAGGCCGAACCGCATCTCGATCACCTCGCGCTCGCGCTCGGGCAGAGCAGCCAGGGCGCGACGGAGGTTCTCTCGGCGCAGGCGCTCGGCGGCCTGTTCGAACGGCGACTCGGCGGTCTGGTCCTCGACGAAGTCGCCCAGTGCGGAGTCGTCCTCCTCGCCGATCGGCTTCTCCAGCGAAATGGGCTGCTGGGCCATGCGCAGGACGTCGCGGACCTCGCGGACGGTCGTGTCCAGCTCCGCGGCGATCTCCTCCGGGGTGGGTTCGCGACCGAGCTGCTGGATGAGCTGGCGCTCGACGTGGACCACCTTGTTGAGCTTCTCCACCATGTGAACCGGGATGCGGATCGTGCGGCCCTTGTCCGCGATGGCGCGCGTGACCGCCTGGCGGATCCACCAGGTCGCGTAGGTGGAGAACTTGTAGCCGCGGCGGTAGTCGAACTTCTCGACCGCGCGGATCAGGCCCATCGAGCCCTCCTGGATCAGGTCCAGGAAGGTGAGGCCGCGGCCCAGATAGGACTTGGCGATCGACACCACCAGGCGCAGGTTGGCCTCGATCATCTGCTGCTTGGCGCGCATGTCGCCGCGCTCGATCCGGCGGGCGAGCATGACCTCCTGCTCAGCCGTGAGCAGGTTGACCCGGCCGATCGCGCGCAGGTACAGCCGCAGCGAATCGAGGCTGGGCTCGACGGTCAGATCGACCTCGACCTTCTTGCGCTGCTCGCTCTCCCCGTCTCTGGCGCGGGCCGCTGAGGCCTCGATGCTGTCGCCGTCGGACTTCGCCGGGCGGCCGTCAGCGCCCACGACGACGATTCCCTGCTCATCGAGGTAGCTGTGCAGCTCCTGCACCTGCTCCTTGGTGACGTCCGCCTCCTCGAGGCACTCCTCGATCTCGGCGAACGTCAGGTATCCCCGCTCCTGCCCCGACGCGATCAGCGGCCGTAGCTCCTCCAACTCCGCGATCGGAGCCTCGTCGCTCAAAAGAACGATCTCTTCAACGCTCACAGCCCCTGAGCTCCTCTGCAATTGGCCTCTGAGCCGCCCGACCAGGCGCGACTCCCTCTCGTGACTCCCGATACAACCGGGCGAGTGATACCACAAAGCGGCGGATTTCTGAAACGGGCGTTCAGGGTTCGATGTCCATTGGATCTAGTGCCGTGCGGCAGATTTCGCGAGCGGCGTCGCGAGTCGCTGGAGGCCGCCCACTACTCTTTTGGTGGCGATGACAACACACCCAACATCCGCCACCGGAGTGATCGACGTCCAGTCGCAGTCCCCGACGCTCGCGCTGAGCCTCTCCCGGGTCGGCGTCATCGGCGTCGAGAAGGTGATCCGCCTCGGCCACAACGGATCCGAGCAACTGTTCTCGGCGCGGTTCGAGTGCGTGATCGAGCTGGGCTCGGCCCAGAAGGGCGCGCACATGTCGCGCTTCGAAGAGGTCGTCAACGACGCCATCGGCGAGGTCGTCCTCGGCGACGCGCCGTTTCGCGCCGAGGCGCTGGCCCAGCACATCGCCGAGCTGGTCCGCTCGCGCCAGGGCGCCCGGCGGGCCGAGGTCACGGTGGAGGCGCGCTTCCCCGAGCACAAGCCCGCGCCGGTCTCCCAGATCATGACCCAGGAGCTGTACACGCTGCACGGGGCGGCCGTGGCCACCGACCGCGGCACCCGGCGGCTGACCGGCGTGACCGCCCAGGGCATGACCGCCTGCCCGTGCGCGCAGGAACTCGTCGCCGCGGGCGCGCGCGAGCGCCTTCACGAGGACGGCTTCAGCGCTGACGAGATCGAGCGGATCCTCGAGGCTGTCCCGGTGGCCACCCACAACCAGCGCGGCCTGGGCACGCTGTACATCGGCTGCCCCGAGCAGTGCGTCGAGGAGATCGACGCCGGCACGCTCGTGCGGATCGTTGAGCAGTCGATGTCGTCGGAGATCTACGAGTTGATGAAGCGCTCGGACGAGGGGCACGTGGTCGAGAAGGCCCATCGCCGCCCCCGCTTCGTCGAGGACTGCGTGCGCGAGATGGTGGCCGGCGTGCTCGAGGCGTTCCCGTCGCTCGACGACGACGCGTTCGTCTCCGCCCGCCAGGTCAACCTGGAGACGATCCATCAGCACAGCGTCGTGGCCGAGCGGTTCGGCACGATGCGCGAGATCCGGACCGAGCTGAGCACCGGCGAGACCGCGCCGGTCCAGACCAGCCTCCAGTCATGGCTCTCGGCCACACACTGAGCGGCATGATCGGCGGGTAGCGGACGCACGATGCGCGCGATGGTGCTCGACCGGCCCGGGTCGCCGTTGCGCGAGGCGACGCTGCCCGATCCGGTCCCGGAACAGGGCCAGCTGCGGCTGACGATCGCCGCCTGCGCGGTCTGTCGCACCGACCTGCATCTGCGCGACGGCGAGATCGACGCGCCCAAGCTGCCGGTGGTGCTCGGCCATCAGATCGTCGGGCGCACTCAGGACGGGACGCGCTACGGCGTGCCCTGGCTGGGCTGGACCGACGGGACCTGCCACTACTGCACCACCGAGCGCGAGAACCTCTGCGTCAGCGCCCGCTTCACCGGACGCGACATCGACGGGGGCTATGCCGAGCTGACCGTCGCCGACGAGCGCTTCTGCCTCCCGTTGCCTGACGAGCTGTCCGACGAGCAGGCCGCGCCGCTGCTGTGCGGCGGCCTGATCGGCTACCGGGCGCTGCGCCTGGCCGGCGACGGTGAGCGCCTGGGCCTGTACGGCTTCGGCTCGGCCGCCCACCAGATCTGCCAGGTCGCGGTGCACCAGGGACGCGAGGTCTACGCCTTCACCCGCGCGGGCGACGAGCGGACCCAGGAGTTTGCCCGCTCGCTGGGCGCGACCTGGGCCGGGGGCAGCGACGAGCTGCCTCCGGAGCAGCTGGACGCGGCGATCATCTTCGCCCCGGCAGGACCGCTCGTGCCCGCGGCGCTCAAGACGCTCGCCCCCGGGGGCACGGTCGTGTGCGCCGGCATCCACATGTCAGACATCCCGTCGTTCGCATACGACGACCTGTGGCACGAGCGGACGATCCGCTCGGTGGCCAACCTCACCCGCCAGGACGGCTATGAGTTCCTGGCGCTGGCCGAGCAGATCCCGGTTCGGACGACGATCAGCACGTACCCGTTCACGGACGCCGAACAGGCGCTGGCCGATCTGCGCGCCGGACGCTTCGAGGGCACCGCCGTCCTGTTCACCTGACGCGCCGAAGCGGTTCCGGCGCGGCCGGCCGGACGCGCCACGGGCCGGTTGCACGCGGCATGTACTAGCGTGTGGGCCATGCCCCTAGTTCCCATGGTCATCGAGCGAACGGCGCGCGGCGAGCGCGAGTTCGACATCTACAGCCGGCTGCTCAACGAGCGCATCATCTTCGTCGGTACGCCGATCGACGACCAGATCGCCAACCTGGTGGTCGCCCAGTTGCTGCACCTGGAGTCCCAGGACCCCGACAAGGACATCTCCATCTACATCAACTCCCCCGGCGGCTCGATCTACTCGGGGCTCGCGATCTACGACACGATGCAGTTCATCAAGCCGGACATCTCGACGATCTGCGTCGGAATCGCCATGTCGATGGGCTCGCTGCTGCTCACCGGCGGCGCCAAGGGCAAGCGGTTCTCGCTGCCCAACAGCCGGATCCTCATCCATCAGCCGTCGGCCGGATTCGAGGGCCAGTCCACGGACATCGAGATTCACGCGCGGGAGATCCTCAACATCCGCAAGCGGATCGATGAGATCTACGCGTTCCACACCGGTCAGCCGTTCGAGCAGGTCCACGAGGACATGGAGCGCGACCGGTTCTTCAAGGCCGACGAGGCGGTCGAGTACGGGCTCATCGACCGCGTGATCGACCACCACTGACCCAAGCGAGGTGAGCCAGATGCCGATGGCTGAGCGAAGCGCCACGACGGCGTGGGACGGCGACCTGCCTCATGGGAAGGGAGTCCTCAACGGCGCCAGCGGCGCGCTGAACGACCTCGAGGTCACCTGGGCCTCACGAACCCAACGCTCGGACGGCAAGACCAGCCCCGAGGAGTTGATCGCCGCTGCGCACTCGTCCTGCTTCTCCATGGCGCTGTCCAACGAGCTCTCCCAGGGCGGGCACGACCCCGAGCATCTCGAGGTCACGGCGAAGGTGACGCTGGACCAGAAGGGCGGGGCACCGACGGTGACCACGTCCGAGCTCAGCGTCACCGGCCGGGTGCCGGGGATCGATCAGGCGGCGTTCGAGGCCGCGGCGCAGGCGGCCGGCAAGAACTGCCCCATCTCCCGCGCGCTGGCCGGCGTCGACATCAGCGTCACCGCCACCCTGGCCTAGCGCCCGGCCGAGACGAAGATCATGTGGCCGGGGCGCGCCGGATGCGTCCCGAGCCCTGCCCGCGCGTCTCGGCCGGCTCCGGCGCCACCGGGCGGCTCAGCGCCCAGAAGATCATCAGCCCGGCGAAGATCAGCATCCCGATCCCGGTCCAGAGGTTGACGTTGATGCCCGCCGCCTTGGTCTTGCTGGCGTGCGAGCCGAACAGCCCGAGGATCAGCAGGATCAACCCGTAGAGGGCGAACAGACCGCCGATCAGCCGGCGGATGTCGAACCGGTTGGCGGCCTTCGCCGCTCTGATCTCCTCCTCGTCGGTGACGCCCGTCGGAGCCATCGGCGCATCGCCGCGCCCCGGGGACTGCTTCTCGTGCTCGGTCATAGGTGGTTCTCCTGACTCCTAGGCGAAGATGATGTTCAGCGCCACGACCAGCGCCAGCGCAACGCCGCCGAGCAGGGCCGGCGAACGCCACCAGAGCTTGTCGCGTGGATCGACGTTGGTCTCCGGCTCCTCCTTGCGCGTCCGTCCCCACACCAGGCCGCGCAGGTCCTCGTCGGGCTTGGGCTGGGTCACCAGCGACACGACAACCATCACCACCGCGTCGACGATGAAGGCGATGATCGCCTGCCAGAAGCTCGCCGACAGCGGCGAGCCGAAGTGGAAGATGACCTTGTAGGCGGCCAGCCGGTTGGTGGCGTACGCGGCGGCGGTGCCCGCCACCAGGCTGAAGAAGCCGCCCCACGCGGTCGCCCGCTTCCAGAACATGGCGATGATGAACGTCGCGAACAGCGGCGCGTTGAAGATCGAGAACAGCGTCTGGATGTAGTTCATGATGTTCGAGTAGCCCTTGGCGATGAGCGCCGTGACTATCGAGATCAGCACGCCGGCGATCGTCACGATGCGCCCGGCGCGCAGGTAGTAGGCAGAATCGCGGTCCTTGACGAAATAGGACTGGATCAGGTCATAGGTGACCACCGTGTTGAACGCGGTCACGTTGGCCGCCACTCCGGCCATGAACGCCGCCACCAGCCCGGTGACGGCCAGACCGAGCATCCCCTCGGGCAGGTAGTTGCCGATCAGATGCGGAATCGCGGTGTTGTACTGCAGCCCGAGACTCGTCCCCACCCCGAGGCCCTTGACGGTCACGACCGCGATGAGCCCCGGCAGGATGATGATCGCCGGCAAAAAGATCTTCGGAAAGGCTCCGATCAGCGGCGTGCGCCGCGACGCCGACATGTTGCGGGCCGACAGCGCCCGCTGGACCTCGGCGAAGTTGGTCGTCCAGTATCCGAACCCGAGCACGAAGCCCAGCCCGAACACGATCCCCACCCAGTCCGACGCCAGCGGATTGGTGACATGGTGGATGCCCAGGCCACGCCAAGCGTGCAACCCCGCCTCGCCCAGCGGCTTGAAGTGCTTGACCCGCTGGATCAGGCCGTGGACGCCGCCGACGGCGTGCAGGGCGACGAGCGTCAGCGGCAGCAGGGCCGCGACGATCACGAAGAACTGCAGCACCTCGTTGTAGATCGCCGAGGTCAGGCCGCCGAGCGTGATGTAGACGAGCACCAGGGCGGCCGCGATGAGGATCGCCAGGATGATCGACCAGCCCAGCATCAGGTGGATGATCAGCGCCAGCGCGAACAGGTTGACCCCGGAGATGAGCACGGTGGCGACCGCGAACGTCACGGCGTTGAATGCGTGCGTGGCCTCGTTGAAGCGCAGCCGGAGGTACTCGGGGACCGAGCGAACCTTGGCCCCGTAATAGAACGGCATCATCACGATGCCGAGGAACACCATCGCCGGCACCGCCCCCACCCAGTAATAGTGGACCGCGGGCACCCCGTACTGGGCGCCGTTGGCCGCCTGACCGAGGATCTCCAGCGCGCCCAGGTTGGCGGAGATGAACGCCAGACCGGTGATCCACGCCGGCAGTGAGCGGCCGGACAGGAAGAAGTCCAGGTCGGTCTTGATCGACAGCCGCGCGACGAACCCGATCCCCAACACCACGACGAAGTAGATCGCCAGGATCGCGTAGTCGACTGTGCTGGGGTGCAACCTCAGCATTCCCGCCTCCCCTGTGGACGGTCCGAGCCGGCCACTGGATAAGGGCAGGCTCGCTGACTATTCGACGGCGTGCTCTATTTCGCCGAGGCCGTCGATGGCAATCCTTACCCGGTCTCCACTGCGCAAAAACTGCGGTGGATCCTGGGCCTGGCCGACGCCGTTGGGCGTGCCGGTCAGGATCAGATCGCCGGGGCGCAGGGTGCAGGTCTGCGAGATGAACGCGACGAGCTCCGCGCAACCGAAGATGAGATTGGAGGTCCGGCTGTCCTGGCGCAGCTCGCCGTTGACCCAGGTACGCAGGCCCAGCTCGCCGGGATCGGGGACCTCGTCGGCGGTGGTGACCCAGGGGCCGTAGGGGCAGAAGGTGTCAGCGCCCTTGGCCCGCGTCCACTGGGGTTCGCGACCCTGCAGGTCGCGCGCGCTGACGTCGTCGGCGATGCAGAAACCGCCGATCTGGCCCTCGGCGCCGATGACGATCACCAGCTCGCCCTCGTAGTCCAGGCGGCGCACGACCTCGGGACAGCGGATGGGCCCGCCCGGCGGCGCGACCGAGCCGCGGACCTTGACGAAGACGATCGGCGCCTTCGGCGGTTCTCCGCCCATCTCAGCGACGTGGTCGGCGTAGTTGAGGCCGATGGCGTAGATCGTGCCCGGATCGGAGATCGGCGCCAGCAGTCGCACGTCGGCCAGCGGCCAGGCGCCGCCGGAGGGGCCAGGGACGCGTCCCGAGGCCAGCGCCTCTCGGACCCCGTCGGGGCCGCCGAACGCCTCGATCCGGTCATCGTGAACGATGCCGGACAGTGGCCCGGACTGGCCGGGCGCTTCGAACGTTGCCAGCTTCATGCCCTGAGCAGCCTACCCAAGCGGCGCCGGTTGACGCAGCCGCCTCCCCGCGCCGGGCGCCGGCCCGCCCCCGGGGTCAGCTCTCGCTGACCCCGACCGGCGTGTAGACGCTGCTCTCGGCCTCGACGTGGCTGACCGGCAGCCCGAGCCCCCGGGTCTTTGAGACCAGGTCGAGCTTCAGCCAGCGCGACACCCGGCGCGGCAGGGTCGAGATGATGATCTCGTCGTAGTCGCCGAGGTTGACCGCGTCCTGGATCGCCATCAGCGGCTCGGGGTCACCGAGGGTGCCGGTGACCGTCTGGCCCGCGGCCTCGCTCAACTTGGGCAGCGCCTCGTCGAGCACCTCGTTGGCCTCATCGTCGCCGGTGTCCTGTGGATCGACCACCTTGTGCATGCCGTGCGCCTGGCGCGGCACCACGAGGTGGAACGTGGCGGGCCCGCTCCTGGCTCGGGCACGCACCGCATCAAGCAGTGCGCCGGTGGCGGCCGTCTGATGAGCGACGACCAGAACGCGAGGGGGATCAGACATGTCATCACCTCCACGGTGATGCTCGTGACCGGATCCCTCGAGTATCCCACCTCCGTCGAGCCCCGGGCGGGCGCGGGCGTTCAGTCGATGAGGTACCGGCCTTCGGCCACGATGACCGCCCCGCCGCCGACGGCGACCCGCTCCAGCCGCTCGTGCGTGCCGTCGACCTGGGCGAACAGCGTCGAGGGCCGCCCGATCTCGGCGCCCTGGTGGATCTCGATCCGCTGGCCGAAGCCGGTGCGCCCGTGGCGGGCCAGATGAACCGCCAGCGGGCCGGCCGCCGATCCGGTCGCCGGATCCTCGGCCACGCCGAGCCCGGGACCGAACATCCGGGTCTTGACCCGGGCGCCGTCGCTCACGGCAAAGCAGCTCACCCCCACCTGTCCGAGCTCGCCCAGCGCGCTCAGGTCGGGGCGCAGTCCCGCCACGGCGGCGTCGTCCTCGAGGCAGGCGAACGTGTGCCGGACCCCGTTGTCGTAGACCTCGATCGACAGCGCCGAGCGCTCCAGCCGCAGCGCGGCGAGCAGCTCGTCGGGCTGAGCGAACGGCTCCCACGTCGGCAGCGGCTGCGCCATCTCGCCGAACACCACGACGTCGTCCTTGCGGCGCAGCGCCACCTCGACGATCCCCGCGCCGGTCGCCAGCGCGACCGTGTCCGAGCCCAGCCGCTGACCGAGCACGAACGCCGCTCCCAGCACCGGGTGGCCCGCGAACGGCAGCTCGATGGCCGGGGTGAAGATGCGCACCCGGGCGTTGGCCCCGTCCTCGCCGGGCAGCACGAACACCGTCTCGGACAGGTTGAGCTCGCGGGCGGTGCGCTGCATGGCGTCGCCGCTCAGGCCCTGGCCGTCGGTGAAGACGGCCACCGGGTTGCCCTGGAGCGGGACGTCGGTGAACACGTCGGCCACCGCGTACGCGCGCATGCGCGTCAGTCCCCCAGGGCCTTGATCAGCAGCGCGCGCAGCGCCTCGCGCTCGCCGCGATCCAGCGCCCCGAGGACGTCGTCCTCGATCTGCTCGCGGGCCCGGATGCTGCGGTCGAACGCGTCGCGGCCGGCAGCGGTGACCTCGACGATGTGGCGCCGCCGATCCGCCGGATCCCGGCGGCGCTGCACGTAGCCCAGCGACTCGAGCTCGTTGAGCAGGATCACGCAGTTGTTGGGATCCATGACCATCTGATCGCACAACGACTGCTGCGACAGCGCCTGCTCGTACAGGGCCGAGAGCGCCACGAAGTGCTTCCACTTGATGCCGAGCAGCTCCTCGGTCGTACGCCGGTGGATGACCTTGCTGATCGCCGCCAGCAGGGTGATGGTTCCCTTGGTCTTCGTGCTCGACACGGGTGCGATCTTAACATTGCCCGGATCATCATGTTGTAGGAGATCATCATTTATGTAATGATGATCCGCATGTCATTGAGCGCCCTCCGCACCCCCCGCACCTCGCGCGACGCCCGCTGGATCGCCCTGGTCGTCGTCTGCCTCGCCCAGCTGATGAGCATCGTCGACGCGACGATCGTCAACGTCGCCCTGCCGTCGATCCAGCGCTCGCTGCACTTCAGTCCCGCCGACCTGACGTGGGTCATCAACGCCTACCTGATCAGCTTCGGGAGCTTCCTGCTGTTCGCCGGCCGGCTGGGCGACCTGATCGGGCGGCGGCGGATCTTCCTGGTCGGCATCGCGATCTTCACCGCCGCATCGGCGGTCTGCGGCATCGCTGACGATCAGACCCTGCTCATCGCCGCCCGCTTCGTCCAGGGCCTGGGCGGAGCCGGCGCCACCTCGGCGATCATGGCGATCATCACCGTCGAGTTCCGGCAGCCGCAGGAGCGGGGCAAGGCGATGAGCATCTACATGCTCGTCGTCTCCTGCGGCGGGTCGCTCGGCCTGCTGGCCGGCGGGATCATCACCCAGTCGATCGACTGGCACTGGATCTTCTTCATCAACGTACCGGTGGGCGTGGCCACGTTCCTGCTCGGCCGCATCTGGATCACCGAGAACGAGGGGCTCGGGCTGACGCGCGACGTCGATGTCGTCGGGCCGGTCCTGGTGACCTCGGCGATGATGCTGGCCGCCTACGCCATCGTCACCGCCTCCAGCGACGGCTGGGGCTCGCCGCACACGCTGGCGTTCGGCGGCCTGGCGGCCGCGCTGCTGGTCGCGTTCGTCGTGCTGGAGTCGCGGCTGCGCAACCCGATCATGCCGATGCGGATCTTCCGCATCCGCGGCCTGGCGGCGTCCAGCCTGATCCGCGGCCTGCTGATCACCGGCATGTACGCGTCGTTCTTCATCGGCGTGCTCTACCTCCAGCACATCCGCCACTACGGCGTGCTCCAGACGGGCATCGCGTTCCTGCCCCAGACGCTGTGCGTCGCCGCCCTGTCGTTCGGCATCACCGCCCGGCTGGTCAACCGGTTCGGGCCGCTGCCCCCGATGCTGGCGGGCCTGATCGCCTGCGCCGGCGGACTGGCGTTCCTCATGGAGCTCGGCCCCCACACCAGCTACGTCGCCGGCATCCTCCCCGCGTTCGTCCTCATCGGCCTCGGCGCCGGTCTCGCGTTCATGCCGCTGCTGACGGTGGCGATGGCCAACGTCCCGCCCGCCGACGCCGGCATGGCGTCGGGCATCGTCAACACCTCGCTGCAGCTGTCGGGCGCGATCGGGGTGGCCGTGCTCGGCACCGTCGCCAACAGCCACACCCGGACCCTGCTGGCCCGTGGCGAGTCCGAGCTCAACGCGCTGCTCGGCGGCTATCACCTCGCGTTCCTGGTGGCGCTGGCGTGCGCGGGGGCCGCGGCGGTGGCCGCAGTGCTGACGCTGGCCCGCCGGCGGCCGCCGGTGGCGATGACAGCCGCCAGCCGGGCGCCGACAGCCGAGGCCGCCGTCCTCGAGCACGAGGCCGCCTGAGCGCTGGGCGGGTGTCGCCGGTTCGCGGCTGTCGCCGGTTGCCTCGCCGGTCGTCCGTGTGGCCGAGGAGAGGCGTAAGCGAACGTCAACGACGGCGTTCGAAGGTGGGACGAGCCGTGGGTGACGGTCCGTCGGCGTCGGCAAACGTCCCAACGAATGGCCGCTCGCGCTTGCGTGGGGCCTTTGCCGTCGTGAGGAAAGCAAACGGCCCATGCGGTTCGGGAGGCGGGTTGGTTGGGGCGTTTGCCGACGATCTTGGCCTCGGATGTTGCGTCATGGGCAACGAAAAACCGCGCGGTCGACCACGGACCGCACCTTTCGCGAGACGGTGGTTCAGAACGCGCGGTTTCCGCGCATCTGAGACCACGGACCCGGAACCGGCGGGCGGACACCGTGGTCCAGAGTGCAGGCCCCGCCGGCACCACTGTGCCGTCCCTTCGTTGCCCGCCGTTTTTCGCTCCGCCGGCGACACCGCGAAACGACGGCCGGGCTAGGCGCCGCCGGCCATCTCCAGCAGCGTCGTCACCGTCCGCCAGTTCCGGGCGGTGGCGGTCACGCCCAGGCCCTTGCCGGCGATCGCCGTCCACATCTTGGAGCGGGCCACGCCCGCCGGGTGCCAGGTGTAGAGCTCGTGACCGCGGGCGACGACGCGCTCGTCGTCGACGGCGGCGGCCTCGAGCCGCGCGAGCACGTCGGCGCCCAGCGGCGCTGACAGGAACGTCACCTGGTAGCGCTTGGGCTCGTCGGCGACGTCGCCCAGCGGATCCAGCGCCACCACCTTGGCCAGCGCCTCGCGGGTGCGCACGATCACCGGCACGTCGAAGCCGAATCGCGCGGAGATCAGCCGCTGGGCCTCGCGCTCGAGCTCGGCCGGCGACTGGGCGCTGGACAGGACGACGTTGCCGCTCTGCACGTAGGTGCGCACGTCCTCGTAGCCCGCCTCGCCCAGCAGCGCCCGCAGGTCGGCCATGGGGACGCGGTGGCTGCCGCCGACGTTGATCCCCCGCAGCATCACCACCCGCGCCGGCACGTCTAGAACAGGTGCTCCTGCCCGGGGATCCCGCTGTCGCGCCGGCCACGGGGCAGCTCCTGCCCGAGCGCAACGGCCATGTCGTGCGCGATCGCCCCCTCCGATCGCGAGGCGGTCAGCGGCTCCTCGATCCCCTCGATGTGGACCAGCGTCCGCCGCCCGTCTCCCCGGTCAGGACCCTCCAGCGGCACCAGCGCATAGATGCGGTCGGCACGCACGAACTTGCCGTAACCGAGTGGGACCATCGGCGTGGAGCGCGCCATGACCCGGCGCATCCTACGCCCAGCGGCGGCCGCTAATCGCCCAGGATGAGCTCGAGCCGGCGCTCGAGCGCCTCGGCCAGCGACGCGCGCACCTGACCCTCGGGGAAGCGCTCGACCAGCGCCGCCAGAAAGCCCTCGATGACCAACCGCTTGGCGGCGTCCTCGCGCATCCCGTGCGAGCGCAGGTAGAACAGCTGCTCGGGGTCGACCTGGGCCACCGCCGCCGCATGGGTGCAGCGCACGTCGTTGGCCTGGATCTCCAGGCCGGGGATCGCGTCGGCGTGGGCCCGCTTGGAGAGCAACAGGTTGCGCGACTCCTGGAAGGCGTCGGTCTTCTGGGCGCCGGGGTCGACGATGATGTTGCCCTTCCACACGGCGCTGGAGCGGCCCTGCAGCACCCCTCGGAACGCCAGGTCCGACGTCGTGTTCGGCGCCGCGTGCTCCTGGGTGGTGTCGAAGTCGATGTGCTGGCGGCCGTGGGTGGCGTAGGCGCCGGTGACGCGGGCGTCGGCGCCCTCGCCGGTCAGCCGGGTCTCCATGCGCACGTGCCCGCGCGCGGACCCGAAGCCGAGCGCCACCCAGTCCAGGGCGGCGTCGCGGCCGACCTGCGCCCGCTGGGCGCCGAAGATCCAGCTGCGCTCCGACAGGCCCTGACCGCACACGTAGCGCAGGTGGGCGTTGTCTGTGAGCACCAGCTCGGTGACGACGTTGAACACGCCGTCGAGATCGTCCGAGCCCGAGACGAACTGCTCCCACACCTCGGCCTGGGCGCCCTCCTCGAGCACGATCAGCGTGCGGCGGTTGAGCAGGGTCCGGTCGGCCGACTGGAGGCTGTGCAGCGAGATGGGATGCTCAACGACGACGCCGCGCGGGACGTACACGAATGCGCTGCCGCGCACCCCGGCGTCGTTGAGGGCGACGAACACGTCGTCGGCGCCAGACACCAGCGACCCCAGGTGGCGCTCGATGAGCTCCGGGTGCTCGGCCTGGGCGGCCTCGAGCGTGGAGACGATGACGCCGTCGGGCAGCGCCGCGGCGTCGTGGTCCAGGAGCGGGAACAGCGGCTGCGCCGGGGCTCCGCCGTCGTCGCCCACCCGCTCGTACGCGGCCAGGTCCAGCTCGGAGATGTCGGTGAACTCCCAGCCGGGGCGGCCCTTGAACTGAGGCAGGTCCGCCCCACTCAACGCGAGCGTGGACTCAGCCAATGGAGCCCTCCATCTGCAACTCGATCAGCCGGTTCATCTCGACGGCGTACTCCATCGGGAGCTCCTTGGTGATCGGCTCGACGAACCCGTTGACGATCAGCTTGGAGGCCTCCTCCTCGGAGATGCCGTGCGACATGAGGTAGAACAGCTGGTCCTCGCCGACCTTGGACACGGTGGCCTCGTGGCCCACGTTGACGTCGTCCTCGGAGATCCGGATCGTCGGATAGGTGTCCGAGCGCGACTCCTCGTCGAGCAGCAGCGCGTCGCAGACCACCTTGGACCGCGACCCGTGCGCGCCCTTGGCGATCTCCAGCAGCCCGCGGTAGGAGCCGCGACCGCCGTCCTTGGAGATCGACTTGGCGAAGATGTTGGAGGTCGTGTTCGGCGCGGCGTGGATGATCTTGCCGCCGGCGTCCTGGTGCTGGTCCTTGCCGGCGAAGGCGATCGACAGAATCTCTCCATGGGCCCGCTCGCCCATCAGATAGACGCTCGGGTACTTCATGGTCAGCTTGGAGCCGAGGTTGCAGTCGACCCACTCGACGGTCGCGTCGGTCTCGGCGACGGCGCGCTTGGTGACGAGGTTGAACACGTTCGTCGACCAGTTCTGCACCGTCGTGTAGCGGATGCGCGCGCCCGGCTTGGCGATCAGCTCGACGACGGCGGAGTGCAGGCTCGAGCTCGAGTAGGTCGGGGCGGTGCAGCCCTCGACGTAGTGCACGTAGGAGCCCTCGTCGGCGATGATCAGCGTCCGCTCGAACTGGCCCATCGACTCGGTGTTGATCCGGAAGTAGGCCTGGAGCGGCATCTCGACGTGGACGCCCGGCGGCACGTAGACGAACGAGCCGCCCGACCACACGGCGGAGTTGAGCGCCGCCAGCTTGTTGTCGTTGGGCGGGATGATCGTGGCGAAGTACTCGCGGACGAGGTCCTCGTGCTCGCGCAGCCCCGAGTCCATGTCCTTGAAGATCACGCCCTGCTTCTCCAGGTCCTCGCGGACCTGGTGGTAGACGACCTCGGACTCGTACTGGGCGCCGACGCCCGACAGGAACTTGCGCTCGGCCTCGGGGATGCCGAGCCGATCGAACGTCCGCTTGACGTCCTCGGGCACGTCGTCCCAGGACCGCTCGGCGCGCTCGGAGGCCCGCACGAAGTAGTGGATGTCGTCGAAGTCGACCTCGGCCAGCATCGGCGAGCCCCAGGTGGGCATCGGGCGCGACAGGAAGTGCTCGAGCGCCTTGACGCGGAAGTCGCGCATCCACTGCGGCTCTGACTTGAACTCGCTGATCTTGGCGACCAGCTCAGGCGTCAGGCCCTTCGGCGCCTTGTACAGGTAGTTCTCGGCGTCATGAAAGCCGTATCGCTCGGTGTAGTCGGCGTTGATCCCGCGCAGCTGCTCGTTCTCAGTCAGCACCGGCGGGTTCGTGATGGTGTCAGGAGCGGCCATTACTCCACCTCCAGCTTGATCGTGTCGTCCTCGATGATCACCGGGAAGGTGTCGACCGGAACATATGCGGGCAAAGTTTTGGGCTTGCCGGTCGTCAGATCGAACAGCGAGCCGTGACGGGGACATTCGACCGTGCACGCGCCGGGGTCGAACTCGCCCTCGACGAGGGGGCCGTCGTCATGGGTGCAGCGATCCTCGATCGCGTACACGGTGCCCCCGCAGTTGAACACGCCGATCTCGAGGTCCTCCCACTCGACCAGGCGCTTGGCGCCGGGAGTGAGCTCGGAAAGGGGGCAGACGTCGATGATGTGCGGCACGTGTCTCGTAAAACCTAGTGGGATGATCGGATTTCCTCTCCGAAGTCTAGCTCGGCGGCTCGTACGTGTGCGGGAACCGCTAGGCGGCGGCGTCCTCGGCCTGGCTGGCCGGCGTCTCGGGCTCCCAGCCCACGTCGTGCCCGAGCGAGGCGCCCTTGATCACCTTCAGCGACAACAGTGCGCACTTCAGGCGCTGGGCGGAGATGTCGATGCCCAGCAGGTCGAGCACGAACGAGCGGTCGAGCGCCAGCACGTCTGACACCTTCATGCCCTTGATCTCATCGGAGGTCATCGAGGCCGCCGCCTGGGAGATGGCGCAGCCGTGACCCTCGAAGCGGACGCCCTCGATGCGTTCGTCGTCGCCGACGGCCAGCTTGACCGTCAGCTCGTCCCCGCACAGCGGGTTCAGGTCGTGGAACTCGAGGTCGACGCGATCGAGCTCGGGCTCGGGCGGGCTCCAGTTGTGGGGCCGCTTGTAGTGCTCCAGGATGTTCTCGCGGTACAGGTCGTCCATATCTGAATCCGAGGCTAGCTACAGCTCCAGGACGCGGGCGACGGTGCCCAGCGCCTCGATCAGGCGGTCCGTGTCGGCGGTCGAGTTGTGCACCGCGTAGGAGGCCCGCGTGGTGGCGGTCGCCCCCAGGCGGCGCATCAGCGGCTGGGTGCAGTGATGGCCGGTGCGCACGCATACGCCCTCGCGGCCCAGAATCTCCCCGACGTCGTGGGGATGGGCGCCGTCGAGCACGAATGACACCAGCGCGCCGCGGTCCGCGGCGTCGGGGGGACCGTGCAGCGTGATCCCCGGGAGCTCGGCCAGCCGCGCGAGGGCGTCGGCGACAAGGGCCTGCTCGTGGGCGCGGATGCGGTCGATGCCGATCGCGCGGATCCAGTCGACGGCCACCCCCAACCCGATCGCCTCGGCGATCTGCGACGTGCCCGCCTCGAACTTCCACGGCAGATCGGCCCAGGTCGACTCGGTGTCGCCGACGGTCCGGATCATGTGGCCGCCGCCGATGAACGGCGGCATCGCCTCCAGCAGCTCGCGCCGGCCGTGCAGCACCCCGATCCCGGTCGGCCCGTAGGCCTTGTGCCCGGTCCAGGCGTAGAAGTCGGCGTCGATCGCCCGGAGGTCGACCGGGATCTGGGGCACCGCCTGGGAGCCGTCGACCAGCACCACCGCGCCGGCATCGTGAGCGCGAGCCGCGATGTCGGCCACCGGGTTGATCGTGCCGACCACATTGGAGACGTGGACCAGGGCGACCAGCTTGGGGCCGCGCGCCAACAGCGCGTCGAGCGCGTCGAGGTCGAGCTGACCGTCGTCGAGCATCGGCACGTAGGCCAGCTCGGCACCGCGCTCGGCGCACACCAGCTGCCAGGGCACGATGTTGGAGTGGTGCTCGGTCTGGGTCAGCACCACCAGGTCGCCCGCGCCGATGTTCTGGCGACCCCAGGTGTAGGCGACCAGGTTGATGGCCGCCGTGGCGTTGGCGGTGAAGATCGTCTCCTCGGCGGTGGAGCCCAGCCAGTCAGCGATCTTCTGGCGCGCGCCCTCGAACATGTCGGTGGCCTCGACGGCCAGCGGGTAGACGCCGCGGTGGACGGAGGCCCGGAAGTCCGTGTAGTACCGGGTCATCGCGTCGATCACCGGCTGCGGCGTCTGCGACGTCGCCGCGGAGTCCAGGTAGACGACGTTGCGCCCGTCGAACTCCCGGCGCAGGACCGGGAACTCGGCGCTGATCTCCGCAAGGGTCTCGACGGTGCTCATGACGGCTACGCCGCCTCTTCGAGCTCGTCGGTGATCCAGCCGTAGCCCTTGGCCTCGAGCTCGGTCACGAGAGCCGGGCCGCCCTCCTTGACGATCCGGCCGCGGTACATGACGTGCACGTTGGTGGGCTGGACCAGATGCAGGATCCGCTGATAGTGAGTGATGATCAGCACGCCCATGTCGGGGCCGGCGACAGAGTTGACGCCGTCGGCGACGACGCGCAGCGCGTCGATGTCAAGACCCGAGTCGGTCTCGTCGAGGATGGCCAGCTCGGGCCGCTGCAGCGCCAGCTGGAGGATCTCCATGCGCTTCTTCTCGCCGCCGGAGAAGCCCTCGTTGAGGTAGCGGCGGGAGAACTCCTCGGGCACCTTGGTCAGCTCCATGGCCCCCTTGACGGTCTTGGCGAAGTCGCGCAGCGAGATCGGCTCCTCGCCGTGCGCATCGCGATGGGCGTTCATCACCGTGCGCAGGTACTTGGTCACGGTCACGCCGGGGACGGACACGGGGTACTGGAAGGCCATGAACAGCCCCATGCGGGAGCGCTCGTCCGTGGCGGCATCGGTGATGTCCTGGCCACCCCAGATGATCTGGCCGTCGGTGACCTCGAGGTTGGGGTGGCCCATGACCGCGTTGGCCAGCGTCGACTTGCCGGAGCCGTTGGGGCCCATCAGTGCGTGGATCTCGCCCTGGGCGACTTTCAGGTCCAGGCCGCGCAGGATCTCCTTGTCCCCGGCGCGGACGTGAAGGTTTCGGATCTCAAGATCGGGCATCGGTGTCTGTTTCCTTGTGTTGTTAGGCGGCCGGAGCCACGTCGGCGGCCACGCCGGCGGGGACGGGTTCCACCTCGTGGCGGCCCGAGAACTCGACCAGCTCGGCCAGGGTGGTGTTCTGAAGGGAGCGGATGATCCCGCCCTGGACGCGGGTCCACAGCAGCTTGGTCGCGCAGCCGCGACCGGCGTCGGGCTGATGCGAGCAGAGCACGCGCTCGGTGTGGTCGTGCACGAAGCACTCCATCGGGGCGATCGACCCCTCGAGCGCCTGCACCACCTCATCCATCGCGATCTCCTCGGACGGACGGCTGAGCCAGTAGCCGCCGTGGGCGCCCCGGGCGCTCATCACCAGGCCGGCCCGGCGCAACCGCGCCACCACCTGCTCCAGGTAGGCCAGCGGCAGCCCCTCGGCATCCGCGATCGCCTTCAGGCTCGTCGGATGCTCGGGCTCCTGGCGCCCCAGCTCGATCATCAGGCGGACGCCGTACTCGGCTTTCGAGGAGAAGATCATCTCTGCCAGTAAATCCTACCAAGGGGGTCGGAGTAGCCTCGTCGACAGTCGCGTTGCCGCTTTGGGCGGGGGCGCCGCGCCGTGTAGGGTCCTCCCATGGAAACCGCCCCTTCGACCCAGCTGGCGAACTCCGCGGACGTTGCGGAGGCCGCCGAGTTGGCGCGAGCGGCCGGGCGGTTCGGCATCGACACGGAGTTCATGTCCGAGGGCCGGTACCGGGCGCTGCTGTGCCTGGTCCAGATCGCCGTCGAGAACCCCGACGACGGCGGCGACCCGCTCATCTTCCTGATCGACTCGCTGGCCGAGGTCGACGTGGCGCCGCTGGCCGCGCTGCTGGGCGACCCGTCGATCGACGTCGTACTGCACGCCGGACGCCAGGACGTGGCCATCCTGCGCCGGGCGTGGCGGACCGAGCTCAACAACATCTTCGACACCCAGATCGCCGCCGGTTTCGCCGGGGCCAGCGCCCAGGCCGGCTACGGCAACCTGCTGGGCGCGGTGCTCGGGCAGCGCGTGGGCAAGACCGCCAGCTACACCCGCTGGGACGCCCGTCCCCTGACCGCCGAGCAGCTCGGCTATGCCGCCGAGGACGTCGCCCACCTGCTCCAGCTCGCCGACGAGATCCAGCGACGCCTCACGCAGAGCGGCCGCCTCGGCTGGGCTCGCGAGGAATGCCGCCGGCTCGAATCGGCCACCGACGAGCGCGACCCCGAGACCGCCTGGGAGCGCCTGCCGCGGGTCGGCCAGCTCGACCCCCGGTCGCGCGCGGTCGCCCGAGAGCTCGCGGCCTGGCGAGAGCGCACCGCGTCCGAGCTCGACCGGCCGGTGGGCTCGATCGTCGCCGACCCGGCCCTGGTCGAGCTGGCCAAGCGCCGCCCGCAGGCGACGTTGGGCCTGGAGCAGATCCGCGGGCTGCACCCGCCGACCATCAAGCGCCGCGGCGAGGCCATCCTCGCGGCCATCGCTCGCGGGCGCGAGGCGGCGCCGATCCCCCGTGACGAGGCGCGGTCCCGGTCGGAGCCGGCGGACGCCCCGCTGATCGCGCTGGCCGAGGCGCTGCTGCGAGCGCGCGCCCTGGACGCCGGACTGGCCTATGAGCTGATCGCCTCGCGCGCCGAGTTGGAGCTGATCGTCGGCGCCGCTCGGCGGTCCGAGCCCGAACCGGACGTGCGCACGCTGAGCGGGTGGCGCCGCGAGCTGGTCGGCGACGACCTACGCGACATGCTGAACGGTCACAGCGCGGTGTCGGTCGGCACCGACCGACGGCTGGAGCTCACGAGGAACCCCGCTCGAGAATGAGCGACAGCGCAGGCACGCCGGCGAACACCGCCGCGGACATGGCGTGCGCCAGCGCGGGGGCCCGCTGGATGTAGCCGGAGTCGAGCGCCAGCAGATCCAGGTAGGCGGTGGAGTAGGTGAGCCGGAGGTTGTGGCCGGGCGAATCCGAGCCCTTCTCCTTGCCCTGCAGTCCGAGCGTGGCGGTCCACCCGAGCTGCTCCAGGCGTGCCTTCTCCCCGGCCAGCAGCGCGGTCGAGGTGCCGTAGTGCGGTCCGACGACGACGGCCTGCACCGAGCAGTACGAGTTGGCGCCCCGGTCGCAGCTGCGGACGCTGCCGACGACCTTGGCGCCACTGGCCACGGGCAGCTCGCTCAGGCCGATCGACCGCGGATTGCCGCCGTGGGCGCAGCCGGCCAGCGCCGGCGCCATGGCGGCAGCGGTCAGCAGCACCATGAGGCGTGGCCGGTTCACTCAGCGAATGTAATCAGGCGTCCCACGGCGCCAGCGCAGCGCCGATGCCCGCCCGGTCAAGGCCGGCGCCCAGGCAGCACAGCAGCGCCATCCGCGCCGCCACCGCCGACAGGAACGGCACGCACACCGCGCCGCTGGCCCGTACGTCGCGCTCGGATCCCTCGAACCCGTACACGCTGTGGAGCATCGAGCCGCGCTCCGGGCGCACCGTGAGCGCCACCGGGATACGCTCGGCGACAGCGCGCAGCGCGTGCAGCATCCCCGGCGTCACGTGGCCGGCCCCGAACCCGGTGACGACGAGCCCGTCGGCGCCGTCGGCGGCCGCGCGCAGGACGCGACCGTCCTCGCCCAGCGCCGCGGTCACGATGGGGACGGTGAAGTCGAGCCTGCGCGGGCTCAGCCTCGGCGGCGGGAGCGGCCGCGCCGAGAGCCAGATTCGCCCCTCGACGATCCGGCCGATCGGCCCGCTCGCCGGCGAGCCGAACGCGGCCGGGCCGGTGCTGTCCACCTTGCGGACCGTCGTGGCGGCGTGGATCTCACCGCCGAAGGCGACGACGACCCCGAGACCGTGCGCGGGCGCGGCGCCGGCCAGCGTGATCGCGTCGAGCAGGTTGGCCGGCCCGTCGGCGCCGACGGCGCTGGCCGGGCGGTTGGCGCCGGTCAGCACGATCGGCGCCTCGGAGTCGTGGATGAGCGCGCACAGCATCGCCAGCTCCTCGAGGGTGTCGGTACCGGTGGTGATCACCACCCCCTCGCCGCCGGCGGCCACCTCCGTCGCGCGGGTGATCAGCGCGAGCGCCTGGTCCAGCGCGATCTGCGGTCCGGGAAGGCCGAGGACGTTCTCGGCCTCCAGCCGCTCGAACGCCGCCAGCTCGGGAATGGCGGCGATGAGCTGGGCGGCGTCGAGCGCCGGGACGGCGTGCTCGCCCTCCATCGAGATGGTTCCGCCCGCCGCCACCAGCCGCACCGGGCGCGCCTGCATGTTCGCTCGTTGGCCCATATTGCTGGCGAGACCCTAACCGTCACCGGCGCGATGTGGGCTGGGGTGCGGGGGCGCGCGGCTAATCTCTTCACAAAGTGACGACCACCGCTGAAAACCTCGCTGACCCGGAGCTGCTCGAGGCCGCCTGGAATCTGACCCCGCTCGTCGACGGCGACGAGGAGCACGGGGTCGTGCGTCAGCTCGACGAGGCGCTGTCACGTTCCGCCGCGTTCGCCGACGCCCACGCCGGCAAGCTCGCCGAGCTCGACGCCGCCGGCCTGGCGGCGGCCATGCACGAGCTGGCGGCGATCAACGAGCTGGTCGGCAAGGCCGGCTCCTTCGCCTCACTGCGCTTTGCCACCGACACCGCCGACGCGGCCCGCGGCGCGCTGCTCCAGCTCGTCCAGGAGCGCGCCACGGAGATCGAGACCAAGCTGCTGTTCTTCGAGCTCGAGTGGGCCGCACTGCCTGACGAGCAGGCCGAGACGCTGCTCGCCGACGACGCCGTCGCCTTCTGCGCGCACTACCTGCGCAGCGCTCGCCGCTACCGGCCCCACCTGCTCAGCCAGCCCGAGGAGACGATTCTGGCCGAGAAGGCGATCTCGTCAGAGAGCGCCTGGGCGCGGCTGTTCGGTGAGCTGGTCTCATCGCTGAAGGTCTCCCTCGACAGCGACGACGTGCCGCTCGATGTCGCGCTCAGCCGCCTGCAGGAGCCCGACCGCGACACCCGCCGCCGGGTGGCCGAGTCCGTGTCCGGGGCGCTGGAGCCCGGGCTGCGCACGCGCGCGTTCATCTACAACACGCTGGTCCACGACAAGGCCGTCGACGATCGTCTGCGCCACTACCCGCACTGGCTGTCGTCGCGCAACCTGGCCAATGAGGCCTCGGACGAGTCGGTCATGGCGCTGATCGAGGCCGTCCGTGGCCGGTTCGACATCCCGCAGCGCTGGTATGCGCTCAAGGCTCAACTGCTGGGCGTCCCCCGGCTGGCCGACTACGACCGCTCGGCGCCGGTGCTGCCCGAGGACGTGACCTTCTCCTACTCGGAGGCGCGCGAGCTGGTGCTCGACACCTACGACTCCTTCTCGCCCGATGCCGGGCGCATCGTGCGCCGCTTCTTCGACGACCGGTGGGTCGACGCCCCCGTCCGCCCGCACAAGCGCGGCGGCGCGTTCTGCGCCTACACGGTGCCCAGCGTCCACCCGTACGTGCTGCTGAACTTCACCGCCCGCCGGCGCGACGTGCTGACGATGGCCCACGAGCTGGGCCACGGCCTGCACGCAGTGCTCGCCCAGCCCCAGGGGATCTTCCACCACTCGACGCCGCTGACGCTGGCCGAGACCGCGTCGGTGTTCGGCGAGGCGCTGGTGTTCGGCCGCATGCTCGCCGACGCGCCCGACGACAAGGCGCGCCTGGGCCTGCTGGCCGAGCAGATCGACGGCGCGATCGCCACCGTGTTCCGGCAGATGGCGATGAACCGCTTCGAGCATCTGGTCCACACCCGCCGGCGCACCGAGGGCGAGCTCTCCGTCGATCGCATCTCCGAGTCGTGGGTCGAGAGCCAGGCCGAGCTGTTCGGCGACTCGGTGGAGATCACCGACGGCTACCGGATGTGGTGGTCCTACGTCCCCCACTTCATCAACACCCCCGGCTACGTCTATGCCTACGCCTACGGGCAACTGCTGGCGCTGTCGGTCTACAGCCGCTATCTGGCGCAGGGCGAGTCGTTTGCCCCGGCCTACCTCGACCTGCTGGCCGCCGGCGGCTCCCGCGGACCGCAGGAGCTGGGGGCGATGGTCCGGATCGACCTGTCCGACCCCGGGTTCTGGGACTCGGGCCTGGCGCTGATCGAGCAGCAGCTGCGCGACGCCGAGGCGCTGGCGGCCAAGCGCTGACCGGCGCCCCGCGGCGGGGGTTCACCGGAAGGCCAGGCGCTGACCGGCGCCCCGCGGTGGGGGTTCACCCGAAGGCCAGGCGCTGACCGGCGCCCCCCGGCGGGGGTGACCCGAAGGCCACCCCCGGCCGGCGGAACGTCGCGAGTCGTTCAGCGGCGCGAGTGTCCCCCGCGCTGGAACGACTCGATGTAGCCGTTGGGCGAGCCGACCCCGGTGGAGTCGTCGTAACCCGGCGTCGCCGGCAGCGCCGCCGCGCCCTGCCCATCGACCCCGAGCGTGCGCAGGTAGGTCAGGATCGGACCCGTCTGCGTGTAGGGATCGGTGTAGTTGTTGCGCACGACGTACAGCTGCTGGGGGCCCAGCGGGTGATCGGTGACGTCGTGGAACGCGTTGGTGCCCGACCGGGCGTAGATGGCCGGGTTGGCGAACCCGAGATCATGCCCGGCGGCCTGCTGGGCGTCGGCCTCGATCCCGGCGAACACCGGGGAGGCGACGCTGGTGCCGCCGATCCGGCTCAGCGAGAACGCCAACGTCGTCCCGTTCTGCTGATACAGCGTCTCGCCCACCAGGACGCCCGTGCTGGGGTCGGCCAGCGCCGAGACGTCGGGGTCGACCCGCATCGGCGAGCTGGCCGTGCCCTCGGGTACGGCGGTGGCCAGCCGGTAGGGCACGACGCCCCGCTGGTACCACGGCTGCGTGTAGTCGGTGCTCACGCCGCCGCCGCTGGACCCGTCGTAGAGCCAGTTATTGGCGCTGGGCCCGTAGGTGGGCGGGAACGGGAGCGACCAGGTGCTGCCGTCCGCTGACAGCGGGTTCAGCAGCGTCCCCCACGAGGTCTCCCACTCGTAGTTGTTCTGCGGCCCGATGGCCACGCTGGTCCCGCCGACCGAGGTCACCCACGGACTCTCGGTGGGGTAGTCGGTCTGGGTCTTGTCCGAGCCCGGGTCCTCGACGGCCGGGTCCTCGTAGCCGCTGTCGCCCGAGGAGAAGAAGAACCCGATCCCCTCGGCCGCACCGGCCTCGAAGATCTGATCCCACGCGGGGCGGATCGTCGCGTCATCGGCCGGCTCGCCGAACGAGTCGGTCACGATGCTGGCCAGATGCCGGTTGACGATCAGCGCATCGGCGGACGCCAGGTCGGTGTCCTCACAGCTGGAGGCGCCGACGAAATGCACGTTGGCGTCGGGGGCCGTGCCGTGCACCTGTTCGACGTCGAGCGTCTCCTCGCCGTACCAGCCCGAGGCGTCGCATTCGTCGGCGGCGGTCTCGGTGAAGGTGCGCGGCAGATACTGCTGGTACTGCCCGGGTCCGAACGGCCGGTTGCCGGTGACCCGGGAGAACTGGTCAGCGTCGGTGAGCATGGTCGGCGACGCGTAGGCATCGACGATGGCGACGGTCTGCCCGCGCCCGGTCATGCCCGACTGCGCGACGCCGTATGCCCCGCGGACCTGCTGCGGGGTGTAGCCGGTGACGTTCCACGGCCAATGCTGGCCGTCGGCGGTCGGCTCGGTGGTCGCGATCTTCTGGCCATAGAAGTCAGACGTCGGCCCCGCCACCCAGTAGTTCTGAGGCGGCGGCGGCAACGTGTCGCCCCGCGTCACGAAGTGCGGCGCGTTGTCCAGGCCGGAGACGGCCACGACATCGCTCGAGAGCGCGCTGGGCACGGTGGCCGCCTGCTCGGGGGCCCGGGCCGTGCCGCCGGTGGGGGCGGTGTAGCTGCCGAAGCTGACCCCGAACGCCTTGGCGGCGTCCGCGACGCTACCGCTGGCGCTGACGTAGGCGCCGACGCCACTGGTCGCCCCGCTCACGCTCAGGCCGTTCTGCTTGAGCCATGACTCGACGGCCGTGGCCTCAGACTGCGTCGCGCCGTAGCGCGCCTGCACCTGCTGGGCGGTCAGATAGTCGCCGTACTGCGCGCCGTTGGGGTTCGACACCGCCTGGGCGAACGACGCCAGCCCGGCAGGATCCTGGCCGGCGAGGTAGACCCGCAGATTGACCGCGCCGGTCGTGACCGCCGGCGGGTTGGCCCGCGACGCCCACTGCGGGTGGGTGTCCGGGATGGCGCTGCGGCCCGGACCGGCCGCCAGCGCGTTGCCGGCAGACGCCAACCCGGCGAGGACGACCGCGCCTCCGGCCGCGGCATGGAGAACTCTTCGTAGGCGACGACCGTGGAACATGGCCCACCTTCCTGTTGAGCTGTATGGATGCTCCACGTGGGGGTTCCCCTGCCCGAAGGCTCCAGACTCAGCGTGGGCGGGCGAAATCCTTTCACACTCGGGCCGGCCGCGGCCCGTCGCCTGCGCGCGCGGTCAGCGCGTCTTGACGTGGCGCGTGCGGGAGCGCTCCTCCTGGCGCTCGACCACATTGGCGATCAGCTTGAGGATCTGCTCGATGCCGGTCGCCTTCGCGTCGCCGTGGGCGAACGCCTCGCGCCAGTCCTTGATGTGGCCCTTGGTGGCCAGCTCGTTGAACGTCGCCCGGGGGATCTCGAGCCGGACCTTGGCGTCGGCGGCGATGTCCTTGGTCACCTTGGGACCGGGCAGCTGCACCCGGTACATCTGGAGGTCGCGGCCCCCGCGCAGCTCCAAGCCGACCACCAGCTTGAGCGGCTGGAGCGCCGGGACCTCCTCGAGGAACCGGTTGACCGCGGTCTCGATGAGGGTCTTGGTGTCAGACGGCGAGGACAGACCAGGCAGTCTATTGCCCGCCCGCCCCGGCGGGCTCCGGTCTGCTCGGCGCGGCGGTCTACGGCTTGGCCAGCGTGGCGCCGCCGTCGTACCCGGAGACGACCGTGCTTCCGTCCTTGGCCAGGTACGCGTGAACCGCCTGCTCCTGGGCCGAGGTCGCCGGCGCGAGGATGGCCGCCACCCCCACCACCGCGATCGCCAGGAGGACGATGCGGCGTTTCACGATCGTCGAGATCTTTGCGGTGTCTTCGGGCATGGTGAAACCCCCTGCCGTGGATTGCCGTGTTTCTACCGTAGCGCGCACGTCAGATCTTGTGGCGCTGGAGCAGCTTGCGGCCGATGACCATCCGCTGGATCTCGCTGGTGCCCTCGCCGATCAGCAGCAGCGGCGCGTCGCGGTAGATCCGCTCGATCTCATACTCCTTGGAGTAGCCGTAGCCGCCGTGGATGCGCAGGCACTCCTCGGCGCAGGTCCGGCCGGTCTCTGAGGCAAACAGCTTGGCCATCCCGGCCTCGATGTCCGAGCGCTCGCCGGCGTCCTTCATGCGGGCGGCCTGGCGGGTGAGCAGTCGCGCGGCCTGGACCTGGGTGGCCATGTCGGCCAGCTTGAACTGGATCGCCTGGTGCTCGGCGATGGGCTTGCCAAAGGCTCTTCTCTCCTGGGCGTATCTCAGCGCCAGCTCCAGCGCCCGCTGCGCCAGCCCGACGCCGCGGGCGGCCACGTTGACCCGCCCCAGCTCCAGCGCGTCCATCATCTGTGAGAACCCCTTGTTCAGACCCTGCTGCTCGCCACCGAGGATGTCGTCGGCGCTGCGCCGGTAGCCGTCGAACACCAGCTCGGTGGACTCCACGCCCTTGTAGCCCATCTTCTTGATCTGCGGCGGGACGTTCAGACCCTTGTAGTCGCCGGTGTTCTCGGCCGCCCCGGGCTCCTTGTCCGCGATGAAGCACGTCAGCCCGCGGTGCTTGGGCTCGGCATTGGGATCGGTGCGCACCAGCACGAACACGACGCTGGAGCGCAGGCCGTTGGTCACCCACATCTTGGTCCCGTTGATCTCGTACGTGCCATCCTGCGCCCGCTTGGCGCTGGTCTTGATCGCCGCCACGTCTGAGCCCAGCTCCGGCTCAGACAGGGAGAAGGCGGCGCGGATCTCGCCGGTGGCCATCTTGGGCAGGTAGGCCTGCTTCTGCTCCTCGGTCCCGAACTTCATCAACAGGTAGGAGCCGATGAAGTGCGTGTTCACGATCCCGCTGATGGAGATCCACCCCCGGCTCAGCTCCTCCACGATCATCGCGTAGGTCGTCAGATCCAGCCCCATCCCGCCGAACTCCTCCGGGATGGTCACCCCGAACAGCCCCAGCTCCTTCATCTGCTCCACGATCGGCTCGGGAAACTCGTCCTCGTGGTCGTAATGCTCGGCGTTGGGAAGGATCTGCTCGTCCGCGAACTGCCGGACCATCTCGCAGATCGCCCGCTGCTCGTCAGTCAGATCGCTGGTGGGGCTGGTGGTTGCCATCTGGGTTTCAGGGCTCCTGGGGGGTCGGTCTCGGCCTGCGGTCCGAATCGTGTCAAAAGTGCAAAAAACGCGGCCACAAAGGGGGTGGCTGCGGGAGGGTTGGTGGCCTTCTCAGGCATGGACAGAGAAAGTCACCAACCCTTCAGTTACGACGCCGCCATCGCCCGCGTGGCGGGGGGGCAACACGGCAACATTACCCGGCTCCAGCTCGTGGCTATCGGCTTGACTGACGAGTCAATCGCTCATCGGGTCCGCCGCGGGCGCCTGTTCCGCACCCATCGTGGCGTCTTTTCCGTGGGCCGGCCGCCCCGCACGCCGTTGGAGCGCGCATCGGGCGCGGTGCTGGCCTGCAACAGCACGGGCGCGCTGAGCCACCTCTCGGCGGCGGCGCTCTGGGGGTTCATCTCCCACTGGCCGACCCGGTTCGACGTCACCGTGACAGCCGGCGACTCCCGCCCAACCGGCATCAGGATGCACCGCAGCAAGGCCTTCCTCCCCCGCGACATCCGCATCCAGCTCGACATCCGGACCACCAGCCCAGCCCGCACCATCCTCGACTGCGCGCCGGCCCTGCACGCCGGTGACCGCCTCACCCGCACCGTCAACGACGCCCTCCTGAGCCACCACGTCACCCGCAGCGCGCTCGTCGATGTCCGCACTCGCTTCCCCACCCACCCCGGCGCGGCGCTCCTGGACCGATTCATCGACGTGGACGACGGCCCCACGAAATCCGTGCTCGAGGATGCCTTCCTCCGGTTCTGCGAGCGCTACGGCTTTCCCCGCCCCCTGGTCAACACCATCGTCGCCGGCCACGAGGTCGACGTCCTCTTCTCCGCCGAGCGGGTCATCATCGAGCTCGACAGCGTCCGCTATCACTCCAACCGCGAGGCGTTCGAGAACGACCGCGACCGCGACGTCGACACGTTGCGAGCCGGCTACGTGACCGTCCGGGTCACCTGGCGGCGCCTGACCACCAGGCCCGCGCTCGAGGCCGAGCGCCTCGACGACGTCCTGGCTAACGCGCGGCGGCGGCGCGATGGCTGAAGGGCGACTCGGGACGCTCCTGGAGCACCCCGTCGAGCTCGATGTCGACCTTCTCGTTGTAGAAGCAGAGCAGACCGGTGATCCGCCCCACCTCGGCCAGCGGCTCGTCGTAATACCAGATCAGGTCCTTGCCGCCGTCGGCGTCGACCGACCAGTAGTGGGCCTCGCCCTTGTAGGGGCAGTGGGTGACGGTGTCAGACGGCGACAGCGACGCGGTCACGTCCTCGCGCGGCATGTACCAGCGCGGCGGCAGGTTGGACTCGAACAGCGCGATCGCCCGGTCGGTCTCGGCCAGGACCTCGCCGTTGAGGAGCACGCGGATGTGACGGTCCGTGCTCACCACGTCGACGCGGTGGTAGGGGTCGCGCGGGTGGACGTGGATCTCCTCGCCCTCCTCCAGCCAACGGCCCATGCGATCGAAGTAGAACGCGACCAGGTCCTTGATGAACGGCGCATCGGGCAACGGCTCCGGGTAGTACCAGGCGCCGTTGTCGACGGTCTCGCCACCGGCGGTGATCGTGTAGTACGAGGCGTCGCCCTTCTTGGGGCAGTGCGTGTGCCGGTCCGTGGGCGTGAGCGCGTCCGAGCGCACGTCCTCGGGCGGGAAGTAATACGTGGGCTGAAGGCCGGACTCGTGCAGCATGAACGCGTTACGGCTGTCGGCGATGACCTCGCCGCCCACCTCGACCCGGACCCGCTTGGGCGTGTGCTCGAGGTAGATGGTGCGCCCCGGCGGGGGCGGCTCGAAGTTGAACTCGCCGGCGGGCTTCTTCGAGAGCGGGCCATTCCCGGTCATCCATCCCATGCTCGTCAGGGTACCAATGCGCCCCCGCCTGTCAGACTGCACGGCCGATGAACTTCGCCCGCGACGTGGTCGACGCCGCCCCACCGCAGGCACGGGCGCTGGTCGAGATCGACCGCGAGGGCCGCCGGCGCGAGTGGACGTTCGCCGAGGTCGCTGACCGCGCCGCGCGCCTGGCCGGCACCTTCCAGGCCCGCGGCGTGCGGAAGGGCGACGTGGTCATGACCCTGATCGGCAACCGCCCCCAGTGGGTGCTGAGCATGGTTGCCTGCTTTCGCCTGGGCGCCATCGCGTTGCCCTGCAACGAGCAGCTGCGCGCCAAGGATCTGCGCCAGCGGCTGGCCGCGGCCAATCCGGTGCTGATCGTCGCCGACGAGCGCAATGCCGGCGAGCTGTACCAGGCCGGGGCGGGTGGGGACGGGGTCGAGGTGATCCTCATCCCCGACCCGTCCCTGCTGGACTCAGAGCCCGCGCCGGCGGTCGAGCTGGCGCCCACCGACCCGTGCCTGATCACCTTCACCAGCGGCACCACCGGCGAGGCCAAGGGAATCGTCCACGGCCAGCGCTACCTGCCCGGCCAGACGCTCCAGGCCACCCACTGGCTCGACGCTCGCCCCGGCGAGCTGGTGTGGTGCACGGCGGCCAGCGGCTGGTCCAAGTCGGCCCGCAACGTGTTCATCGCCCCATGGATCAACGGCGCCGCCGCCCTGCTGCACGACGCTCGTTTTGACCCCCACGAGCGGCTCGAGATCCTCGCCGCCGAGAACGTCAACGTGCTGTGCATGGCCCCCACCGAGTACCGGGTGATCGCCAAGCGCGCGCAGCTGGGACCCGTCCCGTCGCTGCACGGCCTGGTCGCCGCCGGGGAGGCGCTCAACCCGGAGGTGCTCCGCGCCTTCCAGGAGGGGACCGGTCTGGAGATCCGCGACGGCTACGGCCAGACCGAGACCGGACAGCTGACCGGGATGCCCGCCGGCGGCGCCGTCCGGCCCGGTTCGATGGGCCGGCCACTGCCGGGCGTCGAGCTCGACGTGCGCGACGGCGAGCTGGTCCTGGCCGACCCGCGGACCGATCCCACGTTCTTCGTCGGCTACCTGGACGAGGCGGGGACGACCGCTCCGGAGAACGCCCCGTGGCACACCGGCGACCGGGTCCAGCGCGACGAGGACGGCTACCTGTACTTCGAGGGGCGCGCCGACGACCTGATCATCTCCTCCGGATATCGCATCGGCCCGTTCGAAGTCGAGTCGGCCCTGGTCGCGCACGGAGCCGTCGCCGAGGCCGCGGTCGTCGCCGCCCCCGACGAGGACCGCGGCAGCGTCGTCCGGGCCGTGGTCGTGCTCCGCGACGGGTACAGCCCCTCGACCGAGCTGGCGACCGAGCTCCAGGATCACGTCAAGCGCGAAACGGCGCCGTACAAGTACCCGCGGATCGTCGACTTCGCCCGCGAGCTGCCCAAGACCGCCAGCGGCAAGGTCCAGCGCGCGCTGCTGCGTGGCGGGTGACACATGCGCGAGCGCTCGTACTAAATTCATTACCAATGAGCGACTACCGGCCGGCGATCGGCATCTCCACCCCCTTCACCCACGCCAGCTACGGCGTCTGGAACCAGCACTCGGCCGTGCTCCCGGCCGGTTACGTGACCGCGGTCAACCAGGCGGGCGGCCTGGCCCTGATGATCGCGCCCGATCCGGGGCTCGCCGAGGACCCCGACGCGCTGCTGCGCCGGCTGGACGGCCTCATCGTCTCCGGCGGCGTCGACGTCGACCCGGCCAGCTACGGCGCCGAGCCCCACCGCGAGACCAACGGCTGCACGCCCGAGCGAGACGCATTCGAGATCGCGCTGATCCGGCGCGCCGTCGAGCTCGACATGCCGGTGCTCGGCATCTGCCGCGGGATGCAGGTGCTCAACGTGGCCTTCGGCGGCACCCTGCTCCAGCACCTGCCCGAGACCTTCGGCCACGAGGACCACCGCCGCGTCCCCGGCAACTTCGACGAGGCCGACCATGACGTCCGCCTGGCCCCCGCCTCACTGGCCGCCTCGGCCGCCGGCGAGCTGGTGCACACCACCAAGTCTCACCACCACCAGGGCGTGGACGGCATCGGCGGCGGCCTGATCGTCACCGGCACGTCCGCCCTCGACGATCTGCCCGAGGCGATCGAGCTGCCTGACCGGCAGTTCGTGCTCGGCGTCCAGTGGCATCCGGAGGCCGACGAGCGCAGCCAGGTCATCGGCGCGCTGGTCGCCGCGGCCGGCGAGCACCACGCGGCGCACAACGGCGCCGGCTACCGCACGACCAGCGGCTCGGCGTAGCCGGCGTCGCGGATGGTGCGCTGGACCTGAGCGGCGTGCTCGGGCCCGCGCGTCTCCAGCACGAGCTGGACCGCGCTCTCGCGCACGTGCAGGTCAAAGCCCTCGCGGATGTGCTCGACGTCGAGCAGGTTGGCCCCCAGCTGGCCGACCAGCGCCAGCAGCAGCGCCAGCGAGCCCGGGCGATCGGGCAGGCGGGCGAGGAGCACCAGGCGCCGTCCGGCCTGGCTCTCGTGGCGGCGGGCGATCTGGGCCAGCAGACCCGGGTCGACGTTGCCGCCGGACAGGATGACCGCCGTCGTCCCGGCCGGCTCGCCGGCGACCCGCCCGGCCAGCAGCGCGGCCACGCCGACGGCGCCCGCGCCCTCGACGACCAGCTTGGCCCGCTCGAGCAGGAACACCATCGCCTCGGCGACCTCCTCCTCGGAGACGATCACCAGACCGTCGACCCATTGCGTGATCAGCGCCAGGGTGAGCTCGCCGGGTCGCTTGACCGCGATGCCGTCGGCGATCGTCAGCGCCGAGGCGACGGCCACCGGCTCGCCGGCGGCCAGCGACGCCGGGAACGGAGCGCACGCCTCGACCTGGACCCCGATCACCTCCACCTCGGGTCGCAGCGACTTGATGGCGATGGCGACGCCGCTGACCAGCCCGCCACCGCCGACCGGCACGATCACCCGGGTCAGATCCTGAACCTCATCGGCGAGCTCGAGGCCCAGAGTCCCCTGGCCGGCGACCACCACCGGGTCGTCGAACGGGTGCACGAACGCCAGGCCCTCGGTCCGGGCCCACTCGCGCGCGGCCAGCAGCGACTCGTCCACGGTCTCGCCCTCCAGGCGGACCCGCCCGCCGAGCGCCGCGGTCGCCTCGGTCTTCGCGATCGGCGCTGACTCTGGCATGAACACGTCGCAGGTGATCCCCCGCTCGCGGGCGGCGAACGCGACCGCCTGGGCGTGGTTGCCGGCGCTCGCGCAGACCACCCCCGAGTCGCAGGCCGGCCCCAGGGAGGCGATCTTGGCCAGCGCCCCGCGGATCTTGAACGAGCCCGTCCGCTGGAGGTTCTCGGCCTTCAGCACCGCGCTGACGCCGGTGCGGTCGGCCAGGGTGCGCGACGTCAGCACCGGCGTGCTGCGGATCACCCCGGCGCCGGCGGCGGCGGCGCGGCGGATGTCATCGACCGACGGTCCCGCGCGCCGTTGCGGCGAGAGCGGCTCAGCCAGGAAGCGCCACCACCGCGTCCATCTCGACCTGGGCGCCGCGCGGGAGGGCGGAGACCCCGATGGCGACCCGGGCCGGCGGGCTGGACTCGAAGAACGACCCGTACACCTCGTTGACCGCCGAGAACGCCGACATGTCGATCAGGTAGACCGTCACCCGCACGGCGTTGCCGAGGGTCGTGCCGGCCGCCTGGCAGACGGCCGCGAGGTTCTCCAGGCAACGCCCCGCCTGGTCAGCGGCGGTGGCGCCCACCATGTCACCGGTCCGGGGATCGAGCGGGATCTGGCCCGAGCAGAACAGCAGGCCGCCGGCCGCGACCGCATGGACGTACGGCCCGATCGCCGCCGGAGCGTCGGTCGCTGTGACCGGTTCCCGATTGCCAGCCAAACTCAAACTCCTTTCGTGAACCGGATTCATCCGGCCCGCGGGGGTCGTGAAATCAGCCATCAAGCGTAGTGGGGCGCCGGGGCGCGCGCAGTCCGCCCGGGGCGGCGCCTCACTAGGCTCCAGGTCATGCCCAACCGCCTTGCCGACGAGACCTCGCCCTACCTGCTCCAGCATGCCGACAACCCGGTCGACTGGTACGCGTGGGGCGACGAGGCGCTGGCGCGGGCCCGCGCCGAGGATCGGCCGCTGCTGGTGTCGATTGGCTACTCGGCCTGTCATTGGTGCCACGTGATGGAGCGCGAGTCCTTCGAGGACCCGGCGATCGCCGCGCTGATGAACGACAACTTCGTCTGCATCAAGGTCGACCGCGAGGAGCGTCCCGACATCGACGCGGTGTGCATGGAGGCCTGCCAGACGATGACCGGCCAGGGCGGCTGGCCGCTCAACGCGTTCTTGACCCCCGAGCAGGCCCCGTTCTACACCGGCACCTACTTCCCGCCCGAGCCGCGCCATGGCTTGCCGAGCTGGCGCATGGTGCTCGAGGGAGTGGCCGAGGCCTGGGACCAGCGCCGCGCCCGGGTGCGCGAACAGGGCGCCGGGATCCTGCGCTCGCTGGGCGGCGCGACCCGGCTGCCGGCCTCGGACCAGCCGATCACCCAGGCGGCGCTGGACGAGGCGGTCAAGGGCCTGCGCCAGCTCTATGACTCGGTCAACGGCGGGTTCGGCCGGGCGCCGAAGTTCCCCCAGGCTTCGCTGATCGAGTTCCTTCTGGCCCGCGGCGAGCGCGACATGGCGCTGGGCACCCTGCGCGAAATGGCCACCGGCGGGATCTATGACCAGGTGGGCGGCGGCTTTGCCCGCTACGCGGTCGACGCGACCTGGACGGTGCCTCACTTCGAGAAGATGCTCTACGACAACGCGCTGCTGGCGCGCGCCTACCTGCACGGCTGGCAGGTGTCGGAGGAGCCGTTGTTTCGCCGGGTCTGCGAGGAGACCCTCGACTGGGCGCTGCGGGAGATGCGCTCCGGCGACGGCGGCTTCTGCGCGGCGCTCGACGCCGACTCAGAGGGGGTCGAGGGCAAGTTCTACGTGTGGACGGTGCCCGAGCTGCGGGCGGCGCTGGGCGAGCTGGCCGACGAGGCGATCGCGTTCTTCGGAGCCACCGAGGCGGGCAACTTCGAGTCGACCAACGTGCTCGAGGGCCGCGGGCCGGTACCCGACCGGCTGGCGGAGATCCGGGCCGCGCTCTACGACGCGCGGTCGGCGCGGGTGCGTCCTGGGCTCGACGACAAGCGCCTGACCGCTTGGAACGCGCTGATGGTCTCCGCCCTGGCCCAGGCCGGCGCCGCCCTGGAGCGCCCCGACTACATCGAGGCCGCGGCGGCCTGTGCCGAGTTCCTGCTCGGGCGGCGCGACGAGCACGGCCACCTGCTGCGCACCGGCCACATCCCCGGCTACCTCGACGACCACGCCTACCTGCTCGAGGGGCTGGTGACGCTGTACGAGGCGACGTTCGACGTGCGCTGGTTCCACGAGGCCCGGGCGCTCGCGGACACCCTCATCGAGCGCTTCGCCGACGATGAGCGCGGCGGGTTCTTCACCACCGCCGCCGAGCTCGACTCCGGCTTCGCCCGCCAGAAGGACCTCGACGACTCGCCGGTCCCGGCGGGGGGTTCGTCGGCCGCGTTCGGGCTGCAGCGGCTGGCCCGGTTGACCGGACAGCCCGAGTACGAAACGCACGCGCTGGGGGTGCTGCGCGTGCTGGCCCCGGTCGTCGGGCGCCACCCGCACGGCTTCGGCCACGTGCTCCAGGCGCTGGACTTCTATCTCGCGCCCGTCCGCGAGGTGGCGATCGTCGGCGACGGCAACGAGCTGACGCGGGTCGTCCGGGGCGCGTACCGGCCACACGTGGTGCTGGCGGGCGGGGCCGGCGAGGTGCCCCTGCTCGAGGGGCGCGATCTGGTCGACGGCCGTCCGGCGGCGTACGTCTGCGAGCACTTCAGCTGCCGCGCCCCGGTGACCGGGGCTCACGAGCTGGCCGCCGCGCTGGCGCCCTAGCCTCAGCTACTCCTCGATCTCGATCCCCAGCGCCGTCGCCAGGGCGCCGGCCGAGGCGACCACGTCGCTCCAGGGCATGCGCATGCCTCGCAGCGACTCCACGCCGATGACGTCAGTCAGTGCCGCCCCGCGGATCGCCGCCCCCGAGAGCCGGGCCCGCCGGAAGTCGGCCCCGGCGAGCTCGCAGTCGATGAACTCGACGCCCTCCAGGCGCGCCTCCTGAAACGACGCCTCGGTCAGGTTCACCCCGACAAAGGAGACGTTGCGCAGCCGGGCGCCGGCGAAGGACGCGAGCTCCAGCGACGAGTCCCCGACGCTGAGATCGGAGATGTCGCTCGCGTTGACGTCCAGGCCGACCAGGCGGCACCGCAATGCCGACACGCGCCGGATGACGCCCTCCCGGCCGTCGATGTTGGACAGTCCGCAGTCGCGCAGGACGACATGGATCAACGTCAGCCCCGGTGCCGCCGGGGCCTCGATGGTCACCCCGCGCAGCTCGCTCTCGATGATCCGGACGCGGCCGGTTCTGACCGAGCCGCCCTGCACGAGTGCCCCGGACACGTCCAGGTCTCCGTCGGCGAGACGCTCGGGCGTCAGCTCCGGGAGATCGGGCGCCTGAACCAGGGGATCCGCCACGGCGGACCTAGTGGTTCCAGCCGGAACGTCGCGCCGGAAAGGGCGAGCTCCGGGGGCCGCTGACCGAGGACGCAGGATCCGCCGTGTGGCAGCGCCACACGAGGATCCGAGGACAACGGTCAGCGGTCATCCGGGGCCGCCATTCCAGGCGGGACGTTCCGGCTGGGAGCACTAAAGAACCGGGAGGTAGCGCTCGAGCTCCCAGGGAGTGACCTGGACGCGGTAGTCGTCCCACTCCTGGCGCTTGATCTCGATGTAGCGGTTGAACATGTGCTCGCCCAGCGTGCGCAGGACCAGCTCGGACTGGGCGGTCAGCTCGATCGCCTCGCCGAGCGTCTCCGGCAGCTGATCGATGCCCAGACGCCGGCGGTCGTCGGGCGAGAGGTGGTACAGGTTCTTCTCCATCGGGTCGGGCAGCTCGTACCCGTGCTCGATGCCCTCCAGGCCGGCCTGCAACAGCACCGCGAAGGTCAGATACGGGTTGCACGCCGGGTCCGGGCAGCGCAGCTCCATTCGGGTGGCCCGCTCGCGGCCGGGGTGATATAGCGGCACCCGCACCAGCGCCGAGCGGTTGCGCCGCGACCACGCGACGTAGACCGGCGCCTCGTAGCCCGGGACCAGCCGCTTGTAGGAGTTGACCCACTGGGCGAAGATCGAGCAGATCTCGCGGGCGTGGCGCAGCTGGCCCGCGATGAACGCCTTGCCCACATCGGAGAGGTAGTACGGGTCGTCGGCGTCGAAGAACGCGTTGCGCTCGCCCCGGAACAGCGACTGGTGGGTGTGCATGCCCGACCCGTTCTTGCCGAACAGCGGCTTGGGCATGAACGTGGCGTGCAGCCCGTACTTCATCGCGTATTCCTTGACCGTGATCCGGTAGGTCATGCAGTCGTCGGCCATCTTGAGCGCGTCGGCGTAGCGCATGTCGATCTCGTGCTGGCTGGGGCCGACCTCGTGATGGGTGTACTCGGTATGGATGCCGAGCTGTTCGAGCGCCAGCACCGTCTCGCGCCGCAGGTCCGAGCCGGCGTCGAGCGTGGTCAGGTCGAAGTAGCCGCCCTCGTCGAGCACCTCGGTCGACTTGGCGTCGCGGAAGTAGAAGTACTCGAGCTCGGGTCCGACGAAGAAGTGATCGAACCCCATGCTCTCGGCCCGCTGGATCGCGCGACGCAGGACGTGGCGCGGATCGCCCTCGTACGGGGTGCGCTCGGGAGTCAGGATGTCGCAGAACATCCGGGCCACCCCGGCCTCGCTGGGCCGCCACGGCAGCGCCACGAACGTGCTCGGGTCGGGCTGGGCGATCATGTCCGACTCCTCGATCGCGTTGAAGCCGGTGATCGACGAGCCGTCGAACCCCATCCCGCCCTCGAACGCGTCGGCGAGCTCGGTGACGTTGATCGAGAACGCCTTCAGCTGGCCCAGGATGTCCGTGAACCAGAGGCGGATGAAGCGGATGTCGCGCTCCTGCGCGAGCGCCAGCACGTCGTCCTTGGTCAGTGGGGCCTCGGGCATGAGGCGGGAAGACTAGATCATCGGGTGGCGGGCGCCCGATCGCCGGTCAGGCGGCCTCGCGGCGGGCGTAGGTTGCCCGCGCCCCAGCGCGGACGTCAGTTGGCCGGCGTGCGATCGCCGAGCCACCGGCGCGCCCAGCGCTGGATCTCAGCCAGCGCCGGCTCGAGCTCGGAGCCCATCGTCGAGAGCTCGTACTGCACGCGCAACGGAGGCCCGGGGATCACGGTGCGCTGCACCATTCCGCGGGCCTCCAGTTCCTTCATCCGCTCTGAGAGCAGCCGGTCTGACAGCTCAGGGATCGCCTGGGCGATCTCGGAGAAGCGCAACGGCCCGTCCATCAGGACGCGCAGGATCGCGCCGGTCCATCGTCGTCCAACCAGCTCGACCGCCTCGTGATAGAGCGGACAGCAGTTGCCGCTGGCCTGTTCCTCAGTGGAGGGCTGCTGGTGCGCGGCCATCAGAGGCGAGAGCTTAGTAGCCGGGACGGAGCCCCGTGCCCCTATGCGGCCTCCAGCGCTCGCGACGCCTCGGTCGAACCATCCACCGGCACGTCGCCGGCGACGTTGACCATGGCGGTGAACGCCTCGAGGGTGACCGCGGCGATCGCCTCCAGGATCTCCTCGTCGTCCCAGCCGGCCTCGCGCGCCTCCTCGTGGAGGTGCATCGGCGGGCGCCCGTCCTCCATCACGGCCTGCAGGTAGCGCAGCAGGGCCGCCTCGTGCTCGTCCTTGGACGTGAACTGGCGCGCCAGAGCCACCTCGTCGAGGGCCAACCCGGCGCCCCGGGCCGACCGCGAGTGCATCGCGATCCCCGGCTCGGAGTGGTAGTGCTCGGCGACCGCCAGCGAGATCCGCTCCAGCGTCGGGAGCGTCAACTTGCCGTGGCGCAGCTCGGAGCGGAACCGCGCGTACGCGCGCAGCGCCGCGGGCGAACCCGCCAGCACACCTAGGAAGTTCGGCAGTTGTCCCCCCGAGGACAGAGCGCCGCGGAGCACCGCCACGGAGCCCTCGGGGGCCGTCAAGTCGTCATGGATCTGGAATCTGCTCATTGAAGTCTTCATCGCTGACCACCGAAAAAGGTCTAAAGAGGCGGCAAGATCTCGCGATGCTTGCCCTTCACTTTCAACACCTGCTTACACAACATAAGTCTAATGGCGAGGTCCAGGTCTCGCAAGTGCATCAACAGTCGTACAACCCCTTTTACGCAGGGGCCTTAACCACGGTTCATCGCTCGGATAATGGTTCTGTAAGCGTCTCGGCCCCGGCGGTCCCCGAGCCGGCCGCGGGGCGGTCCGCCGGCGCCGGGAGAACGCAGCGGTCGACGGGCCGCAGCGGGGACGCGGGGCGGTCCGCCGGCGCCCAGAGAACGCAGCGGTCGACGGGCCGCAGCGGGGACGCGGGGCGGTCCGCCGGCGCCCAGAGAACGCAGCGGTTGACGGGCCGCAGCGGGGGCGCGGCCGTCAGGTGGGGGCGTTCAGACGCCGGCGCTCAGGGGCGTGGAGAGGCGACCCGCGGGCGCCGGGCACGGCGCTGAGGTGCGGGCGCTCAACTGCGGGCGCTCGGCCGCGGCCGGTCAGGCGTGGGCGCTCATCGCCGCTGCCGCGATCATCATCACGCACAGCAGGACCGCCCACATGGCGGCGCGGTCCGGGCGGAAGCCCGTCCGCTCGTAGCGGCGTTCCGGCCGGCGGTCGCGCGAGCGGGGCACATAGCGCTCCGCGCCCTGGCCGCGAATGGTGACGGTGCGACGGCCGGGCACGCCGCCCGAGGCCGCGTTCAAAGGCTCGTCGCGAGTCGCGACGCGTTGTCCTGCGGCGGGGCGAGCGTCCATCCGCGCAGCGCGCGGTGCCGCGGCGGGGCGAGCGTCCATCCGGGCGGCGCGGGCCGACCGCGCAGGGTCAGCCCCCGAAGCGCGCAGGCGTTCCTCGTACTGGCTGCTGTCCCGCTGGGACGCGGCTAGGCCTCGTTGCGGCATCTCATCGTCCTCTTTCTGTGCTTGCGGGGTTAGCTGACGGGCTCGCGCCGAAAGAGCGGCGCTACGCGCAAACGCGCGATTAGCCCCAACAACTTGGGTCCCCCGCTTCCTTCCGACTACCGACGGCTAGGAGCGGATTTGGAATTCAGCTTTTCGAGGGCGCGATCCTACCAGCGCACGCGGCGGACAGATACAAAACCTGCGCAAACTGCGGGGTGGATGGGGTGGGCGCGGGCGGGGATTCGGGTAACGGCGCGCACCACCCACCCTCGCCCGCGGGCGCCACCATGGGGGCGCCGCGTTGCCCGGCGCGGGCGCTACTCGTTGCCGGCGACCTTGGACACGAACGCCGCGACATCCTGGGCGTCGCGGCCCTCGACCACGTCGGCGGGCATGACGCCCTGGCCGAGACAGGCCTCGTTCGAGCCCTTGGGCGGGTTGGGCAGGCAGCCGTTGGCGATCGTGTTGAGAATGGTCGTCTCGGCCGGCTTGAGGATGTCCAGGTTGGGCCCCACCTTGCCCACGGCGTTGGCCGCCGCCAGCGTGTGGCACACCCCGCAGTGCTCGCCGAACAGCTCCCGGCCGTTCTTCTCGGCCGCGTTCAGCTTGATCCCGCCCACCTGGGCACTCGCGTTGGAGTGGTTGCCGGTCAGCATCAGCAGGGGCAACGCGACACCGAACACCACGACCGTCGCCACGAAGAACACGATCGAGCCACGCATCCCGGACCGCGACGGCCCCCGGGTCGGCCGGCCGACGCCGCCGCGGGAGGCGAGCACGAACAGGCTGAGGGCAACCACAACCCAGAAGGCGACGAATAGTCCGACGGCTAGCACGCGACCGGGACCTTATCGTGCGCGCCCCCGAGATGGGGCGCCGGCCCACCCCCGGCAGGCCCGCTGCACGGGCATCTGGGCCACGTCCGCGGCGCGGGCACGGCGTGACGCTTTTGATGCCTCCGCGGCGGTGAGCGAGCGGCCGTCATCGCCGCCGTCCCGAGGCGAAGCTCATCACCGGAGGAGCGACGGCGCGGAAGTCCTCGGTCTCGCTCCCACCCCCGCCGGCGGCGGCCGCCGCCTTCTGCTCGGCCAGTCCGCGCCGGACCTGCTCGTCCAGCATCGAGAAGTCCTTGATCTCCGCCACCAGCTGATCGGGCGCATCGATCGATCCCACCCGGTCGACCAGGATGTTGATCGCGCCCCCGGCGGCGGCGAGCTTCTCGAGCTTGCCCTCCGCCAGCATCAGCGGCTCAGTCCGCACCGTCAGGCGGTGGCGCTCGTAGATCTGCGGGGGCACGACCAGGTTGATCGTCCCGAATTCGTCCTCGAGCAGGAGAAAGACGATCCCGCTGGCCGTCCCCGGCCGCTGGCGAGCCACCACCAGGCCGCCGATCCTCACCCTCTGGCCATGGTCGAGCTGCTCGAGCTCCCGGCTGGTCACCACGTCCCCCGCCATCCGCTCGCGCAGCAGGGCCAGCGGATGGGCCCGGGTGGTCAGGCTGATCGTGCTGTAGTCCGCCAGCATCGCCTCCCATTCCGACAGCCGCCGCAGCGACGGCGGCGCCGGCAGGTCGAGCGGCAGCGCCAGCTGGGTGCCGCCCGGCACGCTGTGGCCCGGGGTCATCACGCCCAACTGCCACAGCGCCACCCGCCGGGCGAACCCCGGCCGCAGATCGTGCTCGCCCGCCTCGGCGATGGCCAGCGAGTCGCACGCCCCAGACCAGGCCAGCAGCTCCAGCGCCGCCGCGCCGCACCCGGCCCGCGAGGCCAGATCGGACAGCCCGCGAAAGCGCCCGTTGCCCTCCCGGGCGGCCACCAGCGCGGCCACGTCCTGTGCGCGCACGCCGCGGACGTAGCCCAGCCCGATCCGGACGCGCTCCGGCGGTCCGGGACGCTCGCCGCCGTCGACCTCGCACTCGGTCCCGCTCTCGTTGACGTCGGGCGGCTGCACCTCGATCCCCCGCCGCTGAGCCTCGTGGACGAGCGCGTCGGGCGGATAGAAACCCATCGGCTGCTCGTTGAGCAGCGCACACAGGAACTCCGGCGCATAGTGCACGCGCAGCCACGTCGACTGGTAGGCCAGCAGCCCGAACGCGGCGCCATGGGCCTTGGGGAACCCGAAGCCGGAGAACCCCTTGACCATCTCCCACACCCGCTCGGCGGTCTCGTCGTCGACGTCGTGCTTGCGCCGGGCCCCGTGCACGAAGCGCTCGTGGTAGGCCTCGATCGCCGCCTCCGAGCGTTTGCGGCTCATGGCCCGCCGCAGCCCCTCGGCCTCGCCGATCCCGAAGCCCGCGAAGGCGATCGACACCTCCAGCACCTGGTCCTGGAAGATGATCGTGCCCAGCGTCTCCTCCAGCACCGGCTCGAGCGACGGATGGTCGTAGGGGACCCGGTAGTCGGGGTCGACGCGCATCCGCTGACGTCGGGCGATATAGGGGTTGACCGCCCCGCCCTGGATCGGGCCGGGGCGGACGATCGCCACCTGGATGGTGATATCCCGCAGGTTCTCCGGCCGGGTGCGTCGCAGCGAGGCCATCTGCGCCCGGCTCTCGATCTGGAACACCCCGGTCGTGTCGGCGCTCTGGATGCACTCGTATGTCGCCGCGTCGTCGTAGGGGATCCGTGAGAGGTCGATCGACTCCCCCCGGGTCCGGGCGATCAGATCCACCGCCCGTTCGACCGCCGACAGCATCCCCAGCCCCAGCAGGTCGATCTTCAGAAAGCCCGCGTCCGCGCAGGAGTCCTTGTCCCACTGGGCGATCTGGCGGCCCTCCATCGCCGCCGGCACGATCGGACAGCAGTCGATCAGCGGCCGGGTGGCGATGATCATGCCCCCCGAATGCTGGGAGAGATGGCGCGGCAGGCCGTGCGCCTCGGCCGCCAGCCGGGCCAGCCATGCCCAGCGCCCGCTCAGTCCTCGGCGACTCGCGGTCTCGATGTCCTTGCCCACCTCGCGCGCGTCCCAGCCCTCGCTGCCCCGCGCCACCCGCTCGATCTCCCCCGGGGGCAGCCCCAGCGCCTTGCCCAGCTCGCGGATCGCGCCACGGGATCGGTAGGTGGGGAAGGCGGCGACCAGCGCCGAGCGGTCGTGGCCGTAGCGCTCATGCACCCGCGGGATCAGCTTCTCCCGGATGTCGCGGGGGAAGTCGAGGTCGATGTCCGGCAGCGAGGTCAGCTCCTCGTTGAGGAAGCGCCCGATCAGCAGCTCGTTGGCGATCGGATCGACATGCGAGAGCCCCGTCAGAAAGCAGACGATCGAGGAGACGCTCGAGCCGCGCCCTCGTCCCGGCGGCAGCAGCGCCCGGGCGCTCTGAGGCCCGCGTACCTCGACCGCCACCTCACGGGCCAGCTCCAGCATGTCGTGATGCAGCAGGAAGAATCCGGGCAGCCCCAGCGCCTCGATGATCCGCATCTCCTCCTGCAGGCGCGCGTGCGCGCGGTCCCGGATATCGGCGGGGGACTTGGCGTAGCGGTCGTGCAGGCGGGCATCGCACAGCTGCGCCAGCGCGCGCATCGCCCCCTCGTCCTCGGCCCCGGGGTACCGGTAGCCCAGATCGCTGCCGAGGTCGAACCGCAGCTCGCCGGCCAGCCGCGCCGTCTCGGCCACCGCCTCGGGATGCTCGGCGAAGCGAGCGGCCATCGCCTCCGGCGAGGCGAGCACATGGCTGAAGTTTCCCCGCCGCTGCGGCTCGGAGGCGTCCAGCGTCGTGTGCAGACGGACCGCCACCAGGGCGTCCTGCAGCGGCGCCCGCGAGCGGGCGTGGGCGTGGACATTGCCGGTGGCCACGCATGGCACCCCCAGCCGTCGCGCCAGCTCGGCCAGCCGGCGGTTGCGGGCCCGGTCATCGCGCAGGAACGGCCGCTGCAGCTCGATCCGTAACCATTCCGGCCCGAACGCCTCCCGCAGCCGGCACAGGGTGGGCTCGTCGTGGACGCCGCGCAGCGCGCAGCCGCTCAGGCAGACCAGTCCCTCGGCATGGGCGAGCACGGTGTCCAGCGGCGTGGCGGGAGCGTCCGGTGGCGCACCCGGTCGACCGTCACGCGTGTGCGCGTGCGCGTGGGTGAGGATCCGGCAGAGGTTGGACCACCCCCGCGCGTCACGGACCAGCAGGGTCAGGTGGCGGCCGTCCTCGAGATCGATCTCGGCCCCGTGGATCGGGCGCAGGCCGAGTGCCCGGGCACACACGGCGAACTCCATCGAGCCCGAGACGGTGTTGTGGTCGGTGAGCGCCAGCGTCTCGTATCCGAGTCCCAGCGCGGTCGGCACCAGCTCGTCAGGCAGTGACGCTCCATCCAGGAACGAGAACGCCGAGTGGCAGTGCAGCTCCGCATACATCGAACATATGTTCGCACGCGGCGCCGACGGAGACCCACGCACCGGCTCGCCGGCCATCCGCCTCCCCGCCACCCCGCTGGCCGCGACTCAGCTCCTGACCGCCGGCTGAGCGCCGAGGGCCGCGAGGTCGGCGCGGCCGACGCCGGTCTTGGCGTAGACGGCCTTGACGTGGTCCTGGACCGTCCAGGGCGAGAGCGACAGCATCGCCGCGATCGTCTTGGTAGGGCGGCCCTGGGCCAGCAGGAGGGCCACCTCGCGCTCGCGCGCGCTCAGACCCAGCGCACGCAGCACGCTGTCGAGCACCGCCTCTGAGGGCGCCGGCCGCACGACCGCGGCGACGTTCCCCGAGGCGGCGTCGTCGAGCAGGGACACGTCGATCACGAACCAGCGCCCGTCGAGCGACCGCATCCGCGCGCTCGCCGGGGCGCCGTCCCGATCCCATCGCGCCCGCGCGGCCAGGAACGACATCACGCCGGGCGCCTGGTTGCCACCCGGTCCGGGCAGGAGCGCCAGCCGCCTGCGGGCCACCGCGTCAGCCGAGATGACGTGATCGGCCCCATCGAGCAGCAGCACCGACGGACCCGATCCGTCGGCCGGCTCCGGGTCGGCCAGCGCCTGCAGCTGATCGAGCGCACGCGCCGTGGCCAGGCGCATGGCGCCGGTCGTGCCGGGCACCAGCTCGGACACGAAACGCAGGTCGGCCTCGATCATGCCGCCGCGTGAACACCACCAGCGACATCCACATGCCGTAGGCATCGCCGAACGCCACACGCAGCTCGTCGGCGCTGCCGCTGGGCTCGATCATCTCCCGGAACCGCGCGCTCGCGGATGGGCGATCGCCGGTCGCGGTCGAGATGGCCGCCACCCTCTCGGGCCCGGCGGCGAGATCGCTGAACCGGTTGACGTCAGGGCGGCGGTACTCATAGACGAGCGACTGTTCGAAGCTGCCGGGAGCGCCACCCAGCTCGGCCCCGTCGACCAGCGCGCCCGACGCCGGATCGGCCCGATGCCAGCACGCGCTGCCGATCTCCAGCACGTCGGCGGACTCCGCGAGAATGGCCTTCACGATCACGTCGGTGCTCGCGCCAGGCGCCGCGACAGCGCTCTCGATCCGACGCGTGGCGTCAGCGTAATCGCGGTCGCGGGGCAGCATCGAGCCAAGCCCCTCGTCCAGTCCCTTGCCACCGCGCCCGGCGACTCGCTGCTGGGCGGCTCGATCCGCATCCGCGTCCGCAGCGAGGACAGTGGCGGCGGCTTCGGCCTCGTCGAACAGATCGTGCCCGGTGGCTATCCCGGCCCGGCTCTGCACCTCCATCCCGAGTTCGAGGAGACCTTCTACGTCATCGAGGGCCGGATCGCGGTCCGCGTCGGCGACGAGGCGCACGAGGCCGGCCCCGGGACCGTCGCCGTCATACCGCGCGGGACCCCGCACACGTTCGCCAATCCGTTTTCCGCGCCGGCGCGGATGCTCGTGCTGGTCACGCCCGGAGGGTTCGAGCGCTACTTCGCGGCGCTGATCGGCGCCCTGCGCGAGGCCGGTGGCTTCCCGCCGCCACCGGAACTCGCCGCGCTCGGAATCGCCCATGGCAGCGTGCCGGCCTGACGGCCGCCCCTCGGAGATTTCCCTTGACAAATTATTAGTGGCTGCTAACTTCTATATAGTTAGTACTCACTAAGAACTACAGGAGGCAGGCATGACTGCCGCTCGCCGGAGGGCTTGGACCCTCGCCATCGTTTCCGTCGGACTGTTCATGGTGGTGCTCGACAACCTGGTCGTGAGCGTCGCCCTCCCCAGCATCCACCGTGATCTGGGCGCGTCCATCCAGTCTCTGGAGTGGACCGTCAATGCCTACACCCTCTCCTACGCGGTCCTGCTGCTCACCGGCGCCGTCCTGGGCGACCGGCTGGGGCGCAAGCGGATGTTCATCGCCGGGATCGCGCTGTTCACCGTGTCCTCGGCCGCGGCGGCTCTGGCGCCGTCGATCGGGCTGCTGATCCTCGCCCGCGCCACCCAGGGCGCCGGCGCCGCGATCGCCACCCCGCTGACGCTGACGCTGCTGGCCGACGCCTTCCCGCCCGACCGACGGGGACTGGCGCTCGGCGTGTGGTCGGGCGTGAGCGGCATCGCCGTCGCGCTGGGCCCGCTGGTGGGCGGAGCGATGGTCCAGATCGCCTCATGGCACTGGATCTTCTGGATCAACGTGCCGATCGGCCTCACCCTGGTCCCGCTGGCGCTGGCCCGGCTGACCGAGAGCCATGGTCCGGCCAAGCGGCTGGATCTCACCGGCCTGGCGCTCGGATCGACGGGCCTGTTCGGGATCGTCTTCGGCCTGATCCGCAGCCAGTCGCTGGGCTGGGGCAGCCCTCAGGTCCTCGTCTCGCTGATCGTCGGCGTGGCCCTGCTGGCAGCCTTCATCGTGCAGGAGCGTCGCACCCAGGACCCGATGCTGCCGATGGAGTTCTTCGCGCACCGCGGGTTCGCGGTCACCAACGTCGTGTCGCTGGCGATGTACTTCGGGATGTTCGGCTCGGTGTTCTTCCTCAGCCAGTTCCTGCAGAACGTGCTCGGCAACTCGCCGCTACAGGCCGGGATCAAGCTGCTGGTCTGGACCGGCGCGACGATGCTCGTCTCGCCGCTGGCCGGCTTCTTCTCCGAGCGCTACGGCAGCCGGCTGTTCATGGCCGCGGGGCTGGCGCTGCAGGCGATCGCCCTCGGGTGGCTGGCCTCCGTGGCCAGCGTCGACGTCAGCTACGTCGGCATGATCGGGCCGTTCGTCCTCGGCGGCGCCGGCATGGCGATGGTGTTCGCGCCCTCGGCCAACGCGGTGCTGGCGTCGGTGCGCACCGACCAGGCCGGGCAGGCGTCGGGCGCCACCAACGCCATCCGCGAGCTCGGCGGCGTGCTGGGCGTGGCGGTGCTGGCGACGGTGTTCACCAGCCACGGCGGCTACGCCTCCCCTCAGGCGTTCGTCAACGGCCTGGTTCCGGCGATGTGGGTCGGCACCGCGGTGCTGGCCATCGGCGCCCTGATTCCGCTGCTGCTGCCGTTCAGCACCCGCGCCACGGCACAGGCTCACGCCTCCCAGGAGGCCGCCGAGCGCGCCGCCGCCGGCCAGCTGTCGACGGTGACCGCGTGACCGTGGCGTACGATCGCGAGTCGATCTCCATGGCCACCTCCGCCACCTCTGGCAAGACCTCCCGCCAGCGCGTCCCGGCCGCCGAACGCCGGGACGCGCTGATCGAGGCGGCGATCCACGAGTTCGCCCAGGACGGGCTGCACGGGACCCCGGTCGACCGGATCGCCCGCCGGGTCGGCGTCGCCCAGCCATACGTGTTCAGCCTGTTCGGCTCCAAGCGCGAGCTGTTCCTGGCGGCGGTCGAGCGCTGCTTCGAGCAGGTCGCCGAGCTGTTCGATCGCGCCGCCGCCGAGTTCGACCCGGCGGTCGCCCTGCCCGACGCCGACGTGCTCCAGGCGATGGGCACGGCCTACGTCGAGATGCTGAGCACCGATCGCGACCGGTTGATGCTCCAGCACCAGGCCTACGCGGCGTGCGACGACGCGGTCATCCGCGACAAGGTCCGCGGCGTCTACGCCCGCCTGGTCGCCCATGTGCAGCGGCTGTCGGGCGCCGATCAGGAGCGGATCGACGACTTCTTCCGCTACGGCGCCTGGCTCAACGTCGCCGCGGCCATGGGCGTTGAGGATCTGTCAGTCGGGTGCGAGTGGATCCGCGCCGAGGCGATGGACGACGCCCCGCCGCCGGGACCGTCGGGCGTCTAGCTGGACGGACGCGTTTCGGGGTAGCGCGGCAGGCCGTCCTCGGGGATCAGCTCCCACGACGCGGCGTAGGCGGTGTACTGGCGCCACTGGGGCCGGATCCCCGGATCGGCGTCGAGCGCGCCGAGGCGCACACCGAAGTTCTCCCCGCCGGGGCCGCTGCGGCTGAACAGGGCCGACCCGCAGCGGCCGCAGAAGAACTTCTCGGCGCCGACCTCCGGGTTCCAGGAGCGCAGCTGGTCATCGCCTTGGACGACATTGACGGTTCCCGGCTTGGCCCGTCCGTTGACCGAGGAGCCGGTTCCCGTCCGCCGTTGGCACCGGGTGCAGTGGCAGTAGTTGGATGAGACGAACGGCTCGCTGATCTCGAAACGGATCGCGCCGCAGTTGCAGCCGCCGGTGATGGGCAGCTCGGGGCCGGCGGCGTCCCGGGTCACTTCGCGCCCGCCATGACGAGGTCGCGGGCCGGGTCGATGTGCCAGCGCTCGGCGACGACCTCGAGGTGCTCGTCCAGGCTCCAGCGGTCGGGCTGATCCTCGCCGGCGTGCTGGGGCGAGGCGCCCTTCAGCGCCATGCTGCCGGTGTTGTCGCCGATCGCCCGGATCCGGGCCACGTCGTCGTCGCTGAGGCGCTGCTCGGAGGGCATGGCGGCCAGCTCGGCCCGCTTGTCCTCGATCGTGCGCGCCCCCTCGCCCACCTCCTGGATGAGCGTCGGCGCGACACATGCGACCGGGCCGTGCGCCAGGTTCCACTGGCACGCCAGCTGGATCATCGTCAGACCGGACCGGTCCGCGACCGGACGGATGGCGTCGAGCCGGTCGCGCCCGGCTTCGATCCAGCCTGCCGGCCGAAAGCCGCGGTGGTCATCGTCGGCCAGCTGTTGGCCGGGGACCAGGTCGTCGAAGAACAGGCCGCCGTAGTCGACCACGCGGGTGATGACCTGCACGTCCGCCGTGCCGGCGGCATCGAGGCACAGCTCGCCGGGCCAGGGCTCGAGCGGGTTGAGGATGATCATCGTCCAGTCGATCAGCGAGCCGAACCGCTCCAGGCAGTCGATGAGGTCGAGCGTGAACCCGTTGGCGGGTCCGGGAGCGACCCCGATCAGTCGGGTGAGTCCGGCGTCACGCAGCGCGGCCATCCCGTTCCAGACCGCCTCGCTGGTGTAGCCGATCCGGTCGGGGTTGTGGAGCAGTAGGAGGTCGAAGCGATCGATGCGGCAGCGTTCGAGGCTTCGCTCGGTCGCCATCCGCAGGTAGTCGGCGTAGCCGTCGGGGCCGCGCAGCGCCGGGTCGGTGAAGCGGGGAAAGCCCTTGGGGCCGTTGCGCTCGCCCGCGTAGAAGTCGTGGCCGACGGCACCGATGACGCACACTTCGTCGCGGGGGACGCCGGCCAGCGCCCGGCCGAGCATCCGATCGGCGTCGCCGGTGCCGTAGACGTCGGCGCTGATGACGGTGTCGATCTCCTCGTCAGGCGTGACGAGGGCGACGAAGCGATCGTCGTCGATCGCCTCGCCGAAGTGCATGAACCGGCCGCCGCTCCAGGTGCCGATCGCGACGCGGCCGGGATCGACGTGGGCGGCGATGTCGGACATGGGCCCGATTCTAGGTCTCGTACGCGATCGTCACCGTGCGGTCGATGGACGCGATCGCCTCGGCCAGCGAGTCGAGGTCGTCTACGTGCCCGCGGATGGTCACGACCTGGCCGTCGGTGCCCTCGCGCCAGTCGACGTCGTCGCCCGGAGCATGGGTAAGGCGGACGGTGTCGACGAACGGGGCCGCCTGGAGCTCGTCGAGTCCGGCCACGTCGCGGACCCGGCGGGCGGTCAGCGGCGGCTGGAGCATGCGCCAGTAGGCCACGCCCCGGCACGACGCCGGACCGTTGAGCGAGACGGGTTGGTCGAGCGCCACCTCGCAGGCGACGCGGAACAGGTTGATGTCCGAGACGCCGCGGAGCACGAACGGAGGCCGCCCGCCGAGGCGACCGTTGACCTCGAGGATCTGCGGGCCGTCAGGGGTGAGCTTGATCTCGATGTGCAGGACGCCGGTGGTGATGCCCAGGGCCGCGATGGCCGCGTCGGCAAGGGCGAACAGCGAACCGCGCAACTCCGGGTCGGGGGCGGCGGGAATGAAGTTCCCGGTCTCGCGGAAGGGCTCGGCGAGCGGGAAGCGGCCGGTGACCGCGACGTGGTGATTGACGGCGTGCGAGACGACCGTCTCGACCGACAGATAGCTGGCGAAGCGGCCGTCACCGCCGGGATCGTCGTCGAGGTAGGCCTCGACGATCTGGTCGACGTCCGGCCGGTAGGCGGCCACCAGGTCGGCGGGGCCGGCGATCGACAGGATGCCGCGGCTGCCGCTGCCCGCTGCCGGCTTGAGCACGGCCGGATAATCGACCTCGTCTGCGAGCGCGCTCAGCTCGGCGCCGGACAGGCCCGCGGGGAGCGCCCAGAACGGCGGCCCGGGGACGCGGGCCGCCCGCAGGGCCTCGCGCTGGCGCCATTTGCTGGCCACGGTCCGGGCGACGTCGGGCGGGTGATAGGTGAGCCCGAGCCGAGCGGCGAGCTCGGCGGCGATCACCAGGTTGTCGTCGACGAAGGTGACGATCCCGTCGGGGTGATATTCGCGGAGCTCGGCGGCGGCGGCGTCGAGATCGCCGGTGGAGAGCTCCACCATCGTTCCCAGCCGCCGCAGCAGCCGTCGGGTCCAGCCGTCCTCCTCGGCGGGGTCGACCAGCACCCACAACAGCTCGGCGGCGTCGCCGACCGCCTCGCGCAGGTCAAGCGGGAAGAACGACCGTGGGTGGTGGAGCACGGCGACCCGACCGGCCATTCAGAGCTCCTTGCGGATCAGGAGCGACTGCGCGTTGGCAAGTAGCGCCCGGTCGTTGTTGACCATCAGGGGCGCGGCGGCGGCGTCGCGCGACAGCCGACCGAGGCTGGCCGGGGTGGTGTTGAAATAGCCCGGTAGGCCGCAGATCGACATCGCCTGGCGGACGACGTCGTTGACCAGGGTCGACGACGACACCTTGACGCTGTCCATGTGGCCGGAGAAGCGCAGCGTGGCGACCTCAGGCGTGTCCTTGAGGCGCTCGTACTCGTGCGCGCCGTGGCCGACGACGGCGCGCAGCTGGTGGAGGAGCACGGTGAGCTCGGCCAGGCGCAGCGCGCCAGGCGGCGGGGGCGCATCGGGGTTGGCGGCACGCAGCTTGCGGCCCTGGGCGCGGACGACGGCGTGGGCGCGCCGAGCCGCCGCCTCGGCGATCCCCAGCCACACGGAGCTGAGCAGGATCGCGCTGGCACCGAGGGACGTGCGGGCGAACACGTCCGCGTAGTTGTCGATGACCAGCTCGCGGTCGAGCGTCGCGGTCAGCAGCGCCGGCCGGCTGCAGGTGCCCCGCAGGCCGAGCGTGTCCCACTCGCCGTTGGGGACGAGCGTGTAGTCGGACGCCAGGCAGATGGCGAAGACCTGCTCGTGCGGCGGGCTGTCGGGTTCCCGGCGAGCGGTGGCCAGCACGCCGTCGGCGTACTCGCCGTAGGACACGGTCGACGCGCGCTTCTCGAGCCGCAGGCGCCCGGCGCCCACGTCGCGGTCGCCGTCGCCGCCGCCATTGTCGCCGGCATCGCCACCCGCGGGCTCCAGCGCGCACAGGCTCGTGCGCCGCTCGCCGCCAAGGCCGACCTCGCTGTTGGCGTTGGCCAGCAGCAGCTCGCCGGAGACCAACCCGGGCACGACGCGATCGAGCGTCGCGGGCACGGCATGCCGCACGAGGCAGGCCACCTGGATGCCGTGCATCGCCAGCACCAGCCCACTGGACGCGCAGTGCTCCGCCAGGGCGGCGACCGCCTGCCCCAGTTGCTGCACCGAGGCACCGGCCCCGCCGCGCTCGGTCGGGACCAGCGCGCCCAGCAGGCCCGACCGGCGCAACTCGGCCACGGTCTCGGCCGGGAACCGCGCGGCCTGATCGACATCGCCAGCGGCCGGCGCGGCGACGCGCTGACCGATCTCCGACGCGACCGCGGCCAGGTCGGCGGTATTCAGCTGCCGTACAGCCGGACTCATGGAGTCACTGACCGTGGCGTGTTGCTCATCAACCGGAAAAGAACGGCTCTGCCCAGACTTCCCTTTCTTTCACAATCAGACTAGCGCTGGCGCCACCACCTTCCGCTCATCAGGTCGTGGAAGACGATCTCGTCGCGCCCGCAGGTGGTGACCACCTCCCAGTAGCGCCGCCGCAGCGGCTTCTCCGTCCACCACCTGTCCTCGATCAACCACGATTCCCGGACGGCGTCGACCTCCCGCTGGTCGACCAGCAGCGGACGACCGTCGTCGGCGGCGCTGACCGCGACCCGCCGGGGCACCCCGAGGCGGCGCGGACCGGCCATCAGGGATTACCGCCTGCGTGAGTAGTTTTTACACATAAGTTGTGTAATGCTGGTGATAAGATCGTCCCATGCGCCAGGCCAGCGGCGACCTGTTCCCCACGGACATCCCGATCCCGGCCAGCCAGATGATCGGCCGCGACGACGACGTGCGCGAGGTCGCGACCGCTCTGGTGGGCGGCACCAACCTGATCGTGGCCGGCCCGCGCCGGACCGGGAAGACGAGCGTGTGCGAGGCGGCACTGGCCCGGGCGCAGCGCCGCGGGTGCTACACGGCGCGGCTCGACCTGTTCCGCATCGCCGATGCCGCCGAGCTGGCCGAGACGCTGGCCCTGGCGGTGATCGCCAACCGCTCCCCCGCCCGCCGCCTGATCCGCCGCGCCCGGGAGCTGGGCCGCAGCGCGCTCACCGCCGCGCAGGCCGCCGCCGTGCTCAAGCTCCAAAGCCAGCTGGGCGAGGTGATCGAGCTGGCGGTCACGCCCGGCTGGGCGGCCCAGGATCCCCAGCGCGCCCTGGACCTCGCCCTCGAGCTGCCCGAGCGCGTCGCGGTCGCCGACGGCCGGCGGCTGGTCCTGTTCTTCGACGAGTTCCAGGAGCTGGCCAGCGAGCGCCGCCCGTACGGGGATCCGGACCAGGTGACCAAGCGCATGCGCTCCGTGTTCCAGCGCAGCACGAGCGTGAGCTACCTGTTCGCGGGCAGCATCGAGCACGTGATGCGGGACCTGTTCGCGCCCCAGCAGCGGGCGTTCAGCGGCTTTGGCAGCTTCCATCCCCTGCGCGCGATCGCCGTCGACGACTGGCGCCACGGCCTCGCCGAGCGCTTCGCCGCCGATGACTGCACGATCGCTCCGGCCGCGCTCGAGCGGATCGTCGAGCTCGGCGCCGGCCATCCGCGCGCGACGATGCGGATCGCCCAGCAGACCCATCTCGTCTCGGTTCAGCTCGACCGGCGCGAGATCGACCTGGATCTCGTCGAACTCGGCTACCGGGCGGCACTCGACGGCGACCTGCCGACCATGGAGCAATCGGTGGAGCAGATCCGCCGCCTGCACAAGAACGCGCTCCAGGTGGCCCGGGCGATCGCCTCCGACAACCCGGTCCCGCGCCGGCTGGCCCCGGCGATCCGCGACCGCGTGCTCAAGCTCCTGCTCCAGGCCGGGGTCGTCGAGCACGTCGCCCGGGGCGACTGGCGCATCGTGAACCCGCTGCTCAAGGAGTACCTGCGCCGGCTGGACCCGTTCGGCTGAGGAACGCGCCCGCGACGACGACCACCACCGCGACGACGACGACCACCACCGCGACGGCGACCACGACCACGACCACGACCACGACCACGACCACGACCACGACCACGACCACGACCACGCTCTACACAAGGTATGTGTAGAGATTACACGGATATTGTGTAATTGCGATGGCATGGCGGCATCAGCTCTCGAAGGGCGCCAGCACCGCCCGGCGCTCGGGGAAACGCGAATTGGGATCGACCTCGAGCACGCGCATGGCGGCGTCGGGCCCGGCCACCACCCGGGTCTGGCGAATCGCCTCGCGCAGGCGAGCGGCCCGCGCCGCGGCGGGATCCTCCAACAGCGTGCGCTGATCGGAGGCGAGCGGACCGAAGCGCTCGACCGCCAGCCGCAGCAGCTCCGCCGGCGCCGGCATCAGCGCCAGCCGCGGCGCCAGCGCCAGGCGCATCCGCACCGGATCGGCAAGCGCCTCGCGGAACACCACCGGTTCGCGCCAGGTGCCCCCCCGCTCGACCAGGACGGCGGAGATCACGACCGATCGCAGCGTCCGGCCACGTCGTTCGCGACGAGCCAGCAACCGGTCGATGAGAAGGCCCAGGCCGCGCTCCAGCTGGATCCCGGACGCCGCCTCGGGCAGATCGAGCGCCTCGCGCAGGAACTCGCTCGCCGGACGGGGGCTGAGCGCGCTGTCGCCTCCGCAGGCCAGCTCGTGGGCGAGCAGCCCCTGCGCGCCGAACCGATCCGCCAGCGCGGCCGCCGACACGCCGGCCAGCTCTCCAAGCGTCTTGATGCCCAGCCGTTCGAGTGCCTCGGGCAGGTGAGCCAGCGCCGGGCGCGCCCGCAGCAGGGCGACCGGCAGCGGAGCCAGATAGGCCCGCGCTCGTTCGCGGCCGTCCGGGTCGCCCCTGGCGTCGGACCGCCCCCGGCTCTGGACGTCAGCTCGCCCCGGGCCTCCGGAGACGATCTCCGGCCGTCGCGTGCGCGCCCGGGTGGCCGCAGCCACTGCGGCGAACCGCGACGGTGCGACACCGAAGCGCGCCGGGAAGCGCAGCGCCTGACGGGCCGCGCCGAGCACGCCGTCGATCCCGCCGTGCAGACGCAGCAGCCCCCGCCCGTCGAAGCAGACCAACCCCGGCCGCTCGGGTTCGACGGCGGCCCCGATCGACTCCAGCCGCACGAGCAGCCGCTCCCAGAGATCGGCGACGCCGGCCGGATCGGGGGGGACCAGCGTCAACCGCGGGCAGCGGGCCAGCGCCTCCCCGAGCCGCATCCCGGGGTGGACGCCGAAGGCCTCGGCGGCGAGCGACACCTCGCCGATCTGCTGCACCGACCCGGGCTCCGGGGCCAGCGCCACCGGGCTCTGCAACAGTTCGGAGCGATCGCCGACGGCGGTGGTGAGCGCGAAGCGCGGGATCAGGACACAGACGATCATCCGAACGTATGTTCGCACGTTGGCCGGACGATCGCGCCATGGCCGCGGCGGCACGGCGATTGCCCGTTTCGTCCGGAGCGTCCTTCACGATGGCCGACCCGTGCCCGCCCTCCGCTCCCGCTCCAACCGCACCGCGCTGCGCGCCTGGCAGATCCGCGCGCTCGACGAGATGGCTCGCTGGGAGAGCGGCCCGTTCCTGCTCTCGGCGGCGCCGGGAGCGGGCAAGACACGCCCGGCGCTGGAGTTCGCCCGCGCGCAACTGGCGGCGGGTGCGGTCGGAGCGGTCGTGGTCGCCTGCCCGACCGCGCCGCTGACCCGGCAGTGGGCCCGGGCCGCTCACGACCTGGGCATCGACCTGGCCCCGGATGCCGATTCGCCCCGGCCGCCGTCGGGCTTCCACGGCGTCTCGGTCACCTACGCGCGGGTGGCCAAGGCCCCGGCGCGCTGGGCCCGGTCCCTCCCCCGCCGGACGCTGGTCATCGCCGACGAGGCCCACCACCTCGGCGAGGATCTGACCTGGGGCGTGACGTTCGCCAAGGCGTTCGGGGAGACCCCGCGGTGGCTGCTGCTCTCCGGCACCCCGTTCCGCTCCGATGCCACCCCGATCCCCGGCGTGAGCTACGACGCCGACGGGCTGGCCGAACCCGACGTCGCCTACAGCTATGCCGAGGCGGTCGTCGATCACGTGTGCCGGCCGGTCTGCTTCGTCGCCTACGACGGGTCGCTGTCGTGGCGCAGCGGAGACGACATCATCGAGTCCAGCTTCGAGACCGTGCTGTCCACGCGGGAGGCCAGCCGGCGCTACCGGACCGCGATCTCGACCGAGCTGCCCGATGGGCTTGCGCGGATCCTGGGCGAAGCCGATGCCAAGCTCAAGGCGATCCGCCAGGACGGCCACCGCGACGCCGCCGGACTGGTCGTCGCCGCCGACTCCGAGCACGCCCGGCGGATCGCCAAGCTGCTGCGCGAGACCACCGGCCGGGTGCCGCTGATCGTGCTCCATGCCGAGGCGCGGGCGGCGGCCAAGCTGGCCGCCTTCACCTCCTCCAAGGACCCGTGGATCGTGGCCGTCAACATGGTCTCCGAGGGCGTCGACATCCCCCGGCTGCGGGTCGGCGTGTACGCGACGGCGGCCAAGACGCCGCTCATCTTCCGCCAGATCGTCGGGCGATTCGTGCGCACGGCCCCGTCTCGCCCACCCCAGCCCGTCGCGCCCAGCTGGCTGTACGTCCCTGCCGATCCGATCCTCCGCGACCACGCGGCCACGATCGAGCAGGAGCTGCGCGGTTCGCTGCGCCGGCGCGAAGAGGGCGACGGGCTGGCATTCGACGAACGGCCCGAGCGGCTGGAGACCGAGTCCGGCGCGACCCCGGAGTTCGTCCCGCTCAGCGCCGACGTCGCCCCGCAGATGACGCTGTTCGGCTCGCCGGCGCCGGCCGCGCCGCCGGCCCGAGCCAGTCCCGCGGCCGAGCGCTGGGCGAACGCGATCGCCGACGGCGGCGGCACGGCGGACCCGGAGCCGCCGCTGGGGCGGCGGGAGATCCCCGCGTTCGAGCGCCGCGCCCAGCTGCGCGACGAGCGCCACCGGCTGGTGTCAGAGGTGCGCCGGCGCGACGGGACCAGCCATCGGGAGATCAACGCCTGGCTCAATCGCAAGGTCGGGATCGCCAGCGTCGAGCACGCGACGCTCGACGAGCTCGAGCGATCTGTCGAGCTGCTGATGGGCAAGCTGACCCGGCGGCGCTGACGGCGAGCCTCCCAGGTGCGCGACCGGTGGTCGCCGGGGGGGGGTGCCGGGGGTGGCGACCGGCGGCCGGCGGGGCTTGCCGGGGTGGCGACCGGCGACCGGCGGGGCTTGCCGGGTGGCGACCGGCGGCCGGCGGGGCTTGCCGGGGTGGCGACCGGCGACCGGCGGGGCTTGCCGGGCGCGCCGCATGGGTACAACGCACTGGAATTGGACGCCTCGGGCGAGGCGATATATGCTCGCGGCCGTCCGCTGAGAGGAGAGCGTCGTGTCACAGCCGGTTGGTCTTGTCCTACGCCGCGGGGGTCCAGCGGCTCTCGTTTCAGCCGTCCTGACGCTGGTTGTCGCCGGGGCGATCGTGCTGGCCGGGGCCGGCGCCGCCCGGGCGGCCACGGGCCCGTACGTGTCGCTGGGCGACTCCTACACGGCCGCTCCGCTGGTGCCCAACGCGACCGGAAGCCCGATCCTGTGCGGGCGCTCGACGAACAACTACCCGTCCGACGTGGCCCGAGCGATCGGCCCGACGACGTTCACCGACGCCAGCTGCAGCAGCGCCACCACGGTGGACATGACCCAGTCGCAGAGCCTCGAGGGCGGCCTGCAGACGGCGCCGCCCCAGTTCAACGCGGTCAAGTCCGATGACGCGCTCGTCACCGTGGGCATCGGCGGCAACGACGCGGGGCTGCTCAGCGTCGCGGAGGAGTGCGCCGAGCTCGACATCATCCGGCCGTTCGGCACCGCGTGCAAGAACCACTATGACTCGAGCGGCAGCGATCCCAACGCCGCCGCGATCAAGGCCACCGGGCCCAAGGTGGCCGCCGTGATCAATGGCATTCACCGGCTGGCGCCCGGCGCCAAGGTGCTGGTCGTGGGATATCCGGACGGACTGCCGGTCAACGGCTCCAGCTGCTGGCCGCTGGTGCCGATCTCCGCCGGGGACATCACGTACTTCAACTCGCTCGAGCAGCAGCTCGACTCGGTACTGCAGAGCGAGGCCGCGGGCAACAAGGCCACGTTCGTCAACACCTGGAACTCGAGCATCGGCCACGACGCCTGCAAGGCCCCCGGCACCGCCTGGGTCAACGGGATCGTGCCGACCTCGGCGGCGTTCCCGCTGCATCCCAACCAGGCCGGCGAGCAGAACATGGCCAACCAGGTCCTGACGGCGCTCGGTCAGTAATGGCTCCTCCTGACTTCACTGACCTGGCCGTCGGCGGGATCCGCACCCTGCGTGAGTTCGGCCAGCGCATTCCGTTCGGCGGGACCATCCTGGCCGGCTCGCTGCACGACGCGGTCAAGGGCCGGACCGTCCTGATCACCGGCGCGTCGTCGGGGATCGGCGAGAGGACCGCGCTCAAGGTGGGCGCGGCCGGCGGGACGATGCTGCTGGTGGCTCGCACCCGGGAGAAGCTCGAGGACGTGGCCGTCGACGTCCGCGAGTCCGGGGGAACCGCATTCGTGCACCCGGCCGACCTGTCCAAGCCCGAGGACGTCGACCGCATGGCCAAGGAGGTCCTGGCCCAGCACGGGCACGTCGACATCCTGATCAACAACGCCGGCAAGTCGATCCGGCGATCGGTGGACCGCTCCTATGACCGGTTCCACGACTACCAGCGGACGATGGCGCTCAACTACTTCGCGCCGGTCAAGCTGATGCTCGACGTCCTGCCGGTGATGCGCGAGCGCGGGGCGGGCCACATCATCAACATCTCGACCATCGGGCTGCAGATCAACACGCCGCGGTTCGCCGCCTACCTCGCCTCCAAGGCGGCGCTGGACGCGTTCAGCCGCTCGATCGGCCCCGAGGTCATCGGCGACGGTGTGCACTTCACCACGGTGTACATGCCGCTGGTGCGCACGCCCATGATCGCCCCCACCAAGATCTACGACCGCCTGCCCACGCTCAGCCCCGACCAGGCCGCGGACATGATCTGCGACGCGATTCGCAAGCGCCCCAAGAAGGTGGGGACGACGCTCGGCAATCTGGGCCAGCTGACCTACGCCATCGCCCCCGGCGCCCAGGACATGGTGGTCAACCGGGCCTATCAGCTGTTCCCCGAGGGGGGCGAGCCCCAGGACCGCCGCACCGAGGCCGAGCAACGGGCGTTCGCCCAGGCCACGCGCGGCGTGCACTGGTAGCGAGCGCCCCTCGCCCGGGAGTGGAGCGGCCCGCGCCCGGCAGCGCGGTGCCCTCAGAGGACTCTCATCACGAGGCGCCCGCCCGGCAACGTCTCGATTACATCTGCGTCGCATTCCGGTAACACCAGCGGCCCCCCGACCGGCTTAGGATCGCAACCGATTCAGGATGCTCGTGAATCGGTTGCCGCGGCGGTCGCGAAGCCCCGTGCACGAGCCGATATTTCGACGCCCGCCCGGAAAGGGGCCCTTGCCATGCCCGAGGTAACTCGTCGTCGACTGCTGAGCTCCGCTGCCCTCGGCGCCGGTGGAGTGCTGGCATCCTCGATCCTGCCGCCCGCGCTCGCCCGAGCCGCCGCCGAAGGGCCCCGGCGCGGATCGCTGAGCGACATCGAGCACGTGGTCATCCACATGCAGGAGAACCGGTCGTTCGACCACTACTTCGGCACGCTCGGCGGAGTGGCCGGGTTCGGCGACCCCAACGCGATCGTCCAGACGGATCCCACCCCGCCGTTCAACGGGGTCGAGGGCAAGTCGATCTTCTACCAGTACGACCCCAACAACCCCGACGGCTACCTGCTCCCCTGGCACCTGGACACCCGCGCCACCAGCTCGCAGGCGATCCCGTCGACCTCGCACGCGTGGACCTATCAGCACGAATCGCTGAACATCACCGTCGGGGCGACCTCGGGCGCCCCGACCACAGCGCTCAACAACAACTGGATCCCCAGCCACTTCGTCGCCGACGGCTCAGCGCACTACTGGTACGTGATGGGCTACTACGAGCGCCAGGACATCCCGTTCCATTTCGCGCTGGCTGAGACGTTCACCCTCTGCGACCACTACCACTGCTCGTTGCTGGGACCGACGTGGCCCAACCGCATGTACATGTGGACCGGCACGATCGACCCCACCGGCTCAGGCGGGGGTCCGATCACCTCCAACGTCGTCCCCAGCCCGACCACCGGTAAGCCCTACACCTGGACCACCTACCCGGAGCGGCTGACCGAGGCCGGGATCAGCTGGCGCATCTACCAGGAGGAGGACGACTACGGCACCAACATGCTGGAGTTCTTCGCCGCCTACCAGAACGCGAACCCCGGGAGCCCGCTCTATGAGGGCGCCCTGACCATCTACCCGCCGGACCGGTTCGAGTGGGACGCCAAGCACGGCAAGCTGCCCACCGTCTCCTGGATCGTCCCCACCTCGGGCCAGAGCGAGCACCCGGCCTACCTGCCGGCCTCGGGCGCCAACTACCTGGCGTCCAAGCTCAACGCGGTGGCCGAGAATCGCGACCTGTGGTCCAAGACCGTGTTCATCGTCAACTACGACGAGAACGACGGCCTGTTCGACCACGTGGTGCCCCCACTGCCGCCGGCCGGCACCCCGGACGAGTTCGTCCAGATCTCCGGCCAGCCCAACTGGCCGATCGGCGGCGGCGTGCGCGTTCCGTGCTTCATCGTCTCGCCGTGGACGGTGGGCGGCTACGTGGCCTCCGAGCAGTTCGACCACACCTCGACGCTGCAGCTCCTCGAGACGCTGACCGGGGTGAAGGAGCCCAACATCAGCGCCTGGCGGCGTGAGACGTTCGGCGACCTGACCTCGGCGCTGGGCTTCTCCAACGGCAAGGCGACCACCTACCCGCCGCACCTGCCGCCGACGATCGGCGAGTTCTGGGAGGCCGAGCACGAGGTGGCGACGTTGCCGGCGGCCACCATCCCGGGCGCGACCCAGACGCCCCCGTCCCAGGAGAGCCGCCGGCCCGGGTACCCATGGCGACCCCAGTCGCGCAGGTGGCGCGACGAGGCGGCCAAGCGGGCCCTGCCGTCCACGGCCAGCCGCTACGCGGAGAACCGGACCACGCACGCCGCGGACTTCAAGCAGGGCGGCAGCGACAAGGTCTACCTCAAGCGGATCGCCGCGGTCGAGAACAGGGCCGTGGTCGCCGCGACCGGCACCAGCTTCGCCTACGTGCCGGGGATCGTCGGCGGGAACGTCGCGATCTTCAACACGTCGACGATGGCGATGGTGTCCGCCATCACCAGCGGCACCACCAACCCCTACGGGGCGGCGGCCACGCCCGACGGCAGCCAGGTGTGGGTGACGGAGTCCGGCACCAACACGGTCAGCGTCATCCCGACGGGCGGCAGCGCCCCGAACAAGATCGCCGGCACGGTCGTCGTCGGGATCTACCCCCACGGCATCGCGATCACGCCGGACGGGAAGACCGCCTACGTGGCCAACACCGGACCCAACACCGGGCCGGGTGGCTCGGAGACCGTGTCGGTGATCGACGTGTCCTCGCAGACGGTGACCGGGACCCTCAACGTCGGCGAGGCGCCCCAGACGGTCACGATCTCGCCCGACGGATCGCTGGTGTTCGTCACCTGCGCCGACGGCGTCTACGTGATCACCGCGTCGAGCGGCAGCGTGAGCCAGGTCCGCGAGGACCTGCACAACCCGCAGGGGGTGGCGGTCACTCCGGATGGGACGCACGCCTACATCACGGACACCGGTCACGACCAGGTGGTCGTCATCTCAACCTCGACGCTGCGGTCGGTGGGCCGGATCGCGGTCGGCAACACGCCGTGGAACACGGCGTTCAGCGCCAACGGGTCCAGCGCCTACGTGACCAACGCCAACGAAAACACGGTCTCGGTGATCGACACCGCCACGCGCCGCGTGACCGCCAAGATCCCGCTGGGGTCGGGGACCACGGCGGATGCGGAGGCGTCCTTCACGCAGATCAACCACGTCCCGACCGCGGTGGCGCTCAGCCCGGACGGCAACATCTGGGTGGCGTGCAACGCGTCCAGCTCGATGGTGGTGATCAACCCGTCGACCAACCAGGTGATCACCTCGATCGACATCGGACTCGGAGATGAGCCGACCGGGATCGCCTTCGCCTGAATAGGCAGCACCCCCTCGGGGACCACCGAAGCGGCTAGCCCAGCATCAGCCGGGCGAAGGCGGTGGCGTCGACGTTGCCGCCGGAGAGGATGACGCCGACCCGCTGGCCGGCGACGGGGATGACGCCGGCCAGCAGGGCGGCGAGGGCGCAGGCGCCGCTGGGCTCGACGACCAGCTTCAACCGTTCGAAGCAGAAGCGCATGGCGCCGACGATCTGCTCGTCGGTGACCACGACGACCTCGTCGACCAGGCGGTGGATGATCGGCCAGGTGAGCTCGCCGGGGGTGGGGGCCTGCTGGCCGTCGGCGATGGTGCGGCCCACCTCGACCCGGACCCGGTGGCCGCTGGCCAGCGAGCGGGCGGTGTCATCCGACGCGGCCGGCTCCACGCCGATCACCCGGGCGGACGGCTCCAGCGCGGCGCACACGGTGGCGCAGCCGGAGATCAGCCCACCGCCCCCCACCGGGACCACCAGCGCGTCCAGCGACGTGTCGGAGACCAGCTCCAGCGCGGCGGTGCCCTGGCCGGCCATCACCCAGGGGTTGTCGAACGGATGCACGAGGGTCAGGTCGCGCTCGGCGGCCAGCCGCCGGGCCAGCGCCTCGCGGTCGTCGCGGTAGCGGTCGTACTCGACCACCTCGGCGCCGTAGTACTCGGTCGCGGCGCGCTTGACCGCCGGCGCGTCCGAGGGCATGAGGATGACCGCGCGGGTCCCGCACAGGCCGGCCGCCAGGGTCACCGCCTGGGCGTGGTTGCCCGAGGAGACGGCGCACACGCCCCGGGCCCGGGCCTCGATATCCAGCGACGAGACGGCGTTGTAGGCACCCCGGAACTTGAAGGCGCCGCCGCGCTGGAAGACCTCGGCCTTGAGCATCAGCTTGGCGTTCAGCCGCTCGTCCAGCGCCCGCGAGGTCAGGACCGGCGTGCGCCGGGCGACCCCATCCAATCGCGCCGCGGCCCGCCGTACATCGTCGAGATCGATCGCCGGCGGCCCGCCGGGCTGGGCCAGGCCGTCGGGGTCGTCAGATCCGGCGGACACGTCCGATCCGGAGTCCGCCGCCTAGTGGTCGCTCGCGACCACTGCGCGTCAGTCAGTCTTGTCGGCGTCGTGCATCAGCCGGCCGATGGGCACCGCGGCGAGGTGCTCCTCGCGCAGCCCGGACAGCAGCTTGCCCAGCAGCGGCTCCAGGTCGCCCGTCCTGGCCAGGCGGAACTCGACCACCTCGCCCGGCCGCAGCGGCCCGAGCGCGTCGTCAGCGTCCTCGAGGCGAACGGCGCCCTCGACCAAACTGCCGCCGGCCCCGTGCGCGATCAGCCACTGCCCGATGCTGGGCCCGCTGGACGTGTACAGGAAGTGGTGCGAGGTGCCCGTCAGGTCCAGCAGGCGATGCAGCTCGCCACGGGCGCTCAGCCAGCGCACCAGCCCGCCGGTGGGCAGGCGCGGCAGGGCCTGATCGTCGTAGTTCGAGACGCTCGTCACCACCGGCCACGACGGCTGCGAGACGGCGAAGGAGGCGTGGATCCCGTAGCTGTTCAGGGTGCTGGCCAACCGCGGGATGTCCGCGGCCGGGGCGTCGATGAGCACGCCCACCTCGGGCCGGTCGGTGGTGATCGTCGTCACCGGACGCATGTCGATGTGCGACACCAGCGAGTACGGGGCTCCGGTGGTCAGCGTCCAGGCGACGACGGCGACCGCGGCGGTCAGCGTGGTGGCGGCGCGCACGGTCCGCATCCGCCACGCCGGCACCGACTCGATCCGGCGGTCGCTGGACAGGATCAGCGAGGCGGTCGACGGGCGCCGCGCGAACGACGGGTCGGGTTCGGGCCGGTGCGCCAGCGCGCGTTCGATCGCCGGGTGCAGGTCGCTCTCCTTGTGGGCGACCTGGGCCAGCTTGAAGCGCTCGAGCGCGGCGTTGGAGGCGCGCACGTGGCCGTAGCCGAAGCCGTAGGAGACCACCGGGCACCCCCGAATGATCGCCTCGAGCACCGTCAGTCCCGCGCTGGAGTGCACGAGCACGTCGGCGGCGGCGAGCACGTCGCCCATCCGGTCCGTGAAGCCCATCACCCGCAGGCGGGGCTCGGCCCCGAACTCGCCGACGACCTTGGCGCGCAGGGTGTCGTTGCGACCGCACAGGCACATGACGGTGGCGTCCTCGAACCGCAGAGCGGCCCGGGTGGCGCCGAGCAGGTCGCCCACGCCCCAGCCGCCCCCGGACACGGCGATGACGCGGCCGTTCGCGGGCAGACCGAGCGCCCGGCGCGCGTCGCCCCGCGACCGAGCGGCCAGGAACGCCGGCGCGGTGGGCGGCTTGGCCCAGCGGACGCTGCCGGGTCCGGCGATCGATTCGACCTCCTCGGCCGACTCGGGGTGGGTGATGAAGTGCAGGTCGATCCCCGGGTGCGACCAGAACTGCAGCCCGGCCAGGTCGGTGATCGAGGAGTAGACGGGGACCTTGAGCTTGCCCTTGTGGCGCAGCTCACCCAGGACGGCGGTCACTCCCGGGTAGGTGGAGACGATCACGCTGGGATCGTGGGCGCGGATCAGGCGCATCAGCCCGCGGCGGCCGAAGAACGTCAGCAGCTTGCGCGACAGCCACCGGGTCGGCCCGAAGTTCATGAACAGCCGGTACTGAAGGTCGAACAGCCACGGCACGAACGTGAACATGAAGGCCGAGTTCTCGCGCAGGACCTTGGTCAGCACGGGCCCCATCGCGGGCAGGCCGTTGACGATCGAGACCAGGGCGTCGGGATCCTCGTCCTTGAACTCGCGCGCCACCGCGCGGGCCGGCAGGTCGTGGCCCTCGCCGATGTCGGCGGAGATGATCAGCACCTGGCGGGGCTTGGCCTCGGCGTCGGGCTCGCCGGCGGGGATGACCGCGGCCTCCTCCTCGTCCTTGGTCGCCTTGGCCTGCTCCAACCGCCAGTCGACGTAGCGGCGCACCCCCTCGGAGAACGGGGTCCCGGCCGTCCAGCCAAGCTCAGCGCCGGCGCGTTCGCCGGAGACGATCTTCGTCCCCAGGTCGCCGGGGCGCGCGGGGGTGTGGACGATCTCGGTGTTGCCGACGATCTCCTGGACGAGCTCGGCGATCTGCTTGATCGTGACGTTCTCGTCCGAGACCAGGTTGTAGATCCGGTTGGTGGCCACGTCGGCCAGCCCGAGCGCGACGCCGTCGGCCAGATCCTCGACGTAGACGAAGCGGCGTGACTGCATCCCGTCGCCCGACAGGGTCAGCGGCTCTCCCTTGAACGCCTTGTTGACGAAGGCGGGGACGACGGCCGCCTCCCGCGCGCGGGGACCGTAGGGAATGCCGAAGCGCAGAATCGTGTAGTCGATCCCGTACAGCTCCTGGTAGCTCTTGCAGTAGAGCTCGCCGGCCAGCTTGGTGCTGGTGTACAGATGGCTCGGTGGCGGGAGCAGCGTCTCCTCGTCGACCTGGTCTGACTCGGTGTCTGAGTAGACCCAGATGGTCGAGGCATAGATGACGCGCTTGACCCCGGCCCGGCGGCAGGCTTCGAGCACCGTGACAGTGCCGCGGGCGTTGACGCGCTCGGCGTCCTCGGGCTCGGCGTGGACATCGTTGACGTCGGCGACCGCGGCGAGGTGGGCGACCGCGTCGCAGGAGTGCAGCGCGCGTTCCAGGGCCTCGCGGTCGGTGATCGACCCGAGCACCGTGTCGACCGGGTGCTCCGGATCGGTGTGCCACGGCGACGGCCGCAGGTCGTAGATGACCGGCTCGTGGCCGCGCTCACGCAGCTTGTCGACGACGTGAGAGCCGATGAACCCCGAGCCGCCGGTGACGAGGACGCGCATCAGCAGGTCAGCTTTCCGGTCTGTAATACAACGGGACGCACGAGTGGTTTCGCGCCACCCAGTCGGAGTTGGGCAGCTCGATGTCGTGGCCCATGACCCGGTGACAGGGCTCGTCGTAGACGCGCCCGGTCGAGCGCTCCAGCCAATCGAACACGATGTACTTGTACAGGCCGGAGACCATCCCCTCGGGCAGCTCCAGGCGACCGGGGTACTGATCGTCGAGCCAGGTTCGCGCGGTCTCGTTCTTCCAGGCGACGATCTCCGGCAGCCGCTCGATCTGGACGAGGCCGAGCGCGGCGGTGAACTCGCTCATGCGGAAGTTCAGGCCGGCCACGTCATAGCTCGGCTTGCCGTAGTTGCGGAAGTCGCGCGCGTGGGCGACGACCTCGGGGCGCCGCGAGACCAGCACGCCGCCCTCGCCGGTGGAGATCGTCTTGGTGGCGTACAGCGAGTACACGCCGGCGTCCCCCCACGTCCCGGCCTTGCGGCCGTTCCAGCTCGCGCCATGGGCGTGGGCGCAGTCCTCGATCAGGAAGATGCCGTGCTCGGCGCAATAGGCCGCGATCTGGTCGATCTCGAACGCGATGTGGCCGCCGATGTGGACGACGAACGCCGCCCGCGGCTGGTGCCGCTCGGCCGCCCGCTGGAAATCGGCAAAGGAGACGCACAGGTCCTCGCGGTTGCAATCGACGAACTGGACCTCGGCACCGGCGCGCACCGCCGTCAAGGGCGTGGCCATGAAGGTGTTCGACGGGCACAGCACGGTCTCCCCCTGGACGCCGGCAAAATGCAACGCGGCCAGCGCGCCGCCCGCCCAGCTGGACAACGCCACCGCGGGGACGTCGTGGAAGGCCTCCCAGGCGGCCTCGAAGCGGGCGTTGAGGTCGGCCTCCGACCAGCGGTTGGAGTCCAGGACCTCGTCGATCAGCGCGTGGAAGCGCGCGCGGTCGCGCTGGTCGAACCCGATCGCAAACCGCGCGAAGTCCGGGGCACCCTGCTGTGAAGCGGAAGCTGAGGCTGTGGTCATCTGTGTGGTTGCGCCGTCTGCGCCGATGTGACGATGTCTCCCGCCGGCCAGCGGCATCGATGTATCAGCGCCCTTCGTGCCGCATGCCGTGGGTGGGCAAGCGTGTCAGACAGGGAGGACGGTATCGAGTTTGCGCGATTTCAGCTCTGTGAGGATCGGCTCGAGCGCCGCGGCGGTGTGCCGATGGGAGCCACGGGCGCTGTAGAAGTCCGCATCGTGCAGGAGGATCACGTCGCCGGGGATGACGCTGCGCGTGGCCCGGCGGGCGATCCGGTGCGGCGTGGTGAGCCTGCGCCAGTCCTTGCCCCAGCGCGACCACAGCAGCGGCGCCAGCCCCGAGGCTCGGGCGGCCCGCAGGCCCGCGGGACTGTAGATCCCGTACGGCGGACGGTGCCAGCGCAGTCCGTCGCCGGCGCCCGCCTCGGCGACCGCCGCCATCCCGCGCGCGATGTCGTCGGCGACCGCCCCCGTCCCCAGCCGCAGCTGCAGGCGGTGGCGGAACCCGTGCAGCGCCACCGCGTGACCGGCCGCGAGGATCTCGCCCACCAGCTCGGGCCGGCGCTGCACCTGCTCACCGATCACGAAGAACGTCGCCACCGCGCCGAACCGGGCCAGCGCGTCGAGCACCAGCGGCGTTCCCTCCGGATGGGGGCCGTCGTCGAAGGTCAGGGCCACCCCGGCCACCGGCAGCGTCCGGGGAAGGTCAAGCGCCCGCGCGGCGTCGAAGTTGATGGGAGCCAGCAGATGGCGGACCACCCCCTCGATCATGGCGATTACTCTCAACCCACGCCCCTACGTGCCGCCCGACCTCGACAAGTGGCTGCCCGACCCTGCGCTGCGGGTGGTCCACCGCCGCGAGAGCGACGCGTCGGTCGACGAGCTCTGGGAGGCCGCCCGGGCGACGCGCCTGTCGGACACCGCGGTGCTCGGGCGTCTGGTCCGCTGGCGCATCCCGGGCCTGGCGCGTGACGCCGGCTTCGACGATCTGTTCCGCCAGCCGCCGTTCATGGTGCTCGAGGAGGCCGATCATCTGCTCGTCTCCGGTCTGGTCGGCCGGATCTGGACCCTGCGCCGCGACTACCCCCGGCTGGACTCGCCCGAGGAGTTCGGCGACTGGCACCGGGGCGGCACCGCCCGGGTGGTGATCGCCAACTGGGTCACCCCGCCCGAGGCCGGCGACGGGCGGGCCGCGCTCAACGCCGAGGCGCGGGTGGAGGCGGTCGGCGCCCGCGGTCGCGTCGGGGTCTCAGCGATCCGCCCGCTGGTGCGCTCCTTCCAGCATCTCGTCGGCTCCGACGGCATCAACGCCGCCATCCGACGCGCCGAGCGCGACCGCTAGAGCCGCGACCAGTCAACCTTTTGCCCACCCGCCCGGGTTGAGGCAGATGTGAGGATCAAACCCCCAGCGCGCGCCCGAGCCGACCGGACGCGCACCGAGTTCGAGCAGTTCGTGTCGGGGTCCACCGACGCGCTGCTCCGCACCGCCTACCTCATCGCGTGGGACCCGGTCGAGGCCGAGGACCTCGTCCAGGAGTGCCTGATGGTGGTGGCCAAGCGCTGGACGCGCGTGCACACCATGGACCATCCCCACGCCTACGCCCGGCGCATACTCATCAACCTGGCCCTCGACGGCGCCCAGCGCCGGTCGCGGCGCCGCCAGGAGCTCGCCGGCGACGATGGCGCCCGGATCGAGCTCATCGACCACGCGTCGGCCCGGACGCTCGACGGCATCGACACCCGCGCCGAGCTGATCGGCGCGCTCGGCACCCTGCCGCCCCGCCAGCGGGCGGTCCTGGTGCTGCGCTACTTCGAGGACCTGCCCGAGACCCAGGTCGCCGAGCTCCTCGGCTGCTCGGTCGGAACCGTCAAGAGCACGGCCTCCCGCGGGCTGACCCGCCTGCAGGCGGCGCTGTCCGCTCAACCGCTGACCACCAAGGAGTGACCTGACATGACCGATCAACTCGAATCCGACCTGCGCGAGGCGCTCGCCGCGCGCGCCGAGCAGCTCCCCTCAGACGTTTCCGCGCGCGTGCGCGCCCGGGACTACCGGCCGCGCACGCGCAGCCTGCGCCCGCCGGTGGCAGCCGGCGCGCTACTGACCGCCGCCGCGGCCACCGCCGCGGTGCTGCTGATCGACCTCGGGCCGCGGGCGCCGACGGCGTTCGCCGGCTGGTCGCCCAAGCCGACGGCGGCCGGCGCGGACCAGATCTCCAGCGCCGAAGCCGGCTGCCGCCAGCAGCTGAGCTCGGGCGCGGCCGCCGCCGTTCGCCACCAGTTCCCGCATGCGCTGCCACCGTCGATGCTCGGCCTCCCGGTGGTCCTGACCGACGTGCGCGGACCGTTCACCTTCGTGGTCCTCGCCGACGCCCAGCGCAGCGCCACCTGCATTTCGGGGCCGCAGTTCACCTCGGTGGCGGGCAGCGCGAGCTCGCAGCCGGCCGCCCCGCTGCCCGCGGGCCAGATCGCCGTCACCCAGCTCGCGCACACCAGCCGGGCCGGGAACGCCTATTCGTTCGCCGAGGGGCGGACCGGGTCGGGCGTGACCGCGGCGACGCTGAACCTCAGCGATGGCAGCCACGTCCAGGCCACCGTGCAGAACGGCTGGTTCGTCGCCTGGTGGCCCAGTGGGGCCGGCGTGAGCTCGGCGGCGGTGACGGCCGGCGCGGGCACCAACACCCAGACGCTGAACACGCCCGCGGCGGCGCCGTGCCCGCCCGGAGCCACGTGCGGCAGTGCATCGGGCGGCGGGACGGGCCAGGCCTTCGGCGAGACGAGGATGACGGGGACCGGTAGCTGATTGATTGGGGCCGGCTGACGCCGGCCCCTTTGGTTCGCGTCGCCGGCCGGCGCGGCGCGGCGGCGTGGTCGCCTCGACGACCACGATCTGCGTCAACTTCGCAACGCGGACGGGCACACGCCCGCGCGCGCGACTAACGTGGCGCGGGTGACATTCGACGACGAGGTGACGGTTCGCTTCGTGCGCTACGCCAACGAGCAGACCGGCTGGGCGGTGCTGGATGCGGCCGCCCGCGACGGCACGCCGGTGGCGCTGGTGGGCCCGCTGGTCCACCTGGAGCAGGGCGAGCGGGCCCGCGTGGTCGGAACCTGGGTCAACGACAGCCGCTACGGCGAGCAGGTCAAGGTGTCCGAAGCCCATCCGCTGGCCCCCCAGGATCCCGACGCGCTGACCGGGTACCTGCGCCGGGTCCGGCACGTCGGGGCCCGCCGGGCCGCCGATCTGGTGCAGCGGTTCGGACCCGAGGACGTGCTCGATGCCGTCGATCGGGACCCGGTCACGGCGTTCGGCGCGGTGGGGCTGCGCGGCCGGCGAGCCCAGGAGGCCGCCGAGTCCTGGCAGGAGCTGCGGGTCACCCGGCGCCTGCACCTGCTGCTGGCCCCCCATGGGCTGGCCTACCTGGCGGCGCGCATCCACGAGCACTACGGCTCGGGCGCGCACGAGATCCTGGCCGGGGACCCGTACCAGCTGACCAGCGTGTTCGGCGTGGGCTTTGCCATCGCCGATCGGATCGCGCGCGCCGGCGGGACGCCGGTCGACGGGCCCCAGCGCCGGCGGGCGGCGATCATGCATGCTCTCGGCGAGGCCGAGCGCAGCGGCTCGAGCTGCCTGCCGGCTGACGAGCTGCTCGAGCAGGCGGGCGCGCTGCTGGGAGCGCCTCCGGATCCGGAGGTCGTCGACGATCTCATCGCCGCCGGCCACGTCGTCCGCGAGCAGGATTGGATCTATCGCACGGCCACGGCCGAGCTCGAGGCCGAGCTGGCCGCCCGCGTCGACGCGCTCATCACCGGCGAGCCCAGCGAGCGGCTCGGCGCCCGGGTGGCCGCCGGCCCCGGCGACTCCGGCGATCCCGTGCCCGGCGAGCTGACCGCTGAGCAGCAGTCCGCGCTGGAGGCCGCCTTCGTGCACCGGCTGTCGGTGATCACCGGCGGCCCGGGCACCGGCAAGACCGCCTCGATCAAGACGATCGCCGCCCAGGCCACGCTGCGCGGGGCCCGGGCACTGCTCGTCGCGCCGACGGGCCGGGCCGCGGTGCGCATGACCGAGGCCAGCGGGCTGCGCGCCCGCACCGTGCACTCCGCGCTGGGGTGGGTCCCGGGCGAGGGCCCCACCCACGACGAGCACGATCCGCTGGCCTGTGACCTGTTGATCGTCGACGAGACCTCGATGGCCAACCTCGAGCTGGTGGTGACGTTGCTGCGGGCGGTCGGCGAGCGCACCCACGTCGTGCTGGTGGGCGACGCGGACCAGCTGGCCCCGGTCGGCGCCGGCAAGCCATTCGCGGAGCTGGTGGGCTCAGACCGGCTCCCGGTCACCCGGCTGACCCACATCTTCCGCCAGGCCGCCGACTCGATGATCGTGCAGGGCGCCCACGCCATCCGCCGCGGTGACAGCCCCGACTTCGTCGCCGGCGAAGGGATGCGCCGGGACCTGTTCTTGATCGAGCGCCCCTCGCCGGCAGCGGCGCTGGAGGAGATCGTCTCGCTGGTGGCGCACCGGCTGCCGGCCCACTACGAGGTCGACCCGGTGCGCGACATCCAGGTGTTCGCGCCGGTCTACCGGGGGGATCTGGGCATCGACGCGCTCAACCGGGCGCTGCGCGCGGCGCTGAACCCGGACGGGCGTCCCGTGCGCGGGGGCCGGCTGCGGATCGGCGACAAGCTGATGATGACCGGCCGCAACCTGCATGAGCTGCGGCTGATGAACGGCACGATCCTGCGGCTGCTGGACGAGGTCGACAACCACCGCGGCAGTTCCGACGATGACGATGACGGCGGCGACAACTCCGCGCTGCTGCTCGAGGCCGATGACGGCGCCATCTTCCGCCTGCCGCCGGAGGAGACCGAATCGCTGCGCCTCGCCT
>DATAWL010000081.1:0-24340 GCA_036267215.1 Solirubrobacteraceae bacterium | reverse complement strand
CACCGGGCCGAACACCTCCTCGGCGGCGATCTCCATCGAGGCGGTGACGTCGTCGAGGATCGTCGGGCCGAGATAGGCGCCCTCGGGATTCAGCCCCCCATCCGCACCCGCGTCGCGGCCGTCGATGACCAGCGTGGCGCCGCCATCGACGCCGCGGGTCACCCAGTCGGCGATCCGGTCACGGGCAGCGCAGGAGATCACCGGTCCGACATCGGACTGCTCATCGGCGCCATCGCCGACGGCCAACGCCCGCGTCGCGTCCACCAGCGGCCCGAGCAGCTGCTCGTGCGCGTCGCCGACGGTGACCACGACCGAGCCGGCCATGCACCGCTGTCCGGCCGCGCCGAACGCCGAGCCCAGGATCCCCTCGACGGTCTTGTCGATCACCGCATCGGGCATCACGACCATGTGGTTCTTGGCGCCGCCCAGCGCCTGGACGCGCTTACCCGACGCGGCCGCGCGCTGGTAGACGATCTTGGCCACCGGGGCGGACCCGACGAACGAGACCGCGTCGATCCCCGGGTGGTCGAGGATTCCCTCGACGACCTCGCGGCCGCCGTTGACGAGGTTGACGACCCCCGCCGGGAGTCCGAGCGCATCAAGCTCCTCAAACGCGATCTGCTGGGTCAAGGGCACCTGCTCGGACGGCTTCAAAACGAACGAGTTGCCGCACGCGATCGCGAACGGCAAGAACCAGAACGGCACCATCGCGGGGAAGTTGAACGGAACGATCGCCGCGCACACCCCCACCGGCTGGCGGATCGTCTCGGCGTCGATGTTGCGCGAGACGTCCTCGAGGATCCGGCCCTGCATCGTGGTCGGGATCGCGCAGGCGGCCTCGACCATCTCGATCATCCGGGCTACCTCCGCGGAGGCGTCGGCGATCGTCTTGCCCATCTCGGTCGTCACCGCCCGGGCCAGCTCGTCGCTGCGGGCCACCAGCCGCTCGCGCAGCTCGAACAGCTTGCGCGCTCGCCCGATCGTCGACACCGCCCGCCATTCCGGCAGCGCCGCCCGGGCCGCGCTCACCGCGGCATCGAGATCCGCCGCGCCGGACAGCGGCACCCGCGCCAGCACCTCCCCGGTCGCCGGGTTGAGCACGTCCAGCACATCGGTGGCCGCCTGCGCCGGCGTCCAGCGTCCGGCGATGTAGTTATCGAGAAGACGAGTGGCGGTGGCGGACATGGAATGTCAACTCCTTGGGTGTCAGGTCGTCGGGGAGGGCGCGGCGCGCCACTCGTGATCAGGATCATTGACGACCGCCCACTGCCGCCGCGGACCAGCCATCACGTTGAGGTAGTACAGGTCGTAGCCCGGGGGCGCCGAGACCGTGTGGTAGCCGCGCGGCACGAGCACGCAGTCGCGATCGCCGAAGGTCAGCGTCTCGTCCAGCGAGCGGTCATCGCTGTAGACCCGCTGGAAGCCGAACCCGCGCGCGGGGTTGATCCGGTGGTAGTAGGTCTCCTCCAGGAACGTCTCGGCCGGCGGATCGTCGCGATCGTGCTTGTGCGGCGGGTACGACGACCAGTGGCCGCCGGGGGTCAGCACCTCGCACACCAGCAGCGAGTCGGCCTCCCGGTCAGCCATCAGGATGGGGTGGATCGTGCGCTCCTGGGACCCGTGGCCCCGGGTCTCGACGTCGATTTCGTCGCCGGGCAGGACCCGGGCGCGAGCGCCGCCCCCCGGAGCCGGGCCCCAGCACAGCGCGACCTCGGCCTGGTCGGCGCTGGCCAGCTGAAAGGCCGTGCCGGGCGGCAGGTAGGCGGCGTCGGGCGGCCCGCTCCAGGGGTCGCCGCGCCCGCCCAGGCCCTCGTACTCGCCGTCCTGCGAGTTGACCGTCGCCGTGCCGGACACGACGACGATGCACACCTCCCGGTCACGGGTGTCGCGCTTGGCGACGACGCCGGGTTCCAGCGTGAGCACCTCGAAGCCCACGTAGCCCCAGCCGGCCGACTGGGGCGTCACGTCGAGGAACGTGCCGTCGGCGGCCGGCGCAGGCGCGGGGTGGATGAGCAGTTCACTCATGGGCGGACTCCAGGAATTGTCGCTGGGCGGTGATGGATCGTTCATATCGGTCGCGCGCGGCCTGCACCGTCGGCTGCTCGGAGACCTCGGCGACGGGAACGTCCCACCAGCCGTCGTAGCTGGGCACGCCCGCATAGCGGTCGGTCTCGATGCACACCACCACCGGACCGTCGGCTCCGGCGGCGCCCGCCAGCGCGCTGCGCAGATCCGCGATCGACGCCGCGCGGATGACGCGCGCGCCCAGGCTCGCCGCGTTGGCCGCCAGGTCGACCGGAAGCGCGTCGGCCTCCGCGGCCGGCGCCTGCCCGGCGTCGTCGACCGGCAGCGACCCGTTGGCGGCGAACCGGTGGTGGGTGCCGAACCCGGCCGACCCCACCGAGCGCGACAGCGCCCCGATCGACGCGTAGCCGTGGTTGTCGACCAGCACGATCACGATCGGGATCCGCTCGGCCACCGCGGTCACCAGCTCGCCGGGCAGCATCAGGTAGGAGCCGTCGCCGACCAGCACGAACACCCGCCGCTCGGGTGCCGCCAGCTTGACCCCCATCCCGCCGGGGATCTCGTAGCCCATGCACGAGTAGCCGTACTCGACGTGGTAGCCCTTGCCGTCGGGGTCGCGGGCCCGCCACAGCTTGTGCAGGTCGCCCGGCGCCGATCCGGCGGCACACACGACCACGCCGGTCTGGCCGGCCGCGTCGTTGATCGCACCGATCACCTGGGCTTGGGAGGGCAGCCCCGACGCGGGCCGGGCGGAGACCAGCCGCGCGACCTCGCCCGCCCACGCCGCGCTCTGATGCGTGGCCAGCTGCTCCCACGCGGGCTCGACGCGGTGGCCGGCCAGCGCCTCGCGCAGGTCATACAGCGCCACCCGCGCGTCGGCGACCACCGCCAACCCGCTCAGCTTGGCGGCGTCGAAGCTGGCGACGTTCACGTTGACGAACCGGACGCCGGCGTCCTGGAACGCCGACTTGGACGCGGTGGTGAAGTCGCTCCAGCGGGTGCCGATGCCGATCACCAGGTCGGCCTCGCGGGCCAGCCGGTTGGCCGCCGCCGTCCCCGTCGCTCCGACCGCGCCCAGCGACAGCGGATGGTCGGAGACCAGGGCACCGCGCCCGGCCTGGGTCTCGGCCACCGGGATCCCCGTGGCATCGACGAGCTCGCGCAGCGCCGCGACCGCCTCGCTGTAGATGACCCCGCCGCCGGCCACGATCAGCGGCCGCGCCGCCCGGCGGATCAGGTCCGCGGCGGCGGTCACCGCCGCCGGCGCCGGAGGCTGGCGGTAGATCACCCAGACGCGCGGGTCCAGGAACGCCTCGGGGACGTCGAAGGCCTCGGCCTGGACGTCCTCGGGCAGCGCCAGGGTCACCGCGCCCGTCTCGGCGACGTCGGTCAGCACCCGCATCGCCTCCAGACACGCCGGGATGAGCTGCTCGGGGCGCTCGACGCGCTCGTAGAAGCGCGACACCGGCCGCAGACAGTCGTTGACCGAGACGGTGGCGTCATGGGCCAACTCGAGCTGCTGGAGCACCGGATGGGGCCGGCGGGTGGCGAACGTGTCCCCGGGCAGCAGCAGCACCGGCAGGCGGTTGATCGTCGCCAGGGCCGCCCCGGTCACCAGATTGGTCGCGCCCGGGCCGACCGACGTCGTGCAGGCGAAGATCCCCAGCCGGTTGCGCTGGCGCGCGTAGCCCGACGCCACGTGGACCATCGCCTGCTCGTTGCGCGCCGGGTGATAGGGAACGAGCTCCGGGTACTGGGCCAGCGCCTGGCCGAGGCCGGCGACGTTGCCGTGGCCGAAGATGCCCAGGCAGCCCTCCACGAACCGCTCCCGGGCCCCGTCGCGCTCCACCTCCTGGACGCCCAGGAACCGGACCAGCGCCTGGGCGACGGTCAGCCGCGTCGTCGAGGTCAGGCTCGACATGGCGCCTCGCGATCGGTGCTCAGCATCCCTCGATCGTTCCAGATCGCGGAGTGGCGGCGCCTGGAGCCGACCCGCGCCGGGGCCGGAGCCGCCACCTCCGATTCGACCGCGGCCGCCGCCGTGGCCGCACCGGCCGCACCAACCGCACCGACCGCGCCGGTCATGTCGGCATCGCCTCCACCAGCTCGACCGCCTCGGCCTCGCGGGGCATCGCCTGCGAGCACAGCAGCCTCGAGGCGACGATGCCGCCGGAGGTCGTCGCCTCCTGCCAGCCGGCGCCGACCTGACCGCAGTACAGGTCGATGCTGATGCGCCCCACCGTCAGCAGCTCGAGGTCCACCGCCCCATCTTGCACCAATCCGCACCGCCGAGGGGTAATCCCGCGTCGCGGGATAGCCTTGGAGGCCCGGCCATGTCCTTCTACATCACCACCCCGATCTACTACGTCAACGCGCAGCCGCACCTCGGCCACGCGTACACGACCATCGCCACCGACGTGCTGGCCCGCCACATGCGCCAGCGCGGCGACGACGTGTTCTTCCTGACCGGGACCGACGAGCACGGCGAGCCGGTCGCCGACGCCGCGCACGCCTTGGGCGTCACCCCCCAGGAGCTGGCCGATCGCAACGCCGAGCGCTTCAAGGCGCTGGCGCCGCGGCTGGACGCCTCCAACGACTTCTTCATCCGCACCACGGACGAGGAGCACGAGCGCCGCGTCCAGGAGGTGCTCCAGCGCGTCCACGACAACGGCTTCACGTACAAGGGGCTGTACGAGGGCTGGTACTGCCCGCGCTGCGCGGACTTCAAGGTCGAGAACGAGATCCTCGAGGGCAACCGCTGCCCGATCCATGAGATCGTGCTCGAGCTCCACCAGGAGGAGAACTGGTTCTTCGCACTCTCGGCCTTCCAGGAGCGCCTCGAGCAGCTCTACGCGCAGCAGCGGGACTTCGTGATGCCGCCGGCCCGCTACAACGAGGCGCTGTCGTTCATCACCTCCGGGCTGCAGGACATCTCGCTCAGCCGCAAGCGCCTGAAGTGGGGCATCACGGTCCCCTGGGATCCCGAGCACGTGTTCTACGTGTGGTTCGACGCGCTGCTCAACTACTACACGGCGCTCGGCTACGCGCGCCCCGGCGAGGATCTGACCGACCGCTTCTGGCCGGCCACCTACCACATCATCGGCAAGGACATCCTCAAGTTCCACACGGTGTTCTGGCCGGCGATGCTGATGGCGGCCGACCTGGCCATCCCCCACCACGTGTTCGTCCACGGCTTCCTGCTGGGGGCCGACGGGCGCAAGATGAGCAAGTCGCTGGGCAACGTGCTCGACCCGTTCGAGGTCATCGACCAGTTCGGCACCGACGCGCTGCGCTTCTATCTGATGCGCGACGTGGCCTTCGGCGCCGACGGCGCCGTGGGCATGGACGCGGTGACCTCCCGCTACGAGGCCGAGCTGGCCAACGACTACGGCAACCTGGCCAGCCGGAGCATCGCGATGATCCTCCGCTACCGCGACGGGGTCGTCCCCGACGCGCCCACCGACCCGGTGATGGCGGCCGAGTTCGACGGGCTGGCCGACCGCGTGTGCGCGCTGCTGGATCGCGCCGAGGTCCACACCGCGCTGGAGGAGATCTGGCAGCGGGTGCGCCGCTGCAACCGCTACGTCGAGGAGCGCGCGCCCTGGGTGCTGGCGCGCGACCCCGCCGCGGCCGACCAGCTCGATCAGACGCTGGCCTCGCTGGCGGAGGCGGTGCGGGTCATCAGCGTGCTGCTGGCCGCGTACGTGCCGACGAGCAGCTCCCGGCTGCTCGACGCGCTGGGCGCGTCGGACACCTCGATCGCGGGCGCCGCGTTCGCGGGCCGCGGCGGGGGCCGCACCGTCGCCGCGCTGGAACCGCTGTTCCCAAAGATGAACCCGGCCGCCCGCCCCCAAGCCTCCTGATCGACAGCCACACCCACCTCGACGTCTGCGAGCCGCCCAACGCCGATCTGGTCGCCGCCGCCGAGCGGGCCGGGGTCACGCGGATGCTGACAGTCGGCACCGACGGGGTGTCGTGCCGCGCCGCCCTGGCCGCCGCCGAGGACTTCCCCCAGGTCTACGCCGCCATCGGCCGCCACCCCAACTCGGCCACCGGCTTCGACGAGGCCGACCTGGCCGAGCTCGAGGCCCTCGCCGCCCACGAGAAGTGCGTCGCGATCGGCGAGACCGGGCTGGACCATTACCGCGACTACGCGCCCGCCGAGGATCAGCAGCGTGCGTTCGCCGCCCAGATCGAGCTCGCGCGGAAGCTGGACAAGCCGCTGGTCATCCACACCCGCGCCGCCGACGAGGACACCCTGGCCATGCTCGACGAGCACGCCCGCGGCCTGCGGGTGATCCTGCACTGCTTCTCGATGGCCGCCCGGGTGGAGGAGTGCCTGACCCACGCGGACTGGTGGCTCTCGTTCGCCGGCAATGCCACCTATCCCAGCGCCGGCGACCTGCGGGCGGCGGCGCTGCGCGTGCCCGCCGACCGCCTGCTGGTCGAGACCGACGCGCCGTACCTGTCCCCCCAGCCGATGCGCGGCCGGCCCAACCAGCCCGCCAACGTCGTCGCCACCGCCCAGGCGATCGCCGTCGAGCGGCGGGTGGGCTACGCGGAGCTCGAGCGGTCGATCGAGGCCAACGCGGCGGATCTGTTTCGATGGTGAGCGCGCGCTCGGCGCGCCAGCGAGAGCTCGGTCAGAACTTCCTGATCGACCGGAACATCCTGGATGTGATCGAGCGGCTGGCCGCGCTGTCGCCGGCTGACGTCGTGCTCGAGGTCGGCGGCGGCCCGGGCATCCTGTCTTCGCACCTCGCCCCGCGGGTATCCCACCTGCACGTGGTCGAGCTCGACGAGCGGCTGCGCGAACGCCTGACCGCCGAGCTCGCCCCGTTTGCCAATGTCAGCCTCCACTTCGCCGACGCGCTGTCGCTGGACCTCGCCGCCCTGGACCCGGTCCCGACCAAGATGGTCGCCAATCTCCCCTACGGGGTCGCCGCCACCGTCATCCTGCGCACGATCGAGGAGCTGCCGAGCCTGCGGGAGTGGGTGGTGATGGTTCAGCGCGAGGTCGGCGAGCGCTTCGCCGCCGGACCGGGGACCGCGGCGTACGGGGTGCCCTCCGTGCTCGCGCAGCTGGCCTGCGAGGTCCGGGTTCTGCGCGCGGTATCGCGCAGCGTGTTCCGCCCGGTGCCCAACGTCGACTCGGTGCTGCTCGGACTGCATCGGGTCGGCGCGGCGGGCGATCCGGCGCTGCGGGCGCTGGTGCACGCGGCGTTCGCCCACCGCCGCAAGGCGCTGGCCGGCTCGCTGGCGCTGTCTGCTGTTTCCGCGCTCGGTCCCGACGTGCGCGAGCGAGCCCGGGCCGCGCTGGTCGCGCTCGGCCATCCGCCTGACGAGCGGGCCGAGCGCCTGGCGCCCGCCGAGTTCCGGGACCTGGCGGCGCGGCTGGCGCCGGCGTCGTGAACGGCTCGCTGCAGCTGGCACCGGCGAAGATCAACCTGTCGCTGTTCGTCGGCGGCCCTCGCGCCGACGGTCGTCACGAGCTGGTCACCCTGTTTCAGTCGGTCGATCTCGCTGACGAGCTGACGATCGTCCCCGCCGAGCCCGCCACGGCCGACGCGGTCGTGTGCGAGGGCGTCGCCGGGTCCAACCTGGTCGCCGACGCGCTGGCCGCCCTGCGCGAGGCCGGCTGGGAGGCCCCGCCGGTCCGGGTCACGATCGCCAAGCGCATCCCGGTCGCCGCCGGCATGGGCGGCGGGTCGGCCGACGCCGCGGCCATGCTGCGACACGCGCCCCGGCTGGCCCCGATCGACCCCGGCGCCCTGGAGGCGATCGCGGCGCGACTGGGCGCCGACGTGCCCGCGCAGCTGCGTCCGGGGGCCAGCCTCGGCACCGGTGCCGGCGAGGTCGTCGAGCCGGTGCCCGACCTTCCGGCCCACGGCGTGCTGGTCCTGCCCCAGCCGTTTGCCCTGTCGACGCCCGACGTCTACCGCGAGGCCGATCGGCTGGGACTCCCGCGCACGGGCGAGCGGATCGCCGGGCTGACCGGCGAGCTGCGCGCCTGGCTGCGGGATCCGCTCGGGCCGCCCCCGGCGCGGCTGGTCGCCAACGACCTGCAGCTGGCGGCGCTGTCGCTGCGCCCGGACATCTCCCGGGCGCTCGAGCGGGCGCTCGACGTCGACGCCGACCAGGCGATCCTGTGCGGCTCGGGCCCGACCGCGATCGGGATCTTCTGGGGCTATGACGGCATCGACCGGGCCCGGGTCGCCGCGTCGCGGCTGGCCGCCATCCATCCCGGCGTCATGGCGGCCGCGCCCGTGCTGAGAGGGGTTGCGGGTTCGACGCCGAACGAGTGAGCGTTTGGCCGCAAATTGCGCCCATCGGACGGCCCCGTTACCGGACAGCCCCGGCTTCCGGCACAATTCGGGGTTCGAGCTGTGAGCAACGACACCGTCACATACCTCGTCGGCGCCGGGTGCGGCGCGATCGGACTGATCGCGTTCTGCGCCCTGGTGATCGTCCCGGCCATCACCGCCTACCGCCGCCCGGCGGAGAAGGTGGCGGTCGTGGTGCTCTCCGCCTACGTCCTGGCCGCGTTCGTCGGCGTGGGCATTCTGCTCGGCGCACTGATCATCCTCGAGTGGCCCCGAGTGTTTTGACCCGCGCCTCGTCGCGGACCCGGAGCTGAGAGGTGAATGAGCTGACCGACAGCGCTGAGCGCGGCGGATCCCGCACCCCCGACCTGGGCGCGTTCGGGGCCATCACCGACGCGGTCGAGGCCGGTGCCGGCCTGCCGGAGATCCTGCGCGCGGCCGCCCGCGCGCTCGATGCCAGCCTCATCCTCATCGACCGCTCGGCCACGGTGCTGGCCGTCGCCGCCCGCTCGCCGGCCGACGAACGCTCGCTCATGCGCGACGCTGACGACGTCACCACCGTCGAGCTGCGCGTCGCCGAGTCGCCGGTGGGCCAGCTGCGGATGCGCAGCCGCGAGCGGAGCACGGACGGCGCGCTCCTGCGCCTCGTCACCACGCTGATCGCCTCCGAGGTCGAGCGCATCCGCGCCCCCGCGCGGGCATCCGAGGAGGCGGCCACGAGTTTTCAGCGCGCCGTCCTCGCCCGCCAGATCGCCGATCGCGACGACCTGATCGCCCGCGGCAAGGAGCTCGGGACCGACCTCTCGGCCGGCGCCGCCGTGGCCGTCGTGCGCGCCCACGCCCGCAGCCCCACCGAGGACGACTGGCGCCGCCGGCTCCTGGCCGTCGCCGCACGCGGCGCCCGCTCGATCGCGCCGGGGTCGATCGCCTCGCCCACCGAGGTCGACGCCGACGAGGTCGTGCTGCTGTTCCCCGATGCCGAGGGCGAGACCGGCCGGCGGCTGTCATCGGCGGTGCTGCGCGAGCTCGAGGCCGGGCTGTCCGGGTTCGGCTTCGCCGTCGGGCGCAGCCGCCGGGTGCAGGACCCGCTCGATCTCCAGCGCGCCTACGACGAGGCCCTGCTGGCGCTCAACGTCGTCGAGGGCGATCCCGAGCGCGTCGAGCTCGCCTACGAGGAGACCGGCACCTACCAGCTGCTGCTGCCCTACATGAGCGATCCGGCCGAGCTCAAGCGCTTCTACAAGGAGACGGTCCGCCCGCTGGTCGCCTACGACGAGCAGTACGAGACCGACCTGCTCGGCACTCTGGCCACGTTCCTGGACTGCGACGCCAACGTCAACGCCACCGCCTCGCGGCTGATCACCCACCGCCACACGATCCGCTACCGGTTCGAGCGCGTGCGCGAGCTGACCGGGCTCGACGTCTCCTCGACCGACGGGCGCGAGAAGCTGTCCCTGGGCCTCAAGGCCATGCGGGTCCTGGGCATCGCCGCTCCGCGAGGGCCAGCCAGCGAGCCCGGCGCGGGCGCGGGGCGGGTACCGCACTAGCCGGCTCAGCGTGTGGCCGGCGTCGAGCGCGCGTCGAGCGCCCGTTCGGTGACGGCCGCCATCAGCTCGCCGGCGACCTCGAGCGCCTCGGTGCTGCGCGTCGCCCGGGCGAGCACGAACGCGCCCTCGAGCGCGGCGATCAGCGCGATCACGACCTCGCGCGCGATGTCCTCGTCCAGGCCGACGGCGATGAACCGCGGCAGCCCGGCGTCGATCCAGCTGTCGAACACGTCCGCGCAGGCCTCGCGCATCGGCTCGCTGGTGCTCGAGACCTCGAGCGCCACGGTGGCGATCGGACACGCGTCGGCGTAGTCGGTCTCGCGCAGGTGCTCGGCGGCGCCGGCGAAGAACGCCCGCACGGCGCTGACGAGGTCCGGCGCCGGGTCGAACACGGCCGGGATCAGCAGCTCGTAGAGCTTGCCGGACTCGCGGATCGCCTCGGCGCCGAGCTGCTCCTTGCCCCCGGGGAAGAAGTGATAGATCGACCCGAACGGCGCCTGGGCCGCGGTCACGATCTGCTTGACGCCGGTGGCGGCGTACCCCTGCCGGCGCAGCAGCTCGGCGCTGGCCGCCACGATCCGTTCCCGCGTGTCCGTCATCGGTCCTCCTCGCCGGGAGGGCGAGGTCGCGCTCGCGCTCCGGCTTGCACCGGTTGATAGATCGCTCTATTCTAGGCTCCTGGTACTAGAGCGATCGATCTAGGAGGGTCACCATGCTGCAGTCCTGGCTGGCCAAGAGGCTCATCTCGTTCGTCATGGGACGCACGCGGCAGGGAGACGTGCGGCCGACGCTGCTGCTGGACGCGCCCGACGTGACGCTGACGTTCCCGGGTCAGAACTCGTGGTCGGGCGTGCACCGGGGCAAGGACGCCGTCGCCGCCTGGCTGCAGCGCTTCGCCGCGATCGGCCTCCAGATCTTCCCCGACGAGGTGGTCATGGTCGGCCCGCCCTGGCGCGCCACCGTGTGCGTGCGCGGGCACGACTACCTCCGCGACGCCGACGGCACCGTCGTCTACGAGAACCGCTACGTGATCTGGGGCCGGATGGCCTGGGGCCGCCTCAAGGAGTACGAGGTCTACGAGGACACCCACAAGGCCAACGAGTTCGACGAGTACCTGAGCCGGACGCGGCCCGAGCCGGCGGTCGCCTGAGCCGGCGGTCGCCTGAGCCGGGCAGACGCGCGGGGCGGCGGTCACCCCTGAAGTAGGATCGCCCGCCATGCCGATCGCGATCATCACCGGATCGGGGACCCACGCGCTGCCCGGCTTCGCCGCCGACGCGTCGGAGGTGCAGACCCCGTTCGGTCCGGTGCCGGTGTCGCGCGGCGAGTTCGCCGGCGTCGAGATCCTGCACGTCTCCCGCCACGGCGCGGGCCATGTGCGCCTGTCGCATCAGGTCACCCACCGCGCGGACGTCTGGGCGCTGCATCAGCTGGGGGCCACCGCGGTGATCGGCGCCACCGCCTGCGGCGCGGTCGATCCCACGCTCGAGCTCGGGTCGCTCGTCGTGTTCGACGACCTGCATTTCAGCTCCAACCGCCTGCCCGACGGGTCGCTGTGCACCTTCTTCACCCAAGCCGGCGATCCGGCCCGCGGCCACTGGATCCTCCACGGCGGCCCGTTCTCCGGCGGCGTCCGGGCGGCGCTGATCGGGGCCGCGGCGGCGGCCGGCCATCCGGCGCGCGAGAGCGGCATCTACGGCCATGTCGACGGCCCGCGCTTCAACACGCCGGTCGAGATCGCCCAGCTCGCGGCGTGCGGCGTCACCGCCGTCAGCCAGACCGGCGGGCCCGAGACCGTGCTCTGCGGCGAGCTCGAGCTGCCGTTCGCGCTCGTCGGCTTCGTCACCGACTACGCCAACGACGTGGTGCCGGGCGAGCCGACGCCGGTGGCGACGCTGGTCGAGTTGATGGGGCGCAGCAGCGGCGTGTTCGCCGACGTCCTGGCCGGCGCGGTGCGGCAGCTGTCCGCCGGGCTGGCGCCCACCCCGGCGGGCACGATGTTCCGCCTCGAGCAGGGCTGACGCCATGGCCGCCGCCGGATCGCCGCCGGTCGCCGCCGTGCTCGTCATCGCCGGTGACGGTGACGGTGACGGTGACGGCGGCGGGGGCGGTGGCGGCGCCGGGGACGGGGGCGCGCGCCCCGGGCTCGCCGCACTGCTCGGCGCGGAGCGGCTGGCCGCGCTCGAGCAGGCGCTCGTGCGCGGTGCCCGCGAGTGGGCCGAGGGCGTGGCGCCGGGGCGGGTGCGGGTCGTCGCGGCGACGGGCTCGGCGGCGCTGGGCGAGGCCAGCGCGCGCGCATTTGCCGCCTCCGGCGGGCCGGTGCTGCTGGTGTGGCCCGTCCTGCCGTTCTGGCGGCCCGAGCATGCGGCCGGCGCGCTCGATGACCTGGCCCACGAGTGCGACGTCTCGGTCGGCCCGGTGTACGACGGCGGCTTCTACCTGGTGGCCCTCGCCCGGCCCGCGCCGGCGCTGTTCGCGGTCCCCGACGAGGCCTGGTCGGGCGCCGACGCGCTCTCCCTGGTGCTGGGCGCGGTCCACGCGGGCGGCATGCAGGCGGGGCTGCTGCGCGCCGAGCGCGGCCTGCGCGGCGCGGCCGATGTGCGCGCCGCGCTGGCCGATCCGCTGCTGGCGCCTGAGCTGCGGGCGATCCTCGAGGACCGCTGACTGAGGACCGCTGAGGACCGCTGACCGTGACTCAGCCGTGAGTGGCTGCCGGCGGTCGGCTCGTCGCTCGCGTTTGGTGGTCGTCCGTGGGGCGTGAGAGGGGAATCGGCGACCGTCAACGGCGGCTCTCGAAGGCGGCGCGGACGGTGGCCGGGGTCCCGCGGCGTACGCAAACGTCCCAACGGGCGCCCGCCAGAAGGCGGGTGGGGCGTTTGCCGTCGTGAGGAAGGCAAACGCCCCGGGCGGCGTGCGGAGCGGGTTGATTGGGACGTTTGCCGACGGCCGGGGGCCTCGTGCGTTGCGTCCTGGATAACAGAACGCACCTCCTGCGGCCGGGGGCTGACGCGCTCAGCCGCTGGTGGCGTCGAGCAGCTGCAGCAGGTCGTGGGCGGCGAGCTCGATCGCCTTGTGGCGCCACTCGCTGGCCCGGTAGACGGAGGCGATCAGCGCCATGCGGTGCACGCGACGGAAGTCGCCGTAGACGAACGCGTAGCGCGCCTTGGTGTGGTCCGCGGCGTCCTCGGTGAGGCCGAGGTGCCACGCCGCGTACTCGTCCCAGCTGTGGTTCTCCAGGAACGCGTTCTGCTCGGCGGCGCCGGGCTGCACCTGACCCCACTCGCTTCTGAGCACGTATTGGTGTGCGCGGATCAGCTCCTCCGCCCGCGCCACCCCCAGCTCGTTGACCGCATACGAGGCCATCGATCAGCCCCGGCCCGGCCTATTGCTGATAGCGCTCGACGACGTTCTCGCTGCGCGCGTGCGCGTCGTCAGGATTGCCACCCTCCTCGCGCAGGGCCCGCCGCTGGCGCAGCAGATCCCAGCACTGGTCGAGCGACACCTTCAGCGCGTCCAGCCGGTCCCGGTCATCGTCGCTGGCCTGTCCCGATGACTCGCGGCTCCAGAGCTGATGCTCCTCGGACACGAGCTGCTCGATCCGGCCATGGATCTGGTTGTCGTCCATGGGCGAAAACCCTACTCCCCGCGTGATCCGGGTACGAGCTTTGGTGGGTGGGTTACCCTCTGACCCGCTGCTGCTGGAGGCGATGGGGAGTGGTGTAATGGCAGCCCGCCGGCCTTTGGAGCCGTGAAGTCTCGGTTCAAATCCGAGCTCCCCAATCCGTAACAAAGTCCTGCAGACCAAGGGCTTCTGTCAGGCGAGCGGCGTCCGCAGCAGGGGTCAAGGACCTCGCCGAGCCAGACCTTCGCACCCAGGCACATCCGGCACCGATATTCCTCCCAGTCGTGTTGGGGCACGGTCTCCAGCGAGCGCAAGCGTGGGATCCCGCAGCCACACCTCCGCAAGGTCGAGCGGCCGTCGTATGAGCAGCTGCTCGAGGACGTGCAGACGATCAGCATGCTGGCGGTGGGGCGCGAGTACCGGGTGTCTGACAACGCGGTGCGCAAATGGATTGGCTCCTACGAGCGGGGTTCTGGGGAGGTGGGGGAGACAGAAGCGGCGTGACCTGCATACGATCTGTGGTGTGACCGCGCCCGTCGTCGTCATCCTTGCCGCGGGGCAGGGAACGCGCATGCGCTCGGCGGTGCCGAAGCTGCTGCACCCGCTGTGTGGACGGCTGCTGATCGAGTGGCCGATCGCGGCTGCCCGGGCGGCCGGGGCGGGGAAGGTGGTCGTGGTCGACTCGCCGGAGCGGCGGCTGGCCGAGGCGCTCCCCGAGGGCGTGGTGGCGGCCGTGCAGGAGCGCCCGCTGGGGACGGCGGACGCGCTGCGGGCGGCGGTGGGCGAGATCGGCGCGGAGGACACGGTCATCGTGCTCAACGGCGACGCGCCGCTGATCACGCCCGAATCGGTGCGGGCGCTGGCCGACCAGCACGCGCGGTCGGGCGAGGCGGCGACGATCGCGACGATGGTGCTCGCGGATCCATCGGGCTATGGCCGGGTGGTGCGCGCGCCCGACGGGACGGTCGAGCGGGTGGTCGAGACCAAGGCGCCCGGCGACGCGACCGAGTTCGAGCTGCACATCCGCGAGGTCAACACCGGGATGTTCGCGTTCGACGGCGGGCCGCTGGTGCAGGCGCTGGCCGAGGTGCGCGCCGACAATGCCCAGGGCGAGCACTACCTGCCCGACGTGCTGCCGATCCTGCGCGCGCACGAGCGAACGGTCGGCGCGTTCGAGCTGAGCGATCCCGGCGAGCTGCTGGGAATCAACGACCGCCGGCAGCTGGCCGAGGTGACCGCGATCGCGCAGCGCCAGATCCTCGATCGCCACATGCTGGCCGGAGCGACGATCGTCAACCCGGCGGCGACGATGATCGACGTCGACGTGCGGCTCGCCCAGGATGTGGTCATCGCGCCGTTCTGCAGCCTGCAGGGCTCCACCAGCGTCGGCGCGGGCTCGGTCGTGGGGCCCCACTCGACGCTGATCGATGCGACCGTCGGGGAGGGCTCCAGGATCCTGCACTCCTATGTCGTGGGCGCGGTCGTCGGCGACCGGGTGAGCGTCGGGCCGTTCGCCTACCTGCGGCCGGGCACGGTGCTGCGCGAGGGCTCCAAGGCCGGCACGTTCGTCGAGATCAAGAACTCCGACGTCGGGCGGGGGACGAAGGTCCCGCACCTGTCCTACATCGGCGACGCCGACATCGGCGAGCAGACCAACCTCGGCGCCAGCACGATCACCGCCAACTACGACGGCTATCGCAAGCACCGCACGACGATCGGCGACCGGGTCAAGACAAGCGTCGACACCACCCTGATCGCGCCCGTGGCGATCGGCGACGACGCGTACACCGGCGCGGGATCGGTGATCACCACGGACGTCCCGCCCGGAGCGCTCGGCGTGGCCCGGGCGCGCCAGTCCAACATCGACGGCTACGCGGAGCGGCGCCGCGAGCGGGCCGCCGCGGAGGAGAAGGACCCAACCTCCGACTCGGGACACGAGTGATGAGCACCGCGGAATCGTCGGCGGCCGGGCGTACACTCCCGGACACGATGAGCGTCGTCGAGAGCCAGCCCGCCCCGACGATCATCCGCCGCGAGTACGACAAGCGGCTCATGCTGGTTGCCGGCCGCGCCAACCCCGAGCTGGCGGCCAAGATCGCGGACAAGCTGGGGGTCGGGCTGAGCGACGCGAACACCAAGACGTTCGCCAATGGTGAGGTCTACTGCCGCTACGAGGAGTCGGTCCGCGGCGCGGACGTGTTCATCGTCCAGCCGACCTGCACCAACGCCGCCGCCGGCCTGACTACGAACGACGCGCTGATGGAGCTGATGGCGATGATCGATGCCGCCGTCGGCGGGTCGGCGCACCGGGTGATCGCCGTGACCCCCTGGTACGGCTACTCGCGCCAGGACAAGAAGTCCGCCCCGCGCGAGCCGATCAGCGCCCGCCTGGTAGCCCGGATGCTCGAGGCGGCCGGCATCGACCGCCTCCTGACCATGGACCTGCACTCCGGCCAGATCCAGGGCTTCTTCCAGAAGCCGTGTGACCACATGACCGCGCTGTTCATGCTGACCCAGTACTTCGACGACCTCGGGCTCGAGGACCTCGTCGTCGTCGCTCCCGACGCCGGCCGGGTGAAGCTGAACAAGCAGTTCGCGGCCAAGATCGGCGCCGACCTGGCGATCCTCAACAAGGAGCGCCCCGCTCAGCAGGTGGCCGAGATCAGCTACATCATCGGCGACGTGGCGGGCAAGACGGCGCTGCTCGTGGACGACATGATCGGCACCGCGGGCACGCTGGCCGCGGCCGCCCAGGCGGTCCGCGACGCCGGTGCCCGCCGTATCTACGCCGCCGCCACCCACGGCAACTTCTCCGGCAACGCTTGGGAGAACCTCGCCGCCGCCGGCTTCGAGCAGGTGGTCGTCACGGACACCATCCCGCTGCCGCCCGGCGCCCCGAGCAACGTCCGGGTGCTCTCCTGCGCCGATCTGCTGACCAACTCGATCCGCCAGATCTTCACCGACGGATCGGTCAGCGACGTGTTCGGCGGCGAGAACCAGCTGTTCTAGGCCCTGGGTGCGCGTGGAGCCCGCGGGCGGAGGTCGCTGACCACGTGGGCGCGGGCGAACCGAGCTCGCGGGGGCGCGTCCAGAGCGAGCGGGCGGCGCGACTGCTCGACCTGCTCGGCCTGACCGAGGGGGAGCTGTGCACGCTGCTGGAGGTCGATCCGCTGACGCTGCTGTCGGGCCAGCTCGACCACCGGCCGGAGCTGGCGATCCTGCTCGACCTGCTCGATGAGGCCCAGCAGCGGGCCGGCGCCGCGGTGCTGCGCCGCTGGGTGCGGGCGAGCGGGCCGCACGGCCGGCCGATCGACGCGCTGACCCGGCGCGACTTCGCGGCGTTTGAGGATGCGCTGGGCGAGCTGGCCGAGCGCGGGTTCGTCCTGCGGCGCGGGGGCGGCGGTGGCTGAGCCGTTCACCCACCGCATGCGGGTGCGTTACGGGGAGTGCGATCCCCAGGGCGTGCTGTTCAACGCCAACTACCTCAGCTACATCGACCACACGATCAACGAGATGTGGCGGGAGGCGTTCGGCAGCTATCACGCGATGCTCGACCGCGGGGTCGACATCGTCGTCCACGAGGCGCGGCTGCGCTTCCACGGCTCGGCCCGGTTCGAGGAGGAGATCGTGATCGAGGCGGTGATCGTCGCGTTGGGCACGACCAGCGTCAGCTCCGAGTACCGCTTCCGCCGCCTCGACGGCCAGGTGCTGCTCGAGTCAGAGGTCCGCCACGTGTTCGTCGATGCGGCCACCGCGGCCAAGACCCCGATCCCGGAGTGGGCGCGGGAGGGGCTGGCCCGTTGGCACGTCCCGCCCGCCGAGTAGCCGACACGCGGCTGGGCGGCTAATCCTCCTGCGGAGGTTCGGGCGGCTTCTTGGGCCAGATCCCGATCAGGTGGTGGAACACGACCGCGAAGGACCGGTCGACCGCCGCGGCGACGCCGGACATGACCCCGGCCTGGAGCGCCTGCGCGCCCACGACCTTGACCAAGCTCCCGCCGCCGTCGCCCGGGGCGGGCGGCGGTGCGTCGTCGATTCGCGCCCAGACGCTGCGGAACACCGAGCGGCCGATGCGGGCGGAGATCAGCGCGGCGATGATCGCGAACGGCTTGTAGAGCAGCCTCAGCAGGAACATCTGGGGCGGAGCCTAGTGGACGGTGTCGCCGGGCGGGGGCCTGCGCGGCCGCCAGGCGGGGGCTGCGCGCCGCGGGGCGGGGGGCTGCGCGCCGGGGGGCTACGCGCCGCGGGGCGGGGGGCTGCGCGCCGCCAGGCGCCCGGCTGCGCGCCGCCAGGCGCGGGGATGCGCCCGATGGACAGGGCCCCGGTGCGCCAATGCTCCAGTTGGCGATTGTGGAACGACCGGCGCGCCTGGGTAAATATTCAGGGTCTGATTGAGTTGTTAAGGAGGAAGCCATGCTCGACGAGGATCCGACCCGGGACGGTGCGACAGCGGAGGAACTGCTGCGGCGGGCGTTGATCGACGATTCGGCCGCGGTGGCGGTGTCGCTGCGGGTCAGCGGGCTGCCCCTCTCAGAGGCGGTGACGGTCATCTTCCACGGCCGGCGCGACCTGGGAACGCTGCAGACCTACATCGCCTGCGGCAGCCGGGCCGCGGGGGCCACCGTGGCCGCCAGCGAACTGCTGCGGGTGCCGTGTGACCTGGACCTGGCCGAGGCCGGCGATCGCGCCGAGGCCGAGCGGCTGTACGTCGAGCAGGCCACCGCGCTGCGCGACGCGCTGGTCGGCGCGGACACGGTGCTCGACGTCTGGCGCGAGCCGCTCGGCGATCTCGTCGGCAGCACGGTGACCGTCGATCACTCCGTCCGGCTGTCGGTCAAGCTGCCCGCGCATCGGCTGCTGCCCACGGCGCTGGTGGCGACCGAGTCCCAGCTGGTGGTCACCCCGGTGTGCAGCGCGCGGACGCTCGCCGACGGCCGCCCGCCGATGGGCATCGCCTGCGCCCAGCAGGACCTCAGCCGGGTCTATCCGCTGGCCGACGATCCCGAGCGCTGCGTCGAGGACTTCCTCGAGTTGGCCGCCGAGCACGCGCTGGAGCTGGCCGAGCGCCTCGAGCACCAGGAGGCGTCGGTGCAACGCTTCCTCGAGCTGAGCGACTCCTAGTCCTCGCCCCGCGCACGTCGCCGCCGTGACGCGGGGCACCGCGGAGCGGCCCGCCGCCCGGCCGTGGTGGGCTACCGTGGCCGCCGTGCGCCGCCGCTACGTGATCAGCCTGATCGGACTCGGCGTCATCGTGTTCCTGGTCATCAGCGCGATGCTGGCCCGGGCCTTCAGCGTCGGCGACGCCGAGGACGCGGCGATCACCTCCCTGGTCAAGGCCGAGGCGCAGGGCGACACCGCCGGCGTGATCTCGCTCATCACCGGCTGTCGCGCCAGCGCCGCCTGCCGGACCAGGGCGACGCAGGTGACCGCGGCGCTGCACCATCCCGGCACGGTGTCGGTGGCGGAGATCAACCCGTCATCGACGTTCTCACTCACCTCGACGCTCGGCACGGCGCGGGTGGCGTGGCTGGCCGGCTCCTCGCTGCCGCGGACCCAGTGCCTGCGGGTCCGTCACGCCGGCAGCGTGATCTCCGGCTTTGAGGTGCAGCTGCTCGAGGTCAGCCCGCGGATCGCGACCGACGGGACCTGCCCCAGTCGCTTCTAGCCCCACGGTGGGGCGTGCGGACTGGACGGCGGGCCGGTTCGCGAGCCGGACGGCGCTCGCGCCGGGGCAGCTGCTCAGACAGGCGGCCGTGCTCGCGCAGACGCACGCGCGCCGGCGTCGCATCGGGCAGCGGGATGCCGCCGCGCGGCGGAGCGGGCGGGGTGGGCGGCAGTTTCGGGCCGCGGCCCCAGCCGTCCTCGCCGTCCTCGGGACGCCGGTCGGGGCCGACCGGATTGTCCTTCAGCGCCGGGAACATCAGCAGCGCGACGCAGCCCAGGCCCAAGAGGTGCACGCCGGCAATCCACAACATCAGTGCAGCCCCGCTCATGGCCAAAGGTTAGCGCACGGTTAGCGTCCGGCGCCAGGGTTTTCGACTGTGCCCGGAGCGTCCGCGGAGTGTGGCCCCGGCAATTGCGCGCGCTGGCCGCTACCATCGAACGCCGCTGATGGCGACCAATCAATCAACTGCTCTGCAGGCCGAGCCCCGCGAGGCCAACGGCTCCCGCGAGGCCCGTCGCCTACGCCGCGCCGGCAACGTCCCCGGTGTCCTGTACGGGGGCGGTGACGAGCCCCTCTCGTTCCAGGTGTCCGCGCGCACGCTGCGCCAGGTGCTGGCGAGCGCCGGCGCCGTGCTGGACTTCAGCATCGACGGCGCCAGCACCAGCCCGGCTGTGCTCAAGGACCTGGTCCGCCACCCGGTGAGTGGCGAGACCCTCCATGTCGATCTGCTGCGCGTCCGCCTCGATCAGGCGATCCAGTCGACCGTGGTGCTGGAGCTCACCGGGGTGGAGGACGCCCCCGGGGTCAAGGAGGGCGGCGTCATGGAGCTCGTCACGCGCGAGCTGACCATCGAGGCGCTGCCCAACGACATTCCGGACGGCCTCACCCACGACGTGTCCCAGATGCAGATCGGCGACACGCTGACCCTGGACGCGCTGCGTCCCCCGTCGACCGTCACCCTGCTCGACGATCCCGAGACCGTGATCGCCACGCTGACCCCGCCCCGGCTCCAGGTCGAGTCCGAGGACGAGATCGAGCAGGAGACGCAGGTCGTGGGCGAGGGCGAGGCCGCGCCCGAGGACTCCGCCGAGGGCGGAGACGCCGAAGCGGCCGGCGACTCCGACGACGAGTAATCCGTCGTCATGCCGTTCGGACGCCGCGCGCCGGCGCCGGTGGACTGGCTGATCGTCGGCCTGGGCAATCCCGGCGCCGAATACGACGGCACGCCGCACAACGTCGGCTTCGCGGTTGCCGACCTGCTGGACCAGCGCTGGGACCTGGGCAAGCCGAAGGCCCGCTACCGCGGCCTGTACACCGACGGCCGCACGGGGCCAGGGGGCCCTCGCGTGGCGATCCTCAAGCCTCAGACCTACATGAACGACGCCGGCACGTCGGTGGGGCCGGCCCGCGGAGAGCTCCGCGTCGACCTCGATCACGTGCTGGTGATCCACGATGAGATCGACCTGCCGTTTGGCGACATCCGGACGCGGCTGGGCGGCGGGCTGGCCGGTCACAACGGACTGAAGTCGCTCAAGGCCGCGCTGGGCAGCGCCGACTTCCGGCGGGTGCGGATCGGGGTCGGCCGGCCGCCGACGACCGATCCCGACCGCGTTGCCGCCTACGTGCTGGGCAAGTTCCGCGAGCCCCGCGACGAGGTCCGGGGACTGATCGAGCGCGGCGCCGACGCGGTGCAGGGAGTGCTCGAGGAGGAGTCGGACGCGGTCCTAGACTGAGAGTGGCCCCCCTCCACTCGATGCTCAGCGCCCTTCTTGCTCACGCCGACGACGACTCACAGACCGCCGCACTCCTGCGCGACGGCGGTGACGCGTTCGTCTCGCAGTCCCTGCGGCCCTACCTCGTCGCGGCGCTGCTCGACCGCGATCCGGACCGGCCGGCGATCGTCGTCGCCGGGGACGACCGGGCGGCGCGCGACCTCGCCGCCGGGCTGAGGGCCTGGCTGGATCCCCGGACCGTCCGCTACTACCCGAGCCGGGGCGTCAACTACGAGTCCCACCTGGCGCCGCCGCCCCATCTCGTCGGCCTGCGGATCGCGGCCCTCGACGCGCTCACTGAATGGGAGAACGACCGGGACCACGCGGCGCCGGTCGTCGTCGTCAGCGCGGTGGCGCTGTCGGAGAAGGTCCCCGATCCGTCGATGCGCCCCCACGGCTTCGCGCTGCGCAAGGGCGACCTCATCGACCTCGACGAGACCGCGATGGACCTGGTGGCCGCGGGCTATGAGCGGGTCGACCAGGTCGACGACCGCGGCCAGTTCGCCATCCGCGGCGGCCTGCTCGACGTGTTCCCCGCCACCGAGGACCGCGCCGTCCGCGTCGACCTGTTCGGCGACGAGATCGACACCTTGCGCTGGTTCTCGACCTTCACCCAGCGCTCGCTCGACGACGCGGACGTCGTCGAGATCGCCCCGGCCGCCGAGCTCTCGCTCGAGCACCGCGAGCTGGCCGAGATCGCCGCGCTGGAGGACGCCTCCGAACGGCCCGACATCACCGAGCTGCTCCCGGTCGACAACTTCCACTCGTTCCTGGAACTGGCGGCAGCCCAGGCGTCGGTGATGATCGCCGGCGCCGAGGACGTGGCCCCGGCGCTGGCCGACCACTGGCAGGACGTGACCGCCGCGTTTCACGACGAGGACGCCCACCACCTCTACGTCGGCCCCGACCAGATCGTCGCCCAGCTCGAGGAGCGGGTCCGCATCCGCCTGTCGAGCATCGATCAGGACCAGACCTTCGCCTTCCGCGCCCAGGCCGCGGACATCGCCGCCCGGGGCCTGAAGGAGGCCGAGCCCGAGCTGGAGAAGCTCGCGCGCTCCGGCTACCGCACCGTGCTGGCGTTCGCCCGACGCGGCGAGGGAGAGCGTTTCGCTTACAACCTCGGCCGGCTCAAGGTGCGCTGGCTGGGCCGCAGCGACGAGGTCGTGGCCGGCGCGGGTCAGATCACCCTGGCCGAGGCTCGGCTGCAGAGCGGCTTCATCGCGCCGCAGTTCCACCTGGCGGTCATCCCCGACCACCGGCTGTTCCAGCGCAGGCGGGCCGCCGAGTCACCGGGCCGGGATCGGCGCCGGGGCGTGCTGCGCAGCTTCGCCGACCTGCGCACCGGCGACATCGTCGTCCACGAGGACCACGGGATCGCCCGGTTCGCCGGGTTTGACACCAAGACCGTGGCCGGGGTCACCCGCGACTACCTGTACCTGGAGTACGCCGGCTCTGACCGGGTGTTCGTCCCCGTCGACCAGCTGGCCAAGATCAGCCGGTACGTCGGCGCCGGGGGCGCGCATCCGCCGCTGTCCAAGCTCGGCGGGACCCGCTGGGAGACGATCAAGGCCCGGGCCCGCCGCGCCGCCCAGGAGCTGGCGGGCGAGCTGCTCAACCTGTACGCCGAGCGCAAACGCCGTGAGGGTCACGCCTTCCCGATCGATACCGACTGGCAGCGCGAGTTCGAGGACGCGTTCCCGTTCACCGAGACTCCGGACCAGCGCGACGCGATCGAGTTCGTCAAGGCCGACATGGAGGCACCGCGGCCGATGGACCGCCTCATCTGCGGCGACGTCGGGTACGGCAAGACGGAGGTGGCGCTGCGGGCGGCGTTCAAGGCCGTCCAGGACGGCAAGCAGGTGATGCTGCTGGTGCCGACCACCATCCTCGCCCAACAGCACTACGGCACCTTCACCGAGCGGCTCAAGGACTATCCGGTCACCATCGAGCACGTCAGCCGTTTCCGCCCGGCCGCCGAGCAGCGCGAGGCGGTGGCCCGGTTCACCAGGGGCGAGGTGGACATCCTGATCGGCACCCACCGGCTGCTCTCCCGCGACGTCCGCCCCAAGGACCTCGGCCTGCTGATCGTCGACGAGGAGCAGCGCTTCGGCGTCAAGCAGAAGGAGCTGCTGCGCCAGCTGAAGCTGCGCGTCGACGTGATCTCGATGTCAGCGACGCCGATCCCGCGCACGCTGCAGATGTCGCTCGCCGGCCTGCGCGACATCTCCGTGATCGAGACACCGCCGGAGGGCCGCCGGCCGGTCCGCACCTACGTCGGCGAGTACGAGGAGGAGCTGGTCAGGCGCGCGATCGAGCGCGAGCACGGACGCGACGGCCAGGCCTTCTTCCTGCACAACCGGGTCGAGACGATCGAGGAGACGGCCGAGCGCCTGCGCGCGATGTGCCCGGGCGTGCGCTTCGCCGTGGCCCACGGCCAGATGGGGGAGGGCGAGCTCGAGGCGGTGATGATGGACTACCTGCGCGGCGGCGCGGACGTGCTCGTCTGCACGTCGATCATCGAGTCCGGGATCGACATCCCGCAGGCCAACACGCTGATCGTCGAGCGCTCCGACGTGTTCGGCCTCGCCCAGCTCTACCAGATCCGCGGCCGCGTGGGTCGCAGCCGCGAGCGCGCCTTCGCCTACCTGCTCTATGAGTCCGCCGGGGCGCTGGGGGCGATGGCCGCGCAGCGCCTGGCGGCGCTGTCGGACTTCACCGAGCTGGGCTCGGGGTTCCGTGTCGCGATGCGCGACCTCGAGCTGCGCGGCGCCGGCAACCTGCTCGGCGACGAGCAGTCCGGGCACGTCGCCGCGCTGGGGTTCGAGCTCTACATGCAGATGCTCGACGAGGCGCTGGCGAGCGCCCGCGCCGAAGGGGGCGACGAGGGCGTGTCGGCCGAGTGGGAGCCGGTGCGCGTCGACGTCGACGTCGACGCCTACGTGCCGGCCGAATACGTCGGCTTCGAGCAGGCCAAGATCGACGTGCACCGGCGCATCGCCGGCGCGCGCGACGTCGCCGAGATCGAGGCCCTCCACGATGAGCTGACCGACCGCTTCGGCCCGCCGCCCGAGCCGGTGGAGCACCTTCTGTCCCTGCAGAGCGCGCGCATCAAGCTGGGCGCCGCCGGCGCTCGCGCGGTCAGCTTCCGCGGCGGGCGGCTCGTGATCACGCCGGTCGAGCTTGACTCCGAGGGCCTGCGCGAGTTGCGGCGGCGGCTGCCGGAGGCGGTCTACGACTCGGGCCGCTCGCAGGTCACCGTGCGCGTCGCCGACGCCGCGGCCGCGCGCTTCCCGGCGATCCTCGCGGCCGCGGACGCCGTACTCGCCGCCGCCGGCCCGCGCGCGTAGAGCTGCGCAGGCCCGCGCAGCGATTCGCTAGCATCCTGC
>DATAWL010000080.1:0-3127 GCA_036267215.1 Solirubrobacteraceae bacterium | reverse complement strand
TGACGGCGGCCATGGGAATCTCCCCGTAGGCGGCCATCGAAACTCCCCACTGGTGGCCACCGGATCTCCCCATGGGTGGCCATCGGATCTCCCCACGACGACGGTTCTGTCCTGATCGGCCTGTAGCTCCCGGCGCTTCGTCAACGAAGCGCGTCGAGGAGGCGGGCTTGAAGAAAGCAGAGGAAGTCATGGAGATTCTGGAGGCGTTTGATCTGACGGGTTCGTTGCGTGGCGCGGCGGAGCTGTGCGGGTGTGATCACAAGACGGTCGCGCATTGGGTCGCGGCGCGGGACGCTGCTGACGGCGGGTTGCCGGTAGGGTCGCGACCGCGGCCGGTGGTTGACCGGTTCGCGGCGAAGATCGAGGAGTTGGTGGCGCGTTCGCACGGGAAGATCCGGGCGGATAAGGCGCACGAGACGCTGGTCGCGATGGGGTATATGGGGTCGGAGCGCACGACGCGGCGGGCGGTCGCTGAGGCGAAGCGCCGTTGGCGTCAGGGGCACGGGCGGCGCTACCGGCCGTGGATCCCGGAGCCGGGGTTGTGGATGCAGTGGGATTACGGCGACGGGCCCGTGGTTGGCGGCCGCTCGACGGTGTTGTTCTGCGCGTGGCTTGCGTGGTCGCGGTTTCGGGTGGTGCTGGCGTTGTGGGATAAGACGATGCCGAGTGTGGTGATCGGCCTGGACCGTGCCCTGAGAGCGTTTGGGTCGGCGCCCACTTATGCGCTGACCGATAACGAGCGGACGGTGAGCGTTGATCAGGTGTGCGGGATCGCGGTCCGTAACCCGCAGATCGTGAGTGTCGGCCGTCATTACGGGTTGACGGTCGCGACGTGCGTGCCGGCGGACCCGGAATCGAAGGGCGGGTCGGAGGCGACCGTCAGGATCGCGAAGGCGGATCTGGTCGCGACCGATCACAACCTGCGCCCGGCGTACCGGGACTTCGCTGAGCTCGAGGCGGCGTGCGAGGCGTTCTGCGAGCGGGTGAACACGCGCGAGCACCGTGTCACGCGCCGGCCGCCGGTGGTGATGCTCGCCGAGGAGCGCGAGCGGATGCACCCGCTGCCGCGGGTGCCGCATACGGTCTGCTTCGGGCAGACGCGCAAGGTCGACCGCCAGTCGACGATCTCGGTGGGCAGCGCGATCTATTCGGTCCCGAGCTCGTTGGTGGAGGAGCGGGTATGGGCCCGGGCGCATGGCGGCGAGTTGATCGTCGTGCACGTCGACTCCCCGGACGGGCCGCGCGAGGTCGCCCGGCACGCGCTGACGACGCCCGGGAGGCCGAGCATCAAGGATGAGCACTATCCGCCCCGTCCGGTGGGCGCGTTGGAGCGCACACCCCGGGCACGCTCGCGGGAGGAGCAGGCGTTCCTGGCGCTCGGCGCGGGTGCCGAGGCGTGGCTGATCCGGGCGGCCGCGGCGGGCGCCACGCGGGTCAGACGGAAGATGGCCGAGGCGGTCGATCTGGCAAAGCTGCACGGCAGCGAGCAGGTCGAGCATGCGCTCAGGGTGTGCGCTGAGGCGGGCCGGTTCGCCGACGGTGATCTCGCAGCGATCCTCGCGCACGAGCAGGCTGGGACCGTGATCGCGTTCCCGACCAGGGTCTCGGAGGATGCCTCGTTGCAACGCTCCACCCGCAGCTGGGAGGGGTTCGGGCGATGAGCGGCTATCGATGCGAGGCGGAGGCGCTGGCGGGCCCGGCACGCGAGGGGCTGCTCTACGGAGCCGCGCAGCTACTGGTGCGCGTGCGGCTGTTCGACGGGCCGGGCACCGTCGATGATTACGGCAACCCGGCCTGCTCGCCGGACGCGTTTACCGATCTGCGGCCCGAGCAGGCACGCCGGCTCGCGCTGGGACTGCTGCAGGCGGCCGAGGACGCCGAGCGGCAAACGCTCAGAGCGAACTGGTGGAAGCCGCAGGCGCCACGATGAGCGATCACCGCGACAGCATTCACTGCCGGATCGATCCCGAGCAGGTCTGGCGGCCGGACGGCGGTGAGCCGGTGCAGGAGATCAGCGTGATCATGACCGACGATCCCCGCTCAGGCGGGCGGCGGGAGCGCTGTTGGCTGCCGCCGGCGGTCTGCACGCTCACGCCGAGCGAGGCGCGCAAGTTCGCGACGGTGCTGCTCGAGTTCGCCGAGCAGGCAGAGCGGATCGGGGGGCGGCGATGACCGTCACGCCTCCCGCTCCGCCGCCGCTGCCCGACGAGCTCGACCGGCTGCTCAGGCGGCTGCGGCTGCCGTATGTGCGCCGGGCCGCCCCCGGGGTGCTCGCGACCGCCAACTCGCAACGCTGGGAACCTGCCGAAGTCCTCAAGGTGCTGCTCGCCGAGGAGGCCGCCGGCCGCGACCACGCGACGATCACCACTCGCCGGCGGTCCTCCGGACTCCCAGCGGGCAAGACGTTCGACGCGTGGGAACCCCACGCGTCAGCGATCCCGAAACCCACCCAGCAGGCGTTGCGCACGCTGGAATGGATCGACCGGGCAGAGGTGCTGTGCGTGTGCGGGCCGAGCGGAACTGGCAAGAGCCACTTCATCGAAGCGCTCGGGCACCTCGCGATCGACAAAGGCCGGACCGTCTCGTGGCACACGCTCGAGACGCTCGCTGCCCTGTTCCGCCGCCACCGCGTCGATGACAGCGTCAGCAAGGCGATCAGCAAGCTGATCCGCTCAGATCTGATCCTGATCGACGACGTCGGGCTCTTGCCCGTGTCGCCCGACGCCGCCGAGGCGCTGTTCCGCGTCGTCGACGCCGCCTACGAGAAACGATCGGTCGCGATCAGCTCAAACGTCCACCCCTCCGGGTTTGACGAGCTGATGCCCAAGACCCTGGCCACCGCGACCGTCGAGCGGCTGTTGCACCACGCCCACGTCCTGATCACCGACGGACAGGACAGCTACCGGCTCGCGCAAGCGACCGCCGGCAAGGGGGTGAGGCCCCTGAACTGACGGACTTAAAGCGACCATCGCCACGGAGCCTCGCCCTACGGGCTCGGCTCCGCCGCGACGGTCGCTCATCCCACCCGGTCCTGGGGAGAACTCACGGCCACCAGTGGGGAGAAAAGATGGCCGCCGGTGGGGAGAACCGATGGCCGTACTTGGGGAGAAACCGATGGCCATTGACA
>DATAWL010000079.1:0-211384 GCA_036267215.1 Solirubrobacteraceae bacterium | reverse complement strand
ACCGTGATCGAAGGCAAGGGCTCGTTGCGGGCGATCTGGCAGGCCGACATCACCCTCACCGACGTCCACGTGGCCGCCGAGAACCGGCTGGCCGCGGCGAAGTCGTTCAAGGACACCGCTCGGGTGCTCGCGGGAACCCGCGTGACCTGCGCGTGGGCGGCGCTCGGCCACGCCGTCGCCGCCTACGACACCGCGCTGACCTACGCGATGCGCCGCAAGCAGTTCGGCAAGCCGCTGGTGAGCTTTCAGATCGTCCAGGACCGGCTGGTGAGGATGCTCGCCGAGGTCACGAGCATGCAGCTCTACTGCCTGCAGATCGGCCGGCTCGCCGAGCGCGGGCAGCTCACCGACACGATCGCGGGCTTGGCGAAGCTCAACAACACGCGCAAGGCCCGGCAGGTCTGCGCCGAGGCCCGCGATCTGCTCGGCGGGAACGGAATCCTGCTCGAGAACCACGTCATCCGCCACATGGCCGACATCGAGGCCATCCACACCTACGAGGGCACCGAGACGATGCAGACCCTGATCGTGGGCCGCGACATCACCGGGGTCGGGGCGTTCGCGTGATTCTGACCGCGCCTCGTGGCGCGGCGAGATGAAATAGGTTGCGCGGCCATGCGCCGGATCCAACTCACGTTCGTGGTCGCCTGCCTGCTGGCGAGCGGTGCGCTGGCCGCCTCGGCGCAGGCGGGCACGCGGATCGGCCGGCTGGCCTCGTGCTCGAACGGCTATCAGTTCTTCGGGGATGGGCCCGGCACGGTGGCCGGTTTCCGCGCTGGGTTGCTCTGTCTCATCAACGAGGCGCGCCAGGCCGAGCACCTGCCGCCGCTCAAGCGTTCGGCGCAGCTCGAGCGCGTGGCCCAGGCCCAGTCAGACAAATTTGCCCGGACCGGCGCGGCCAGCCACGGGAAATCGATCTCCGACATCGCCGCGCGATTCGTCAAGGTGGGCTACCACCCCGCGGCGTATGACGAGGCCTTCGACGTCCTGACGGCGGGGGCCACGCCCTACGGCTTCGTGGCGCACATGCTCAGCAAGGCCGGGTTGCCCTGCAGCCAGATCCTGGATCCGCGGTTCCGGGACGTCGGGATCGGAGCGAGCGTCGCCTCGGCCGGCTTTGACACGTTGGCGATCGAGCTCGGGCTGCGTTCCGGTCAGCGCCAGCCATCGACCCGCACCGGACCGGCGAGCAGCTGTCCCCACAAGCCGCCCGCCCCGCTGGTGACCGGACCGCCGATCGTCCCCGCCGGCTCGGGGCCCGCCGCGCACGGATCCCAGGTCACGCTCGGGGTGCGCTGCACCGCGGCCGCCGCCTGTGTCTTCACCTCGACGCTCACCCTGCCGCACGCGCACGCCAGCGCTGCGGGCGGGACCGTCCGGGTCCCCGCGGGCCGCTCATCGACGATCACCTATACCTTCACCGGCAGCGCCGTCGCCACCGAGCTGTCCTCGCCGGAGCCGAGCGTGTCGCTGGCGATCGCCGGCACCGCGCCGGTCCCCTACGCCGGGACGCTCACCGGCCCGCTGCAATGAGGCCGGGCCGTCGACGGACGGCCGACCTGACGTCGTAGCCCGCCGCCGCTGGTCAACCGATCATCGACGCCAGCGCGGGTGGCGCGTTGACCCGCGGCGCCGTTTGCGGAGCTCTGCCTCCGGGCAGTTCGGATCACAGCGATGGCTTCACCTGCGCAGCGGGGGCGGCGAGCGAGCGTCAATGGGGCGGAATCCCTCCGCCCCGAGTTCGATCCTCGAGTCTCGTATCGAGCGGTTGTCCTGGCATTGGGTCTCCTGGCCGGCGGCCTGCTGTTCGAGCAGCTGGTCCAGATCGTCATGGTGGTGACGATCGCCATCGTCCTCGCCGTGCCGCTTGCGGCGTCCGCCGCGTGGCTTGGTCGCTTCCACATTCCCCGAGCGATCGGAGCGGTCCTGTCGCTGCTGGCCGGTGGCTGCGTGGCGGGCATCCTGCTGGCCTTCGTCGTGCCCACGTTCGTCAGCCAGGTCAACGACTTCGTGGCGCAGCTGCCGACCACCGTCGCCCACCTCGAGCATCAGGTCGACCATCTGCTGGGCCTGCGTCGCGGGACGACGACCAGGGCGGTCACACAGTTCGTCCACCGGTACACACAGCATCCCGCCGTTCTGCTGGGACCGCTCGCCGACATCGGCGTCTCGATCGCCACCGCTGTCGGGGCGATCGTCGTGGTGATGATCAGCGCGCTCTACATGGCCATCAGCCCCGACCCGCTCGTCAAAGGGCTGGTCCGCCTGTTCCCGGCCGCCCGACGTCCCGACGTGCTGCGGACGCTGGAGCGGATCCGCGTCGCCTGGCTGGCGTGGTTGCGCGGCGTCGCGCTGGACATGCTCGTCCTCGGCGCCCTGCTGTTCCTGGGGATGCAGATCATCGGTCTTCAGTTCGCGGCGGGCTTCGCGATCTTCTCCGCGCTGTTGACGGTCATCCCGAACTACGGCTCGGTGATCAGCGCCATCCCTCCGATCGCCTACGGCCTGACGACCTCGTTCCACGAGGGCGTGCTCGTCGCGGTCGTCTACGTGATCGTCAACCAGTTCGAGGGCAACGTCGCGCTCCCGCTCATCATGGGACGCTCGGTGAGCCTGCACCCGGCCGTCATCGCCCTGGGGGTGCTGGTCGCCGGGACGCTGTTCGGGATCGTCGGACTGCTCATCTCGGTACCGCTCATCTCGCTCACCCTCATCCTCGCGGACGAGATCTGGGTCAAGCCACACGGATCGGCGAGCGGACCACTCGAGGATCCGGGAGACGAGGGCGAGTGAGAGAGCGCGACATCGACCGCGGAGCGATGACCACCGCCGCACCGATGGGTCCGACGAGCATCCGTCGGCGCGGCCGCGCGGAGCGCTCCATCTACGGCGCCATCCTCCTCGGCGCCGTTCTCATCGTCGCCGGGCTCGTGGCCGAGCAGCTCGTCTCGCTGATCCTCGTGACGATGTTGACCATCATCGTCAGCCTGCCGCTGTCGGTCAGCGCTGAACGGTTGGCTCCGCTGGGCGTGCCGCGTCCCCTCGGCGCGCTCATCGGCCTGGTCGTGGGCGTGGCCGTCGTGGCCGGCGGGCTGGCGCTGCTGCTGCCTCCGCTCATCGATCAGGCGCACCGACTGATCACCGACGCGCCGCACCTGCTCCGGACCGCCGAGCTCAAGTTGAGCACGGTGACCGGCGATCGTCCCGGCCACGTCGCCGCCCAGCTCCAGCGCGACCTCACCACCTTCGTCCGCGACCCATCTCAGCTGTTGGGCCCGATCACCACGATCGGAGCGAGCGTCGCCAGCGTCATCGGCGGCGTCGTCATCGGCATCATCACCGCCTACTACATCGCCGCCCGGCCCCAGCCGCTGACCGATGGGCTGTTGAGCCTGTTCAGCCCGCAGACGCGGCCGCAGGCCGCGGCGACGCTGGGACGCATCCGCGCCGCCTGGCTCGGATGGCTGCGCGGCCTCGCCGCCTCGATGACGCTCGTCGGGGTCATGCTCTACGTCGCCCTCGGGCTCATCGTCGGCCTTCCCTTCGCGCTCGTGTTCGCCGTCCTGAGCGCCTGTGCCGAGGTCGTGCCCTACCTCGGCGCGCTGGCCAGCGGCATCCCGCCCGTCGCCTACGCGCTCACGATCTCCCCCACCAGGGCGGTGGTGGTGCTCGTCATCTACATCCTCGTCCACCAGATCGAAGCCAACATCATCAGCCCGCTGGTGATGGCGCGCGCCGTGCGCCTGCACCCCGCCGCCATCGCGATCGGCGTCGTGGCCGTCGGCGAGGTGTTCGGGCTGCTCGGGCTGATCATCGCCGTGCCGATCCTCTCGCTGCTCTCGATCCTCGTCGACGTGCTCTGGATCGGCCGGCGCCAGTGAAATCCGATACGGGATAGCCGGCTCGAGGTCAGGCCGCCGCGACGCGCAGCGCGTCGAGCGGCGGCCGCTCATCGACGGGCACGCGGACGACCGCGCCGTCCTCCCACGGACGCAGATAGTGGCCGCCGGTGGCGCTCCGCGGACCATCGAGCCGCCGCTCCACCGCCGCCAGCACCGCAAACGACATCTCGCCCAGCGCCCGCAACGGCTGATGGCGGTTCTGCCTGGTCCCGAGGTGGCATTCGGCCAGCGCCTGTAAGCCGCAGATCTCCAGCGCATCGATGAGCACGGCGATCTCCACCCCGTAGCCCACCGGAAATGGGATGCGCGTCAGCAGTTCGCGCCGCGCTGCGAACTCGCCCGCCAGCGGCTGGGCAAAGCCGGCGAGCAGCGGGAAATGCAGGTTGAGCAGCGGCCGCGCCATCACCTCGGTCACGCGTCCTCCCTCATGAGCCAGGCTCTGGCCCCCGATGCGAAACGGGCGCTCAAACGCCCCCTTGACCAGTGAGACCATCGGGTCGTGAAGCAGCGGACCCAGGAGGCCGAGGAGATGGTGCGGATGGGGATCCTCGGTGTCGGAATCCAGGAAGCAGACCACGTCTGCGCGGGTGTGATCGAGGGCGCGCCACAGGGCGTCGCCCTTGCCCAACGCGGAGCCGTGCTCGGAGAGCAGCTCGTCCTGCTGGAGCACGGTCGCGCCGAGCGCCGCGGCCCGCTCCGCGGTGCCGTCGCGCGAAGCGGCATCGACGACGATGACCTCGTCGATCAGACCCGCGCGGGATGCCGGCGCGACCGTCGTCTGAAGGACCCCCGGGATGGTGCCGGCGCACTCCTTGGCCGGGAGCACCACCGACACCGTCGTGGCCTGTTTGGCCGTGCGCAGGCCGTCCAGCGTGAAATCCACGGCGCGGTAGCGGCGCCGCTCGCGCCAGGTCGAGACGGCCAGATCCACCGACAGTCCTCGCCGGGCCCGTCCGTCAGTGCGCGCCGAGGTCAGGACGCGGACGTCGGCGGCCCTGGCCACCGGGATGCCGTGGCGGGCCAGCTTGGCGCCGAACGCCTCGTCCTCCAGCGCCGTGCATCCGTCCAGCCCGCCCACGCGCCGGTAGGTCTCGGCGGTCACCCCCAGGGACGCGCCCGCGAAGTGATGATGCTCCGCCTCGGGCTCACGCTCCGACACATCGGACAGGCGCCGTCGCGCGTCGCGCTCGCGCCGCCGGCGCACCGCATCGGGCAGACGCGCGAGGTCCTCGGGGAACAACTCGATCAGGCCGGCGACCACCGTCGCGCCGCGCGCCAGATGCGCCAGCTGCCGGTCAAGCCAATCCTCGGACGGCGTCGAATCGGCATCGGTCGTGGCGATCAAACCGTCGCCGCACCCCAGTACCTCGAGCCGGTCGGCCGCCGCGTCCATGCCCAGACGCCGCGCGGGCCCCGAGCCCGCGCCCGGTCCCGGGAGAACGGTCAGCACCAGCCCAAGGCGCTGCGCGGTGGACCGTGCCACCGCCTCGGTGCCATCTGTGCACGCGTCGGCGACGAGAATGGCCTCGAACGCCTCGCGCCCGACGGTCTGATGGGCGAGCGCGGTCAAGCAGGCGACGATGGTGTGCGCCTCGTCGTGCGCCGGGATGACGACCACGCTCACGGGGGCCACGGCGCCCCCTCGGCGATCAGCTCGCGCCCGCGGTCGTACGCGTCGTCGCGCTCATGGGCGAGGACACCGGTGATCAGCCCCTGCCTTCCATACCAGGCGACGAACGCATCGTCGTCGCCGCGATGCAGGCTGGTCGTGTCAAAGCCGTCGCCCCACGCGGCGTACTTGATCGTGCGCGTCCCGATCGTCGACCAGAATCCGGGGACCTCGTCCCAACCCGCGTCCACGCCCGCCGCGGTCTGGCCCGCGATCGTCCCCTGGCCCAGCGCGTCACCCCAGTGCTCGACCCGCAGCGGGCGACCGGCGGCGAGGTTGTCAGCCCGGCACACGTCGCCGGCGGCCAGCAGCCCGTCGCGGACGGTGCGCATGGCGGCGCTCACCGGGATGGCCCCGGCGTCCAGCTCCAGGCCGGCCTGGACGGCCAGTTCGGCGCGCGGCGCCACACCGGACGCCATCACCGCCACATCGCCCACCACCCGCTCAGCTTCGGTGATGACCGCGACCGCTCCGTCGACGTGATCGATGCGCCGCACCGGTGAGCCGAAGTGCGTGCGGACCTCGTCCTGGGCCAGCCAGTCGCGCAGGATCCTCGCCGGAGCATCGCCGAGACGGCCGCAATTGGGCAGCGGCTCGTCGCTGACGAGATCGACGGGGTGGCCGCGGACGCGCAGCGAAGCGGCGATCTCACATCCGATGAACCCCGAGCCGATCACCACCACGCGGGCCTCGCCGTCCAGTCGCATGGTGAGACGCCGCACGTGCTCCACCGTGCGCACCACGTGCACCCGGGGACGGTCGCCTCCGGGGACGGGCAGCCGGGTTGGCTCAGCGCCGGTTGCCAGCAGGCACGAGGCGTAAGCGAGCTCGCGACCGCCTGAGAGGGTCACCCGGCGCCGCTCGGCGTCCAGTCCGACCGCACGGCCGGCGACGAGATCCACCCGGCGCTCATCGAGCCAGCTCTCGTCCTCCAGGGGCAGGTCGGCCTCGACGCTCTCGCCGCGGAGCAGCTCCTTGGTGAGCGGCGGGCGGCGATAGGGCATGCGGCCCTCGTCGGCGACGATCGCCACCGTCCCCTCGGCGCCGGCATCGCGATAGGCGCGGGCCGCCGAAAGCCCCGCGGGCCCGCCTCCGACCACCAGCAGACCATACGGTTCGCTCACCGGCGCTCCAGCACGTCGAGCAGGTACTCCGGGCGGCACTCGGTCCGCAGTCCTCGTAACCACGGCTCGCACCGCACGGCGTCGTGGACCTGGCCGGCCGTGAGCGGCCGCTCCGGCCCGGCCGGGCGCCAGTGCACGCAGACGAGCCGCCCGCCCGGGGTCATCCGCGCCTCCAGCTCCTTCAGGGTCCGCGCCAGCGCGGCGGCGTCGAGGTAGTACAGGATCTCCGACGCCACCACGAGGTCGAACCGTCCCTCGGGCAGATCGTCCGGGATGGCGCCGAGCACCGCACGCGCCTGGCGGTGGCCGGCCAGCGCGGCTCGGGCACGGCGCACCGCGGTGGGCGAGTAATCGATCGTGGTCAGGCGCCGGCATCGTCGCGCCAAGTGCGCGCTGAAGACGCCGATCGAACCGCCCAGCTCCAGCGCGCTGTCGAACGGCCCCGGCCCGCACGCCGCCAGGCTCGCGGCGTACTTGGCCTGCTCGTAGGCGCTGGCGCGATACCGCCACGGGTCCGGGTCGGCCCGATACCGAGCCTCGAAGTGCTCGACGGCGGTCACCGCGCCCTCCGGGAGCTCGCGAGCTCGCGCGCGCCGGCCGCCGCCAGTTCGGGATCCAGGCGATGCTGCAACAGGAACAGCTCGAGATCGCGCCGGGCGCGATCGAGCCGGCCACCGGTGGCGAACGGATGGGAGCCGCAGGCGCGCTCGGCCTCGGCCAGGATCGCGTGGCCGGCCCGGGCGATGGCGGCCCGGGCGTGCAACGCCACCTTGCCCAGGTCGGCCGATCCGGCGTCCATGGCGCGCGCGGCCCGCTCGAGCCAGGCGGTGATCGTCTCCTGGCCGGTGAGGATCCGCCCGACGGCCAATTCCTCCAGCGCCCCGCGATCCGGCCGGGCCGCCAGCTCGTCCAGCGCGCCGTCGACCGCGCAATCCGCCATCCCCGCCCAGCTGGCCGCGGTGCGCAGGGCGTCGCGGGCAAACCACGGCTGCTGCGCCAGCGCACCCGGACCGCCGAAGCGGGCCAGCACCGGTGTGCGGTCGAAGATCACCCGGTGCGAGACCGAGGCCCGCATTCCCGCCCCGCGATACCAGGACTCATCGATGGCGACCGTCGCGGGGTCGGTGAGGTCGACCCACACCGCCGCCGGCGCCGGTGCGCTGCGGTCGCGGGCGAGGATCAGCGCACGGTCGAGGCCACCGGCGCCCGAGCAGAAGGTCTTGACGCCGACGAGAACCTCGCCGTGGCCCGCGGCCACCACCGTCGCCGGCGTCCCCTCGTCCGGGCGCGGGTCCCCGCCCCACACGCCCACGCGCAGGCGCCCCGCGCCCACGGCGGTCAACTCCCGGTCACGCAGCTCCGCCGGTGCCTGGACCGCCAGGCGCTCGACGCCGTTGAGGTGGCCGTCCAGGATCCGGCCGACAGAGCCGTCGGCCCGCGCGACGCTGCGGACCAGCCCGAGCTCGGCGGCTGCCGGCGGCCGGCCGGTTCCCGGCTGGGCGTTGAACGCCAGCGCGCCGGCCGCCTCCAGATCGGCGATCGCCTCGTCCGGAAACGGCGGGACGCGAGCGCGGTCGCGCTCGTCGGCGCCCGCCGCGACCCGTGCCAGGACCTCATCGAGGCTGGCCAGGTCGAGCTCGGGTGGGCTGGCGGTGCTCACACCAGCGCCTCGAGGCTGAGGCCGTGATCATGCGCGTGCCGGCAGACCAGCACGACGTAGGCGAGCGTCGCGCCCGGGTCCTCCCGGCGGGCTCCGGGGCCGAGACCGTCGTGGGCGAGCACGACGGCGCCTTCGGCGAGCGCCTCGCGGGTCGCCGCGAACATCTCGGCGGCCGAGTCACCCCGCCAGTCGTGACTGTCGGCCGTCCAACCGATCAACCGCAGATCGCGGTCCCGGGCGATCTGCTGTGACCACGGTGCCGTGTCCCCCCAGGGGGTCCGCCAGAACGTCGGCGTGACCTCCATTTCGGCGAGGCGCCGCAGCGCCTCGTCAGTGTCGCGCGCCAGCCACGCCGCGTCACGCTCGCTGTGGCGGACGTGCTGGTCGCAGTGCAGCCCGACCGCGTGGCCCTCCGCCCGCATCCGCGCGACGATCGCCGGATGCGCACAGGCTCTGGAGGCGATCGGAAAGAAGGTGGCGCGGGCCCCGAGGACCCTCAACAGATCGAGCAGCTGAGGAGTCCAGACGGGGTCCGGGCCATCGTCGAAGGTGAGAGCCAGGGCCGGCACGGCAACCGACTACCCAGGCCCTCCGGCGCGAAACCCGCCACCGCCCCCGCGTGGCTCTGTCTGTCAGCCGTGATCGCGGCCGCCCGCAGTCAGAGAGCCGGCACACGGCCCTCCCGCCGTCACTGGTGGAGACACACATGGTTGGTTTACAACGCGCGCGGTGGCAACCGGCGTCGTGCGGGGTACCTTCGACATCGAGCCGGGGCGACAAGCGCGCCGATGGTGAAAACGCAGTGGCACGGCGGCGGACGGCTTTGCGGTCCTCGGCCGGCCTCGGAATGACAAGCCACTCTGAGGAGACACAGTGCCGACCCAAGCGCGCGAGAGCCTATCTCTATCGACCGATCGCCGGGAGCTCGATACCAACGTCCTGGTCGCCCGATGGCGCAATGACGCCGACCAGCGCGCGCGCGACGCGCTGCTGCACCGGTTTCTCCCGCTGGCCCGGAAATTGGCACGGCGCTATGTCAACACTCACGAGCCCTTTGAGGATCTGGTCCAGGTGGCCAGTCTGGGGTTGCTGGCCGCGATCGACCGGTTTGATCCTGAGCGCGGAGTCGGCTTCCCCTCGTTCGCCATCCCGACGATCCTCGGCGAGCTCAAACGGCACTTTCGCAACACGGGATGGGCCGTCCACGTCGCTCGCGGCCCGCAGGAGATGGCACTGCGGATCGACCAGGCCGTCCGTCAGATCGGCGCCACTCGCGGACACCATCCCGGTGTGCAGGAACTCGCCGAGTATCTGGAGGTCAGCACCGAGGATGTGATCGCCGGATTGGACGTGGCAGGTGCCCACTATGCCGCCTCGCTGGATGCTCCGGTCGCCGCGACCGATGATGAGGAGCCGACCGTCCTGATCGACACGATCGGCCAGGTGGACCCCGGCTATGGCCTCACCGAATGGACGGCGTCGCTCAGCGATGCAGTACGACGGCTGCCCTATCTCGAGCGCCGAGCGCTGACGCTGCGACTGGAGGGGGACTTGAAGCAGACCGACATCGCCCGAGAGCTCGGTTGTTCACAGATGCAGGTCTCCCGCCTCCTGGGCCGAGCCGCCGAGCACCTCCGGACGATGACCGATCCGGAGGTGGCCCGGCGGTAGCGTTTCGTCGCGGCAAGCTCGGGCAATGGCTCCCGCGGAGCTCAGACCGCGGACAGGTTGGCGATCAGGTCCTCGAACACCGCGTTCTCCGGGACCCGAGGCAGGAGCCAGGTCCCGTCGGGCCGCCTATCGAGATAGCCGAGATCGCGCAGGCGCTTGACCGCGAGGCTGACGGTGGGGCGGCGCGAACCCGTGAAGTGGGCGAGGGCTTCATGGGTGAACGGACGCGCGAGCCCGGTCCCCTCCGCTCCCACCGTGCCGATTCGGGCGGCCAGGTGCCACATGATCGCCATCACTCGCTGCTCGACACGCGGCAGCTGGCAGATCGCGCCCTGGGCCGCGAGACGATGCTTCTGGTCGTTGAGCCGCCGGTGCAGACCCACCATCAACGCCGGCCACAGTGCGGCAGCCGTGATGAAGCGGGCGTCGAGCACGGCCAGCCCGGCGTGGTCCAGTGCGGCCACGCGGACGCGGGTGGCCGGTGCGGTCGGCGCCGGCCGCCAGGGCCAGAGCACGTCACCCTCGAGCAGGAGCTCGATCATCGCGCGGTCACCCAGATCGGCCGCCTGCGTGACCGTGCCCCGGATCAGCAGCAGCGCGAAGGTGGTGGCGGGGAAACGGGTCGCGACCAGATCGATCGGACCGGGTCCGAATGCGACGGTCGGGACAGACAGGATGCGCCGGGCACGAGGGAGGTCAGCCGCCGGAATGGCCTGGGCGAGATCGGGGTCCGATTTGAGGAGTGAGATGCGGCCGGGGATCGGTCCGTCGAACAGGTGACCAGATGATCCGGGCGCAGTCCGGCAGGGAGCGTGATCGTGGGACACCGTTGCGATCTCCAGTCAGAAAGCGAACGGCCCACGGGGTCACGGCAGGCCTCAGAGATCCATGATGATAGCCGTCTCAAAATCAGCGCCGCGATCGTTCGCCGATCCTCTGCGGTGCGGGCGACCGACCGAGGGCTAATCCGGATTGCCCGGGATGGCGGCCAGCAGCTCGGAGGCGACGTCGGCGACTCTCCGCTGCGAGCTGCGGGCCCGCCGGCGCAGGATGTTGAACGCCGTCACGGTGTCCACATTCTCCCGGCTCATGATCACTCCGACCGCGCGCTCGATGATCACTCGGTTGTTGAGCGCATGCTGCAGCTGCTCGGCCAGCTGCTCGCGCTCGCGTGCCCGCAGTGCGGTGCCCAGTAGCCCTTCGACCAGCGACGAGTAGGCCCGAAGCGCGGATAGCTCGCTCTCACTCCAATCATGAGGATGATCGCGATAGATGTTGAGCGAACCCACCGGTACGCGGTCGACGTGCAGCGGCACGCCCAGAACCGCTCGTACCCCGGCGTCGGGCAGCTCGGGGACCAGCATCGGCCAGCGCTCGTCGGTCGCGAGATCGGTGCTGGTCACGGTCCGATCAAAGGTCAGCGCGTCCACGCACGGTCCGTGGCCGGCCTGTTGCTGGACGACCTCCAGCCGTCGCCCGGCCTCGTCGGTCGCCGCCACCGCGCTGAGCGCCGATTCGTCGTCGACCAACATGATCCCGCTGCCGGCCGCACGGATCAGCTCGTGGGACGCAGCCAGCACCTGTTTGAGCGCCGCCATCAGCCCGGGCTCGGATTGCCGGTTGCGGAGGGCCGCCAAACTTCGGTCCAAGGCGTCGGTATCGATGAAGCTGTCATCCGTCACTGCGCAAGCTTGGCAGAACCCGCGCCCCGGGACGCGAGGCGTGTACGGGACGGTCGGCAGTGGTGCTCGAACCGGGGAATAAACGTCGGTGAGCTGGGCAGAGACAGGTCATGGGCCTTCTCGGGCGAGATTCGAGGTGCGGATGAGCGAGATCCCGGTCACCCATTTCGAGTCCGCCGCAACCGGGCGCGGCGCCGCCGCGATCCGTCGCGGCGTGCACGCCTTCGTCGCGGCCCATGTGATCGACTCGGGCACCGGTGAGGAGATCGACCGTCGGGTCGAGCAGATGCTGTCGCTCGCGTCCGCCCACGCCAGGTCCGCCGCCACCGGCGCCCGCATCGTGCTCGTGGCCGACGTCACCGCCGATGACCTCCAGATCGTCCTGCGGGCAGTGCCGGAGCAGGGTGGAGCGAGCGGACGTGACGCCATGCAGCCCCTCGGCGGACTTGAATTCTGGGTCAGCTTCCGGCGGTGCTGAGACGCTTCTGAGACACCGCCCGGATCAGCTGCGCCTTGCCCATCTTCGAGCGCCCATCGATGTCGAGCTTCGCCGCCTCCCGGCGCAGCTCGACCACCGTCATGGCTCCGGCACCGGTGCCGGTGCCAGAGGACGCGCCGCGCTTGCGGGCGGCGGCCTTGGCTCCCTCCCGTCCGAGGGCCGAGCGGGTCTTGCTGGACAGGTTGGAGATGGTGCGCTCGCTGCGCGCGGCGCTCTGCGCCTTCTTGACGTTGCGCCGAGCGGCCTGTCGCTGCTTCTCACTCGCCATGGATCTACTGCGTTGCGCGGCGGGCGTCGACCAACTGGTCAGGCGTGCTCGGCGTGGGGGCGGAATTCGGAGCCTGATTGGCGCTGAACGACTGCTCGGATGGCCGTTCACTGGGGGCGGTCGGCCGCTCGTCCTTCCGGCCCCACATGGTGAACAGGATCGCGGAGACGATGATGATCACCGCAATCGGCAGAAAGACGATGGTGAAGATGCCGCCGGCCAGGAGGCCTCCGATCACGAGGACCACCGCGAGCGGCACGAGGAAGATCAAAAGCCACATGCCAAGGGGACTACCCAAGACCGGAGCGAGAAAACAACGGGCGACGGCGCAATGCGTGGCCACGTTTTGCCGCGCGATCGATGGGTAATTCGGGCCCGATGCATTCCCGCCAACATTCCGCAGAGGACCCGGCCGAGGAGCGCGAGGGCGAGGAGCCGACGGCTCCCGAAGATCAGCCCGACGAGCCGGGAGCCGAGGGCGGCGCCCGCAGCCCGACTCGCGACAAGCTCCCCGGCGCGCCCGCCAAGGACGATCCGAGTCCGGTCGGCGATACGGACCAGCATTCGACCGGCTGACCGGCGCCGCCGGTTGCCGATCGCCCTCTGCGCCGCGTCGCACCGCGGGGCGGTTTGTCAGTGCCCGTACCGCCCGCCGCGGATCTGAGTGAGCGTCGAGAAGCGGGGTAGCTAGGCGGCCTCTTGTCGTGGTCTGAGGCCGCACCCCGTCGCCTCCGCCGGCTCCTGCCCCCGGCGACGATCGTGACGGTCAGCATCGGACTGACCGGCTGTGGCAGCAAGCAGTCGATCCTGACCACCCGCAGCAAGCCGGCGCACGACATCGCGCTGCTGTGGTGGTGGATGCTGGCCGCGGCGGTGGTCGTGTTCGCCGGCGCCGTGGCCCTGCTGATCGTCGCGTGGGCGCGGCGCGACACCCCCGGCCTGCCGTTCTTCGGCGAGCGCGAGGATCTGTCGCAGGGGATGGTGCTGCTGTTCGGGGTGGGGATCCCGTTCGTCGCGCTGGTGGCGCTGTTCGGCGTCTCCGACGTCTACCTGGTGGGGCAGACCGCCCCGCCGAACCCGCGCACCACGCCGATGACGATCGACGTCGTCGGCCATCAGTGGTGGTGGGAGGTCCGCTACGACGGCGGCCGGGTCGACACCGCCAACGAGATCCACATTCCGGTCGACACGAGGGTCGATGTCATCGCCACCACCGCCGATGTGATCCACAGCTTCTGGGTGCCGGCGCTCAATCGCAAGATCGACATGATCCCCGGCATCACCAACCGGGTGCTGCTCTACGCGTCGGCGCCCGGTGAGTACCGGGGCCAGTGCTCGCAGTTCTGCGGCGTCCAGCATGCGCACATGTCGCTGGAGGTGTTCGCCCAGCGCCCGGCGGAGTTCCGCGCCTGGCTGGCCGGCCAGGAGCGCCCCGCGCCGGCACCGCTGACCGCGCGGGCGCAGGCCGGCAAGCAGCTGTTCATGACCGACCAGTGCGCCAGCTGCCACACCATCGCCGGCACCCCGGCCGACGGCACGGTCGGTCCCAACCTGACCCACGTCGCCTCCCGGACGACCCTGGCCGCCGCCGAGATACGCAACACCCCGCAGGAGCTGGCCGCCTGGATCCGGGATCCCCAGGCGATCAAGCCCGGCGACCACATGCCCGACCTGGGTCTGAGCTCCACCGCCGTGTCCGAGATCGTCGCCTATCTCGAGGAGCTCAGGTAGATGGCGACCATGGTCTCACCCCAGGCGCAGCGCTACGTCGACGAGCTCGACGAGATCTGGGTCGAGCGCTCCGGGCTCTTGGGTTGGCTGACCACGACCAACCACAAGCGGATCGGGATCATGTACTTCTTCACCGCGCTGGCGTTCTTCGGCGCCGGCGGGGTCGAGGCGCTGCTGATCCGCACTCAGCTGATCGGCCCCAACGGGCATCTGCTCTCGCCGCAGGCCTACGACGAGGTGTTCACGATGCACGGGATCACGATGATCTTCCTGTTCGTGATCCCGATGACCACGGGCGCGTTCGGGAACTACCTGGTCCCCCTGATGATCGGGGCGCGGGACATGGCGTTTCCGCGGCTCAACGCCCTGTCCTACTGGATCTACCTCGGCTCGGGCCTGTTCATGTATGTCGCGCTGGTCCAGGGGCACGCACCCAACGCCGGCTGGTTTGACTACGTGCCGCTGGCCTCCAAGCAGTTCGACCCGGGCAACAACATCGACTTCTACGGCTACGGGCTGATCTTCAACGGGATCTCCAGCACGATCGCCTCGATCAACTTCATCGTGACGATCTTCAAGCTGCGCGCCCCCGGCATGTCGATCAACCGGATGCCGCTGTTCTGCTTCGCGTTCTTGGCGGCATCGTTCGCGCTGCTGTTCGCATTGCCGTCGCTCAGCGTCGCGGCCCTGTTCCTCGAGCTCGATCGCCAGCTCGGCTTCCACTTCTACGACGCCGCCTACGGCGGGAACGCGCTGCTGTGGCAGAACCTGTTCTGGATCTTCGGTCACCCCGAGGTGTACATCATCATCCTGCCGGCGTTCGGGATCGCCACCTCGATCATCCCCACCTTCGTGCACCGCCGGATGGTGTTCTTCCCCCTGGTGGCGCTGTCTGAGATCCTGGTCGCCTTCCTGGGCTTCGGCGTGTGGGTGCACCACATGTTCACCGTCGGCTTCGCCACGCTGACGACGGTCTATTTCGCGGCGGCCAGCCTGATCATCGTGATCCCGTCCGCGATTCAGCTGTTCGCCTGGATCGCGACGATTCTCACCGGCACGCCCGACTTCCAGACCCCGCTGCTGTTCATCGTCGGGTTCATCGTCTACTTCATCATCGGCGGGCTGTCGGGTATCACCGTGGCGGCGATCCCGTTCGATCAGCAGGTGCATGACAGTTACTACATCGTCGCCCATTTTCACTTCGTGATCTTCGGGGCGGCGGTGTTCCCGATCCTGGGGGGCATGTACTTCTGGTTCCCGAAGGTCACCGGGCGGGTGTACCACGAGCTCACCGGCAAGATCAGCTTCTGGCTGACGTTCGCCGGAACGTTCATCACGTTCTTCCCGATGCACATCGTCGGCATCCTGGGGATGCCCCGGCGCAACTACACCTATCCGCCCGGCATGGGGTGGACGCTGCTGAACTTCATCGAGTCGATCGGCGCCTACATCCTGGCCGCGGGCCTGGTGCTGATCGTGGCCAACCTGGCGGTCAGCTACGTCCGCGGCCCGCGGCGGGACCCGCCCTACGAGGGCGACACGCTCGAATGGGCCACCACCTCGCCACCGCCGCCGTACAACTTCCCCGTCATCCCCATCGTCTCGAGCCCGTACCCGATGTGGGACAAGGACGACCGCGAGCGCGACCGGCAGCGGCTGGACCGCGGCGAGGGCCTGCTCAACCTCGGTCACCAGACCCCCGCGACCACCGCCCAGGACGCCGAGCTGGACGAGATCCTGACCATGCCGCCCCACTCGGCGTGGCCGCCGGTGACCGCGCTGACGCTCGCCGGCATCTTCGCGATGCTGGTGATGGGCCACTACTGGATCGCCGTCGGCTTCCTGGCGCTGGGCGGGTTGACGTTGCTCGGCTGGCACCAGCACGAGGCGAGTGCAGCCGGATGATTCACGCGGCCTGCGTACCGGCGAGCCTGGCTGGCGAGTGGAGGCCGGCGTGAGCGAGATCGGCGCCGAGGGCGTCCCCCGGTCGGCCACCGCGCGATCGGACGCGGCCGCCGCCCGCGTGGACCGCGGCCGTCAGGCGCAGCCCAGCGGCTGGTGGGGAATGGTCCTGTTCCTGTGTTCCGAGGTGACGCTGTTCGGGACCCTGATCGGCAGCTACTTCTACCTGGACTTCATCGCCCGGCGCTGGCCGCCGCCCGGCATCAAGGCGCCCGAGGTGCTCGGTCCGGTCGTCGCCACCGCGGTGCTGGTGGCGACGGTCCCGCTGATGTGGCTGGCGCTGCGCGCCGCGCGCGACGGCCGGCGGCGGACCACCGTCGCGTGGATCGCGGCGGCGATGGCGGTCCAGGCCGCCTATCTGGCCGCCCAGGTCCTGCTGTTCGGTCACGACCTGCGGCAGTTCACCCCGCAGGGCAGCGCCTACGGCTCGATCTACTTCACCCTGCTGGCCGCCCACCACGCCCACGTGCTGTTCGGGCTGCTGCTGGACGGCGCGGTGCTGTGGAAGGTGGCTCGCCACGGGCTGACCAACTACTGGCTGATCGGGGTCCGCGGGCTGGCGCTGTACTGGTACGTCGTCGGCGGGCTGGCCGTGGTCGTCCTGTTCACCGTCCTGTCGCCGGCGCTGTGAGCGAGCGCCGCCCCTCCACCGCGTTGCTGTGGTTCGGCGTGCTGGGCGGCGGGCTGGCCTGGGTGGTGCAGTTCGTCGCCGGCTTGCAATTCACCTTCGCCCAGTGCAACTCGCCGAGCGGCCGCTGGCAGTTGCCGGTCCAGACCTGGCAGTCCGCGCTGGCCGCCGGCGGCGTGGTGGTGGGGTTGGCGGCGACGGTCGTGTCGTGGCGGATCTATCGCGCGACCAGCGAGGTCGACGACGTGGCCCGGCACGAGCGCCTCGGCGAGGGGTTCTCGCCTCCGGTGGGACGCATCAACTTCCTGGCCACCGTCGGGCTGCTGGTCAACTTCCTGGCGGTGGCGATCATGGTGATGACCGCGATCGGAGCCCCGCTTCTGCGGGTGTGCCAGCAGTCATGACCCGCCGCCGGCCGGATCTGCTGCTGGGCCTGGCGGCGTCGCTGGCGCTGGCGGCCGGCGCCTGCTTGGCCGTGGCGGCGGGGGCGGCCGCGCAGCCGGGCAGCGGCATCGTGCGTCCGAGCACCGAGCCGGCGACGCCGAGCGCGAGCCTGGGCGCCCAGTTGTTCGCCGGCAACTGCGCCAGCTGCCACGGCATCGCCGGAACGGGCGTCTCCTCGCCCCGACCCGGCGCGGGGTTCCCGGGGGAGGGGCCGCCGCTGCGCCATGTCGGCGCGCTGGCCGCCGACTTCTATCTGCGCGCCGGCTACATGCCGCTTTCCAGCATCCACGACCAGCCGGGCCCCGACCGGGTACTGCTCTCCAACAAGGAGATCGTCTCGCTGACCGCCTACATCGCCGCGCTGGGCTCGGGCCCGGGGGTTCCTCATCCGCGTCCGGCCGCCGGGTCGCTGTCGGCTGGGATGCAGTTGTTCAGCGAACACTGCGCCGGCTGTCACCAGATGCTGGCCCGTGGCGGCTTCGTCACCGGGGCGGTGGTCCCGCCGCTGCAGGACGTCGCCCCCACGCAGATCGCCGAGGCGGTGCGCATCGGGCCCTACGAGATGCCCAGCTTCTCCACCGGGCAGATCTCGAACGCCCAGCTGAACTCGATCATCACGTATGTGCTCAGCACCCGGCATCCCGTCAACCGCGGCGGGTGGGGCATCGGCAACATCGGCCCGATCCCGGAGGGCCTGGTCACCTGGTGGATCGCCGCGCCGCTGCTCATCCTGGCCTGCCTGGCGGTGGGAAGGAGGATGCGCCGCTCATGAAAATCCGGCAATGGCTGCTCGCGCTCATCCTGCGCAGGCTGCTGGGCCGCGGACGGGAGACCCCGCCGGCTCCGGCGCCCCAGCCGGAGCGGATCGTCGCCGCCGGCTCGCCTGATCGCCGGGCGGAGAACCTGGTGGTGGCCCTGCTCGGCGTGGCGGTGCTGTTCGGCCTCGGCTTCATCGTCACCTACGCCGAGTTCAGCCCCGCGGACATGCCCAACGCGCTGCTCGGGATCTGCCTGGGCGGCTGCCTGCTGAGCATCGGCGTCGCGCTGACGGTGGTGGCCAAGCGGCTCGTGGTCACCGAGGAGCTGGAGGACGACTACCCCGAGACCCATCCAGGCCAGCAGGACGAGATCGCCGAGATCGTCCGTCAGAGCGGGAGCCGGATCACCCGCAAGCGGCTGCTGCTGACCGCCGGGGCGGCGGCCGGCACCACCCTGGGGCTGGCCGGACTGACCCCGGCGCTGTCGCTGGGCCCGTTCTGGGACACCGGCCCCCTGGACAGCACGCCCTGGCGGCGGGGCACGCGACTGGTCGATGAGAGCGGCGGGCCGCTGACGGCCGACGCCATCCAGCGCCAGACGTTCTACACCGCGTTTCCAGAGGGCGCCGACCCCGAGCTGATCGGCTCACCGCTGGTCGTCATCCGCCTGGATCCGGACAAGCTCCACCTCCCGTCTGGACGGGCCGGCTGGGCGCCCGGCGGCATCCTGGCCTTCTCCAAGATCTGCACCCACGCCGGCTGCGCGATCGCGCTGTACCGCAACCCCAAGTTCCCGCCGGTGGAGCCCAAGCCGGCACTCGTCTGCCCCTGCCACTACTCGACGTTCGACCCCTACACCGGCGGCACCGTGACCTATGGGCCGGCCGGGCGGCCGCTGCCCCAGCTGCCGCTGACGGTCGACGCCGCGGGCCACCTGCGAGCCGCGGGCAACTTCTCGGGTCGGGTCGGGCCGTCGTGGTGGAACGTGCGGGAGCGTCCGACATGAGGCGACCAGGCCGCCTCAGGACCCTGAGACGGACTCCGGCGGAGCGCGGCGCGTGAGCCCGGATCCGCTGGCCGATCCGGTCCGCTTCATCGACGAGCGCACCTCGTCCGCGCCGCTGATGCGCAAGGGGCTGCGTTACCTGTTCCCCGACCACTGGTCGTTTCTGCTGGGCGAGGTCGCGCTCTACGCGTTCGTGGTTCTGATCCTCACCGGCATCTACCTGGCGCTGTTCTTCGATCCCAGCACCGCCAAGACCGTCTACCACGGTGCCTATACGCCGCTGGACGGCCAGACGATGAGCGACGCCTACAAGTCCGTGGTGGACATCTCGTTCAGCTACAAGGCCGGCCTGCTCATCCGCCAGACCCATCACTGGGCCGCCGACGTGTTCGTGGCCTCGATCGTCATGCATCTGATGCGGGTGTTCTTCACCGGGGCGTTCCGCAAGCCCCGCGAGCTCACCTGGATCGTCGGACTGATCCTCCTGTTCACCGCGCTGCTGGAGGGCTACCTGGGCTACTCGCTGGTCGACGATCTGCTGTCCGGCATGGGCCTCGCCATCGGCTACGGGGTGGGGCTGTCGATCCCGGTGATCGGCGGCCCGCTGATGCTGGGGATCTTCGGCGCGCCGTTTCCCGGCAACTCCCACTTCGAGTCGCGCCTGTACATCGCCCACGTGTTCCTCATCCCCGGATTGCTGGCGACGCTGATCGCGGTGCACCTGGTGCTGATCATGGCCCGCCACCACACCCAGTTCCGGGAGAGCCGGCGCCACACGGAGAGGCGGATCGTGGGGGTGCCCATGTTCCCCGGGCAGGCGCCGCGCTCGCTGGCGCTGATGTTCTTCGTCGCCGCGCTGCTGGTTGTGATGGGCGCGCTCATCCAGATCAATCCGATCTGGCAGTGGGGGCCCTACCAGCCGTGGCTGGGCACCAACGGGGCCCAGCCGGATTGGTACCTGGGCTGGCTGATCGGCGCACTGCGGCTGATGCCCGGCTTCGACGTCACCGTCGGGCACTACACGCTGATCCCCAACCCGTTCTGGGGTGGGATCCTGTTCCCGATGGTGGTGCTGGGCGTGCTGCTCACCTTCCCGTTCCTGGAGCGCCGGTTCACCCGCGACAGCGCCGTTCACAACCTGGCGGACCGGCCCCGCGACGCGCCGTTTCGCACCGCGTTCGGCGTGGCCTTCCTCAGCTGGATCTTCCTGGTGTTCGCGTTCGGCGCCGCCGACCGGGCCTTCGTCCTGCTCGACCTCAGCTACAACGTCCAGCTGTTCGCGTTCCGGATCGCCATCTGGGTGGTGCCGGCGATCCTGTTCGTGGTGACGCGGCGGTGGTGCCGGGCCCTGCAGGCGGCCGAGTCGGTGCAGGCCCGGCGCGAGGCGGCTGAGCACGCTGTCGATCAGCGGCGACGACTCCCGGCGTCGGGCGACTGAGGTCAGGTGCCGGACCACCGCGCCGCACTCAGGTTTGCGTTGGGCCGGAACGGGGAGCACACTGACGTCATGGCGACCCGGGCTCAGGTGATGGCACTGCTCGATTCAGGCCACTCCGTCGAGACCGCCGCCCGCCGGCTGGACCTCGCGCCCGGGCTGGTGTACATGATCGCCACCGGGCGGCCTGCCGATGACAGCGACTCGCCCCATCCCGACGAGCTGCGCGGCCGGCCCGTGCTCCCCGGCGGCGCCCAGCATCTGGTCAACCCGCCGGCCCAGAATCCCACGCGCAACCAGGAGGTCATCGACTGGGTGCGTGAGCGGGCCGCCCGCGAGCTGAGGGGCTCCGGGTGACGGACATCAGACTGCCGGCGCCGTCCGATTGGCCCGTGCTCCGCCAGTTGCGCGGGACTGACCGGCTCGGCCGCGGCGCCGCGACGAAGTCCCGCGGGTCGGCCGCGCTCACCGCCCGGACGCACACCGCCGACCGGGTGGTGAAGTCCGTCTGTCCCTACTGCGCCGTCGGGTGCGCCCAGAACGTGTTCGTCGCCGACGACCGCGTGATTCAGATCGAGGGCGATCCCGATGCGCCGCACAGCCGCGGCCGGCTGTGCCCCAAGGGCTCGGCTTCGCTGCAGCTGACCACCGGGTCCTCGCGCGAGCAGCATGTCCTCTACCGCGCGCCCCACGCCGCCGACTGGGAGCGCCTGGACCTCGAGACGGCGATGAACATGGTCGCCGACCGGATGGTCGCTACCCGGCGCGACGGCTGGGAGTGGGAGCGCGAGGACAAGCGGGTCCGCCGCTGCATGAGCATCGCCGCCCTCGGCGGGGCCACGCTCGACAACGAGGAGAACTACCTCATCAAGAAGCTGCTGACCGCGCTGGGGATCATCCAGGTCGAAAACCAGGCGCGCGTCTGCCACAGCTCGACGGTGGTCGGGCTGGGCACCTCGTTCGGCCGCGGCGCGTCCAGCACGTTGCCCGCCGACCTGCAGAACTCGGACCTGATCGTGCTGGAGGGATCCAACATGGCCGAGGCCCATCCGGTCGCGTTCCAATGGGTCGTGGAGGCCAAGGCCCGCGGAGCGACGATCGTCCACGTCGACCCCCATTACAGCCGCACCAGCGCCCTGGCGGACCTGTTCGTGCCGCTGCGGGCCGGGACGGACATCGCCTTCCTGGGGGCCATCATCAACCACGTCCTGACCACCGAGTCCGACTTCCGCGAGTACGTCGTGGCCTACACCAACGCGCCGACGATCATCCGCGAGGACTTCGAGGACGCCGGCGGGGACGGGCTGTTCTCCGGGTTCGATCCCGATCTACCGGGCTATGACCCGCAGAGCTGGCAGTACCAGGACGCATTCGTCGCCGCGGCCGCCGGCCAGCGCGACCAGGAGGGCAACCTCCCCGCGCAGGGCCCCGGGGGCGAGGGGCAGCGCCGGGAGGACGCCGGCGGCGAACCGCAGATGGACCTGACCCTCCAGCATCCGCGCTGCGTGTGGCAGATCCTCAAGCGCCACTACGCCGGCTACACGCCGGAGATGGTGCAGCGAGTGTGCGGCGTGCCCCAGGAGGTGTTCGCCCGGGTGTGCGAGCTGTTTGTCGCCAACTCCGGCCGGGAGCGGACCACCGCGTTCGTGCACGGCGTCGGTTGGACCCAGCACACGATCGGCTCGCAGTACATCCGAGCGGCCTCGATCCTCCAGCTCCTGCTGGGCAACATGGGCCGGCCGGGCGGCGGGGTGATGGCGATGCGCGGTCACGCGTCGATCCAGGGGTCCAGCGACATCCCGACCCTGTTCGACACGTTGCCCGGCTACATCCCGATGCCCCACGCCCACTCCCATCACGATCTCGAGGAGTTCGTGGCGGGCAACGCGGCGAACAAGGGGTTCTGGGGCAATATGCGCGACTACACGGTGTCGCTGCTCAAGGCGTGGTGGGGAGCGGCGGCCACCGATGCGAACGAGTTCTGCTTCGACTACCTGCCCCGCCTGACCGGCAGTCACAGCACCTACGACACGGTGATGGAGCAGATCGCCGGCACGGTCAAGGGCTACATCCTGTTCGGCCAGAACCCCGCGGTCGGCTCGGCCAACTCCCGCATGCAGCGGCTGGGGATGTCGAAGCTGGACTGGCTGGTGGTCCGCGACTTCTCGCTGATCGAGAGCGCCACGTGGTGGAAGGATGGCCCGGAGATCGAGTCCGGGGAGATGCGCACGCAGGACATCGCCACCGAGGTGTTCTTCTTCCCGGCGGCCGCTCACACCGAGAAGGACGGCACGTTCACCAACACCCAGCGCATGGTGCAGTGGCACCACAAGGCGATCGAGCCGGTCGCCGACCAGCGGTCGGACCTGTGGTTCACCTACCACCTCGGCCACCTCATCCGCCAGCGCCTGGACGGCTCCGCTGACGAGATGGACCAGCCGGTGCTCGATCTCACCTGGAACTACCCCACCGAGGGTCCCTATGACGAGCCCAACGCGGTCGCCGTCCTGGCCGAGATCAGCGGGTGGCGCGCCGACGGCGAGCTGCTGTCGGCCTACACCGAACTGAAGGACGACGGGTCGACGTCGTGCGGATGCTGGATCTACTGCGGCGCCTTTGCCGAGGGGGTCAACCAGACCGCCCGACGCAAGCCGGCGTCCGAGCAGAACTGGACCGGCGGCGAGTGGGCCTGGGCCTGGCCGGCCAACCGCCGGATCCTCTACAACCGCGCCTCCGCCGATCCGGAGGGGCGCCCGTGGAGCGAGCGCAAGGCGCTCGTGTGGTGGGATGCCGAGCAGGGCAAGTGGACCGGCCACGACGTGCCGGACTTCCAGGCTGACAAGCCGCCCGACTACCGCCCGGCCGAGGGCGCCACCGGACCCGACGCGCTGGCCGGCGACGATCCGTTCATCATGCAGGCCGACGGGCGCGGCTGGCTGTATGCCCCGGCCGGCGTGGCCGAGGGGCCGCTGCCGACCCATTACGAGCCCCAGGATTCGCCCGTGCGCAACGCGCTGCATCGCCAGCAGCGCAATCCCTCGCGCCAGGTCTACGATCACGAGAACAACCGCTATCACCCCGACCCCGGCGCGCCGGGCGCCGACGTGTTCCCGTTCGTGGCCACCACGTACCGGCTGACCGAGCACTTCACCGCCGGCGGCATGTCGCGCTGGACCCCATACCTGTCCGAGCTTCAGCCCGAGTTCTTCGTGGAGGTCTCGCCCGAGCTGGCCGGCGATCGCGGCCTGACCCACGGCGGCTGGGCGATGATCGTCTCCGCGCGCGGCGTGGTCGAGGCGCGCGTGATGGTGACCGACCGGATGACGCCGCTTCAGGTGGACGGACGCACGATCCACCAGGTCGGGATGCCCTACCACTGGGGCCCCAACGGCTACGCGCGCGGCGACTCGATGAACGAGCTGTCAGCCATGTCGCTGGATCCCAGCTCGCACATCCAGGAGGTCAAGGTGCTCACGGTCGACGTCCAGCCCGGGCGCCGCCCGCGCGGAGCGCAGCGCCACGCGCTGGTCACGGAGTACCGCGAGCGCGCGGGGATCACGGCGCAGACGGGGATGGCCCCGTGAGCGGCGACGGTCTGCTGAACATCATGATGCGCGACGGCGATCCGGCCGCCGCCGCCGGTTACGACGATCCGCCCCCGCGGATGGGCTTCTTCACCGACACGTCGGTCTGCATCGGCTGCAAGGCCTGCGAGGTCGCGTGCAAGGAGTGGAACGGCGTCCCCGAGGACGGGCTGAACTGGACCGGCTGGTCGCACGACAACTCGGAGGGTCTGGGCGCGGACACCTGGCGGCACGTCGCGTTCATCGAGCAGCGGGCGCGACTGGGCGATCACGAGACCAACTTCCAGCGCCCCGACGACGACTTCCGGTGGCTGATGGCCTCCGACGTCTGCAAGCACTGCACCCACGCCGCCTGCCTCGACGTCTGCCCGACCGGAGCGATCTTCCGCACGGAGTTCGGGACCGTCGTCGTCCAGGCCGACGTGTGCAACGGCTGCGGGTACTGCGTGCCGGCCTGTCCCTACGGCGTGCTGGACAAGCGCGAGGATGATGGGCGGATCTTCAAGTGCACCCTGTGCTACGACCGCCTCGGCGTCGGTCAGGAGCCCGCCTGCGCCAAGGCCTGTCCGACGGACTCGATCCAGTTCGGCGAGCTCGAGGTCCTGCGCGAGCGGGCCGCCGTCCGCGTTGAGGCTCTGCAGGACGCCGGGGTGACGCAGGCTCGGCTCTACGGCCACGATCCGAACGACGGCGTCGGGGGCGATGGGGCCTTCTTCCTGCTGCTCGACGAGCCCGAGGTCTACGGGCTGCCGCCCGATCCGGTGGTGACGACCCGGGACCTGCCGGCGATGTGGCGGCGCGTCGGGATCGCCGCGGCGTCGCTGGTTGCCGTCGGCGTCGCCTCCGCCATCGGCGCGCGCTCATGAGCACGGACAACGGCGCCTCCCCCCAGCGGGCCAGTCGCGACTCCTATTACGGCAGCCCGATCATCAATCTCCCGGTCTGGGAGGAGCGGGAGATCGCCGGCTACCTGTTCCTCGGCGGTCTGGCCGGCGGGTCCTCGATTCTGGCCGCGGCGGCCGACGCGGCCGCTGCGCCCCGGTTGCGCCGGCGCGCCAGGCTCACGGCCGGCGCCGCCATCAGCCTGTCGTTCGCGGCCCTGATCAAGGACCTCGGACGGCCGGCACGGTTCGTCAACATGCTGCGCGTCCTCAAGCCGACCTCGCCGATGAGCGTCGGCACCTGGCTGCTGTCGGGCTACGCGCCGCTGGCCTATGGCGCCGCCGCCAGCGAGCTGTCAGGCCGCGCCCCCCGCGCCGGTCGCGCCGCGGGTGCGGGGGCAGGGCTGCTGGGCTCGACGGTCGCGACCTACACCGCGGCGCTGATCGCCGACACCGCGGTCCCGGCCTGGCACGAGGGTCACCGCGAGCTCCCGTTCCTGTTCGGCGGGTCGGCGGCGGCCGCCGCCGGCGGCTTCGGGCTGCTCGCCGGACCGCGCAACGAGAACGAACCCGCTCGGCGCATGGCCGTGCTGGGCGGCGCCGGAGAGCTGATCGCGACTCAGCTGTTCGAGCGGCGACTCGGCCTCGTCGCCCCGGTCCTGCACGATGGGGTCGCGGGGCGCCGGCTGAAGGCGGCCCGCGCGCTGACCGTGGGCGGCACGATCGTGGCGGCGGCCGGAGGACGGCGCCACCGGCTGCTGGCCGGATGCGCCGGGGCCGCGCTGGTCGCCGGATCGGCGCTCACCCGGTTCGGGTTGTTCGCCGCCGGCATGCAGTCGGCGCGCGACCCTCACTACACGGTCGAGCTCCAGCGCCGCAGACGGCTGGACGATCAAGGCTCGGAGCCGTCGCCCACCACGAGCGGTGCAGAGGTGGCGGCGCATTCCAGCAGCAGCGCGTGAACGAAGGCCTGGGGCAGGTTCCCGCGCATCTGGCGCTGGACGATGTCGAACTCCTCTGACAGCAGCCCCGCCGGGCCGCAGGCGGCGCGGTTGCGCTCGAACCAGCGCGCCGCGCGGACGAGGTCGCCCTGCTGGGCGTAGGCCAGGGCCAGCAGGAAACCGCACATGACAAACGCGCCCTCGGATTCGTCGAGGGCCCGCTCGTCATGGCGGAAGCGATAACAGAATCCGTCGTCGGTCAGCTGCTCGGCCACCGCGCGCAGGGTCGCCACCGCACGCGGGTCCTCGGGGGCGACAGCACCGCGGATGATCGGCAGCAGCAGGGCCGCGTCGATGCGCTCGTCGCCGGGAGCGCGCTGCCAGTACCCACCGGCGTGGACCGCGTGAGCGGCGGTGTCGGCGAGGATGGCGTCGGCCAGCGCCAGCCACTGCGACGCTCGAGCGCTCGACTGGTGGGCGGCGATCCGCCGCAGACCGGCGACGCAGATCAGCCGGCTGTGGGTCCAGGCGTCGGGCTCGAGCTCCCAGATGCCGGCATCGGGTTCCCGCCAGCGGCGCTCGATCGCCGCCGCCGCCACGTCGGCCGCCCGCCACCCGTCGGCATCGAGGTGGTCGTGAGCGGCCCCCTCGGCCAGCAGCAGCAGCGACTCCCCGAACGCGTCGAGCTGAAACTGCTGGTTGACCCAGTTGCCGACGACGTCGGTGCCGCCGGGATAGCCCTTGAGATCGAGCGACCGCTGGTCGGGCACCGGGTCGCCGTCGACGGTATAGGCCGGCGCCATCCGGTCGCCGTCGGCCAGCAGCCGGCCGGACACGAACCGCACCGCGTCATCGAGCAGCGGCAGGGGGCCGACCCGGGCGACGGCCTCGCCGGCGAAGCACTGGTCGCGGATCCACACGTAGCGATAGTCGTAGTTGCGGCCCCGGCGGGCGCGCTCGGGCAGCGACATGGTCGCCGCCGCCACCATCCCGCCGCCGGCGCTGGTCAGCCCGCTCAGCACGGCATAGGCATGGCGGGCGTCGCGCCTGGCGGTGGGCGATTCGATCGCCGGCAGGCGCTCGGACCATCCGGTCTCGGTCTCGCTCCAGGCGACATCGGGCGACGGTGGCGGGTCGCCGCGGGCGTCGGTGTCGAGGACCAGCACCAGGTCGTGGCTGTCGCGCGCCTCGAGCTCGAGCACGGTCACCAGCGGCCGGCCGCCGTGGCCATCAGCCACCCGCTGGGCGTCACCGGCGCCCACCCAGGTCAGGTGAGCCTCCCCGATCCGGCCCCGCCACGTCCCGTCCTCGCCGCGGCGCAACCGGCGGACCGTCTGGTGGCCGAACTCGCCGCGCGGGTCGAGCACCACCCGGACCCGCGCGGTGCCCTCGCGGACCAGGATCCGCCGCAGGATGACCGCCCGGCCGGGCGAGGACGGCAGCGCCAGAGCCTCGCGGCACTCCACCGTCCCCTCGTCCGTGACCCAGCGGTTGCGCCAGATCAGCCCGTGCTCGTAGTAGCCGCCCCAGACGAATCGGGACAACGGCGTCACGGCGTACGTCCCCTGTCCGCCGATCAGCGTGGCGAAGCAGGCGTCGGAGTGCCAGCGCGGGAAGCACATCCAGGAGAAATCGCCCCGCGGTCCCACGACCGCCCCGCGCTCACCGTCGGCGATCAGGGCGTACTCGCGCAGGATGTGGGGCGCGCCGATGCCGGCCAGGTCGGCCCGGTCAGAGCGCCTCACTGGCGGAAGCGCTCCGCGTCGGCGCGCTTGAGCTCGATGCCCAGCCCGGGACGGCTGCCGTCGGGATGCAGTGCGCCGTCACGGGGGAGCAGCGCGCCGTCGAACAGCATCCCCTCGGCGCGGGCATGGGTGTGGAAGTACTCGCAATGACGCAGCCGGCCGACCGCGGCGCCCGCGTGGGCGTGGATCTGGGGCGCGCAATGTGCCGAGAACGGGACCTCGTGGGCGGTGCACAGCCCCGAGACCGCCAGCAGGCCGGTGATGCCGCAGGCGCGGGTGACGTCGGCCTGGAGCACGTCCACCGCTCCGGCGTCGAGCATCCGCCGGAAGTAGCCCGGGTTAAAGCCGTACTCGCCGGCGGCGATCTCCATCCCGGCCGGGGCCCGGTCGCGCATCATCCGCAGGCCCTCGAGGTCATTGGAGGAGACCGGCTCCTCGAACCAGCTCACCCCGGCGTCGGCGTAGTCCCCGGCGAGTGCCAGCGCCTGCTTGCGTGAGTAGGCGCCGTTGGCATCGACGAACAGCTCCGCGTCGGGCCCGATCGCGTCGCGGGCGGCGCGGACGCGACGCGGATCGGCGTCCGGCTCGCGCCCGACCTTCATCTTGACCCGGGGGATGCCCTGCGCCACCCAACCGGCCAGCTGGTGACACAGGTCGGGCTCGGGGTAGGAGGTCAGGCCCCCCGAGCCGTAGATCGGCACGGCGGGGTGGACCCGCCCGAGCAGGTCGGCCAGGCACACGTCGAGCAGCTTGGCCTTCAGATCCCACAGCGCCACGTCGAGCGCCGCGATGGCCATCGCCGAGATGCCCGGCCACCCCAGGTTGCGGATGGCGGTGACCATCGCCCACCACGACCCGGGGACGGCGAGTGCGTCGCGACCCAGGACGGCGTCGGCCAGGACGCCGGAGACCAGCGGAGCCGCCCCCGTGTCGGTGTAGCTGTAGCCGATCCCGGTGTGCCCGCCGGCATCGGCGTGGGCCACCACCAGCGTGACCGCGTCCCAGTTCAGCGTTCCGTCGGATTCGGGACGCTCGGTGGGAATCCGGTAGGCGGCGGCCCGGACGGCGTCGATGGGTGCGTCGGGGGCGCTCACCGGCGAGCCGCGCCGACACCGGCACCCACGGCGACGGCGGCGGCGAGCGCCGCGCCACCGATCAGCGAGCGGTGGGTGGACGCCCACAGCTGCGGACTGCGGGTGGTGGCCCGGTCATCGAAGATGCCATGGGTGGCCGCCTTGTCCTCAAGCGGGTCAAACAGATTGTCGGGCCGATCGGGCGCGACCGGCATGCCGCTGATCTGCTGGCCGTCAAAGCCGGTCCTGGCCAGGTAGATGTCGCCGGCCAGCGCCGAGAGCTTGGTGCCGACGATCGCCTGAATCGTGCTGTAGCCCACCCACAGCTCGCGGCGGCGGTGGTGCGCTGCCCAGTGGACCGCCTCGGCGGCGATCTCCGGCTGATAGATGGGCGGCACCGGCTGCGGGTGGTCGGGCAGCTTGGACCGGCACCAGTTGAACTGGGTGGTGTTGACGCCGGGCAACTGCACCATGGTGATGTGGACGTGGCTGTGGTCGTGGCGCAGTTCGGTGCGGATCGAATCGGTGAACCCGCGGATGGCGAACTTGGCGCCGCAGTAGGCGGCCTGGAGGGGGATGGCCCGGTACGACAGCGCCGACCCAACCTGGACGATCGTGCCGCGGTCGCGCGCCCGCATGCGCTTCAGCGCCGCCATGGTTCCGTACACCGCGCCCAGGTAGGTCACCTCGGTGGCCCGCCGGTATTCATCGGCCGTCACGTCGGCGAAGCGGGCGAACACGGTGGCCATGGCGTCGTTGACCCACACGTCGATCGGGCCCAGCTCACGCTCCACCCGCTCCGCGGCCGCCTCCACGGCCTGGGCATCGGCGACGTCGAGAGGGAGCATGAGCGCGTGGCCGCCGGCGGCCTCGACCTCGTGGCGGACGTCGTTGAGCGCCTTCTCACCTCGTGCCAGCAACGCGACCTGGGCCCCCCGGCGCCCGAACGCGTGGGCCACCGCCCGCCCGACGCCCCCAGAAGCGCCGGTGACGACGACCACCTCCGGTGCTCGGGTCACCTGCTCACCCGCTTGGTGGCCAATCGGACGGCGCAGCGGTCGGCCAGGGCCATGATCACCAGCGCCGGGTTGGCGGCGCCCTGGGTCGGGAGGACGCTGCCATCGACGATGAACAGGTTGTCGAGCCCCCACACACGGTGGTCGGCGTCGGTGACGCTCTCCTCCGGCGAGGTGCCCATCCGCGCCCCGCCGACCAGGTGGGCGTAGCGGTCGATGGTCAGCGTGTCCTGGGCGCCGGCGTGGTCCCAGATGCGTTGCATGGTCTTGGTCGCAAACGCGATATTGGCCCGGTCGTTCTCGCCCAGGGAGTGGGAGAAGCGCGCCACCGGCATGCCGAACTGATCGGTCTCGTCGGCCAGCGTGACGCGGTTTTCCGCCTGCGGCAGCAACTCGCACAGGACGCCCAGAACCGTCCAGTGGTTGTAGTCGCGCATGTACTCGCGCAGCTCGGCGCCCCAGTGGCCCTCGGCGGAGACGTGCTCGGCCCAGCCGATCGGCAGGGGCGACACGGTCTGGATCGAGAAGCCGCGGGCGAACCCGCGCCGCTCGTCGGTCTCGTAGAACTGCTCGCTGGAGACCTCGGGCGGTGGCGCCTTGTACATCCGCAGATCCATTGGGAACCGGGCGGCGACCTGGGTCGCCCCCTGGACCATCACGTAGCGACCCACCTGGTCGTGCTGGTTGCCCAAGCCGTTCGGGAACCGCCGGCTGGTCGAATGCAGCAGCAGCCGCGGGGTCTCGATCGCATAGCCGCAGACGGCGACGGCGTCGGCCGCCGCGAACCGGGTCTCGCCGTCGCAGTCGTAGGTGACGCCGGTGGCCCGGCCGCTGGATTCGTCGATCTCGACGCGGACGGCCATGGCGTTGGCGCGCACCTCGACGCCGTGCTCGATGGCGTCGGGGAGGTGGGTGATGAGCGGGCTGGCCTTGGCGTTGACCTTGCAGCCCTGCAGGCAGAAGCCGCGATAGATGCAGTGGGGCCGGTTGCCGAACCGGCCGTTGGTGATCGACACCGGTCCCACCCGCATCTCGATGCCGCAGTCCTCGGCGCCGCGCCAGGCGACGGCTGCCGCGCCGGAGATGGGGTGGGGAGCGTGGGGATAGGTGTGGGGATCCCCCCAGGGCCAGTCCTGCCCGGCCACCGGCAGCTCGCGCTCGACGCGCTCGAAGGAGGACTTGAGGTCCTCGTAGGAGATGGGCCAGTCCGCGCCGACCCCGTCGCGGGTGCGCACCTCGAAGTCCGAGGGGTGAAATCGCGGCACGTAACCGGCGAAGTGAGTCATCGATCCGCCGACGCCGACGCCCGAGTTGTTCTTGCCCATCTCCACCGGGTCGCTGCCGGCGATGATCCGCTTGTCCGTCCAGTAGATCGGACCGGCCCCCTTTTCGTCTGAGACCCAGTCGCGATCGGGGTCCCAGAACGGCCCCCGCTCGAGGACGATGATGCGCCAGCCGGCCCGCGCCAGCCGCTGGGCCAACGTGACGCCGCCGGCGCCGGCGCCGACGATCACCAGGTCGACCCGCTCGTCCGGGCCGTAGCGGCGCATCCGGGGCAGGTTGGGCAGCCCGCGCCGGTGCGGGTCAAGCAGCCAGGCTGAATCGTTGTCCGTGGGCGTCCGGGTGACGCCCTTGACCAGACCGCCGGCGAGCGTCATCGCCGCGGCGGGCCCTCGCGCGCGCCCGTGATCGGGTCGCGGTCGTAGTGCTCCTCGCCCTCCCAGGTCTCGCGCTCGGCGCGCTGAAGGTCGGGGTTGCCGAAGCGGCTGTACCCACGGGGATAGGCCGGACCGCCGAACCCGATCTCGTTCCAGGCCCACGGGTGCGAGTAGAAGCAGGCCAGGGTCACGCGCATGACCAGGCTGAAGGCCCGCGAGACGTTGAGCGCGTCCCACGCGCCGCCCTGCAGCCGCCCGGCCGCGAAGTCGGCGACGATCTCCAGCTGCGCCGCGCGGTCGGCGGCCGCGAACGAGGCGCCGCCGCCGCGCTCCGTGGCCTGCTCGTCGAGGCCGCGGGCGACCAGCCGCCAGGCGTCGCGGTCGTCGGGCATGTCTTCGAACTGGAATCCGTCGAGCTCGCCCCGGTCGTACTTCTCGTCGACGAAGTGGATCACCGGAACACGCGGCTCGGAGTCCTGGGCGGTCAGCCGGTCACACAGCGCGCCCAGAGTGGCCGCCTCGGCCACGGTGAAGAACCGGATCGGCGGCACCGCGTCGACGCGGGCCAGCACCATCTCGCGAGTCACCCGGTCCCAGTGGCCGGCCTGCTCGAGCACGTCGTAGTCCGGGTAGCGCCCGTGCATCTGTGGCGTGCGCCCGCGCCGCTGGCGCGGCAGCTGATAGGGGTCGGCGGCCTTCTGGCCGCCCCGCCGGTGGGGGAGATGGTCGGCGCGGGCGAAGTCCAGGGCCATCGTCAGCGCTCCCGCTGCACCGTCGCGGCCAGCATCGCGATCGCGCCCACCAGGACGAGCGACCCCGGCGCCAGCAGCGGCGGACCCATCACCAGGTTGTAGGTCGGCTCCGAGAGTCCCCCCGGTCTGCGGACCACGCCGCGCAGATGCGTGTAGGTCCCGATGACGCCGTTCAGCGCATAGAGGGCGCCGACGGCCGGCAGGACGGTCCGGGCCGCCGACCCCGAGCGCAGGCCGCCCACTCCGGCGGCGCTGACCACCGGGCTGGTGATGATCGGGCTCCACATCCAGATATCGCCGAACGAGCCCTTGTAGTGCTCCAGATACATCTCCAGGCCCAGCGGCAGACCGCTGAACGCGACCGTGGCCGCCAGCGTCTTCTGCATGCGCCCGGCGCGGAGATTCCACAGCCAGCGACTCAGCGGCCGGCGCGGTCCTCCCGGCCGGCGCGATAGCAGCCCCGACATGTCAGCGGTTGACCAACTCGTCGAGCTTGCCCTTCAGGGCCTGGCGCATGATCTGGCCCCGGGCCGGATCCCCGGGCAGCGCGTGGGCCATCTTCTGGATCTGCTCGAAGCGGATATGGGGCGGCAGCGGCGGGACCTCCGGGTCGGTGATGGCTTCGATCACCGCGGGCCCGCCGGCGTTCAGCGCCTGATCCCAGGCCGGCCCGACGGCCTCGGGTGAGTCGACCCGGATCCCGGTCAGCCCGATCAGCTCCGCGTAGCGGGCATAGGGGAAGTCCGGCAGGTTCTGGGACACCTCGAGCTTGGGATCGCCGGACATGACGCGCTGCTCCCAGGTGACCTGGTTGAGGTCGTTGTTGTGGAGCACCAGCACGACCAGCCGCGGGTCCGACCAGCGGTCGCGATAGTGCGCCAGGTCGATCAGCGCCAGGTTGCCGAGCATCTGCATCGCCCCGTCGCCGATGGCCGCGATGACCGGCCGGTCCGGATAGGCGAACTTGGCCGCCAGCGCGTAGGGGACCGCCGGGCACATGCTGGCCAGCGTTCCCGACAGCGCGGTCTTCATCCCGCTGCGCAGCCGCAGATGACGCGCCCACCAGTCGGTGGACGACCCCGAGTCGCTGGTCAGGATCGCCCGGTCGGGCAGCCGGGCGCTGAGCTCGTGAAACAGCAGTTGGGGGTTGAGCGGGTCGGCCGGCTCGTGGGCCTGGGCGTCGAGAATCTCCCACCAGCGGGTCACGTTCTGAGCGATCTCCTCCTGCCAGGAGCGATCCTCCTTGTGCCGGAGCAGCGGAATGAGGGCCCGCAGCGTCTCGGCGCTGTCGCCCACCAGGTTGATCTCCATCGGGTAGCGCATGCCGACCAGGCGCGCGTCGATATCGATCTGCACGCCGCGCGCCTGCCCGGGCTCGGGCAGCCACTCCGAGTAGGGGAAGCTCGACCCGACCATCAGCAGGGTGTCGCAACCCTCCATCATCTGGTAGGTCGCCTTGGACCCCAGCAGCCCGATGGGGCCGGTGACGAAGGGAAGGTCGTCGGGAACGGCGGCCCGGCCGTTGAGCGCCTTGGCGATCCCCGCGCCGAGCAGCTCGGCCACCTGCACGACCTCGGCCTCGGCGCCGAGCGCGCCCTGACCGACGAGCATGGCCACGCGCTCGCCTGAGTTGAGCAGATCCGCCACGCGCCGAAGGTCGGTGTCGTGCGGACGCACCATCGGTTCGACCACGCCCACCGACGACGGGACCGCGCCGTGGGCTCGGGGCGGCTCGGAGTACTCGGCCTCCTGAATGTCGTTGGGCACGATCACGCAGGTCACCGACCGCGTCGCCTTGGCGATCCGCACGGCGCGGTCGATCAGATGCGCCGCCTGCTCGGGCGCCATGCACACCTGCACGTACTCGCTGGCCACGTCCTTGAACAGGGTGGTGAGATCGACCTCCTGCTGGAAGTTGGAACCCAGCGACATCCGCGCCTGCTGGCCGACGATGGCCACCACCGGCGCGTGGTCCAGCTTGGCGTCATACAGCCCGTTGAGCAGATGGATGGCTCCGGGGCCCGAGGTGGCCATGCACACCCCAACCTCGCCGGTCAGCTTGCCATGGGCGCACGCGGCGAGGGCCGCGATCTCCTCGTGGCGGGTCTGCACGAACTCGATGTCGTCCTCGAACTCGTGGAAGGCGCCGAGCAGCCCGTTGATTCCATCGCCGGGATAACCGTAGATGCGGGTGACGCCCCACTGCCTGAGGCGCTCGAGCATGAAAGCTCCGACGGACTGTGACATGTGTCAACTCCTCCGTGTCGAGGGGACGGTTCGCAAGTGGATGAGTCCCACCACTACCCCGTCGCCGAGCGGTAACACCACCGGTCGCCGATGAGGTTCGACCGCGGACGTCGGTTCAAGCCGGGACGCGGGCGTAGCGCGGGAGCACCTCGTCGCGGTAGGCGGCGAAGAACGCATCCTGATCGGGGCCGATCTGATTGACGTAGAGCTCGTCGAACCCGGCCCTCTCATAGGCGGCGATCGCCTCGAGGTGGGCGTCGATGTCCGGGCCGCAGGGCACGTCGGCGGTGGCCGTGGCCTCGGTCACCAGCTGGTTGGCCTGTTCGAAGTGGGCGGGGGTGGGCAGGATCTGGGCCAGCTCTCCGGGCAGCGCCTCGTTGGCCCATAGCCGGTACACCGTCTCTCGGGCCGCCGTCTCGGAGTTCCCGTAACAGACCTTGAGACCGCCCTGGACCACTCCGTCGCCGCCCAGGTCGCGGTACTGGCCGACCGCATCGGCGTCCGGCCCGACGAGGGCGAAGCCGTCTCCGGCCTTCGCGGCCAGCTCGACCGCGCGGGGACCGAAGCCGGAGACGATGATCGGGGGCGTGCGCTGCGGGAGGTCATAGACGCGGGCGTGCGCCACCCGGTAGTGGCGTCCGCGATGTGACTGGACGCCGCCCTGCCACAGCAGCCGGATGACCTCGATGGCCTCCTCGAGCATCTCCAGCCGCTCGGGCGCCTCGGGCCACGGATCGCCGAGGATGTGCTCGTTGAGCGCCTCGCCGGTACCCACTCCGAGGCTGAACCGCCCGTCCAGCAGCACCGCCGCGGTCGCCGCCGCCTGGGCGACGATCGCCGGATGGATGCGCATCGTGGGACAGGTCACCGCCGTCCCGACCCGCATCCCGGGGACCGCCCCCGCGATCGCGCCGATCGTCGCCCACACGAACGGGCTGTGGCCCTGCTCGTCGTTCCACGGATGGAAGTGATCGGAGATCCACAGTGCGTCGAAGCCCGCGTCCCTCGCCCTCTCGGCCTGGGAGACGAGGTCGCGCGGGCCCCACTCCTCGCTGGACAGAAAGTAACCAAGCCGCATCTGCTGCCTCCAATGTCGAGTACGTGCGGCCAGATTTCCCGCCCACGCCCCGCACAACCAATCCTTGCCGCTCGGCCGTCGTCCCTGCCTGCGCAAAGGGGTGACATGTCCGCGGCATCGGCAGATCGCGTCTGCATCGGCAGATCGGGAGCTTGCGGACGGGCCACCGGGGTAGACGTGCGCCATGCGGTCCGCGACGTCAGCCGCGCTCGGGTGCCTGCTCGCCGCGGCCTTTTACATGGTCCTGATCGACACCGTCGATCTGCCCGAGATCTATGCGGCGGTCGCGGCCGTCCTGCTGGCCGGTGTCGCCTATCAGGCCGGGCGCCGCCAGCGCGTCGCCGAGGCCGCCATCGCGCCGGGATGGCTGGCCCGGGCCCCCCGGGTCGTGCTCAGCGTGCCTCGGCAGATCGGGTGGCTCGCGGGTCAGGCGTTCGCCCAGCTCATCCACCCGCGCCCGGTCCGCGGGCGGTTTCGCGCGGTTGCCTTTGACGCCGGCGGCGCCACCTCGCGCGACGCCGGCCGCCGCGCCCTCGCCGAGGGTCTGGGCTCGCTGGCGCCCAACACAATCGTCCTCGGCATCGACGCAGAGACCGATCTTCTCCTCGTGCACCAGCTTCGCCGAGCGGGTGGCGCAGAGCAGCTCGACGTTCTGAGGCTGGGATGAACCGGTGGGAGATCGCCGCGCTGGTCGTCATCGCCGCCGCGGTTCCATGTCTGGCGGTCTGCGTGCTCGCGGACATCTCCGCGGCTCTCGCCGCCGTCGAGGTCTCCGCCACGCTGGCCGTGACGGCGCTGATGCTTCTGTCGCAGGGCTTTCACCGCCAGCCGTTCGTCGATCTGGCGGTGGTGCTGGCGCTGGTGTCGACCGTCGGCTCGCTCACCTTCGCCCGGATGATGGAGCGCGACCTGTGAGCGGCGTCGCGAATGCGATCCCGACGGTCCTGCTCGTGCTGGGCGTTGGCGTGGAGCTGATCGCGGTCCTCGGCGTGTGCGTGATGCGCGACGTATTCGACCGCCTGCACTACGTCGGCCTGGCCGGGTTCGGGGCGCTGCTCGTGGGCGTCTCGATTCTGTGGGCGGAGTCGTTCTCGCTGATCGGCGACAAGGCCCTGCTGACCGGCGTGCTCATGGTGATCATGGGCCCGGTCCTCGTGCACGCCACCGCGCGGAGCCTGCGCACACGCGCGCGCGGCGATTGGGCCGACGGCATCGAGGAGCATCGCGAGGACGGCGCGTGAGTGCCCTGCAGGCCGTGGCTCTGTTGGTGGTGGTCGCCGGCGGCACCGCCGTGGCACTCACCCCGGACCCGCTGCGCCAGACGCTCCTCCTGTCGATCTACGGTCTGGCGCTCGCCATCCTGTTCTTCGTCTTTCAGGCCCCGGACGTGGCGCTGTCAGAGATCGTCGTCTCCGGTGTCGGTCTGCCGGTGATCGTGCTGGCGGCGTTGCGCAAGCTCGCGCAGGACCGGGCACGACGAGACAGCGAGGAGGAATCGTCGTCGTGACCCGACGCGGGCGGCTGGCCCTGTTTGCCGTGGCCGGACCGGGACTCCTCGCCGTGCTGGTCGTGGGACTGCACGGGCTGCCGTCGTTCGGGGACTTTCATGGCGTCTACGGCCTGCTCGTCGATCGCATCGAGCCGGGACAGCGTCACGCCACGGACATCGTGACCGCGCTGAACTTCGACCTGCGCGCGTTCGACACGCTGGGCGAGGAGTTCATCCTGTTCGCCTCGGTCACCGGGGTGGCGCTGCTGCTGCGCCACCTGCGTCACGCCGAGGGCGACCTGGAGCGTAGCCGCAGCGTGGCTGACCACCGGTTCGCCGGCGCCAGCGACGCGCTGCGGGTCATGTCGCTGGTGCTGATCCCGCTGCTGGTGGCGCTCGGCGTGTATCTGGCGCTGCACGGGGCGTTGACCCCGGGCGGCGGCTTCCAGGCCGGCATCGTGCTGGCCGCGGGTCCATTGGCGATCCTGCTCGCCGGCCGGTACCTGGCCCTCAAGCGGGTGGCCCCGCAATGGGCGCTGGAGGCACTGGACGCGGTGGGCGCAACCGCGTACGCGGCGATCGGCCTGGGCGGCCTCATCTTCGCCTCGGCCTACCTGGAGAACTTCCTGCCGCTGGGGACGCCCGGCGAACTTCTCTCCGCCGGGATGATGCCCCTCAACAGCATCGCGGTCGGACTCGAGGTGACGGGGGCGTTCCTGCTCACCTGGACCGAGTTCCTCGACCAGGACGTCATCGTCGGCCGAGACGAGCTGTGATGTCCTTCGCGCCGTACGCCGCCGCCGCCTGGTTGTTCGTCGTCGGCCTGTATGGAGTGATCGCCAGCAGCAACCTGGTGCGGACCGTCCTGAGCCTGACCGTGGTGCAGTCCGCGACCTATCTCGTCCTGCTGGGCGTCGGCTACCGCCACGGGGGCAAGGCGCCGATCGTCGCCGACATTCCCAAGAGCTCCAGGCTCGTCGATCCCGTGACGCAGGTGCTGGTCCTCACCGATGTCGTCATCGAGGCCACCGTCCTCGCCCTGTTGCTGGCCCTCATCGTTCAGGCCCAGAAGCGGTTTGGCAGCATCGACCCGGCGCGGCTACGGGCCTTGCGCGACTGATCGTCGAGCGCGATGGCCGTATTGAGCTCGCTGCCGGTCGTCGTGCCGTTCATGCTGGCGCCGCTGCTGGTCGCGGTCGGTGCCTACGCGCCGCGCTGGTCAGAGGACGCGCTGGCGATGGTCGGCGCCGTTGCGGTCCTGGTGATCTGCCTGCTGTTGGCGGTGCACGCAGGCGCGCGGCCGTTCGTCTACTGGATGGGCGGCTGGCGACCCGAGCGCGGCGTGGCGATCGGGATCGCCTTCGCGATCGATCCGCTGGGTGCCGGGATGGCGGCCTTCGCCGCCGTGATGGTGCTGGCCGCGCTGACCTACTCGCTGCGCTACTTCGACGCCGTCGGCGGCCTGTTTCACGGACTCATGCTGCTGTTCCTGGCCGGCATGGCCGGTTTCTGCCTGACCGGGGACCTGTTCGATCTCGTCGTCTTCTTCGAGTTGATGAGCGCGGTCGCGTACGCGCTGACCGCCTACCGGATCGAGGAGCGCGCACCGATCCAGGGAGCGATCAACTTCGCGGTGACCAACAGCATCGGTGGCTACGCCATGTTCATCGCGGTGGCGATGCTGTACGCCCGGACCGGCCAGCTCAACATGGCCCAGATCGGCGCCGCGCTGGACGGCCATCGGGCCGATCCGCTGGTGATCGTGTCGATGGTGCTCCTGCTGCTGGGCTTCTTGACCAAGGCGGCCGCGGTTCCGCTGCACTTCTGGCTGGCCGATGCCCACGCGGTCGCCCCGGTCCCGGTGTGCGTCCTGTTCTCCGGGGTGATGGTCGAGCTCGGGATCTATGCCGTCGCCCGCATCTACTGGGTGATCTTCGCCGGGCCACTCGCCGGGCACGCCGAGGCGCTGCGGGCGATCCTCGTCGCCCTGGGGGTCACGACCGCGCTGCTGGGAGCGGTCATGTGCGTGCTGCAGCGTCACATCAAGCGGCTCCTGGCCTTCTCGACGATCAGCCACGTCGGGGTCTTCGTCTGTGGCGTCGGGCTCCTCGGATCCAAGGCGTTGGCCGGGGTGGCTGCCTTCGTGGTCGGCCACGGCCTGACCAAAGCCGCCCTGTTCATGCTCTGCGGCGTCCTGCTGCACCGATTCCGGACTGTCGACGAATACGACCTCCACGGCCGTGGCCGCGAGCTCCGCGTCGCCGGTGTGCTGTTCGCGGCGGGCGGATTGCTGCTGGCCGCGCCGCCGCCGTTCACCGAGTTTCAGGGCAAATCACTGCTGGAGAGCGCGTCGTCGGGCGCAGGGTTTGGGTGGCTGACCGCCGTCTTCGCCGTGGTCTCGGCGCTGACCGCCGGCGCCGTGCTGCGCGTGGGCGGCCGCGTGTTCCTCGGCTGGGGGCCGAGCGAGGGTCCGGATCCGCAACAGGCCAGGCCGGCGCATGAACGCGTGGACGAGACCCGCGACGAGCGCGACCACACGCCGCCCCTGATGCTGATCGTCCCGGGGATCCTGCTCACGGCCACCATCGTGCTCGGGCTGGTGCCCGGGGCGATCCCGTGGCTGAGCGGTGCCGCCGCCCGGTTCACTGACCACCGGGCCTACGCCGCCTGGGTTCTGCACGGCCGTACCGTCGCCTGGCCGCGGGTGGCGCCCAGTCACGTGTCGGCGGGGGACGTGATCATCGGGCTGCTCACGGTCGCCGCGGCGGTGGCGGTCGCGGGCGCCGGCCTCTTTGGCCGCCCGGCCGTCGCGCGCCTGCCACAGGGCATCCGCGTCGGTGGCGGCGGCGCCGTCCGCCGTCTACGGCGGCTGCACTCCGGCCACATCGGCGATTACATCGCATGGTGGACGACCGGCGCGGGGGTGCTGGGCGGCGCGTGCCTGCTGGCGCTGCGGTAGGCGGTCGTGTTCTGTCCCCGTCAGCGCAGCGGCGTCTCGTCGAGCTGCGCCCGAAGCTGGGCGACTGACTCGAACACCGCCGCCGCGCCGGCGTTGCGCAGCTCCGCCTCGGAGAACCCTCCGGTCAGCACCGCCAGCGTCGGCACGCCGGCGCCTTGCGCCGCCTCCACGTCCCAGGGGGTGTCGCCGACCATCACCGCCGTCTCCGCATCGGCGTCGACGCGCTCGATCGCCGCGTGCACCAGATCGGGCGCGGGCTTGGTCGATGTGACGTCGGCCGACGTCGTCCAGCCGTCGGCCAGGTCCCGGGCGTCGAGCAGATCCAGGTAGACGTCGACCTCGTCGCGCTTGGCCGAGCTGGCCAGCACGACGGCGTGCCCCCGCTCCTTGAGGGAGACGATCAGCTCGCGTGACGCGTCCATCGTGCGGACCTCGCCGATCAGACGCGCGTACTCGTCGCCCTCGGCGCGACGGATCTCGTCCCCGTGCTCGGCCTCGACCTGCTCGCCGCACAGCGCTTGCACCAGCTGATCGCCGCCCATGCCGATGTGCCGGTGGATGCGCCAGATCGGCAGCACGATCTCGAACCGGGCAAAGGAGCGGAACCAGGCGATCGCGTGGTGATAGTTGGTATCGACGAGCGTGCCGTCGATGTCGAGAACCGCGGTCGCCACTGTCAGCTTGGTGCTACCCGAGGATGGGCCGGTCAACCATCGCCGCGCCGGCCACCGAGGGCGGATGATTGGCGGCCTCGCGCCGGGGTAGCGGGCCAGGGTGGCCGCGCGCTTCGTCTCGAACCCGACCGTCCTGATCGCGAACCCGACCGTCCTGATCGCGGCGCGTTCCTGGTCCGCGGCCGCTCTCTGGCCGAGCTGATGCGCTTCCGCGGTCCGCTCGCTGACAGCTACCCCGCCGCGGTGGCACTGGTGATCTTCGCTCTCGTTCCGTATCTCGCGCTCACCAGCGCGGTCACCCCGCTCACCGCGATCATCGGCAGGCAGGTCGGGCTCAGTCCGCAGGCCCTGCAGTTGACCGATGGCATGGCCAACGCCGGTTACGCCTTCGGAACGGTCATGGCGATCCAGCTCGCCGTCCATCTGCGTGGCCGCCGGCTGCTCGTGTTGTACGCGACGCTGTTCGTGATCGGCTCCGTACTCGCCGTCCTGGCGCCCACCCCGGGCCTGTTCATCGCCGGGCGCGTCCTCCAGGGAGGGTGCACGAGCCTGATGCTGATCGCGGCCGTGCCGCCGCTGGTCACCGGCTGGCCGGTGGGCAAGATGCCGATGACCGCGGTGGTGATGAACCTGTGCGTGTTCGGCGCGGTGGCGATCGGCCCGGTGGTCGGCGGGGTCCAGGCGGGGGCCGGCGATTGGCGACCGCTGTTCTGGGTGGTCGCCGGTCTCGGCGGCCTCGCGCTGCTGTTCGCGCTGCTTACCTTCGAGGATCAGGAGCCCGTCGATCCCAGCGCTCCGTGGGATTGGATCGCGATGATGCTCGCCGGGTGGGGTTGCGCAGCGGCGTTCTTCGGTGCCTCCGAGCTCGAGACCCATTCGCTGACCAGTGCCATCTGCCTGATCCCGATCGTCGCCGGCGCCGTCGCCATCGCGCTGCTCGTGCTGCACCAATACCTCATGTCCGAGCCGCTGATGCCGGTCCGCCGGCTGGCCACGACCTTTCCGGTGGCCGGCATCATCGTCGCCATGACCGCCGGCGCCGCCTCGGTGGCAGCGATCGAGCTGGCCCAGACGGCGCTCCAGAAGCAGGGCGACCCGATCCACATCGCGATGCTGTTCTGGCCGGAGTTCGGCGGCGCGGCCGTGATGGCGCTGGTCCTGGGTGCCATCCTGCGCACGCGCTTCATCCCGCTGCTGGCGTTCGCCGGCATGCTGCTGCTCGCCGGCGGCGCGGCGGTGCTCGACGGCGTTGGGACCGGCCCGCACGCGCTCGTGGTCGTCGGGTCGGGGCTGATCGGCCTCGGAGTGGGCGCGTCGGTCTCCCCGGCGCTGTTCATCTGCGGCTTCTCGGTCCAGTCCAAGCAGCTCCCGCGGGTGTTCGCGCTCATCGAGCTCCTGCGCGGCGCGGCGGCGTTCCTGGTCGCTCCGATCCTGTTGCATCTCGCCATGACCGTCGGGCGAACCCCGGCGGCCGGTGGCTCGATCGCGATCTGGGTGTGCTTCGGGCTGGCCGTCGGCGGGGCACTCGTCTCCGTGGTCCTGGTGGCGCTCGGAGGTGCGCGGCTCCAAGTGCCGGCGCTGGAGCGCTGGAACGAGGGCGAAGGCCCCGCCTGGGTGTCTCCGCCGCTGGCCGCCGGCCTCCGCGGCGAGGTGACCGAGCCGTCCGCCGCGCGTCGGCTCACGGCGCCCCGCCGCCCGCCGTCGCGCGCCGATCAGCGTGTCGGCGGAGGCTGACGTGGGCCGGCGATCACCGCGATTCGTCATCGGAGTCCTCCGCCTCCTAGCCCTCATCGACCTCGAGCCCGTCGTTGTCACGCCCGCGCGTCGGCCGGTGTCTCCATGCCGAACAGGCAAACGGACATGGAGGACACCATGGCTCTACGCGTTCCCAAGGCCGAGCTCCCCGCCGGCCTCAGCGAAAGCATGATCAAGCGGTTCGGCGTCGTGCCCGAACCCGTCGAGGTGACGTGGCACAACCCCAAGGTCGCCGAGGCTTCCCTGGAGTTCGGGGGGAAGGTGGGCGAGTGGGATGCTCTCGACGAGAGCCTCAAGTCGTTCGCGCACATGGCCGTCGCGGCACAGGTCGGCTGCAGCTTCTGCCTCGACATCGGGTACTTCCAGGCGCAGAACCAGAATCTCGACATCGCCAAGGCGAGCCAGGTGCCGCGCTGGCGGGAGTCGGAGGTGTTCACGCCGCTGGAGCGAGACGTGCTTCATTACGCGGAGGCGATGACCAATACGCCCCCGACCGTCACCGACGAGCTGTCCGCGCGTCTGCTGCGCCGGCTCGGGCCGGCGGCGATGATCGAGCTCACCGTCGTCGTCGCCTTCTCCAACCTCTCGGCTCGGACCAACACGGCCGTCGGAATCGAGTCGCAGGGCTTCTCGGCCGCGTGCGAGATTCCGCTGGCCGCGCGTCCCGAGGGAGTTGCGGCGTAGCGTCAACGCCATGACCGACGACCCGTTCGTCGCCCACCGCAGCCTGCTGTTCACGGTCGCCTACGAGATGCTCGGATCAGCGGCCGACGCAGAGGACGTGTTGCAGGAGTCCTGGCTGCGGTGGGCCGACGTCGACCATTCGGAGGTGCATGACCCGCGCGCGTATCTCATCCAGGTCGTCACGCGGCAGGCGCTCAACCGGCTGCGAACGCTGTCGCGCCGCCGCGAGGAATACGTCGGCGAGTGGCTGCCGGAACCGCTGCTGACCAGCCCGGATGTCGCCGAGGACGTCGAGCTCGCGGAGAGCGTCTCCATCGCGATGCTGACCGTGCTCGAAACGCTCGGGCCGACCGAGCGGGCGGTGTTCGTGCTCCGCGAGGTGTTCGACATCCCCTACGGCGAGATCGCGCAGGCGATCGGCAAGTCCGCGCCCACGGTCCGGCAGATCGCGCGTCGAGCCCGCGAGCATGTGGCGGCTCGCCGGCCGCGGACGCGGGTGAGCCGGTCCGAGCAGGAGGTCGTGGTGCAGCGATTCCTGGACGCGTTCCGCACCGGGCAGTTGCAGGAGCTGCTGGATGTCATGGCGCCCGACGTGGTCCTGATCACCGATGGTGGCGGGCTTGCGCCGGCCGCTCGGGTTCCGATCCACGGGGCCCAGCGAGTGGCGAAGTTGCTCGCGCGCGCGCATCTGGTGTTGACCGCGCTCGAGACGACGACCGTGTGGCTCAACGGCGCGCCCGCGGGCCGGATCGAGTTCGACGGCGAGCTGGCCGCGGCGAGCGTCGTCGTGGAGGACGGGCGGATCACGCGGATCTACGTGGTGCGAAACCCGCGCAAGCTGGCGAGGCTGGACGCGATGGCCCAGCTCGCCCGGTGAGTGGGCTTCGATACCGTTCGCTGCGGCCTCGGTCCACGATCCCGACGACACGGCTTCCAGTGCATACGGCGAGCGAGCTCAGCGACCGGTCCTTCGAGGTCGCGATCGATGACGTGGCGTGTCCGCCGCGTGACCTGTTTCCCGGGTTCGACGAACACGACCGTGTCGGACTCGTTGTCTCGAGCCCGCACGGCGCGCTCGGAGCGAGCCTCCTCTATCTGGCCGCGGTTCACGCGTTCTAGGAGCTGTGCCGGCAGCGGTCCGACGACTTCTGGATCTACCCCGACTTCTTCTTCTTCCACGTGGGCAGCCGACACGGACACCACGGCAGCCTGGACGTGTGGCCCGACCACAAGGAGGTCCTCGTGCCGGCGCAGGGCGACCGCCTGCTCGAGGCGGTCAACGACCGCGCCATCACCCGGCTGGTCGTGCCCGAGGACCTCGACGTCGGACCTCCCGAGCGCCGAGAAGGACGTGCCAGCTATGCCCAGCGCATGCGCGGAGCGTTTCTCTATGCGAGCTCGGGGCGGGTGGCGAACGCTGACGTGAGCATCCGCGGCGATGATGCCACCGCCCGGTATGTGGCCGGCGTGCTCGCTCCGTCATCCCGCGCGGCGCAGCTGGGGCCCGGGCCCGTGGCGAGCGTGATCGAGGCGCATCTGGGCGAGGTCTCGCAGGAGACGCGCGACCGCCTCGCGCATGAGCGCGAAGGGCTGGTCAACGACGGTCGAGCGTGCGAGACCTACCGGCGGATCACGCCGGAGGGCGCGCTCGAGCGCTTCGGGGCGGGCGGGCGCGCCCGACCTTCGGCGTCACGACGAGATCGACCTCCTCGAGGATCACGACGTGGTTCCTGACGCCGTCGAGCGTCAGCCCGAAGCCCAGCGCCAGTCGAGGTTCGCCGCCAGCGTTCTGAGCCAATCGTCAGCGTGGCCGGGGTCGTCCGGCGGGGAGGCGACGAGCACGAGTTCGTCGACATCGAGCGCGGCCAATCTCTGAGGGTCGCCTGGACGGGGATCGGCGAGCGCCACGGCGACATGGAGCTCGGACGGATCGCGACCGGTCGCCGCGCACAGCCGGCGAAGCCGCTCGACGCGCTCGCGCACCTGCTCGACGCCATTGAGGTTGAAGCCGTACCAGCCGTCCCCGGCCCGGGCGGCGCGCCGCAGGGCGGCGTCGCTGTTGCCGCCGACGATGATGGGAATGCGCGCGTCGCGGACGGGTTTGGGGTTGACGCGGATGCCGGAGAAGCTGACGAACTCGCCGGTGAACGAGGCCGGGTCCTCGCGCCAGAGGGTGCGCATCGCCGCCAGGTACTCATCGGCGCGGGCGCCGCGCCGCTCGAACGGGATGCCGAGCGCGGCGAACTCCTCGCGTGACCAGCCGACGCCGATCCCGAGCGCGAACCGGCCGTCGGAGAGCTGGTCGAGGCTGGCGGCCTGCTTGGCGAGGATCACCGGGTTGTGCTCGGGCAGCAGCAGCACGCCGGTGGCCAGGCCGATCGTGCGGGTCCTGGCCGCGGCGAAGCACAGGGCGATCATGGGATCGAGCCAGTCCGCCTCCGCGGGCACGGCGATCCGGCCATCCGGGGCGTACGGGTAGCGCGAGGCGCCGCGATCGACCATGACGACGTGCTCGCCGGCCCACAGCGTGCTGAACCCGGCGGCCTCGGCGGCGACCGCCACGGCGTCGATGACCCGCGGCCGGGCGCCCGCGCCGATACCGAGAGCGTGCAGTCCGACTCGCATGCGCGCTCAGACGTCCGACGGCGTCTGAGCCAGCGGTGTGGTCATCACGGCTCCAAGTATGCCCAGGGGCTCCGTGCCATCGTTCACGGTGCGCGGGTCCTGGATTAAGAGATGACAAATTAATCAGATCTGACAATTGCAGATTGTCTGTGTCGGAACTAGGATGCCGGAACCCGCGGGTGGATCCCTGGGGACATCACAGATCCTGAGGAGGAGAGGTGTGAGCATGACCAAGCGACCGAGGATGCGAGCGTGTATCGCGGCGCTGGCAGCAGTCGCGTTGTTGGCGCTGGCGGGCTGCGGCAGCAGCTCCAGCAACAGCGCCAGCAGCAGTTCCGCCGCGGGCGCGGCGTCGTCGTCGAGTTCGGCCGGCGCCGGCACGGGGACGAGCGGCAGCGGCGCCAGCGGCGCGGCCAACGTCCCGATCTCGTCGTGCGGGCCCAAGCCGGGCGTCGCCGCGACCGGCTCGCCGATCAAGATCGGGACGATCGACACCAAGCAGCCGGGTACCGACTTCACCGACGGCCCGAACATGATCAACGCCTATTTCGACTGCGTGAACGCCAACGGCGGCGTCAACGGTCATCCGCTCAAGCTCTACGTCGAGCTCGATCAGAGCCAGCCGTCGCAGGTCGCCTCCGACGCCAAGCAGCTGATCAACAGCGACCACGTCGTCGCGATCGTCGGCGTGTTCGACCTGCTGGAGTGCACGATCGACCAGGCCCTCTGGAAGCAGATGGGCATCTACGAGATGGACGCGGGGATCGCGCCCGAGTGCTGGTCGACCGCCAACAGCGCCGCCGTGAACATGGGGCCGCGCTACAGCTCCGATGGAGCCGTCCAGTACGCGCTCAGTCAGCACGTCTCAAAGATCGTGTTCGATCAGTCAAACGTCCCGGGCACCGGGTACATCGCCGGCGGGCCGAGCTCGTTGGCCGCTGCGGCGCATGTGCCGATCAAGACCGAGACCGACAACGTGCCGATCACCGATGCCAGCGCGGTCGCGCTGCGGCTGGTCGACGACGCCGGTTCCAACGGAGCCGTCGTCCTCAACTTCACCCCCCCGGAGGCGCTGGTGATCCTGCAGGCGGCGCAGAAGCTGGGGTTGGAGGATCGGGTCAAGGAGTGGGGCTGCTCGACGCCGTGCAACACGGACTTCCTGGCCAAGGCGCTGGGGCCGAAGTGGAACCATAAGCTGTTCGTCAACGCCGAGCTGACCCCGGCCGACGGGAACAACAGCCCGGAGTTCCAGCTCTACCGCGAGATCCTGAGCAAGTACGGCTCCGACGTGGCGGGCGGGATCGGCTCGTTCAGCCAGATGGGGTTCGTGCTGGCCAAGTTCTCGACCCAGGCGCTGGACACGGTGAAGGGCTCGTACACCATCAAGAGCGTCAACGCGGCGATCAAGAGCATCAAGGACTACAAGTCCGCGATGTTGTGCACGCCGTGGACCTATGGCGACTATCCGCTGCACATCCCCAACAACACCGATTACACGACGACCGTCGAGAACAACCAGATGCGTACCGCCCAGGGCTGCACGCAGATCTCGTCGGCGGACCCGCAGATCGCCCAGTACCGGAAGGTCGCCGGCGGCTAGTGGTCGTCTCCTCAGGGACGATTCCGTGAATGGTTCTCAGGAGGCCGGGCTTTCCGAGGGCTCGGCTGACTGAGAACCGTTCGCGCCCCGCGCCGGCGCGGGCGGTTCGATCGCGCCGGCGACGTCGCGCAGGTACACGAGGTGCTCACGCATGGCTCGCTCGGCCGCGTCAGGGTCGCCGCGGAGGATCGCTTCGAGCAGGTCGCGGTGCTGGTCGGCGATCACGCTGACGACGACGGCCGGCTCGATCATCGCCGCCAGTCGTGGCTGAAGCACGTCGACGATCCACCCGGTGAGCGCGGCCGCCAGCCGGTTGTCGGCGATCTGCGCGATCAGGTGGTGAAGCCGCGCGTCGACCTCGGTCATGCGGGCGTGGTCGCCGGCGGCCGCGTTGACGTCCTCGACCAGCGTCCGCAGGAGGACCAGGTCCTGCTCGCGGGCGTGCGCGGCCGCCAGTCCCGCGAGGGGGATCTCGAGCAGCATCCGCGTCTCGAGCAGCTCGTCGAGCCCGATCGAGTGGGCGTCGAGCATCGTCGCGACGGTGGCGCTGACGCTCAGCCCGATGCCCTGCTCGAGCGTCGCGGCGACGAAGATTCCGCCGCCGGGGCCCTTGGAGGCACGCACCAGGTGCTCGCTGGAGAGCAGGCGCAGCGCCTCGCGCAGCGTCGGCCGGCTGACCCCGAACTCGCGGGCCAGATCCTCCTCGCGCCCGAGCCGGTCCCCGGGCTTCAGCCGCTCGCCGACGACGAAGCTGCGAATCCGCTCGGCGACCGCCTCGCTGCTGCTGGGCGAGGCAGCCGCGTCCGGGCCTCGGGTCGCGGGCGTCATCGCCATCTCCGATCGCCCGTCAGCCGCCGCGACGGGAGGTGTCGCAGGTCGACGACGCGGCGGGCCTTGGCGGCGGGGGTGGGCAGCGTCCCCGGTTGGAGCGGGACGATCCTCACGCGCAGCCCCAGTCGCGTTCGCAGCCGCGTCTGGATCGCACGGCCCTGACTCGGTTGGGCGAGCTCGACCTCGACCTTGACCTCGTCCATCGCCGCCGGCTCGGAGTAGAACGTGATCCGGAACTCGCCGAGCTCATCGAACTCTCGCAGCACCTGCTCGATCGCCGACGGGAATACGTTCATCCCCCGGATCACGACCATGTCATCGGTCCGGCCGAGTATCCCGCCGGGGAGCCAGCGGTCCGCGTGGCCCGCCGGACATTGATCGTCGCAGCGCTCCACCACGTCCCCGGTCCGGTAGCGAATCGCGGGAAAGCCCCGGCGCCCGATGGACGTCACGATCAGCTCGCCCACCTCGCCGTCGGCGACCGGATCCTCGCCGCCCGGCGCGACGATGTCCGTGACGAACTCGCCCTCGTTGACGTGGATGCCGCCGCCTTCGGGACAGGGGTACCCGAACGCGCCGACCTCCGAGAGGCCGGCGTGGTCGAAGCAGCGGGCCTGCCACAGGGCCTCGATCTGGGCGCGGACCGCCGGGAGCGAGGCCCCCGGCTCGCCGGTGCAGATGATGCGCGTCACGGAGGACAGCGCGTCGCCGAGGCCCCTGGCGTCGGCGACCCTGGCCAGCCGGATCGCATAGGACGGGTTGCAGACCAGCGTGGTGGCCGCGTATTCGCGGATCGTCTCGAGCCGCTGGACGGAGTCCATCCCGCCCAGCGCGACGCGGTTGGCGCCGACCGCCCCGGCGCCCTCGTACGAGGCCCAGAACTGGACGTACGGTCCGAACGAGTACGCGAGCGCGACCAGGTCGGAGGGGCCGACTCCGGCGGCGGCAAACACCAGGCGCAAGCAGCCCCGCCACCAGTCCCAGTCCTCCTCGGTGTCGAGCACCCGGAGCGTCGAGCCGGAGGTGCCGCTGGTCTGGTGCAGATGGACGTAGCGCTCAACCGGAAACGTCAGGTTGCGACCGAACGGCGGATGCGCCTGCTGGTCACGAAGCAGATCGTCCTTGCCGATCGGGGGAATCCGGCGGAGATCGTCCAGTGAGTGAAGGACCACGCCGTGCAAGCGATCGCGCTGGAACGCGTTGGAGGCGCCCACCTGCGCGATCAAGCCGTTCAGCCGTTCCAGCACATCGCTCTCGCTGCGTGCGGTGGCCAAGGTGGGAGAGGTCATGGTGTCCGACATATCAGTTCAAGACAGATTAATGCCAATGGGGGTTGGGCCCCATGGGGCGGGCGATCCGGCGACTCGATCAAACCGGCATGTCGAGCACGTCAGCGACCGGCTCCGCGGTCCAGGTCACCGGCCTCGCCTCCGGCCTGGACACGGCGCAGATCGTCACGCAGCTGTTGTAGGTCCAGCAGCGCCCGGTGGTCGCCCTTCAGAATCATCAGCAGGCGCTGACCGCCCGCAACACGCAGCTGAGCGTCATCCAGGCGGCGCTGCGCAAGGTCAGCGACGACGCGACGGCGCTCCTGGAGCCCGGCGTCTTTCGCCGGACCCGGCAGACGAGCTCCAGTGACCCCGCCCGGGTGGCGGCGTCGAGCGGCTCGGGCGCCGGAGTGGGCGCCTACGAGGTGGCGGTCGCCCGGCTGGCCGGCTCGGCCCAGCGCACGTTCACGTTCTCCAGCCCCGCCGGCGCGGATACGGTCACCATCGACGGTCACGACATCGACGTGCCCGCGGGCGCGTCCGCTCGGGATCTCGTCAAGGCGATCAACAGCGCGGGCGACGCCACGGTCTACGCCGCGGCGACGGACGCCGGCACCGTCGTGCTCTCGAGCCGGCAGACCGGTGATGCGGGTGCCGACTTCATCGCGGTCGCCGACGGCGCGGGCAGCCTGATCGAGCAGGCCGGGCGAGCCCGGGGGGCCACGACGCCGCCTAGACGATCGACGGGGCGCCGGGAACGTCGGCGACGAACACCCTCACCGGGGCGACCCCGGGGGTGACGCTGACGCTCTCCGGGGTCACGACCGCCTCGGGGCCATGCACGATCAATATCGCCGCGCCCGCGCCGGACCCGGCCAAGCTCACGAGCGCCGTCAACCAGTTCGTCACCGACTACAACGCCGCCATCGAGGCCGTCCAATCCCAGCTGGCGACCTCACCGTCGACGCTGACCGGCTGCAATCGGCGCTGTCCGCCGATCCGGCCGGCGTACAGAAGCTCGTCCGGTCCTGGGCCAACAGCCTCGCCACGTTGGTCAACGCCCACGCCGGGCCCGGGGGCACGATCGAACAGCGCGTGTCCTCAGACGACGGTCAGCCGTCACAGCTCGCGCGGCGCATCTCGTCGATGCAGGCCGCCCTTGCCGACAAGCGGGCCCTGCTCACCCGGCAGTTCGCCCACCTCGAGTCGGCGCTGTCGAGCAACGAGTCGCGCAGCAGCTGGCTCGCCGGCCAGATCGCGGCGCTCCCCGGGTCGCGGAGGTCCTCCTCATGACGCGGGGGCGGACGGGTCTCGCGCCCGGCGCGGCGCCGTTCACCCGAGCAGGCTCAGAACGGTGACGCCCAGGATCGTCAGCGCAAAGCCGACCATCTGGCCTGACGACAGCCTCTCACGCAGGAAGACGACGCTGAGCAGGACGGAGATCGTGGCGTACTGGGCCGAGAGCACGGCGGCGACGGGGAGCGAATGCCGGGCGCCGATGACGTAGAAGACGAATCCGGTGAGCTCGGCGGCCGCGACCCCGAGGATCCAGCCGCGCGCCCCACGGGGCGAGTTGATCCGGCTCGCGGAGGCGAGCGGCAGTGCGACGATCAGGACGCCCATGAATGAAGGCGGCGCGATGGCGAGGCCGAGGGGGGCGCTGGCGCCGGCCTTGCCCTGGAGGAACAGTCCGCAGCCGAAGAAGAGGGCCGCGACGACCGCGAGGCCGACCGGTCGCAGGCCGTCGGCGCCGGGGTCCGCGTCCGCGCGCGGCCACTGGCTGCCCGCGGTGATCAGCACCCCGGCGATGAGAACCCCGAGCGCCGCCCACCCGGCCGTGGGGAGATGAGCGCCCGCGGCGACCGCGAGCATCGCCGCGACCGCGCCCTCGGCCGAGCTCACCGGCACGATTACGGACACCCGACCGCGGCGCAGCGCGGAGAACTGCGCCACCAGTCCCAGAACGTTGAAGAAGCCGGCGCCGCCCAGCGCCAGAAGGGTCCGAGCCGATGGTGTCGACGAGATGAGCCCCACGGCAGCGGGGACGATCACGATGACCAGGCCGATCGCGCTGGCCCAGGCAAAGGTGCTGAGCTCGCCGATCGCCCGCGCGGCGCGCTGGGCGCACACCCCCGTCGCCGCCCACGAGAGGGCGGCGCCCAGGCCGCCCAGGACGGCGATCACCGGCGTCTCACTCCATGGCGATGGTCGAGGCTCTCACTCGCCACAGTCTGCACGACCCCCATGCGGGGTGACGCGCGACAGACTGTGCAGAGTGGCCGGCCGCTGCTTCTCACAGTGTGCCTGGACTCGCCACCCATAACGACCGACACTCCGGCCCTGGGGCCGCGGCGACCCGTCCCGGTCATAATCAAACTGAAATTGCAGATGAACGTGCCGTGTGCAGCTGACAATGAGTGAGGCCCCTCTGCTGGCGACGTGCTGGCTGACCGCCGGCGACGCCGCCCCGAAGCGGGGTGACGAGCGTAGCCAGTTCGCGCTGCGCGACCGGATCGAGGCCGCCGCGGCCGCGGGCTTCGGCGCCTTCGGCTTCGCGCACCCCGACCTGGCGCCCGCGGTCGACCGTTACGGAATGCAGGGAATCCGGTCGATGCTCGAGGACAACGGCCTCGCCTATCTCGAGCTCGAGTTCATCGGGGACTGGTGGAGCGACGGCTCGGCGCGCGCGCGGTCTGACGTCGTGCGGCGGGATCTCCTGCTGGCGGCCGAGGAGCTCGGCGCGCACCACATCAAGGTCGGCGTCGACATGGCCGACGGACCGTGGGCGTTTGATCATTGGGTCGCGGAGTTCGCCGCGCTCGCCGAGGAGGCCCGCCAGTCAGGGACGCTCGTCGCGCTCGAGCCGATGCCGTTCGGGAACATCAAGACGGTGGCGGAGGCGCTGCGCCTCGTCGAGGCGGCCGGCCACGAGGCGGGCGGGCTCCTGGTCGACATCTGGCACGTGGCGCGGGCGAACACGCCGTTCGATCAGCTCGCCGCGCTGCCGGCGGACAGGATCTTCGGGGTCGAGCTCGACGACGCCGCTCCCGCTCCGGTGGGCTCGCTGTGGGAGGACACCGTCAACCACCGCCGGTTCTGCGGCGATGGCGTGCTGGACATCCCGGCGTTCATCAACGCCCTGGAGCGGGCCGGCTGGTCGGGGCCGTGGGGCGTCGAGGTCGTCTCGGACCAGCTGCGAGCGATGAGCCTGTCCGACGCCGTGGCAACCGCGCACCGCACGACCCAGCGGCAGTTCGACGCCGCGCTGCGCCCGGCGCGCTGACCGCGCTACGCGGTCATCCCGCCGGCGAGGTCGGCTTCGGCCTCGGGCAGCGGGCCGATCGGCGGCTGGATCAGCAGCGAGAATCCTTCGAACGGGCCGAGCGTGACGTGGAAGCTGTTGACGTCGTCGACGGTCGCCTCGCCCTCCCAGCGTCCGAACATGTCGCTGACGCGCGAATGGGGCACGAGCAACTCGGATCGGACTGTCCCCATCACATCCTCTTCTGAGAAGTTCAGGATCAGGAGGTGCTGCTGGGTCGAGGGCAGCTGGTGCAGCAGGACGAGCATCGCCTTGTGGGGAACCTCGGGGATGTCGACCTGGTCTGCGAGGTGGATCTCGTGCTCTCGCCGGACCTCGATGATCCGCTTGAGCTGGGAGGCGAAGCTGCCGGCGTGCAGCAGCTGATCCGGCAGGCTGCCGTACAGGCTGCGTCCCACCGGCAGGCGGCTCCATTGCGGGGGCGGGAGCTCGCCGATGCCGATGAGATCGTGACCGCCGCGGTTGATCCAGCGCGTGTCGCCGTCCCGGATGAGGTCCGCGACGGATGCCGGGTCGAGGGTCAGCATGCCCGCCAGATCCCAGCCCGACAGCGCGAACACACCGGGCTGCAGGGCGTTGAACATCGCCAGCAGCAGGTGCGCGCGCCGGATCCGGTCGATCTCCGCGTCGCCGATGTCATCGAGGTCGCGGATGCGGAGCGCGGCGGCGATGACCGACGCCGTGGTGCAGGCGATCCCGTTGGTGGTGAACGTCCGGTTGTACGGCGCGGCCTCTCCGGTGAGATGGTGTGTCAATTCGCCGCGGATGGTCACGGCGAGGTCACCTCCGGTGATCCGCCTGCCCCGGAACGGAAACTCGTCGTCGGAGTGACCGGTGGCGAAGTGAACGAGCTCGTGGGTCAGCTCGTCATGGTTCTGGAGCCCGTGGACCAGCGACACCGGTGTGACACCGATCTCGCGAGACAGCCGGAGGGTGAGCCGGAGGAACTCGGTGTCGGCCATGACGAGCGCATGGTGGTAGGCCGGCCGGTTCACGAAGTCATAGGACAGGTCCGCCCCGGATTCCGACATCGCCCGGATGTCGTCGATGGTGAGGTTGAGCTCCTGGAAGGAGAAGCCACCGGCCTTGCGGATCATGCTGGCGATGAAATGGTTGGCGGCTTCGGACAGCGGGTGGCCCTCCGACCATGCCGGCAGCCCCTCGGCGCTCTTCTCGACCCCCAGGAAGCCGTTGGCGTCGAGGCGGAGCGCTCCGGAGCCGAGGTCCGCCAGGGAATGCAACGCGTCGCCCATCACGAGGCGCATCCCGGCGAACGACGGATCCAGCCAGTTGATCGATGGCTGTCCGTCCTTGAAGTAGTGGAGGTACACCCATCGCCGCTCGACGCCATCCAGACCCTTGACGGGACGAGTCGCGCTCCAGTTGGTCTCCTTGAAGCCCTCCTCGTAGAAGATCACCCGCTGAAGGCGGCCGATGATGTAGCCCGCCTGCTCGAGTCCGGCCTCCGCCTTGGCGGAGAGGTTGGCCGAGTCACGTCCGGGCTGGATCTCGGGCAGCAGGTGCCAGTCCTCGGGCGGGATGCAGACCATGTGGTAGATCCCGGGGTAGTCCTGGTAGGCCAGTTCGGCCAGGCGGAAGTCCGCGCCCTTGCCGGTGTGGCCGGGGACGATGTCGTCGATGATCACTGCGTCGTGATCCTCCGCGGTCAGACAGAGGCGGCGAAAATCGTGCTCGGAGCCGAACGCGGGATCGACCTCCATGCTGATCCGGTCGAAATGGCCGTCGACCGACGGCGTCTGGCGCCAGCCGTCCAGGCCACCGGCCTTCTTGACCGGGCCGGTGTGGACGGCATCGATCCCGATCTCCGAGAACGCCTTCCACAGGACCGGGTCGGCCAGTCCGGCGAGGAACGACTGGCCCTCGCGGGTGATGAACGAGAGCGGGTAGGCGGTGAACCAGACCGAGGCCCGGGCCAGGGCGGCGCGGGAATCCGGATGCGCGAACGGGTTCTGGAACATGTTCCCGGTGCCCGAGAGCTGTTTGGCGATCGCGTTGGCGTCGTGGAGCATCGACGACGAGACCAGCCAGGCCACGTAGTGCGCGTTGGTCGCGGTCGGCTCGCCGTCGGCCTCGCTGACCGGTCGGGCCACTCGGCGCGCGCTCGGCCGCAGTCGCCGCGGTCGCGCCGGATAGAACTGCTCGTCGTAGGTGATCTCGGAGGGCTCGTGATCCGCCGGATCATCCTCGAGGGGTGCGTTGGGGTTCAGCTGCGCCATTGCGCTAAGTATCCCCTCGAGGCCCGGCCGTCAAAAGCCCGCCGCGGATCAGGTGGCTGAGTGAGACAGCGCCCGCGCGTCGCGCCCGGTGATGAACGCGGCGGCGCGCTCGCCGATCATGATGCAGGGGGCGTTGGTGTTCCCCGTGATCAGCCGGGGCATCACCGACGCGTCGGCGACTCGGACGTTGTCGAGTCCATGGACCCGAAGCTCGGGGTCCACGACGTCTCCGATCGCGCAGGTTCCGCACGGGTGCCAGAAGGCGAACGTCGTCCGGCGGATGTACTCATCGATCGCCGCGTCGCTGTCGGCGCGGGGAACCAGACCGCGGGCGACGTCCGCCTCGGGATCGGCCAGGTGCTCGGCGAGCGCCGGCTGGCGCGCGATCTCCATCGCGATCCGGATGCCGTCGCGCATGCGCCGCCGGTCGTCGTCCTCGGTGAGGAAGTTGTGCTGGATGCGCGGCTTGCTGTAGGGCTCGGCGGTTCTCAGGCTGACGCCGCCTCGGCTGGCCGGCCGGGCGACATACGGCCCGAACGAGATCCCCGACTCGGTGGCGGGATGCAGGCCCTCGTCGATCGACAGCCCCAGCGCCGCGTGGAATTGCAGGTCCGGGGCCGGCACGTCCGGTCGCGAGCGCACGAAGCCGCCGACCTCGGTCCAGGTCATCGGCCCGTACCCGGTCTCCAGCAGCTCGGCCTCGGCCGTCGCGGTGCTTCCATGGATGAGGTGCTCGGTGACGGTGGCGAAGGCGAGCAGCGAGCCGGCGTGGTCCTGGAGGTTGCGACCCACGCCGGGCAGGTCGAGCGCCGGCACGATGCCATGCGCGCCGATCTCGTCCGCCGGGCCGACGCCGGAGAGCAGCAGCAGATGCGGCGATTGATAGGCCCCCGCGGAGACGATCAGCTCGCCGGCGACGCCGATCCGGCGGGTCTGACCGAGGTGGTCGACCTCCAGCCCGACGGCCCGGGCACCGTCCCAGATGATCCGCAGCGCGAGCGTCGAATGCAGGACCGTCAGGTTGGAGCGATCGCCGGCCGGGTCCAGGAACGCACGCGCGCTGCTCCACCGCCGGCCGTCGCGCTGGGTGACCTGGTAGACGCCGACCCCCTCCTGGTCGGCTCCGTTGAAGTCCGGGGTCGCGGGCAGGCCCGCCTCCCGGGCGGCGGTCACCCAGTCGGCGAGCAGCGGATGAACCGACCGGGAGTCGCTGACGGAGAGCGGTCCGCCGACGCCGTGGAACTCGTCCGGGCCGCGCTCGTTGTCCTCGGACGCCCTGAAGAACGGCAGCACGTCGTCGTAGGACCAGCCGGTCGCGCCCAGCTGCGCCCACCGGTCGTAGTCGGCGCGGTTGCCGCGGACGTAGAGCATCGTGTTCATCGCGCTCGTCCCGCCCAGGACCCGGCCGCGCGGAAGGTATTTGCGCCGCCGGTTGAGCTCGGGCTCGGGCTCGGTCTCGAAGTCCCAGTCGAAGTGAGACTTCAGCTGGCGCGAGAACAGTCCCGGGATCTCGAACAGCCGGCCGGTGGACGGCGGCCCGGCCTCGACCACCGCGACGGTGACGTCGCTGTCCTCGCTGAGCCGGCCGGCCACCGCGCATCCGGCTGATCCGGCACCGACGACCACATAGTCATAGGTCTCGTGCACGGAAAGCTCCTAGGGTTGGCGGGCGGCCCAGGTCAGGCCCTGGCGGATCAGGCGCTCGGCGGCGGGGATCCTCAGCTCGGCCGGGTCGTGCCCCGGGCCGGCGTAGAAGATCCGGCCCTCGCCCCAGGTGCGGACGTATGCGGCCGGCATGCGCGCACCCTCGATCCAGGGCCAATGCTCGCCACTGAACGTCGACTCGGCGAGCACATGGACGTCGGGATCGAGGTGCATGTAGTACTGCTCTGACGCGATGTCGAAGTCCGCGACGCCCCGGGTGGTGGGGTGATCGGGGTCGACGATCTCGATCCGGTAGGGGACCGGAACCCCTTCGCCACCGGGGTGGTCGAGGAATGAGGCGCCCGTCAACAGCGAGAACTGCAGGCTGGCTCGAAACGCCGCGGTCATGCCGTGCCATCCCGCGAGACCGGTCCCGGTTCGGACGGCCTCGTGCAGGCGCGCCTCGCACTTCTCAGACAGATCCTCGGCGGTAGTGGACTGCGTCCAGCCGATCACGATCAGGTCATATCCGGTGAGGTCGCGCTCGAACACGGCCGGGTCCTGGGTCTCCTCGACCTCGAAGCCGAGGTCGCCCATCATGTCCCGCGCCCACGTGGCGACATCATACGGGCGGTGGCCCGGCCAGCCGCCGTAGAGGTAAAGCACTTTGGTCACGGTGATCTCCTTTCGCGTCAGCCGGCAACGGCGCGGGCGGAATCCGGACGAGGCTGCATCAGCTCGAGCACGATGCCGTCGGGGTCACGGAGGTACACCCACAGCTCGCCGTACCTATCCGTATTCGGCGCCGACAGGAACTGAACGCCGTCGGCGCGCAGCGACTCATAGGCGGCGTGGATGTCGCTGACGACGAACGCCAGGTGAGCGGCGCCGACCCGGGAGTTGTGGGCGGCGCGCTCGGACGGCTGCTCCGTGTACTCGATGAGCTCCAGCATGAGCCCGTCGTCCGGTCGGCGCACGAGCTGGATGTCGAGGTCCGCGTTCTCGGCGTCGACCGCGTCCTCGATCAGGGCACCGTCGACCGTGTAGCGGTTGACGGTCTGAAACCCGAACTTCGAATAGAACGCGACGGACCGGTCGATGTTCCCCACGGTGTAGGAGAGATGATCGACGCGCTCGATGTCCAGAGCGCTCATCGGCCGGCTCGCGGTTCACGGGTCGCCGGGGGTGCCTGGTCATACGCCGGGTGCCTGGTCATACGCCGGGTGCCTGGTCATACGTGCTGCTCCTCAGCGCGTCCCTCCCAGTACTCGGTCTGCCGCTCGTCATCGATGTATGCGGGAATCGGGAAGTCCCACCAGCCGGGCACCCACGGCCCGGCGGCATCACGGGCGGTGGGCACCTCGACCACCGTCGGCTCGTCGGCCGCGATCGCCTCCTGCAGGATCGGCTCGAGATCGTCGGGGGTCTGCACCCGCCACGCCTTGACGCCGAAGCCGCGGGCCACGTCGGCGATATCGATCCCGTAGGGGGAGCCGTCTCGCCGTGCGAACTCGCTGATGACGTGGCGGTTGGTGATCTTGCGCTGGCCGCCGCGGATCGACATGTATCCCTGGTTGTTGGCGACGACGAAGCAGACCGGGATGTCGTGCTGGGCGACGACGCCCAGCTCCTGGACCGTCATCAGGAAATCCCCGTCGCCGACGACGCAGGCGACCTGGCGGTCCGGATTGGCGAGCTTGGCGCCGATCGCCGCGGGGACGGCCCACCCCATCGACGAGTAGCCGCCCGAGGTCATGAACGTCCGCGGCTCATACACGGGGAAGGATTGCTTGACCGCGCCCTGCGGATTGCCCGAGCCGGCGATCACGAACCCGTCGCGATCCATCGTGCGCCGGAGGTCGCGCAACGGCCGCTGGGATGTGAACGGGAACTCGCTGCTGTCCGTGCGCTCGCCGACGTGCCGTGCCCACTGGGCCTTGAGGGCATCGAGCGCGGCCAGGTGGTCGGCGCGGTCGTCCTCGTCGCGGGGGGTGACGGCGGCGGCCAGCGCGGCCAGCGCCGGTTTGGCGTCGGCGAGAATGCCCACCTCCGCAGGGTAGTTCTTACCGATCTCATGAGGGTCGAGGTCGATCTGGATGAGCTTTCCGGGAGGCAGGCTGAACGAGATGCCCTTGCGGTAGCTGGACGCCGACCAGTCCGTGAACCGGCACCCGACTGAGATCACGACGTCCGCGTCGGCCGCGATCCCGTTGCCGGCGGTGGTGCCGGTCTGACCGACCGCGCCGGCAAACAGACGGTGATCCTCGGGGAAGCCGCTCTTGCCCTGCCAGGTGGTGACGACCGGCGCGTTCAGGGCCTCCGCCAGCGCGCGCAGCTCGGGTGCGGCGTCGGCGGAGATGACGCCGCCTCCGATGGCGATGACCGGACGGCTGGCACCGTGTAACACCCTCGCTGCCGCCTCGATCGCGTCGGGGTCGGGATGGAGCCGGCCGACGGGAAGGCGCCGTTGCAGATCGTGCAGCGAGACGTCTGCCGCCGCGGCCTGAACGTCCATCGGCACTTCGACGTGCACGGGGCCGGGCCGGCCGGTGAGCATGGCGCTGAAAGCGCGGTGCAGGATGAACGGAAGCTCCTCGGTCGTGCGCGCTTCGAAGTGGCGCTTGGTCAGCGCGCCGACCGCACTCTGGAAGCCGTTGACCTCGTGCCGGTCCAGCTCCTGCATGATGCCGTGACCCCTCATGTGGGTGGCCGGACCGCCACTGAACGCGATCAGGCTCACGGAATCCGCAAATGCCGTCGCCAGGCCCATGAGCGTGTTCGCCGCGCCCGGGCCGATCGAGGTCAACGCGGCCATCGGGCGGCCGGAGGAGCGCCAGAAGCCGTCGGCCATGTGCACCGCGCTCTGCTCGTGGAACACCTGGATCAGCGGGATGTCGCAGCCGTCCTGGAGGAATCCGTCAAGCAGGGACCACACGCCGTGGCCGGGGATGCCGGCGGCATGCGTCACGCCGTAGTCGGTCAGGGTGCGTCCAACGATCTCACCGCCGGTCAGTCTGGGCATTGGCGTCTCCTCGGTTCCTGTCTGGGGCAGTTGAACGCATCGGGCTGGCCGCCGAGCAACCCGGATGTGGGCCGGACGTCGTTCACGCCTGCACCGGCGCGGACACGATCCGGTCAAGCCGGTCCTGGGCGCTCCGGGCATGGCCGGGGAGCCGCTCGGCCTCGCAGATGGCGACGACCGCCGGCGCGATGTTCGCGCTTCCCTCCTGCGTCGCCCGCTGGTAGGTGAGGGTCTTGATGAACTTTCCGATCCACAGGCCGCCGGTGTAGCGGGCGGCGCCCGCCGTGGGCAGCACGTGATTGGTTCCGACAGCCTTGTCGCCGTAGGGGACCGTGGTTTCGTCGCCGAGGAACAGCGAGCCGTAGTTCCTGAGGTTGTCGAGGTACCACTCCGGATCGGCCGTGTGGACCTCGACATGTTCTCCGGCGAACTTGTCAGAAACCGCGGCGGCCTCCTCGGGCGTATCGCAGACGACGACCTCGCCGTAATCCCGCCACGCCGCCGCCGCGACCTCTCCCGTCGGCAGCTCGGCGATGCGTCGCTCGATCGCCGTCATGGCGGCGACGGCGACCGACTGTGACGTGCTGACCAGCCAACCGACGGACGTGGGTCCATGCTCGAGCTGGCCGACGATGTCGGAGGCGATGAGCTCGGGGTCCGCGTCCGCATCGGCGATGACGGTGATCTCGGTGGGGCCGGCGAGCAGATCGATGCCCACTCGCCCGAACAGCTGACGCTTGGCCTCGGCGACATAGACGTTGCCGGCGCCGATGATCATGTCGACCGGGTCGACGTCCTCGAGGCCGAAGGCGAGCGCGGCCAGACCGTGCGCACCCCCGACGCACATGATCGTGTTAGCGCCGCCCAAGGACATGGCATAGAGCATGGCGGGGGCGATGCCGTCCTGATCGATCGGTGGAGCGGCGCAGACGATTCGCTCCACGCCGGCCGCCCGCGGGACGACGGTGGTCATCAACGACGATGCGATCAACGGGTATCGCCCGCCGGGCGAGTAGGCGCCGACGGCGCTGACCGGGACGTGACGGTGGCCGAGCACGATCCCGGGAAGGGTGCTGACCTCGACGTCGCGCAGCGTCGCCCGCTGGGCCGCGGCGAAGGCCCGGATCTGCTCCGCGGCCAGATCGATATGGCCTCGCAGCTCATCGGGGACCCCGGCGATCCGGCGTTGGACTTCGTCAGGGGTTAGGACGAAGTGCTCAGGGGTCCAGTTGTCGAAGCGTTCGGAGTATCGGCGCACCGCACGCTCACCTTCGCGCTCGACATCGAGCAGGATCTCGCTCACGAGCTCACGGACTCTGGGGTCGGCGGCCTGCGGCTCGTGTGCTGCAGTCTTGAGATACGTGATCATGCGAGACAACCTCGTAAACAGCGCTCCGGGATGGAGCGGGATCGGAGCGTCCTAGTCTCGGACAGACCACGTCCTGGGGGCAATGGGCAAGTTGAGAAAACGGGGCACGGCCCGTTGCACACTTCCGGCAGTTCGATCGTCGCTACGGCCGGTTATTCACTCCGTGCACCCCTTTTTGCGACGTTGCGCACTGTGCTCCTTGAGAACCGCTGGTGGCTCCGTGAGCATGTGGCTCGGCCGACGATTCGAGTGCCGCGCGCCGTGCGCGGCCGCCGCGGATCGCGGCGGAGATGACTGCACGGGCCCGGCCCGATGAATGAAGGAGAGCCGAGTGGATCCGCCCGCGCTGAAACCGCCCCACCCCGTCCGGAGCCTCAAGACGTTGCCCCGCGTCGGCGATAATGACCGACCCACGGGCGCCGTCGCCGCCGGCGGCAGCATCGAGCCGGTGGTGGACGTCGGCCCGGCCGATCGGGGCCGTACCCGAAGTCAATTCACAGCTCGGGAGGTGCGTATGAGGCTGACCGGAGGTCAGATGATCGCCGACTACCTCATCAGCGAGGGCGTCGAGTATGTCTTCGCCGTGCCAGGACACGGCAACACGGCGTTGCTCGACGCCTTTGTCGATCGCAAGGGCGAGATCACCGTGCTACCGGCGATGCACGAGCAGGGCGCGGCGCACATGGCCGACGGCTACTACCGTGCCAACGGGAAGATCGCGGTTGCCTGCACCTCGATCGGGCCGGGGGCGACGAACGCGTTGACGGGGGTGGCGACGGCGTTCGCGGACTCGATGCCCTTCCTGCTGATCACAGGCGCCGTGCACACCTATATGGAAGGGCACGGCGTGCTTCAGGAGGTCGATCGCCCCCATGGCAACAACTTTCCGCGGATGGTCGAGCCCGTGGTGAAGCGCTGGTGGCAGCCCAGCCGGCTCGACCAATTCCCGCGAATGCTCACTCAGGCGTTCAACACGATGCTCGAGGGACGCCGCGGGCCCGTCCTGCTCGACATTCCGCAGGATCTGCAGGCGGAGATCGGTGACTACACCCCTCCCAGCCCTCACCGTCGCCGACCGCATGGCCGGGCCCGGGGCGATCGCGAGGCCGTGGGCCGTGCGGCGGCGCTGCTCGCCCGCGCGCAGCGCCCGGTGATCCTGGCCGGCGGGGGGGTCATCGCGTCCGGCGCCAGCGATGCCGTCATTGCGATCGCCGAGCACCTGGGCGCGCCGGTCACCCACTCGTTCATGGGCAAAGGGGCGATTCCGGCCGACCACGATCTGTATGCCTGGCCGTGTGGCGACATGGGGTCGATCCCCGGTAATGCGGTGACCAGGTCCGCGGACGTGATCCTGGCCGTCGGTTGCCGCTTCAGCGATCGCATCACCTCGTCCTATCGACCCGGGGTGACCTTCGACATTCCCCCGACCAAGCTGGTCCAGATCGACATCGATCCGTTCGAGATCGGGCGCAGCTACCCGGTCGAGGTGGGCATCGTGGGAGACGCCCAGGCGGTCCTGGAGGACCTGCTGGCCAGCTTGGGCACACTCGGACCGCCGCGCGACTACCGGCACAGCGAGTACCACGGCGAACTGCAGGATCTCAAGGCGCAGTGGGAAGAGCACCTGGCGCCGATGCGGACCACTGACCATCGGCCGATGACCAACTCCCGTGCGCTGGTGGAGTTGCGCCAAGCGATGCCGCGCGACGCGATCCTCGTGACCGACTCGAGCAATCCCGCCAACCAGGCGTTCAACGAGTTCCCCGTCTACGGGCCCAGGACCAACATCGTCGCCGGCGGCATGTCCGGGATCGGCTTCGGGGTGCCCGCGGCGATCGGGGCCCAGCTCGGGGCGCCGGGAACGCCCGTCCTCGCCCTCGTCGGAGACGGGAGCTTCCTGCAGACCGGGACCGAGCTGGCGGTCGCCGCGATGCTCAACCTCCCCCTGGTCGTGGTCGTCCTGAACAACGGTGGCTGGGAGGCGATCAAGGATCTGCAGATCAACCTGTTCGGAAGCGATCGAACCCTGATCACCGACTTTCGCAGGCATGATGGCGAGAAGTACTTCGCCAACATCGCCGACCTCGCCCGCTCGCTCGGGTGTGCGGCGGAGCGGATCGAGGATCCCGCTGAGCTCGGCGACGCGGTGAAGCGGGCATTCCAATCCGGCGGGCCGGTGCTGCTCGAGGCGATCAGCGCGCGCGAGCTTCCGTGGAGTGCGATGCACCCCACGGGCTGGTGGGACATCACCGTTCCCGCGTACCTCGGCGAGACCCGCGCGGATTACGTGAGTAAGCGTGGGTTCTGACGTGGAGCCCGCGGAGTGAAGGCGCTGCGGCTGCTGGGGCTGCGCCAGCTCGAGGTCACCGAGGTCCAGGCGCCAAGCGAACCCGGCCCGGGCGAAGTGGTGCTGCGCAATCAGCTGTGCGGGATCTGCGGCACCGACCTCCACGAGTATGCGGACGGTCCACGCCTGGTGACCGCCGAGCCGCACGCGCTCACGGGGGCTCAACTTCCCCAGATTCTCGGCCACGAGTTCAGCGGCGAGGTCGTCGCGGTGGGAGCCGACGTGACCGCGGTGCGGGTTGGGGAGCGCGTGTGCGTCATGCCCCTGTTCTTCTGCGGGACCTGTCCGGCATGCTTGGCCGGGCGCCAGCAGATCTGTACGAGGCTGGGTGCGGTCGGGTACAACTGGCCATGGGGAGGAATGGGCGAGTACGCGACCGTGGCCGAGCATCAGGTCGCGCGGCTGCCCGACTCCATGACTGACGCTCAGGGCGCCCTGGTCGAGCCGACAGCTGTCGCGATCCATGCCGTGAGCTCGGCCCCGGTCCGCCCCGGCGATGCCGTCCTCGTCACGGGCGGCGGACCGATCGGACAACTCGTCGCGCTGTCCTGCCTGGCCGCCGGCGCGGGGACTGTCTACGCGTCGGAGCCCAACGACGCCCGCCGCGCCTCTGCCGCTCGTCTTGGTCTGACGCGGGTCATCGATCCGTCAGCCGGTGACGGCATGGCCCAGCTACGCGAGGACGTACCTGACGGCGTCGACGTCGCCATCGAGTGCGCCGGAAACGGCGCGGCCCTCGAGGCGTGCATCGGAGCGGTGCGTCCCGGTGCAACGATCGTGCAGACCGGGCTACACCCGAAACCCGTGCAGGTCGACCCTCAGCAGCTGACGTCGCGGGACCTGACGATCAAGGGGGTCGTCTGCTTTCCGGTGACCAGCTGGCCACGAGTGATCCAGCTGATCGCTTCGGGGCGGCTCCCGGCCGAACGGATCATCACCGGCGAGGTAGTGCTGAGTCGTGCCATCCAGGACGGCTTCGAGGCGCTGCTCGACCCGCAGGGGTCCCACGTAAAAGTCCTCGTTGCGGCCGGCTAGGCCACAGCGACGATCAATGAAGCGGGCGGATCGTGGCCTGCGTGGGCAGAGTGTGAAAACGCGCCGCGACTTTTGTCTCACCCTGCGACTTGCGGGGGGTCGCCGTCGGCCGGGACACTACCCGCAGCTTCATGGTCGCGTTGAGCATGAATCGTATCGGGCGGAGAGAGTCTAGGACGAAGATGGAGCTGTCGTCCTTCGGTTTGCGTCCGCCACGGGATCCGGCGACGGCCGCAAACCACTAAGGAGGAGCCGCATGTCGACCACCGCAGAGCCCGCTGCGCCAGCTGTCGGGACGTCCGCTTTCGTCCGACAATCGTCGGGGCTGGTCAAGACCGGAACGCCGTTCCGGACGGCCGCGATGGTGATCTTCAACAATGGCCTGGGCGTCTTCATGGCGTTCTTCTATCTGACCAACCCGGGTGTCTTTCCCAAGACGAATCTCGTGTTGGCGTTCATCATCGCCGGGGTCCTGGCAACCTCGTTCAACACGGCCTACGGCATGCTGGCGGGGGCGTACGCCCGCTCGGGCGGCGAGTATCTCTATTGCAGCCGCACGCTGAACCCGCTGCTCGGCTTCCTCGCCGGAACGGCGAGCTTCTGGCTGGGGATCTTCTTCACCTGTTTCGTTCCCTACCTCGCGTTCCAGCAGGCCATCGCGCCGGCGCTCAAGGCCTACGCCGCGCAGACCGGGGCTGGCTGGGCGCTGTCGGTGGGCAACTGGATCGCGGCGCCGTGGCATTCGTTCTGGGTGACGACGGTGTTCATGGTCGGCTTCACCGTCCTGATGAGCTTCGGGCTCAACGCCTACTGGAAACTCCAGCGGGCAGTGATCGTCCTGGGCGGCCTCGCGATGATCCTGATCATCGGCGTGATGCTCTTCAGCTCGCACGCCGACTTCGTCCACGGTGTCACCCACTACGGTGACGTCACGGGCTTCAAGAACGGCTATGCGGCGACACTGGCCGCGGCCGCCAAGAACGGCCTGCCGCACGGACACAGTCTGAGTGACACGCTCGGAATGCTTCCGATCTGTCTGACGACATTCGTGTTAGCAGGCTACATGGGTGGAGAATTGCGGACGCCTCGTAAGACACAGCTGTTCACCACCCTCGGCGGCTCGGTCTTCTTCTACATCATCCTGATCATCATCGCGCTGCTGATCGGCAAGACGGTCGGGTTCGGCTTCAACACCTCGGCCGCGTTCCTGAGCACGCAGCACGCCAGCGCGTACGGATTCAACCAGTCGCCGATCTATACCTGGTACGCGTTCGTCCTCACCAGCAGCCCGATTCTCCTGCTGCTGATCGGCATCGGGCTCGCGACGATGGCGCTGTCCAACGGTCCCCAGCAGATCATCTGGGGCAGCCGGATTCTGTTCGCCTGGAGCCTGGATCGGATCGTGCCGGCCCGCATCGCCTGGGTGTGGGAGCGGACAGCAAGCCCGGTCATCGCGATCATCATCACCGTGATCTGCGGCGAGGTCGTGCTCTTCCTGTACGTGAGGGGAACCCTGACCTACTTCGCGCCGATCATCATCTTCGGCGTCGACTACATCCTCGTGTCGATCACCGCGATTGTCATCCCGTTCGTGAAGAAGACCAAGACGTTCTGGGAGCGCTCGGGCAACAACTACAAGCTCGGACCGGTGCCCGTGATCTCGATCCTCGGCGTCGTTTCGCTGTTCTATTGGGTCTACGTGCTCGTCCGGGGGATGTCGGACTCCCTGCTGGGCGCCAACACGACCAGCAACATCGAGTTGTCGGTAGGCGTGCTGCTCTTCGGCGCAATCTACTTCGGGATCATCTGGGTGATCCGCAAGCGCGAGGGGATGGATCTCAGCCGCACCTACGCCCAGCTCCCGCCGGACTAGGCGCGCTCGGCGACGCTGGTAGGAATTGGTAGCTGCAAAACACAACAGGCTGGCCGGTGGCTGGGTAGGCAGAGAGGAGCAGGGCCCGAATGTTCAAGCGAACGCCGAAGGAAGGAATCGTCACGTTGTTCTACGTGACTGATCTGCACGGCTCTCAGATCGCGTACCGCAAGTTCCTCAACGCCGCCCAGTCATACGGGGTCGATGCGCTGATCTGCGGAGGCGATGTCGCCGGCAAGCAGATGTATCCGATCATCACCGATGGCTCTGGCCGGCGAACCGTTGAGATGGATGGCCGGGTGCAGGTGCTCGACTCAGCTGACGCCTTGGCGGAGGCCAAGGCGGCCATCGGGAGCCGGGGCGGCTACGACGTCGAACTGACGCGGGAGGAGGCCGAGCAGTTGGCCGGCGACGAGGCCGGGCGCGACGAGCTGTTCACTCGGCTGGTCCAGGTGCGGTTGGCGGAGTGGATCGAGTTGGCCGAAGAGCGCCTCAAGGACAGTGACGTCCGGGTCTACATCACCGGCGGCAACGACGACAGCGTGGCGATGCTCGACCCGTTGGTCAAGGCCGGCTCCGAGCGTGTGATCGCTTCCGAGGATCGCGCGGTCGAGGTGTGCGGCTATCCGATGGTCAGCCTGGGATGGAGCAACACGACCCCGTGGGCGACGCCGCGCGAGACGACCGAGGACCACCTGGCGCAGATGCTCAAGGACGCCGTGGAGCGTCTCTCGGGCTACGAGCGGGCGATCTTCAACCTGCACGTGCCTCCCAAAGACTCGTCGCTCGATACCTGTGCGGTCCTTGACACCAGCAAGTGGCCGCCGGAGCCGGTCTTTGTCGGCGGCGAACCGCAGACGTTCGGCGCGGGCAGCACCTCGGTCGACTCGGTTATTCGCGAACGCCAGCCGTTGCTCGGACTGCATGGGCACATCCACGAGTCGGCGGGCGTCAAGAAGATCGGGAGGACGACCTGCGTCAACCCGGGCAGTGACTACACGGACGGAACGCTACGGGGCGCCGTCATCGCGCTCCGGGGAAGCACCGTCAAAGGCATCCAGCGCACCACGGGGTGAGCACATGAGCCAAGCAGGACCGACCGCCATCAAACCTGGCCAGGAGGAGAAGGACCGCATGAACCTCGTCGAGGAAGCACGAAACCTCGTCCAGGCGGGCGCCGACAAGGGCACCACCGTTCGCATGCTGGGAGGGATCGCGATCGCGATGCGATGTCCGACCGCCTTGCGTCCTCCGTTCGCCCGCGAATACAGCGACCTCGATGCGGCCGTCTCATCCCAACAGCGAAATCAGGTCGACCAGGTGGCAGGGGAGATTGGGCTCGAAGCCGACCGGGCGTTCAACGCCCAGCGTGGAAACGAGCGTCGCTGTTACCACCGCGCGGATGGCCTCAAGCTGGATGTCTTCGTCGAAACCTTCTCGATGTGCCATGACGTGCCGCTTGACGCCCAGCGCCTGAATCTGGACAGCGCGACGGTACCGCTTGCGGAGCTGCTCCTGACCAAGGCGCAGATCGTCGAGCTCACCGACAAGGACGCGGGTGACCTGTTTGTCCTGCTGCATGACCACGAGGTGACCGACGACGACAGCGGAATCAACCGTGCGCGGATCGGCGAGCTGTGTGGCCAGGACTGGGGCCTGTGGCGCACCGTCACCGGTACCCTCAGACAGCTTGAAGATGCCGTGGGGCATATCGGCACCTCGGAGGTGGAGCAGGCGATGGTCCGCCAACGGGCCGAGGAGTTGATCGACGTCTTGGACGGTGCCCCGAAGTCACGTAAGTGGAAGATGCGCAACCGCGTCGGAGACCGGGTCCAGTGGTACGTGCTCCCGGAGGAGCCAAACGAAGCCGTCGACCTGCGAACGCTCTAGTGGTGAGGATCGGAGCGGTCTTTCCCGCCACGGCGCTCCCCGAGGAGCTTCCGTCGTTTGCTGCGCGGATCGAAGAGCTCGGCTATGACGAGCTCTGGGTGATCGAGGACTGCTTTTTGTCCGGCGGGCTGACGCTGGCCGCGACCGCCCTGGCCGCGACTCACGCCGTGCACGTCGGCATTGGGCTCCTGCCTGCCGCGGTGCGCAACCCGGCGATCGCGGCGATGGAGATCGCGACGCTGGCGCGGCTGCACCCCGGCCGGCTGACGGTGACGTTCGGTCACGGCGTCGAGAGCTGGATGACCCAGATCGGCGCGCGACCGGCCAAACGCGTCGCTGCGCTGGGCGAGGTGATCACGGCCGTGCGCAGGTTGCTGGCCGGCGAGGTGGTCACGATGGCGGGCACCTGGGTCAGCCTCGATTCCGTCGTGCTCGAGCATCCGCCCGGGCTCGCGCCGCCGGTGCTGGCGGGCACGACGGGAGCCCAGGGAATGCGACTGGCCGCCCGCAGGGCGGACGGGCTGCTGCTGCCGGAAGGATGCGGGCTCACGTTCGTGTCGCAGGCCCGGCAGCTCACGGCGGAGGTGCAACGACCGCTGCCCGACCCGCTCGAGCTGGTGGTGTACGCCTGGCTGAAGATCGGCGAGGACGAGCCGGCGCGCGCGGCCCTCTCCGGTGCCGTCGCGCACTGGTTCGACTGCGGGCTGTACGGGGGCCCGACCCGAGCCGCCGGGCTCGATGAGACGCCCCCGCCCGGTCCGCTGTCACGTGCGCTGACTGACGAGCTGGCCGTCGCCGGCACCGCCGAGCAGTGCGCGGCGGGGGTTGCCCGGTTCGTTGAGGCGGGCGCACAGCGGCTCGTCCTGGCCGCCGTCGGGACCGACTATGCGGAGCAGTACGAGGCCTTTGCCCGCGATGCTCTGCCACTATGCGCGACGATGTCAGCGGCGAGACGATGAAACCACTGGGCTGGGGCTTCGTCGGCGCCAGCCTCTGGGCCCGTGAGCGGCTGGTCCCAGCGGTGCAGGCCACCGACGGCGCCGAGCCCGTCGCGGTGTTCTCGACGTCGACGGAGCGCGGGCAACGGTTCGCCCGCGACTGCGGCGTGCCGCGCGCCTACGACGCCCTCGACGACCTGCTCGCCGATCCGGACATCGACATCGTCTACGTATCGACGACCAACGACCTGCATGCGCCCCAGACGATCGCGGCCGCGGCGGCGGGTAAGCACGTCCTGTGCGAGAAGCCGATCGCGACCACACTCGCCGACGCACGCGAAATGGTGCGGGCGTGCGAGCTTGCCGGCGTGGTGCTGGCCGTCAATCACCACCTCCGGGGCGCCGCGACGATCGGCGCGATCCGCCAGCTGCTGCAGGAGGGCGCGCTCGGGGACCTCGTCTCCGCGCATGTCGCCTTTCTGTCCCTGCTGCCGGTGGCGATGCGCTCCTGGCGGCTTCAGCGCCCGGAGGCGGGAGGGGGCGTCGTCCTCGACCTGACCGTCCACAGCGCGGACACCATCCGCTCGCTCCTGGGCGACGAGATCGTCGAGGTCACCGCCGTCACCTCGTCCGGGGAGCTGGGAAACGGAGTGGTGGAGGACACGGCGATGGGCGTGATGCGCACCGGCCGCGGCCCGCTGGTGGGATTCCACGACTCGTTCGCGGTGCCGCACGCGAGCAACGAGCTCGAGATCCACGGGACGGAGGGGTCGGTGTTCGCACGCGACGTGCTGGGGCCCGATCCCATCGGCCGGATCTGGCTGCGCCGGGGCGACACGGTCTCCGAGGTCGAGGTGCCCCGTCGCTGGCCGCTGTATGAGAACGCGGTCCGTCGGTTCATGGCCGCGGTCCGCGGCGAGGGGACGGTGCTCGCCTCGGGCCGGGATGGTGTGGCGTCGCTGGCGGTCGCGCTGGCGACGTTGGAATCGGCGCGCGAGCGCCGTCCGGTTGGTGTCGTCGTCGAATCCTGACCCGGGGCACCAGTCGCCCTGCGTGGGAGCGTGATGGCCGACGCCACAGACGCCGCGCCGCTCGTCGATCGACGCCGAAACCGACACCGCTGACCACACCCCCAGCCCCCGGTTTCGTTGCCGATCACGCAACAGTCGCAGGCGACCGCCCGTTGCGGTTGGGGCCACTAGCCGGACGCAGCGTCGGCGGTGGAGCCGCCCTCGAGCACCTCGCGAGCTCGCAGCGCGAGATACAGGCGGACGCGGTGGTCGGCCGGCTCGATCGAGCGCCCGAGGAGCTCCTCGATCCGGGTGAGCCGGTAGTAGACCGACCGGCGCTGCAGGTACAGCGTGTCAGCGGTCGCAGCTTTGTTGCCGTTGCTCTGGAGGAAGGCGTCGAGGGTGGCCAGGAGCCCTGACTGATGCTCCTCGTCGTACGCGATCAGGTCCCCGATCTCTGACTCGACGAAGTTCGCCAGCTGCGGTCCGGTGGTGAGCAGGGGAGTCAGCAGGCGGTGCAGGACGAGGTCCTCGTAATGGTGGACGGCGTCCGATGACATCGCCGGCCCGAGGTCGTGCGCGGTCAGCGCCTCGCTGTAGGCCCGGCGCAGGACCGACGCCTGGGCGGCTCGGCTGACCCCGACGCTGAACTGCGAGCCGGTCTTGAGCAGATCCTCGGCGAGCGCCTCGAGATTGGAGGCCAGACCACCCCGCGGGGAGGCCGAGGCCACGGCGACCACGCGGCCGGCGAGGACGCCCACCACGCTCTCCCATTGCGCCTGTCGAAACCAGTCGCGCATCCACTGCTCGCCCGGCGGGCGCGCATCCTCGGACCCACCCTCGGCGGATCTGGACTCGGACACGATGATCATCACCAGATCCTCGTCGAAGTCGATGCCCAGTCCGGTCGCCCGAGCCAGGAACTCCTCGCCGCTGAAGTTCGTTCCCTGCGCGGCGTCGCTGACCAGTGAGCGCTCGGCCGTCTCGCTGAGATACGTCTGGCGCTCGGCCAGCAGGTACAGCGCGATGTTCGAGGCGGCGCGGCCGAGCGCCAAGCGGGTGACCGCGTCGATCGGCGACTCGAGCTCGAGGACGTGGAGGCGACCCCAGATCTCCCCTCTCAGCGACACGCTCGTCCACACGCAGCGAGGCTCGCTGTCAGCTGACTGAACGCCCACCGCGGTCCCCTGATGGCCCTGCCTCGAGTGGCGCTGCCATTCGCGCAGCACCGTGGTCGTCTGACGACCGCTCGCGCCGTAGGCCACGACGCGCCGGAGGCCGTCCTCGAGCACCACCGGATTGCGCAGCCGCTCGGCCAGCAGGGTCAGCATCTCCGGCACGTGTGCTCCTTCGAGCACCAGCCGGCTGAAATCGTCGCCGATCTGCGTCGCCCGCTCCTGAGCCTGGTGCTGCTCGTTGAGGATCGCCGTGTGAACCAGCCGCGTGACCGCGACGAACGGAACCTCCTGCGTGAGCGTGGCGATGAGCAGGCCCCGCGCCTCGGCTTCCTCGGCCATCTCGGCCGGCAGCTCGGCGAAGGTCCGTCCGAGCTCCATGATCAGGGCAGCGGCCCCGGCCTGGCTCAGCTCGCGAACGTAGTTGCGGCGGTCGACCGAGGGCGGGCCCAGCCCGGTCGCCGCGGTGAGCAGAACCTCGCCGCCGCTCAGAAAGCGTGCGATGTCGGCAATCTCCCCGGAGTGCACCCAGCGGATGGGGCGATCGACCTGCTCCGGCGCGGTGACGATCCGAAGTCCGGCGTCGCTGAGCAGTTCCAGCTCGAGCAGCTCACGCAGCAACATCAGGACGCATTATGAGCAAGCGCGCAAAGCGAGCAAGGCCACATAGTGTGCAATTTGCCCCCGACCGTTTCGCATAGCGTGAGTTGCGGACCGAGCCGGCTTCGATGACACTTCGGCGCGCTCGGGCAGTCGATGGAGCCAGGAGGTGAATTGAGTGCGACGCGACCCGTTCGCCGGCGGAACTCCGTCAGTCATCACGGATCCGGACACGCAGATCAGCTGCGACCTCGCGATCGTCGGTGCCGGCGTCGGCGGTGCCACCCTGGCGTGGGCGCTGCGTCAGTCCGGGGCGCGCATCCTTGTCCTGGAGCGCGGCGACTTTCTCAAGCGCGAGTGGCAGAACTGGTCGGCTCGCGCGATCCATCACGAGAGCCGATACCGCAACTCCGATCCGTGGATCGGCCCTGACGGCGAGTCAGCCGTGCCCGGCAACTACCACTACGTCGGCGGATCGAGCAAGCTCTACGGCGCCACGATGCCCCGCTTTCGCGAGAGCGACTTCGTGGAGGTCCAGACGCGAGACGGAATCTCCCCGGCGTGGCCGGTGAGCTATGCCGAACTGGAGCCGCACTACTGCCGGGCGGAGGAGCTCTACTGGGTCCACGGCGACGACGGCGACCCGAGCGGTCCGTGGCGGTCGCGACCCTATCCCTTCGCTGCGCTGCCCCACGCGGACCCGATCGCCAGGGTCGCCCGGCGCCTTCAACGCCAGGGCCTGCATCCGTTCGCGCTACCGCAGGCGGTGGACTGGCGAAGCGAGGGTCGCTGCGTGTTGTGCGCGACGTGCGACTCCTACGCCTGCATCCTGGATGCCAAGGGGGACGCCGACGTGTGTGCGATGCGTCCGGCGCTCGAGTCGCCCACGGTCCGGCTGATGACCAACGCGGATGTGCGGACGGTGGCGACCAGCGGAGATGGCTCGTCGGTCACCCACCTCGATGTCGCGCACGGCGGTCAGCGGCTGAGGGTCGTCGCGGACCGATACGTGCTGGCCGCCGGGGCGGTCAACACCGCCGCCCTGCTGCTGCGATCGCGGCCCGGCGGCGTCGCCAACAGCAGCGGCATGGTCGGTCGCAACTACATGGCGCATCCCACGAGTTTCGTCGTCGGCGTCCTGCCGACGCGCCCCAACGGGATCGTGTTTCAGAAGACCCTGGGCGTCAACGACTGGTATCACGCCGGGCCGACGACGGAGTTCCCGCTCGGCAACGTGCAGGCCCTCGGCAAGCTCCAGGGGTGGACGATCAAGTCCGCGCGCCGGGCCATTCCGCGGGCCGTCCTGGAGTGGATGACGCAACGAAGCGTCGATCTCCTCGCCGAGACCGAGGACCTGCCCCTGGCGGAGAGCCGGGTGACCGTGGACGATGCCGGCCGTGTCCATCTGGACTGGATCGCGACGAACCTCGAGTCCCATCAGGAGCTCGTGCGGCGCACCGCGGCGGCGCTGCGCAAATGCGGCTATCCGCTCATCTTCACCCAGCGCCTGCCATGGTCTGCGAGCTCGCACCAGTGCGGAACGGCGAGGATGGGGGACGACCCCACAGACAACGTCCTCACGAGGGACTGCAGGTCGCATGACGTCGAGAACCTGTGGATCACCGATGCCTCGGTGTTCCCGTCCTCGGCGGCGGTCAACCCGGCGCTGACGATCGCCGCCAACGTGCTGCGGGTGGCCGACGGCGGGGCGCTCACCGCGTGACCGGCGCGTCCGGGGACGCCGGACGCACGCCTGGGCGCTCGCTCAGACCGGGCGCTCGAGTCGATGCTCGAGCGCGTGGAGCCGAACCGCCAGATGCAGCTCGAGCCGGCGGTCGGACTCCCGCCAGCCGTCACCGAGGATCTGGTCGAGTCGCTCGAGGCGCTGGTAGAGCGTGTTGATGTGGATCCCCAACGTCCGAGCGGAGTTGGCGAGGTGTCCGCCCTGAGACAGGACCGCCTCGAGCGTGGTCAGCAGATCAGCCCCTCGTTCGCGGTCGTATTCGATGACCGGACCCAGCGTGCGTTGAAGAAAGACACGGAGATCGTTGGCACCGGCGTGGCCGATCATCGTTCCGAAGAAGCCGAGCTCGGCGATGGTCGCCGACGTTCCGGTTCGGCCCAGTGCGAGGAGCAGGTTGAGCGCTCGCACGGCGTCCCGATAGGCCGTGCGCAGCCCCTCGGCCCCGATCGCGTCGCCGGCGGCGCCGATCGTCGGGGCCATCCCGTCGGCGCCACGCAGGTCCGTGCCCCAGGCCGCGCGCGACTCCGTCGCGTCGGGCCCTGGCTCGATCGCGACGATCCGGCCGCCGACGGTGCCGACGACCGCCTCGCGCCGCTGTGCGGTCTGTACGGCGCGCATCCACGCCCAGCGCTTGGCGGATTCGGCCAGGTCGATCACGAGGACGACCAGCTCGCGGTCGAGCGGGATCCCGGCCCGCACCGCCCGCCGGTGAAGCTCGGGGTCCGCCGTGTGATGCTCGGCGAGCAGCTCCTCGAGCAGGATGCTGCGGTGGCGGTGCTCCGCCTCGGTCTGCGCCCGCTGGGAGAGCAGGATGCCCGCGATGAGCGACGCCGTGCGTTGCAGGAGCTCGGTGGCGATCGGGCGATCCTCGGAGCTCCTCAGGCGGACCAGCCCGAGCTGGTCGGGCCCGGCCAGGACGGGCGCCTGCAGCCAGATCGCCGAGGGATCGGACCAGGCCGGAGACGTGGATGAGCTCAGCGGGCGTCCCGAGGGGTCGTGCAGCTCGACGCGGCCCGGCACTCGGCGGACGACGCCTTGCAGCAGATCGTCGATGCCGCCCCCGTCCAGCGCCACGCCCGCCAGCTCGGCGTAGACGTCGTCCACCCGCTCCACGTGATGCGCATGGCGCTGAAGCGCCTCGTGGGCGCGCTCGAGGTCCGCGAGGGTACGTTTCGAGCCTTCGCTCAGGCGGGCATTCTCGAGCGCGATCGCCGCATGAGTCGCCAGCGAGGCGAACAACGCCACCTCGGTGGGGTCGAACTGACGAACCTCGCGCGACCCGGACAGGAGCACGCCGATGATCTCGGCGCCCCGCGTCAGTGGCGCCGCAACGATCGCGCGCAGGCCCTCGGTGACGACCCTGCGGTCGACGTCGCGACTGTGGGCCAGGCGCTCATCTCGGGTGTAATCGGCGGTGGCTTCCGGCTGGCCGGTCTGCGCCACCAGGCCGCCGAGTCCGAGACCGTTGGCGAGCCGCATGGTCCGGAACGTCTCGGACACGATCCCATCGGTCGTGTGGACGTAGGTATCGCCGCGCCGCGCATCGCGCAGGGTGATGTACGCGACGTCGGTGGCCAGCAGCAGGCGAGCGCGCCGGCAGATCGCGGTCAGCAGCTCGTCGACGTTGCGATGGCCGGCGAGGTCCGCGGCGGTCTCGCTCAGTGCCGTCAAACCTCGCGCCCGCCGGCGATCGTCGGCTCGGGCCGCCTGGATCTCCGCGGCATACCGGCCGAGCTGCGCGATGCGGTCGCGCTCCCCATCATCGGCTGACGCCACCAGCTCCGCGACGCTGTGGGCGATGTCGTACTCGGACGCATCGGCCGCCAGCAGGGCCAGTATCTGGCTTTCAGCCAACGGCAAGACGGTCACATCCGGAGCTTAATGCTCATGGGTCGTGCGTCGTCCGCCGCGCGACGCCGGTGTCGGATCACATCTCGATGATCGCGCGACCGTTGATCTGACCGTTGGCCAGCAGCGAGTAGGCCTCGGTGGCCTGATCGAGCGTGAACCGCTGACCGATCGCGGCGTCGAGTCGCAGCTCTCCCCGAAGGGTCAGGTCCATCAGCGCCGCCAGATCGTGGCGGGGTCGTCCGCCGAACGACCCCAGGACCTGGAGCTTGCGCCGCACCAGCCGCGTGATCTCGACCTCCGCGGTGAGACCGACCTGGGCGATGCCGACCATCACGCACCGGCCGCCGTCGGCCGCTGCCTCCGTGGCCTGGCGAAACGTCCGCGGGTGGCCGATGGCCTCGAACGCCACGTCGACGCCCCTGCCGCCGGTCACCTCGCGGGTGATTGCGACCGGGTCGGCGTCCGCGGCGTTGACCGTGTCGGTGGCACCGAGCTCGCGCGCCAGAGCGAGCTTGTCGTCCTGAACATCGATGGCGACGATCGGCGAGGCTCCGAGCGCCCGCGCGATCTGAATGATGCTTCCGCCGACGCCGCCGGCGCCGAAGACCGCGACCGCCTCTCCCGGCTCGAGCCGCGCCACCTGGGTGGCGGCGCCGTAGGCCGTCATCAGCGCACAGCCCAGGATCGCCGAGTCGGTCAGCGCGAGCTGCGGTGGAAGTGGGGTCACCCCGCGTGCCGGAATGACGGCCTGCTCGCTGAGGCCTCCCATCGAGTACATCCAGACCGGCTCGCCCGCACCGTCATACAACCGGGTCTCGCCGTCGTAGAGGGTGCCGCTCAACCGATTGTGGGCAAAGAACGGCTCGCACAGTTCCTCGCGCCCGCTGCGACACATGTCACACGAGCCGCAGGGCATGATGAATGCCCCGACGACGCGCTGACCGACGCTCAGATCATCCACCCCGTCGCCCAGACCGGCGATGGTTCCGGATACCTCGTGGCCGAGCACGCAGGGGAGCGGGAATGGCACCGAGCCATCGTGCACGTGCAGGTCGGTGTGGCAGACCCCGCAGGCGGCGACGTCGATGAGAACTTCGCCGGTCCTCGGTTCCGGGTCGCGCAACTCCTCCACGGCGAACGGCCCGGAGCGCTCGCGGATCACGGCTGCCCTCATCTGACCCCTCCCTCTCGTTGCGCCCGGCGTGTTGCTCGGTTCATTCACACATTCTTCGCGCGCCGGCGGCGATGGTCTATGTGGGTGTCCTCCGTATTGCCCGGTTTGACGCGTAGGTTTGCTCCATCGCCACACGTCGTCCCGGGGCCTACGTTGTCGTCATGACCACGTCTCTTGACCACACAGCCGACGCCACGCCCGGGGGTTCCGCGGATCGCGACGGCGGGCCCATCGCCCACTGGATCGACGGCGCCCCCTATGTCTCACCGGACCCGCGCCTCGGCGACGTCCACGATCCCGCCACCGGCCGGCGGACCTCCCGGGTCGCGCTCGCCGACGAGGCCGTGGTCGACGTCGCGGTGCAGTCCGCCTTCCGTGCCCTCGCCTCCTGGCGCGACACGCCCTTGTCACGGCGCATGCCGGTGCTGCAGCGCTTCCGTGAGCTGCTGGTCGCCCACGGGGACGAACTGGCGCAGATCATCGCCTCCCAGCACGGCAAGATGGTCGATGACGCGGCCGGGGAGATTCAGCGGGGCCTCGAGGTCGTCGACCTCGCCTGCGCCGCTCCGACGATGCTCAAGGGTGAGTACTCAGACCAGGTCGCGACCGGAGTGGACACCTACTCCCTGCGCCAAGCGGTGGGGGTGTGCGCGGGTATCACCCCGTTCAACTTCCCGGCGATGGTGCCGCTCTGGATGTTCCCGATCGCGCTCGCGTGCGGGAACACCTTCGTGCTCAAGCCCTCCGAGCGCGATCCCTCCGCGTCGCTGCTGCTCGCTCGCCTGCTGGCCGAGGCCGGACTTCCTGCGGGTGTGTTCAACGTGGTCCAGGGCGACAAGGCGGCGGTGGATGCGCTCCTGAACCACGCGCGCGTGAGCGCGGTCAGCTTCGTCGGCTCAACACCCGTCGCCCGCTACATCTACGAGCGGGCCGCGGCGACCGGCAAGCGCGTCCAGGCGCTCGGCGGCGCCAAGAACCACATGGTCGTGCTGCCGGACGCCGACCTGGATCAGGCCGCTGACGCGGCGGTCTCGGCCGCGTTCGGGTCGGCGGGGCAGCGCTGCATGGCCGTCTCGGTCACGGTGGCCGTCGGCGAGATCGCCGACGACCTCGTGGCTGCGATCGCCGACCGCGGCCGGGCCCTCCGCGTGGGGCCCGCCGCTGACCAATCGTCTGAGATGGGGCCGCTCATCACGAGCGAGGCCCGCGACCGGGTGACCGGCCACGTCGAGTTGGCCCTGCACGATGGCGGAGACGTGATCGTCGACGGGCGCGAGCTGGGTCCGGCGGAGCCGGGCGAGGGCCATTTCGTGGGACCGTCTGTCATCGATCGCGTTCGCCCCGGGATGAGCGTGTACGACGACGAGGTGTTCGGCCCGCTGCTGGTCGTGGTTCGAACCGAGACTCTGGATGACGCGATCCGGCTGATCGACGAGAACGCCTACGGCAACGGGGCCGCGATCTTCACCAGCGACGGCGCGGCGGCGCGGCGCTTCGTCCGCGAGGCCGAGGCGGGAATGATCGGGATCAACGTGCCGATCCCGGTTCCCGTCGGGTTCTACAGCTTCGGTGGCTGGGGCGACTCGCTGTTCGGCGACACCCACGTCTACGGCCCCGAGAGCTTCCACTTCTACACGCGTAGCAAGGTGGTCACGGCGCGGTGGCCCAAGCAGGGCAGCGGGGTGAGCCTCGCCTTCCCCAGCGGCTGATCAGAGCCCCGCCGATCGGCGCGAGGAGTCACTGCACACAACGCGAAGCCGGGCGCGATCGGTTTGCACAGTGACGGCATTGCGCAGGCCCGGGGCCGGATCTAGGGTGACCGGGAATGCGAGGTGGTCACATCGATCTCACCGGCCGGGTTGCGCTGGTGACAGGCGGCCGCCGTGGGATCGGCCTGGGTGTCGCACGGTCACTTGTTGACGCGGGCGCTTCGGTGGCGGTGGCGGCGAGGACGCCGGCTGACCTGGATGTGATCGTGGGGCTGTCGCATGCGGGGACGAAGGTCACCTCTCACCGCTGCGACGTGTCCGATGAGACCCAGGTGAAGGCACTTGTGCAGGGCGTGAGTTCCCGTCACGGGCGCCTCGACATCCTCGTCTGCTCCCATGGAGTGTATCCCGGTGTGCGCAGGCTGATCGACATCCCCGGCGCCGGCTTCGACGAGACCATCGGGACCAACCTCCGGGGGACCTTCCTGTGCGCCCGGGAGGCGATCAGGCAGATGATCGACCAGGGTGAGGGCGGCCGCGTCATCTTCGTGTCGTCGATGAACGCGCTCCAATCGCAGCTGGGCGCCGCTGACTACGATGCCGCGAAGGCCGGCGTCCATGGCCTGATGCGAGCCTTGGCGGTGGAGGCCGCCCCGGACGGGATCACCGTCAACGCGATCGCGCCCGGGTGGATTCGCACCGAGATGTCGGCTCCCGAGCTCGAGCACCTCTCGGGCCGCGTCCTGAACCCGTCTCGGCGCGTCGGGACCCCTGACGACATCGGGCGTGCGGCGCTGTGGCTGGCCGATCCGGACAACGGATATGTCACCGGGTCGGTCGTGGTCGTGGACGGTGGGCAGACCGCGATGCTGCCAACGCCGTGGGTCGATGGCGCCGAGGTCGTGACCACATGACGCTCCCTCGCCACGCCGATGCGGTGGTCATCGGCGCGGGCTCCGCCGGCGCGGCCGTGGCGGGCCTGCTCGCCGAGCGCTCCGACATGGCGGTGGTGGTCCTCGAGGCGGGTCCGGACTATGGGCCCATGGACAGCGGGCGCTGGCCGGAGGGGCTGCTCGATCCGGCGATCATGACGTTCTCGCACGACTGGGGGTACTCCGGCGAGGTGGGAGGCCGACAGGTGCGGTTCCCCCGGGCCCGCGTCGTGGGCGGGTGCTCGGCGATCAACGGAGCCGCCGCCGTGCACGGCAGTCGGGTCGACTACGACGGCTGGGCCGCAGCGGGAAACCGCGGGTGGGACGCCGACGCGCTCGCCCCGCTGTTTCAGTCCGCCTGGCGCAGGCTGAAGGTCGCGCGAGTCGACCCGACGGCGGTGACCCCGTTCCAGGCCGCGTGCCTGCAGGCGATCACGACGGTGGGCATACCGGCTGTCGACGACCTGAACGACCTGGATGAGAACTGCGGGGTCGCCCCATTCCCGACCAACACCAGCGCCGACGGGGTGCGGGTCAGCAGCGCCTTCGGGTATCTCGATCCCGTCCGTGCATGCCCAACGCTGAACGTCATCGCAGACGCTGCGGTGGAGCGGATCACGATCAAGGGCGACCGGGTGACGGGCGTGGTCGGGCGAGCCGGGTCCGAGGTCTTCGCGATCGAGACGGGGCGGGTCGTGGTCAGCGCGGGCGCCTACGGATCGCCGGCGATCCTGCTGCGCTCCGGCGTCGGGCCGGCGGATCATCTCTCGGCGGTCGGCGTGCCCGTCGTGCACGCGCTGGCCGGCGTCGGGGCCAATCTGCACGACCAGCCGACGATTCAGGTCGACTACGCCGGGACCGAGGAACTCGCGCGGGCGATGCGGCGGTTCGTCCACACTGGTCGCCGTCGAGACGAGCAGGTCATCGCCAAATTCCCTTCGGAGGAGTGCACGGAGGGGTTCGACCTGCACATCTTCCCGATCGGGGGCCCGCGGGATGATCCGGACGCGGCGGGTCGCAACGCCGCGTTCAGCCTCGGTGGCGCCGTGCTGGGCCCCCGTTCGCGCGGCGCGGTGCGGCTGACCGGTCCGGCGTTGACGGACCGGCTGGCGATCGACCATCGGTATCTGACCGACCCGGAGGGCAGTGACCTGACGCGGCTGGTCGAGGTGGTCGAGCGCATCCGCGGCGTTGCCGCCGAGCCGGAGTTGGCCGCGCTTCTGGGTGAGGAGACATTCCCCGGCCCCGGAGTCACATCCAGCGAGCTGCGCGCATGCATCGCCGGCTCGGTGGTGCACTACTACCACCCCGCCGGGGCCTGCAGGATGGGCCCTGCCACCGATGACCGCGCGGTCGTCGGCGCCGACGGAGCGGTGCACGGAATCGAGGGCCTGTTCGTCGCCGACGCGTCGGTGATGCCCACGGTGGTGTCGGGCAACACGAACATCCCGACGGTGGTCATCGGCGAGAAGCTGGGCCGGCTCCTGACCGGTGAGCCGGGCGGGGACCTCGCATACGCAGGACCTGGAGCACACCATGCAGCTTCTTGACACCACTCCGCCCGAGCTGGCGCCGCTGTTCGCGCCGATCGTGCTCGGCTCGGTGGAGATTCGCAACCGGATCGTGATGGCCGGCCACAGCACCGGCCTCGCCGAGAACTATCTGCCGTCCGAGCGCCATGTGGCCTACTACCGGGAGCGCGCGCGGGGCGGTGCGGGCCTCATCGGGATGGCGTTCCCGGTGATCCATCCGACCTTCCAGGAGGGCGGGGAGCCGCGGGCCTACGACCCCGCGATCGTGCCGGGGCTGGCGCGAATCGCGGATGCGGTTCACGCGGAGGGCGGACGGATCGCGATGCAGCTCGGCCACGGGGGCCGGCAGGGCTCGTCGGTGCTGACCGAACGCGCGTTGTGGGCGCCGTCGAACATCCCCTGCCCGTTCAACCTGGAAATGCCCAAGGAGATGGAACGCGAGGACATCGACGCGATCGTCGAAGGCCACGCGCTGGGGGCGCGGCATGCCAAGCAGGGCGGCATGGACGGAGTCGAGATCCACTCGGGCTACGGTGGGTACCTCCTCGCGTCGTTCTTCTCGCCCTTCTCGAACTTCCGCGAGGACGAGTATGGGGGCCCGTTGGAGAATCGAGTGCGCATCCTGCTGCGCGTGATCGACGCGGTGCGCGACGAGGTGGGCGACGACTATCTCGTCGGGCTCAACCTCCAGGGGCACGATTTCAGCCCGCACGGCCTCGAGGCCCCGGACGCGCAGGCGATCGCGCGGGCCGTCGAGGCGCACGGCGGCATCGACTACATCTATGTCAAGGGCGCGACGTACTACGAGGCCAACCAGAACGTCCCGGACATGCAGCACCCGAAGCTGATCTGGGCCTCGCTGGCGGCGGCGGTCAAGGAGGCCGTCGACATCCCGGTCGTCGCGGTGGGGCGCATGACGACGGGAGCCGAGGCGGTCAGCGTCCTGGAGAGCGGGCAGGCGGACCTCGTCGCTCTGACGCGCCAGCAGATCGCGGACCCCGAGACCGTCAACAAGCTGCGCGAAGGCCGCCTCGACGACATCCGGCACTGCGTGGCGTGTAATCAGGGGTGCATCGACCGGCTGTTCGCGGGCTCGAGCGCATCCTGCATCCACAACCCGGCCGCGGGCTACGAGCTGGAGCTCGGCATCGGCACGTTGCGCTGCGCGACCGAGCCCAAGCGCGTGATCGTCGTCGGCGCCGGCCCGGGTGGGCTCAAGGCGGCCGAGGTCGCGGCTCGCGCCGGACACGACGTGACCCTGTTCGAGCGACGCGAGTGGTTGGGGGGTCAGCTGCGGCTGGCGGCGACCGTCAGCGGTCGGGCGGAGATCGGCGGGGTCATCACCTACCTGGAGACGCAGGTGGCGAAGCTGGGCGTGGACGTGCGGCTCGGGGCCGCGCCGGATGTCGATGAGATTCGCGCGCTGGCGCCCGACCACGTGATCGTCGCGACCGGCTCCGCCCCCGGTCCGGGGATCGTGGGCAACCTTGCGCTCGGCGTGCGCGAGACGCCGGGCCTGGACCGCGAGCGCGTGCTCAACGTCTGGGACGTCCTCGAGCGCCAGGCGCCGGTCGGCGACGACGTCCTCGTCGCCGATGACGGCGAGGGCGGATGGAAGGCGATCGGCCTGGCGCTGCAGTTCGCGCAGGAGGGACGCAACGTGCACCTGAGCTCGCCGCTCCCCTACGTGGCGGCCAAGATCGGGCCGTTCAGCCGGAATCGGCTGATGCCGCGCATCTTCGCCTCGGGCATCACCACCCACGAGTGGGCGACGATCGCCTCGGTCGGATCAGACGATGTGACGCTGCGGGAGCGAGGCCGTCAGGTGACGCTTCCCCACATCGATACCGTCGTCCTGGCCGGGTGGCATCGGCCGGTCGCCGAGCTCTACTTCGCGCTCAAGGACGCCGGCGTGACGGTGCAGCGGGTCGGCGACGCGATCGCCTGCCGCTCGACCTTCGAGGCCGTCCACGAGGGCGAGCGCGCGGCGCGTCGGATCTGAGGTCAGCTCCTCTCGGCGGTTCCCGGCAGTTCTCGGCAGCCCCCGGCGGTTCTCGGCGGGTTCCTGGCGGATGCGATGAGCGAGCGGGCGGCCGGAGGCTCGCGGTGGCCCGGAGGCTCGCGGTCGCCCGCCCGTTGCTCACCGCACCTGTGCGGCCGGCTACTTGGCGATGAACTGCTCGACCCAGTCGCCCGTGATCTGGCGGGTGGCGGCGTTGACGCGGTTCCAGACGTTGATCCCGGCGATCGCGAGTACCAGCCCCCCGAGCTGCTGCTCGTCGTAGTGACGGGCGGCCTCGTCCCAGACCTCGTCGGGGACCGGGTCGGGGCGGTCGGCCAGCCGGGTGACCGCTTCGGCCAGCGCCAGCGCCGCGCGCTCGGCGTCGCTGAAGTACGACGCCTCCCGCCACGCCGCGACGGTGAAGATGCGCTTGTCCGGCTCGCCGGCTGCCTTGAGCTCGCGCGAGTGCATGTCGACGCAGACGCTGCAGCCGTTGATCTGGCTGGCGCGGAGCGTGACGAGCATGATCGTCGTCTCCGGAAGACCGGTGTGCTTCGCGCCCGCCGCGAGCTGCTGGAGGGCCTTCATCGCGCCCGGAATGGTCATCACCGGGCTCTCGATACGCGGCTGGAGGTGGGTTGCAGGTGTGGTTGCCATGTCGGCTTCCTCCTGGTTGCTCATGTTTATCGATCGTCTCGGCGGCGGTTCGCCGCTCTACCCCTAAGACCCGTGACGGCGGAGGAATGTGACAGCTACTCGCCGGCGGCCAGAATCCGCTCGCGAAGATCGTCGGGCTCGTGGGGCTCGTGGGGGCTCGTGGGGCTCGTGGGGCTCGTCGCGGTGGCGCGGGGACGCGCGGTGGCTGGGATGCCACACCGTGGCGGCCCCGACGCGGGGGGTGGACGCCTCGAGCAGGAGCTGCCCGAGCACGGCGGCGGCGAGCAGCCCGACGAAGCCGAGCGGGGCCACGCCGCCGCCGCCCGCGGCGAGCGCCAGGGCGATCGCGGCCAACCCGATGCGCCCCAGGAAGGTCCGGTCGCGCAACGAGGTCCACTCGGCGCCCAGGTGGATGGCGGCCAGCGACAGGGCGAATGCACCGACTCCGCCCGCCAGTGCCCAGCGCGCACCGGCACCGAGGCCCGGGTGGACGGCGTGCGTGACGGCCAGCTTGGTGCCGACACCGATCGCTGCCACGCCGGCCAGCAGCGGGAAGTGGCTGTAGACGAAGACCAGGCCGAGCACGCCGCGTCCGACCACCGAGGTGTCGGTCAGGTCGAAGTAGATCCACCACAGGCAGAGCGCGATCAAAAAGCAGACGGCGGCCACGATCCAGGAGTCGAGCGTGAACTCCAGGCCGGCGACGCCCGCCACCGCCGCGAGGACGGATTCGCCGAGCACGATGATGAAGAACGTGCCGAAGCGCTCGACCAGATGCGAGACGACGACCGAGGCCTCCCGCAATGCGCCCCAGGCGCGGACGGGGACGATCAGGTCGACGAGCATCGCCACACCCCACAGCACGACCCGCGCCGGATCGGGGACGACGATCGACAGCAGCCACAGCCCCGTCGTCGCGGTGTAGCCGACGATGTAGTCGTCACAGAGGGCGCGACCGTCGCCGCTGACGTGGCGTCGGGCCCGGAAGTAGAGGGCGACCAGCAGCGCCCGCAGGGCGACGTAGCCGGCGGCGAACGCCACCGTGCCGCCGCGACCGTCCATGACCTGGTGGAGGTTGACCGCGACCGCCGCGATGGCGAGCATGCCCGCGGACTTGGCGAGGCGGAAGATGACGTCGTCCGTGTCGAAGCGGTTGGCGTAGAGCGTGTAGATGATCCAAGCCCAGACGACGAGGACGAACAGGGCGGCGAAGCGCGCGAACACCGCCGCGGAGGGGTGGCGCGCCAACGACGTCAGGAGCTGGCTGACCGCCGCCGCCAGCACCAGGTCGAAGTAGAGCTCGAACCAGGTGGCGTGACGCTCCTCGTGGGGGTCGGCATGGGTGCGCAAGCGCGGCGGATCGAGCCGGAATGTCCCACTGGCGCCCAGCCTCATCAGTCGTGCCTTCCTGTCGTCGCGACAACGCCGTCGGAGGTTGGTGGCGCCCGTCCGAGCATTCTTACCCGTGCCGCGACGGTAAGACGGCGCGGTCGCTCGTCACTGATACCGGCAACCGAACAGGAGGCCACGCATGCCCGTCACCCGTATCGCCATCCGCGATGGCAAACCCGCGGAGTACAAGCAGGCCCTCATGGACGAGATCTATGCGGCCATGCGCGAGACCGTCGCGATCAAGGAGGGCGACCGGTTCATGGCGATCACCGAGCACGATGAGCACGCGTTCGCCTATGGGCGGTTTCTCGACATCGATCGCGGCGACGATCTGGTTCAGATCCAGGTCTTCTGGGCGCCGGGCAAGACCGCGGACGCCAAGCTCGCGATGTATCGCAGGATCGTCGAGCGGCTCGGGGCCAACCCGGGTGTCCGGCCCGAGGACATCCTCATCTCCGTCGTCGAGACGGCCGCGGAGAACTGGTCCTTCGGCAACGGCGAGACGCAGTTCTACCAGTCGCCCGTCATGGCCTCCTGATCGCTGCGGAGCGCTGATGTGGACACGAGTCAACCCTCGACACAGGGAGCAGGCATGACGGCATATCGGACGATCGAGGTCAACGGCAGCGAGGTGTTCTACCGGGAGGGCGGGGAACCGTCGGCGGCGACGCTGCTGCTGCTCCACGGCTACCCCAGCTCCTCGGCGCAGTACGACGCGCTGATGCGGCATCTGTGCGTCCGCTTTCACGTGATCGCCCCCGACTATCCCGGCTTCGGCCGCAGCCCCGCGCTCGCGGGGACGACCACCTTTGACCGCCTCGCCGACACGGTCGAGGCGTTCGTCATGGCCAAGGGGCTGGACCGCTTCAGCCTCTACATGTTCGACTTCGGCGCGCCGGTGGGCTTCCGGCTGGCCACCCGCGATCCCGAGCGCGTCCAGGGGCTCGTCCTGCAGAACGGCAACGCCTACGAGGTGGGCCTGGGGCCGGGCATGCAGGCGCTGGCGCCCTACTGGTCCGATCGCGCGGGAGCCGAGCCCGCGGTCCGCGGGTTCCTGACTCTGGCGGCCACCCGCTCGCAATACGTCGACGGCGTCCCCGATCCGGAGGGCGTGAACCCGGACCTGTGGGAGCTCGATCAGCGGTACATCGACATGCCCGGCCGCGACGCGGTGATGCTCGACCTGCTCTACGACTACCAGCGCAACGTGGCGCTCTACCCGGCGTGGCAGGAGTACCTGCGGACCCACCGGCCGCCCGCCCTGCTGGCGTGGGGGCGCAACGATCAGTTCTTCCCCGAGGAGGGCGCGCGGGCGTATCTGGAGGATCTGCCGGACGCCGAGCTGCACCTGCTCGACACCGGCCACTTCGCCACCGCCACGCACAGCGTCGAGATCGCCTCGCTGATCACCGCGTTCCTCGAGAGCAGGGTCATCGCGACAGCGGCCGCGTGACCGACGACCGCCAATGTCGACCGCGCCCGGGAGCTGATGCAGCGGTCGCGGGCGGAGCGTTTCGCGGTGGGCGCGTCTGAACGTCGACAACCAGGAGACTCCTGGCGATCGTGTGAGCCGCGGCGGCCAAGAGCGCCCCGGCGCCCCCGCGCCCCCGCGCGCCCGCCCCGCCCGCCCGCCCGCCCGGCTGGCCGAGCGTGGGAGATAACTCAGCTATTTCCTGGACGATCTCCCACGCTCCTCCGGTCCCAGAACCGGTTTGCGCGCTGACCGTTTGCCCCGTCCAGGGTGGATGGACACTGCAATGGTGGCACACTGCAACTAATGGTTGCGGCGAAGACAGGTCCGAGGTCCGATCCGGCCGGCGACGAGCTGGTCGACGCGGTCCTGGGGGCCAGCCGGGCCCTGGTCGCGGTGGCCGCCCGGTCGCTGGCCACGGTCGCCGAGGACGTGACGCTCGCCCAGTACCGCGTCCTGATCGAGCTCGCTGCCCGCGGCCCGTTGCGCCTGGCCGACCTGGCTCTCGCCCTGACCGTCGACCGCTCGACGGCCACCCGCATGGGCGATCGCCTCGTGCGCAAGCGCCTGGTGACGCGCCGGCGCACCAGCGACGACCGCCGGGTGGTCAGGATCTCGTTGACCGCAGCGGGCGCGGAGCTGGTCGCCGAGGTGAGCCGGCGCCGTCGGGCGGAGATCCAGCGAATCGTCGAGCGGATGCCGCGGTCGCACCGCCCGCTGGTCGTCGAGGCGCTCCAGGCGTTCTCGCACGCCGCGGGCGAGGTACCCGAGCAGGACTGGTCGCTCGGCTGGCGCTTGACCGATGAGTGAGCCGGCGGCGGCCACCTCGACCCCGCGGCTCCGACCCGGCGCCGTTCGCGCCGCGTCGTCCTGGCTGGCGTCCAACCGGATGGGGCTGGTGGTCATGGCGCTGGTCGTCGGGGCCGGCGCCGGGCTGGGCGCGGCCGGGTTCCGTGAGCTGATCTATTTCTTCACCTGGCTGGTCACTGACCATACGCAGTTCGGCCAGCAGGGGCACGCGCCGAGCCTGCACCTCGCCTGGCTGGGCATCTGGTTCGTCCTGATGGCGCCGGTGATCGGCGGCCTGGTCTACGGGCCCGCTGATCCAGCGCTTCGCCCCGGAGGCGCGCGGTCACGGGGTGCCTGAGGTCATGGTCGCCGTCGCCGAGAACGGCGGGCGGATCCGCCCGCAGGTCACCGTCGTCAAGGCGCTGGCGTCGGCGATCACGATCGGGACCGGTGGCTCGGTCGGGCGTGAAGGCCCGATCGTCCAGATCGGGTCGGCGCTGGCGTCGTCGCTGGGTCAGTTGGTGCGCATGCCCCCGAGCCGGCTGCGGATCATCGTCGCCTGTGGCGCGGCGGGCGGCATCGCCGCGACCTTCAACGCGCCGCTCACCGGGTTGTTCTTCGGCTTCGAGATCATCCTGCGGGAGTTCTCGCTCGACGCGCTGTTCACCACCAGCCTCGCCGCGGTCACGGGGGACGTCATCAGCCGGGCGTTCTTCGGATCCGCGCCGTTCTTCACCGCCATCCCCCACGATCTCAGCATCACCAACGATGGCAGCTACCTGCTGGTGGCCCTGCTCGCCATCGTCGCCGGCCTGATCGGGCTCGGCTTCAAGACCGTGCTCTACGGCATGGAGGACCGTGCCGACAGCCTGTGGCGCGGGCGACCGGAGTGGGCTCGCCCGGCGGTGGGCGGCGTGATCCTCGGGCTGCTGCTGCTCGCCCTGCCGCAGATGTACGGGGTCGGCTATCCGGTGATGGACTCCGTCATCGCCGGGCACGTGGTGCTCGGGCTCGTCCTGCTGTTTTTGGTGGGCAAGATCATCGCCACCAGCCTGACCCTGTCGATCGGCGGCTCGGGCGGCGTGTTCGCGCCGTCGCTGTTCATCGGCGCGATGGCCGGGATGGCGTTCGGCACGGTCGTCCATCACATCTTCGGGCCCGCCGTCGGGCCGCCGGCGATGTATGCCGTCGTCGCGATGGGCGGCGTGTTCGCCGGCGCCGCCCAGGCGCTGCTGACGGCGATCGCCAGCGTCGTCGAGATGACCGGGAACTTCACGCTCACGCTGCCCGTCATGCTGACCTGCGGCATCGCCGCCGCGCTGTCGACGCAGCTGTCCTACGGCAGCGTCTACACCACCAAGCTGCTGCGCCGCGGGATCGACATCGAGCGCCCCCGGACCGTGGCGGTGCCGCCGGTACCCGCGGTCGTCCACGCGGCCCAGCCCGTCCCGGCCGACAGCGCCAAAGCCCCGGCCCCGGCCGTCGCCCACAGGGCGAGCGCGGGGCCACCCAGCCGTCACCCGTCGCGTGACGCGGCGGATCAACGAAGATGACCGTGGGAGATCGACCGGCTATTTGCTGAACGATCTCCCACGCTCACGGCCGACCGCGCCGGGCGGCGGACGGCGGACCGCGGACGGCGGACCGCGCCGGACGGCGGACGGCGGACGGCGCGTTGACCACACGATCAGAGTCAAAGGTGTATTAGAACGTCTTCCACGGCACCGTTCGAGCTGGTGAGCGCCTCCCACCCCGACGACCCCGCGTTCGAGATGGCGCTCACCCAGACGATGCTCGAGGCGGTGGCCGGCCGCAGCGCCCCGGAGACCGTGCGGGTCTACCGCCCGGGACCGACGGTGGCGTTCGGACGGCTCGACCGCCTGCGCCCCGGCTTCGACGCCGCGTGTCGCGCGGCGCTGGCCGATGGCCGCTCGCCGGTGCTGCGCCTCGGCGGCGGGCGGGCCGCGGCGTATGACCGCGAATGCGTCGTGGTCGAGGTCATCCGGGCGCAGGAGAAGCTGATCGGCGGGTTGGACGAGCGGTTCGAAGACCTCGTCGCCCTGCTGCGCGACGGGCTCGCCGCGGCGGGCGTCGCGGTGGAGGTAGGGGAGCTGCCCGGCGAGTACTGCCCGGGACGCTTCAGCCTCCACCTCCCCGGCGGCCCCAAGGTCGCGGGGGTCGCCCAGCGGGTCATCTCGGGCGCGTCGCTGACCACGGCGGTGCTCGTGGTGGCCGGAGGAGATGGCCTGCGGGCAACGATCGCCGACGTCTACGACGCGCTGGCGCTGCCCGTGGACGTCGCCGCCGCGGGGGCGGTCACGGACCGCCGTCCCGACGTCGCGGTGTCGACGCTCGAGGCCGGGCTGCTCGACCTCGCCGCCCGGCGCTACCAGGCGGTGCCGGCGGGGCCGCGACGCGATCTCCTGAAACGGGCGCGGGAGCTGCGCGTGACGGTCGCCCTCGGGGATGCGTGAACCCCCGCGCCCGCGCAACCCGCGCGCGCCCGCGCAACCCGCGCGCGCCCGCGCCACCCGCGCCCGCGCCCGCGAACGGATGACCGTGAACATCGGCTCGGCCCGGCGGCGGGCGTCGGCGTACCGTCGGTTGGGCGCTCTGTCTCTGAGGCGCAGCGCATGCAGGTCGGCGAGATGCTCCACGAGGCGGGGTCACGGAAGCTCGGCCCGGATCGGGGTTCGACGTCGAGGAGGACCACGGTGCGCCGCGGGCCCGCGCCGTCTGGCAGGATCCGTGCCGAGATGAACCGGCGGATGGGCCTCGGGGCAGTCGTGCTGTTGGCGCTGATCGTGGCGTTGTCAGCGACGCCGCGGGTCGCGCTGGGGGACGGCGATCCGGGCAGCGACGTGCTGGTCAACCAGAGCCTGTTCGTCGCCGGCGATGCCGGGGTCTCGGTGGCCCAGCAGCAGCAGTTGCAGAGCCTGCTGACCACGGCGGCCGGGGCCGGGCTGCCGGTCCGGGTGGCGATCATCGCCCAGCCGTCGGACCTGGGCGCGGTGACCGAGCTGTGGCGCGCGCCGCGCGCCTACGCCAAGTTCCTGGGCACCGAGCTGTCGCTGACCTACACCAACCGGCTGCTGGTGGTGATGCCCGACGGCTTCGGCCTGTTCTGGCTGCATCACTCGGCGGCGTCCGGGTACCGGGCGCTCGCCGGCATCGCGATCCGGCCGGGCCCGTCCGCGCTGATCGCCGCCACCGAGTCCGCGGTCCGATCGCTCGCCCGGAGCGCCGGCGTGACCCTGGGCGGCGCGGGGCAGCGCAGCGCCGCCGCGCCGGCCGGGTCCGGCGCGGCCGCCGCCGGCTCGAGCGGCTCCACCCTCGAGGTGCCCAGCTCGAGCGCCGCTGCATCGAATGGCGGGCCATCGGGCCGGAGCACCGACGCGCTGGTGGCGGTGATCGCCGGCGTGGTGATCCTCGCGCTGGCGGCGTTCTTCGTCGTCCGTGCCCTCCGGCGGCGCCGCCGCGCCGCCGCGGCGGCACCGACCACCGGCCGCTCCCGCGGGTTCCTGGGCGGGCGGGCCATTCCCGGGTTCGCCACCCTGGGCGTGCTGGCGATGGTGGCGATCGTGGTCGCCCTGAGCTCGCTGGGCGGATCGGCGAACTCGCAGCTGACGGCGATCGACACCAACCCGTATCTCGATCCGGGCACACCGCTGACGACGATGGCGCCCACCTTCGCCCTCGACGATCAGTTCGGGCGGGCGGTCTCGCTGCGCTCCTATCGCGGCAAGGTGGTGCTGCTCGCGTTCACCGACTCGGAATGCACGACGATCTGTCCGATGACCACCGCCGCCATGCTCGACGCGCGGGCGATGCTCGGCGGCGCGGCCTCGAAGGTGGCGCTGGTCGGGGTCGACGCGAATCCCGGCTCGACCTCGCTCGAGGACGTGTGGTCCTACTCGCAGCTGCACGGGCTCCAGCGCCAGTGGCGCTTCCTCACCGGATCGCTGGCGCAGCTGCGTCGGGTGTGGAAGGACTACTCCATCTACGCCGACATCCAGCGCGGCCTGATCTCGCACACCCCGGCGCTGTTCGTGATCGCGCCCGACGGCCGGGAGGCGAAGGTCTACATCACCCAGCAGTCCTACGCCGCCGTGTCCCAGTTCGGACAGGTGCTGGCCCGGGAGATCTCGAGCCTGCTCCCCGGCCATCCGGGGGTGCATTCGGACCTGTCCTACAAGCCGGTGCCCGCGATCACCCCCGCCCAGACCGTGTCGCTGCCGAGCCCCAGCGGTGGGGCGGTCAGCCTCGGGCCGGGCCGCCCGCGGCTGTTCGCGTTCTTCGCCACCTGGGATCAGGAGGTGACCAGCCTGGGCGGCCACCTGGACCAGCTCAACGCCTACCAGGCCGGCGCCACCGCCCACGGGCTGCCGCGGGTGACCGCGGTCGACGAGGGGGTGGTCGAGCCCTCCCGTGTCGCGCTGGCGCAGTTCCTGCGGACGCTGCCCCGTCCGCTGTCCTATCCGGTGGCCGTGGACACCAGCGGCCAGGTGGCCGACGGCTACGAGGTGCTGGGGGAGCCCTGGCTGGTGCTCACCTCCGCCGCCGGCAAGATCCTCTGGTACCGGCAGATCTCGACCTCCGGCTGGCCCAGCAACCTCCAGTTGACCTCTGATGTCAAGGCCGCGCTCTCGCGTGCTCCCAGCGCTCCGGCGACCCCGGCCGCCCTCACCCAGGATCTCGCCGGGTCGCCGGCCCCGCTGGCCGCCCTGCACAGCCAGTCCGGGCAGTTGCTGGGATCCGCCCCGGCGCTGGCCGCCCGGATCCGCTCGCTGCGCGGCTATCCCATCGTGCTCAACGCCTGGGCGACCTGGTGTCCGGACTGCGTCGCCGAGTTCAAGATGTTCGCCGCCGCGTCGGCGGCCTATGGGCGCCGGGTCGCCTTCCTGGGCGCCGATACCGACGACTCGCCCGGCGACGCCCGCTCATTCCTGGCCGCCAATTCGGTCGGCTACCCCAGCTACCAGACCACCGACTCAGAGCTCAGTCCGTGGGCGGTGATCGAGGGCCTGCCGACCACGATCTTCATCAACGCCGCCGGCAAGGTAATGCACGTGCAGAGCGGCGAGTACTTCGCCCAGGGCGCCCTGAACGGCGACATCCAGACCTACGCGCTGGGCCACAGCGGATAGCTGCGTGATTCCACAGCGGGGCCAATCACCCGTCGCGGGCGATGAGCGCTCACCCGGCCCCACGGCAACCTGGGCCGATGGCTCAAGCCCCATCGCTGCCGTCGTGGCGTGACACCGCCACCACGCGCGCCATCACCGACTTCGTGAGCGCCGCCGCCGACGAGCGCGGCGCGGGGTACATCCCGGCGGCCGAACGGATCGCCGTGTTCGACAACGACGGCACCCTGTGGCCGGAGAAGCCGATGCCGGTTCAGCTCGACTTCATCGTGCGCGGCTTCGCGGCGGCGGCCGAGCGCGACCCCGCGCTGCGCGAGCGCCAGCCCTACAAGGCCGCATACACCAAGGACCTCACCTGGCTGGGGCGGGCGGTCGTCAACCACTATCACGGCGACGACGGCGACCTGAAGATGCTGATCGGTGCGCTGTCTGAGATCTCAGCCGGCGTCGAGGTCGAGGCGTATGGCGAGCAGGTGCTGGCCTTCTTCGCCGACGCGCAGCACCCCAGGTTCAAGCGGCCGTACCTCGAGTGCGGCTTTGTGCCGATGATCGAGCTGTTGCGCTATCTCGAGGCCAACGGCTTTCTGACCTTCATCGTCTCCGGCGGAGACCGCGATTTCATGCGCCCGGCGGCGGAACGGATCTATGGCATCCCGCGCGAGCGAGTGGTCGGCTCGGGCTTCGGCACCGATTACCAGAACGACACGATCCTGTACACGGCCAAGCTCGATGCGTTCGACGACGGACCGCAGAAACCGCTGCACATCTGGGCCCGGACCGGTCGGCGGCCCGCGATCGCCGCGGGCAACTCCAACGGCGACCTCGAGATGCTCCGCTTCGCGGGCGGCGACGGCAAGCCCGCGCTGCGCCTGGTCCTGCGCCACGACGACGGCGACCGGGAGGTCGACGATCAGAGCGGCGCCGAGCACGTGCTCGGCGCCGGCTTCACCGAGATCAGCATGCGCGACGACTGGTCGGAGGTGTTCGCGGGCTGACGGGCATGCGCGACGAAGGGTCGGAGGTGTTCGCGAGCCCACGGGCCCCGCACGGAGGCGGGTCGACGGCTTAGCATCGCGGTGTGCCCCGCGCAGCCGCCATCGTCCTGGCCGGCGGTCGCTCATCGCGGATGGGGTCGCCGAAGGCGGCGCTGGACTGGCACGGCTGCCCGCTGCTGGGACGGGTGACCGGGATCGTGGCCCGGGCCGTCGACGGGCCGGTGATCGTGGTGAGGGCGCCCGGCCAGGAGCTGCCCGAGCTCGACCCGGCCGTCGAGGTGGTCGCCGACCCGGTGGAGGGCCGTGGTCCACTGCAGGGGTTGGCGGCGGGCCTGCGCGCGGTTGGGCGGCGCGCGCCGGTGGCCTACCTGTCATCGACCGACGTACCGCTGCTGCATCCCGCGTTTGTCCGCTGCGTGCTCGGCGCGTGGCGGGACGCCGCCGACATCGTCCTGCCGGAGATCGGCGGCCATCGCCAGCCGCTGGCGGCGGCCTACCGGGTCGGCCTCGCCCCGATCGTGGAGCAGCTGGTGGACGGGGGCCGGCTCAAGCCGGCATTCCTGTTCGAGCGCTCCCGCGTCGTGGTCCTCGACGAGGCCGCGGTCCGCCGCGACGCGGCGGTGGCCCGGGACGACCCGGGATTGGCGTCCGTGAGCGACGTCAACGCGCCGTCGGACTACGAGCGGGCGCGGGCGCTGCCGGCGCCCGAGATCGCCGTCGACGGACCGGGGGGCGAGACGGTGCGGGCGTGGACCCTCGGGGAGCTGGTGCGCGCGTTCGATCGCGAGCTCCCGCCGGGCACGGCGTTCACGCTCAACGGGCAGCGCGTGGCGTCGGACCCTCGCTTCCCGCTGGTGGCCGGCGACCGGGTGGCGTTCAGTCCCGGCCCGTCGTGACCGGACGGCGCCGGCTGACCATGCGCCCCCTCGGGGCGCGCCGCCGTCCGGCGTACGCTCCCGCGGCCAGCAGCGCCAGGGCGTAGCCGAGGTCCACGACGACCGCGGGGCCGATCGAGCCGACGTCGCCGGACGCATAGTCCAGCAGCCGCTGCGAGCCCCAGAACGGCAGCAGCTTGGCCACGATCTGGGTCGAGTCGAGCGTCAGCTGCACGCCGACGACGCCGATGAGGATCAGCACTCCCTCCAGCTCGTTGGGCACCAGCGCGCCGACCGCGAGCCCGAACGGCACGCTGGTGACCGCCACCAGCACCAGGCCGGCGGCGAGCGCGCCGGCGTGCGCCGAGCCGCTGCCGAGCGCCATGACCACGCTGAACAGCCCGGCCACGACCAGTCCGAACAGCTCGAGCAACAGCAGCCGTCCCAGCAGCAGCTCGTGGGGTCGGTACCCGGCGAGCTCGAGCCGCTGGTCGACCGGACGCGCCGTCAGCGCGCAGAAGATCGAGGCGCCCGCGATCGAGAACGCCATCGCGATTCCGCCGGTCACCTCGGCCCGGTCGCTGTGGCCCGACAGCGCGCCGTAGAACGCCAGCGGGAGCGCGGTCAGCAGGCCCAGCGCGAGGCGCCGGCGGACCAGCTCGCGGCCGGTCATCTCCGCGGGGACGAGGATCCGCGCCCACCGGCCCGCGGCCGTGCCCCGCCGCGCGGTCATCGCGGTCCCCGCTCGGCCACCGGGCCGGCCTCGCGGGGGATCGCCAGCTCGACCACCCGGTCCACCAGCGCGGCGTCGGTCAGCAGGTGGGTGACGATCACGATCGCCATCCCCTCCGCGCGCCAACGCGACACGTGCTCCCAGAAGCTGACGTAGGTGCCGTGGTCAAACCCCTGGTAGGGCTCGTCGAGCAGGAGCACGCACGGCTCGCCCATCAGCGCCAGCGCGAGGTTGAGCTTCTGGCGGGAGCCGCCCGAGAGCGCCCGCGATCGCGAGTGATCTCTGACCGGGAAGCCGAGCTCGTCCAACAGCGCCCGACCCGCGCGCAGCCCCTGGTCGCGGGAGAGCCCCAGGGCCGGCGCGAACAGCGCCAGATGCTCGTCAGCGTTGAGCAGATCGAACAGCCCGGGCGCCTGGGGGCAGTACCCGACCCGCCCCTCGGCTCGGACCTGCCCGGCGTCGGCTCGTTCCACGCCGGCGCACACGCGCAGCAGGGTGCTCTTGCCCGCCCCGTTCTCGCCGACGATCGCCACCACCTCGCCGGCTCGCACCGTCAGCGACACGTCGTCCAGGACCCGCCGGCGGCCGAAGGACTTGACGATCCCCTCGGCCGTCAGCAGTGGCGCCGGCTCATCGAGCCGGCCGCGCGCCACGGCCGCGTGGGCGGCGGACACGCTGCTCATCGCGGGCCCCATGTCCGAGTGAGCATCGTGCACGGAGCCCGGGCCGTCAACCCGCGGCGACGCCGTACGGGTCACCGCGAGCGTTTGGTTGGGCCGCGTCAGAGTGGGCAGTGTGGTGAGCGGAGCCGGCCCGGCCGCGGGCCGCTCCCCTCGTCCAACGCGGCCAACCACGCAAAGGAGGTAGGACCGCCGGTGATCATCCTCGGCATCATCCTGCTGCTGGTGGGGTTCATCGCCAAGGTGGCGATTCTGTGGACCCTGGGAATCATTCTGGTCCTCGTGGGCCTCGTACTGTTGGCGCTCGGTTCCATGGGGCGCGCTGTCGGAGGCCGGCGGCACTTCTACTGATCGGATCGCGGGCGTCGCGGGCTCCTCGTCAGCGAGGAGTCGCGACGCGCCCGGGCCGCGCTCACCGGTGAGTTGAGCGGCGCGGGGGGGCGCGGCGGGGCCGCTGCCGCCGGGCGAGGCCGGCCTCACCGTATGCTCACGATGTGCTGGGTACCGGGCTGCCCGTCGAGACGCTGCTGGGACGCGAGCCGGAACTGGCCCGGATCTCAGGGCTGCTGGACGAGGCCCGCGCGGCCAGCGGCGGCGCCCTGGCGATCCGCGGCGAGCCCGGAGTCGGCAAGTCGCGTCTGCTCGACGCGGCGATCGGGGCCGCCACCGGGTTCACCCTGCTGCACGTCAGCGGTGTGCAGTCCGAGTCAGACCTGGCCTTCGGCGCGCTCGCGACGGTGCTGCACCCGCTGCTGGACCGGATCGATCAGCTGCCGGGCGGGCAGGCGAAGTCCCTGGGCGCGGCCGTCGGATTGTCGTCCGGGGCGTCGGTGGAGCGGCTCGCCTGCCAGGCGGGGGTGGTGAGCCTGCTCGCCGCCGCGGCCGCAGAGCGTCCGGTGCTCGTCGTCGCCGACGACATCCAGTGGTTCGACGCCGGGTCGCGCGACGCCGTCCTGTTCGCCGCGCGCCGCCTGCATTCCGATCCGGTCGCATTCGTGCTCGCCATCCGCGATGGCGACACCGAGGAGCGCCTGGTCACCGGGTTGCCCGAGCTCGAGCTGGGCGGCCTGCCGGAGGCGCCGGCGCTGGCGCTCGTCGCCCGGACCGCCGGCGATGTCGCCCCCGCGGTGGCGAGGCGGCTGTGGTCCCAGACCCATGGCAACCCCCTGGCGCTGGTCGAGATTCCCCGCAACCTGAGCTCGGCGCAGCGCACCGGTCGCCTGGCGCTCGACGAGCCGCTACCCGTCGGCCGGCGGCTCGAGGAGTCGTTCGCCGCTCGCGCGGCCGCCCTGCCCGACGAGACGCGGCGGGCGCTGCTCGTCGCCGCCGCGAGCTACACCGGCGCCACCGACACGATCCTCGCCGCATTGGAGGTGCTCGAGCTGCCGCCCGGCGCGCTGGAGCCGGCCGAGGAGGAGGGCCTGATCTCGATCGCCGACGGCGCGCTGGCCTGGCGTCACCCGCTGGTGCGCTCGGCGATCTACCACGCCGCCCGAGCGCCGGCCCGGCGAGCGGCCCACGCTGCGCTCGCCCAGGCCGGCGGCGAGGCCCGCCTGCCCGATCACCGGGCCTGGCACCTGGCCGCGGCGGCCGCGGCTCCCTCAGAGCCGGTGGCCGGCGAGCTCGAGCTGGTGGCCGTCGAGGCCGCTCGGCGCGGCGCTCCGGAGACGGCGATGCGCGCATTGGTGCAGGCGGCTGCGCTCAGCCCCGGCGAGGCCGACCGGGCTCGTCGCGAGCTGGAGGCGGCGGAGCTGGCGCTGGCCGTGGGACGCTGGGACGAGGCCCTGGGCCTGCTCGAGGGGGCCCGCGGCCGCGGCGACGATCCGCTGCCGCGCGCCCAGGGCGAGCGGATCCGGGCCCGCGTCGAGATGCTCCGCGGCAGTCCCCAGGCGGCGCACGACCGGCTGGCGGCGATCGCCGAGGCGCTGCGCGACATCGACCGAGCGGTGGCGGCCGAGGCCATGACCGAGGCAGTGCTGGCGCAGACCATGACCGGGCCGGTGCCGGCCTATCGCGCGACGGCCGAGCGCGCCTATGAGCTGGCGCGCGGGCTCGGCGGGGAGATCGAGGCGATGGCGGCCGTCGCGCTGGGCTGCGGACTGATGCTGTCGGCCGAGACCGACGCCGGCCTCGAGCTGTTCGCTCGCTACGGCGCCGTGGTCGAGAAGCCCGAGGTGTGGCACTCCGCGCCCGAGCTGCCCGGCATGTACGCGTGCCTGCACGCCTCGATCGAGCGCTTTGACACGGCTGACCGGCTGTTCGACGCGATGGTGACCAGCGCCCGGGATCAGGGGGCGGTCCGAGCGCTGCCCTATCCGCTCAGCGGCCGGGCGCTGGTCGACCTGGAGCTGGGCCGCTGGCCGGCGGCGCTGGCCGGAGCCGAGGAGGCGGTCGAGCTCTCGCGCGAGATGGTCGGCGGGGCGATGCTCGCGTCCAGCCTGGCGGCGCTGGCCCAGGTCGAGGCCTCGATGGGCCGCCCGGGCGCGACCCGCGAGCACGCCGAGGAGAGTCTGGCCATCTGCAAGCAGCTCAACGCGTGGGCGGTTGAGCCCGAGCCGGTGCTGGCGCTGGCATCGCTGGCGCTCAGCCTCGGCGATCACGAGGCTGCGGTCGGCGTGTGGAAGCGAACCACCGTCGACATCCGCGAGTGGGTGCTCGAACCCGGCTGGGAGCACCTCGACGACGTGATGATCGAGGCCAGCGTACGGGCCGGCCGCCACGCTCAGGCCGAGCGCGAGCTCGACGACCTCGAGGCCAAGGCCGCCCGCACCGGCCGGACGTGGGCCCACGCGGTCGCCGCCCGCTGCCGCGGGCTGCTGGCTCCGGCGGCGGAGATCGACGAGCACTTCCAGGCGGCGCTGGAGTGGCACGAGCGCGCCCCGCTGCCGTTCGCCCGGGCCCGTACCGAGCTCTGCTACGGGGAGCGCCTGCGGCGCGCCCGCCGGCGCGCCGACGCCCGCGAGCAGCTGGACCGGGCGTGGACGACCCTGCGCGGGCTCGGGGCCGCGATCTGGGCCCAGCGGGCGGAGGCCGAGCTGGCCGCGGCCGGCTACAGCCGCCAGAGTCCACCCGAGCAGTCGGCCTGGGCCGAGCTGACCGCCGCCGAGACCCGGGTGGCCCAGGTGATCCTCGAGGGAGCGACCTACGACGAGGCGGCCAGCGCGCTGTTCGTCTCACCGCGCACGGTCGAAACGCACCTGCGCCAGATCTACCGGAAGGTCGGCGTGCGCTCGCGCAGCGAGCTGACCCGCCGGCTGGCCGTGTCCGGCGGGGCCCCGTAAGGCGACGCGAACATCAGGGTTTTCCCTGATGCGCCCGGGGCCGCCCTCCCGCAATATGCCGGGCGTCCTCCTCGGGCACGCGGGCGCTCGGCGCGGGGGTGAATCCGTGGGGGCGGTTCACCTCCGCGCCGGGTGGGGGCCGTGCCGGGCCTCCGTGCCCGCGCCCGTACGAATGGGGGCCCTGTCAGCGGGCCACTAGGCCGCGCTGGGTGGCCCGCCCTGCAGTGACGGCGATCCGCCGGTCGAGCCGGCCAGATCGGGGGTCGGATCCGCCCCCGCGACCCCGGGGGCAAAGCCGGGGGACATGCGGCGGCTGGACATCGGCGAGAACCGCCGTTGCGGCTGGTCGGTGACCTCCAAGGGCACCGAGATTCCGGAGCGGGCCGCGCAGCGCGGGCAACGATCCGGCAACAGGTATGGCGCTTGCAATCGAACGCTCATGCCGCAGCGGGGGCAGTTCATATAGGACATGGGAACCTGCTGTGTGTAGAGAGCTGGAGTGACGCCCCGGTGAGCGAAGGCCGACCGGCTGCCATGCTGGCCCTCCCGCCGAGCTCGCATACTGGTGGCTCGGCGGCCGACCACGGCAGAAGTCGCCCGCGCTACCGTCTGGATAAGTCCGCCCGGCCTGTCTATACCCGGCGGCCAAGAACAACCGTAGCGGTCGCGCCCCGACCTGGCAAGCGACGTTGAGGTTTCGTGGAAGATCGGTAGCGCTCGCTACTCATCGATTTGCCGGTTTTCAGAGTTGTGAGGCTCCGACTCCTCGGCCCGCCGGTGCCGGCGACGCCACACCCGGCGGCCGATCCAGGCGACGATCACCACGCCGACGGCGATCGCCAGGTAGGTGTCGTACTTGGTGGCCGCGTTGTAGATGGCGTCGATGTGGCTGCCTGAGAGGTAGCCGATGCCGGTCCACACCGCCACCCACAGCGCCGCGCCGATCGCGTTGAAGAACAGGAACCGCAGCCAGTGCAGCCCGGAGATGCCCGCGATGATCCCGTTGGCCTGGCGCAGCCCCTCGACGAACCGGGCGATGATGATGATCTTGCCGCCGTGGCGCTCGAAGAAATCGGTGGTCTTGTCCATCCGCTCGGAGGTCAGCCCCACGTAGCGCCCGTATCGCTCGACCAGCGCCCGGCCGCCGAAGTGGCCGATGGCGAAGCCGATGTTGTCGCCCGCGACCGCGGCCAGGAATCCGATCAGCGCGACCAGCGGCAGGCTGAGCCGTCCCGCCCCCGCGTACACCGCGCCGAGGATCAGCACCGTTTCGCCCGGGACGGGCACGCCGAAGTCCTCGAGCAGCACAAACGCGCCGATGGCCAGATAGCCGTAGTGGTCGAGCGTCGGCTGCAGGCTGTGGAGGACGCCCGGAAGATCGGGAGGGACGCCGCCGGTCATCGACCGTCAGATCTTTGCGGACGGCGGATGCGGCGGTAGGCTCGCCTCGTGCTGTTGCCCCATGACGAGCGGGGTTCCGGGGACGCCGTCGTGCTCCTGCACGCGGGCGTCGCGGACCGGACCGAGTGGCGCGCGCACCTCGAGCCCCTGGCCGCGGCGAGTCGTCGCGTCGTGGCGATGGACCTCCCGGGCTTCGGCGATGCTCCGGAACCGCCCGGTCCGCAGGCGCCGTGGCGCGATGTGCTGGAGACGATGGACGCGCTCGATATCGGCCGGGCTGCGCTGGTCGGCAACTCGGCCGGCGCGGGGGTGGCGCTGCGGGTCGCCGCGGTGGCGCCGGAGCGGGTGGCGGCGCTCGTGTTGATCTCGGCGCGGGTACCGGGCGCCGAGCCCTCGCCGCAACTGGGCGCGGTCTGGGCCGCGGAGGAGGCGGGGCTGCAGCGCGGGGATGTCGAGGCGGCGGTCGCGGCGGTCGTCAGCGCCTGGACCCTGCCCGACGCGCCGGCGGACGTCCGCGAGCAGGTGGCGGCGATGCAGCGCCGGGCGTTCGCCACCCAGTTGGCGACGACCGACTTCACTGAGGCGCCCGATCCCGTGGAGGACAACCCGGCCATCCTGTCAGACCTCCAGATCGATGCCCTGTGCATCGCCGGTGGGCGCGAGCTGCCGGACTTTCGCGATGGAGCGGTGACGCTGGCGGCGACGCTGCCGCGCGGCCGGCATGCCGAGATCGCGTCCGCCGGGCACCTCGCGCCGCTGGAGACTCCGCGGGAGCTGCGGGCGCTGCTGCTCGACTTCCTCAGCGACCGCAACAGCTGAGCTGGGACGTTTGCCGACGACCCGGGCGCTGGCCCGCTGGGCGCTCGGGCGCTGGCCCGCTAGGCGCTGGCCGGTTCGGGCGTGGGCGGGGCCACGGGATCGGGCGTCCGCTCGGGCATCGTCACGCCGGCGGCGGCGTAGGCGTCGCGCGCGTCGAGAGTCTCCTGCGCCAGGAGCGCGTGGGCGAGGGTCTCCAGCTGGGGCCGATGGTCGGTCAGGAGTTGGGTCACCGTGGCATGCGACGCCTCGACGATGTGTTCGACCTCCTGGTCGACCAGCCACTGGGTCTGGGGGGAGGTCTCCGAGGCGCCCGGCAACAGGGGCCCCTGGCCTTCCGATGGCAGCAGGGTGACCGGTCCCAGCTTGTCGCTCATCCCCCAGCGACCGACCATCTGGCGGGCGATGTTGGTCAGCTGCTGGATGTCGGACTCTGCGCCGGTGGTGATCTTGCCGTAGACCACCTCCTCGGCCACGCGACCGCCGAGCGCGACCTGGATCTTGGCGTCCAGCTCCTCGCGCGAATAGGACACCCGGTCGGCGTCGGGGGTGGACAGCGTGACGCCGAGGGCCTGGCCGCGGGGGATGATCGAGATCTTGCGCACCGGATCGGCGCCCAGGGTCAGCATCCCCACCAGCGCGTGCCCGGACTCGTGATAGGCGGTCCGCTCGCGATCCTCGGGGGAGAGGATGATCCCGCGCTCGGCGCCCAGCAGGATCTTCTCCAGCGAATCGGTGAAGTCGGCCATGTGGACGGTGTCGTGGTTGCGCCGGGCGGCCAGCAGCGCCGCCTCGTTGCACAGGTTCGCCAGGTCGGCGCCCACCATCCCCGGGGTGGTGGCCGCCAGCGAGTTCAGGTCGACGTCCTTGTCCAGCGGCATCGACCGGGTGTGGACCTCGAGGATCTTGCGTCGTCCCGGCTTGTCGGGAGGCTGGACGGCGACCCGGCGATCGAACCGCCCCGGTCGCAGCAGCGCCGGATCGAGGATCTCCGGCCGGTTGGTCGCCCCGAGGACGACGACCGCCTGGTTGGATTCGAACCCGTCCATCTCGGTGAGGATCTGATCGAGCGTCTGCTCGCGCTCGTCGTTGGCGCCGGTGATCCCGGCCGATCCCTGCCGCGAGCGCCCGATCGCGTCGAGCTCGTCGATGAAGATGATCGACGGCGCCGCCTCCTTGGCCTTGGCGAACAGGTCCCGCACGCGCGCGGCGCCGACGCCCACGATCGCCTCGATGAACTCCGACGCCGCGATCGAGAAGAACGCCGCGTGCGCCTCACCGGCGACCGCCCGGGCCAGCAATGTCTTGCCGGTCCCCGGCGGGCCGTACAGCAGCACGCCGTGCGGCATCCGCCCGCCGAGGCGCTGATAGCGCTCCGGCGTCTTGAGGAAATCGACGATCTCGGTCAGCTCGGCCTTGGCCTCGTCGATACCGGCCACGTCGTCGAAGGTGACCTGGATCTTCTGGGGGTCCACTCGGCGCGCCTGGCTGCGTCCGAAGTTCCCCAGGCCGCCCAGCCCGCCGCCACCGCCCGCCTGCGCGCGGCGGGCGAACAGCACGAACAGCCCGACCAGCAGCAGCGTCGGCCCGAACCCGAGCAGGATCTCGGCCAGCACCGACGTCCCCGGGTTCGGGTTCTTGGCGTTGACCTGCACGCCCTTGGACTCGAGCGCCTGGGTCAGCGCGGCGGTGTTCCAGAACGACGGGACTTGCGTGGAGAAGAGCGTCGTCTCCGTCGCCTTGGCGTCAGTCGCGGGGTATTTCAGCTTGACCGTCCAGGTGCCCTGGATGGTGCTGCTCTTGGACGTGATCGACTTGACGTGGTTGTCGTTGAGCTGCTGGAGGAAGTACGGGCTGAACGGCACCGCGACCCGAGGCTGGCCGCCCGGCTGCGCGAGGAGAACCGACAGCCAGTTCAGGGCGAGCAGAACGATCACGAAAATCCAGAACCCGCGCCACCGGTGCGGCGGGGTGGGCTTGTGCTCGTCGGGCATCCCCCGACCGTCCGGCGCGGGCGCCACCCGCCAGCCCTTGCGGTCGCGCGGCATCGGTGCCGGGGGCACGGACTTCTGCGCGGCCCCTGTGTCCGTCGACGCCGAGCGGTCCTTGTTCGTGGTCGCCCGGTCGTCGGTCATGTGGTCCATTGTGCCGGTTTGCCATCGGCGGCCGCCGCGCGGCCGTGCGCGCGGTCGCCGGCTCCGGCCTCGCCGGCCGACGGGACCCTGTTTGCAGTCAATGCGCCACTTCCCGGACCCGTGCCATCTCTTATCCTTGCCCGGTGGTGAGAAGCGGTCAGCGAGGCCACGCAACCCGATGAGGTGCGAGAGCTGCGGGCTCGAGAATCCCGCCGGGATGAGATTCTGCGGCGGCTGTGGGGCGCCGCTGCCCGTCGGATCCGCGGTCGCGGGCGTGTCCGACGCCGGGGCCGCGCACCGGCGCCACCTGACCGTCATGTTCGTCGACATCGTCCAGTCGACCCGGCTGGCTGAGACGCTTGACCCAGAGGACTTCCGCGACATCCTGCGCCGCTATCAGCGGGCGTGCGTGCGGGCGATCGAGCGCTTTGAGGGCTACACCGCCCGCTATGCCGGCGACGGACTTGTCGCCTATTTCGGTTACCCGCGCGCGCGGGAGGACAGCCCGCAGTGTTCCGTGCACGCCGGGCTGGGCATCCTCGATGAGCTGGCCGGCCTCAACGGGTGGCTGCGCGACGAGCACGACGTGGCCCTGCGGGTCCGGATCGGCATCCACACCGGCGTGGTGGTCGCCGAGGAGCTCGGTGCCGGTCTGGCTCGGGAGCAGCTGGGCATCGTCGGCGACACGCCACACATCGCCGCCCGGCTGGAATCGATCGCCGCCCCGGACACGGTCGTCATCAGCGGCGTCACCCACGATCTGGTCGAGCGCTACTTCGAGACCGAGTCGCTGGGCGAGACCGACCTGCGCGGGGTGTCGCAGCCGATGGTCGTCCATCGGGTGCTGCGGCCGACCGGAGCCGTGGCCCGGCTGGAGGTTGTCGGCCCGCGGCGGCTGACCCCACTGGTGGGGCGCGACCCGGAGCTGGCCCAGTTGGCCGACGCCTGGCAACGGGCGAAGGCGGGGCGCAGTGCCGTCGTGCATGTGACCGGGGAGGCCGGGATCGGCAAGAGCCGGATCGTGCGCGAGCTGGTCGAGCGACTGGGGCCGCAGATCGGCAGCGCGCAGATCTGGCAGTGTTCGGCCCATCACCAGAGCACCACGCTGCACCCGGTCATCCGCTTCCTCGAGCAGTTCCTGCTGCTCGACGGGGCCGAGACCCCGGACCGCCAGCTGGAGATCCTCAGCCACGCCGCCCGCGACGCGGGGCTGGATCCTGCGGAGACGGTGGCACTGCTGGCCGATCTGCTGTCGGTCCCCGGCGCGGGCGGCGAGGGCCGCTCGCCGCTGACGCCGCGCGACGCCCGGGCGGCGACTCTGCAGATCCTCGAGGCGCTGCTGGTCACCTCCCCGGCGCGCCACCCGGTGGTGCTGGTGGTCGAGGACCTGCACTGGGCCGATCCGACGACGGTGGAGCTGCTGGGGCGGATCATCGACACCCTTCCGTCGGCTCCGGTGCTGTGCATCCTCACCTTCCGGCCGCAGTTCGAGGCCCCCTGGGGCGACTCCCGGGCGGTGAGCGAGGTGGCGCTCGGGCCACTCAGCTCCGAGAACGTCCGGGCGCTGGCGGCGTGGGCCAGCCCGACGACGCTGGACCCGGCGGTCGTGGACTGGGTCGACTCGGCCGCCGACGGCGTGCCGCTGTTCGTGGAGGAGACGCTGAAGATGCTCGAGCACGACCAGGCGCAGCGCGCCGGCGGCTCGGGGCCGGCGCTGGCCGTCGTCCCCTCGACGCTCCGCGGCCTGCTCACCGAGCGGCTGGACCGCCTGCCCGACCTGGGCGAGCTGATCGACGTCGCCGCCGTGCTGGGTCGCGAGTTCGACCGCGGATTGCTCGAGGCGCTGTGGCGATCCGATGCGCCGGAGCTGGAGCCCGCCCTCGTCGCGCTGGCCGCCCAGGATGTGCTGCGCCCGGTGCAGGGATCTACGACGCGGTGCGAGTTCTCGCACGCGCTGCTGCAGGAGGCGGCCTACGAGCGGATCCTGCGCCGCGACCGCCAGGCCCTCCACGGACGGGTGGCGTCGAGCCTCGTCGCCGGCGGTGCCACCATGGCCGAGCGCCAGCCCGAGGTCGTCGCGCACCACTGGTCGTGCGCCGCGCAGCCGGCGAAGGCGGTCCAGTACTGGCGCGCCGCCGGCATCCGAGCCCTGGAGCGCGCCGCGTTCCTGGAGGCGTCACACGACTTCCGCCGCGGGCTGGAGGCGCTGGACGCGGTCGTCGCCGATCCCGGCGACCACGTGACGCGCGTGGACTTCCTCACCCACCTGGGCGCGTCGCTGCAGGCCGGTCACGGCTACGCCGCGGAGGGCGTGGACGAGGCCTACGCGAAGGCTCGCTCGGCCTGCGAACGCGCCGGCGACGACGAGCTGCTGACGCCGGTGATCCGCGGGCAATGGCTGTATCGCCTGCTCCGCAGCGAGTACGGGGCGGCCCGCGAGCTGGCCGACGAGATGCTGGCCCTCGGCGCCGGCGCCGGCGACGGCGAGGCGGGTCTGGCCGAGGGTCACCTGTACCGAGGTTTCGTCGACATGTACCTGGCCGACTTCGAGCAGGCTCGCGAGCACCTGGAGGAGGCGTTCACGCGGTACCGCCGCCGCGGCGGGTCCGATCACGTCTACGAGGCTCAGGGGGACACCGGGGTGATGGCGCTGGCCTATCAGGCGCTCGTCCTGTGGAACCTGGGCTACAGCGACCGCTCGCGCTCGCGCAGCGATCTCAGCCTCGAGCTGGCCGAGCGCCAGGGAGGGCCGGTGACGCGGGCCCAGGCCTGGGGGATGCGCAGCATCCTGCACCTGACGCGCGGGGAGTCGGTGGAGCTCAGCTACTGGGTGGACAAGACGCTCAAGGTCTCGGTCGATTCCAACATCGGCTACTGGCGCGCGGTCTCGGCGACGCTGTCGGCGTGGCAGCAGGGTCGCTCGGGCGAGCTGGAGGCCGGCATCGCCCGGCTGGAGGCGAGCCTGGACGCGTACCTGCGCTCCGGGTCGCGGCTCAGCCTGCCGCACTTCTGCATCTATCTTGCCGACCTGCGGCTGGCCGCCGGCGACTCCGCGGGCGCGTTGGACATCCTGCGGCTGGGCGAGCAGCACATCGAGTCCACCGACGAGGGGTTCGCCGAGTCAGAGCTCTACCGCTTCAAGGGCCGCGTGCTGACGGCCGGCGTGCGCCCCGACCTCGAGGGCGCGACCGTCGCCTACGAACGGGCGGTCAGCGCCGCCCGGCGCCAGAACGCCCGGCTGCTCGAGCTGCGCGCGCTCACCCGCCTGGCCGTGCACCAGGGCCGGACCGGGCAGGAACGCACCGCGCTGGCCGGAGTGGCCGCACTGTGCGAGTGGTTCACCGTCGCCTCGGACCTGCCCGACGTCAAACGGGCGCGCATGTTGCTCGCGCAGGGGTCGCGAGCGCGCTGACTCGCGCTGCCGCGGGAGCTCAGACAACCTCCGTTCGCAGGGCCGCCGCCACCCGCGTTCGCGGGCGGTCCACCCCCTATTAGCGGGCATCTCCCACCCATTTTCGCGGGGTGCCCGGCCGATATCCTTCCGGCGTGAACATAGGCTGCTTGTGGGGTCGACGAGCAGGATGAGGTGTGAGAACTGCGGGCGCGAGAGCCCGGCGGGCATGAAGTTCTGCGGCGCCTGTGGCGCCCCCCTCCCCGGGACAACGGCCGGCGAGACGGCCGATGGTGGGCCGGGCCCCGTGCATCGCCGCCATCTGACGCTGATGTTCTGCGACATCGTGGGGTCCACACCGCTGGCGGAGACGCTGGACCCCGAGGACTTCCGCGATGTCCTGACCGGCTATCGCCAGGCCTGCAGCGCGGCCATCCAGGAGTTCGGCGGTTACGCCGCCCAGTGGGCCGGCGACGGTCTGCTGGCGTACTTCGGCTATCCCCGCGCCCAGGAGGACAGTCCCCGGCGGGCGGTCCACGCCGGGCTGGGCATCCTCGCCGGGCTGGGCCCGCTCAACCAGCAGCTGTCGAGCCGGCATGGCATCGCCCTGCGGGTCCGGATCGGCATCCACACCGGCCTGGTCGTCGCCGGCGAGATGGGTGCGGGGACGACGCGCGAGCCGCTGGCGATCGTGGGCGAGGCGCCGCATATCGCCTCGCGGCTGCAGTCGATCGCCGCGCCGGCCTCGATCGTCATCAGCGACGCCACGCGCGACCTGGTGGACGGGTTCTTCGTGCTCGAGCCGCTCGGCGCCCAGCCGCTGAAGGGGGTGTCGCGTCCGATCGGCGTGCACCGGGTGATCCGTCCGACCGGCGCGGTCGCCCGGCTGGAGGTCACCGGCGAGCGGCGCCTGACGCCGCTGGTGGGCCGCGACCGCGAGCTGGCGCGGCTGGCCCAGGCATGGCAGCAGGCCCGGCGGGCCCACGGCGCGGTCGTGCATTTGCGCGGCGAGGCCGGGATCGGCAAGAGCCGGATCGTGCGCGAGCTGCTGGATCGGCTCGGTCCCCACGCCGGCAACGCCCAGACCTGGCAATGCTCGAGCCATCATCGCGGGACCGTCCTGCACCCGGTCATCCGCTACCTGGAGCGGCTGCTGGCGCTGGACCGCTCCCAGGCGGCCGACGACCAGCTGGCCGCCATCAGCCACGCCGTGATCGAGGCCGGCCTGGACCCGATCGAGGCGGTACCGCTGCTGGCCGATCTGCTCGCCATCGAGGGAGCGCCCGAAGGCGACCGGCCGCCGCTGGCCCCGCGCGACGTTCGCACCGCCACGCTGCACGTGCTCGAGGCGCTGCTGGTCGCCGACCCGGCGCGCCAACCCCTGCTCCTCGTGGTCGAGGACCTGCACTGGGCCGACCCGACGACCATCGAGCTGCTGGGCCGGATCGTCGCCGGTCTCCCCGGCATGCCGGCCCTGTGCATCCTGACCTTCCGGCCCGAGTTCGCGCCGCCGTGGACTCGATCGCCGGCGGTGGCCGAGGTCGAGCTGGATCCGCTCAGCGCCGAGGACGTGCGTGCGCTGGCCGCGTGGGCGACCGCCGAGCCGCTGGCGCCGGCCGTCCTTGACTGGGTCGAGCAGACCGCCGACGGCATTCCGCTGTTCGTGGAGGAGACGCTGAAGATGCTCGAGCACGCGAGTGGCGGCGATTCCCGGAGCGCCGTCGAGAGCATCAGCGCGGTGCCCTCGACCCTGCGCGGCCTGCTCACCGAGCGGCTGGACCGGCTGCCGGCGCTGGGCGAGGTGGTCGACGTGGCCGCGGTGCTCGGGCGGGAGTTCGACCGCGAACTGCTCGCCGCCCTGTGGCCGGCCGATGCTCCGGACCTGGCTCCGGCGCTGGCCCAGCTGGCGGTCCAGGACGTGCTGCGGGCGGTCGACGGCCAGCCGGCCCGGTGCGAATTCTCCCACGCGCTGCTCCAGGAGGCCGCGTACGACCGGATCCTGCGCGGGCGACGTCAGGCGCTGCACCGCGATGTGGCGGCGGTCCTGACCCAGCGGTTCCCAGCGGTGGCTGACCGCGAGCCGGAGGTGGTGGCGCGTCACCTCGTTCGCGCCGCCGAGCACGTCCGGGCCAAGCACTACTGGCACACCGCCGGCCTGCGGGCGCTCGAGCGCGCCGCCTTCCTGGAGGCGGCCGAGCATTTCCGGCGCGCGCTCGACGCGCTCGACGCGCTCGAGGCGGCCGGCGCCGGGCCCGGCGGACGCCGAGCGGATCGACCTGCTCACCTGGCGCGGCGCCTCGCTCCAGGCCGCGCACGGGTACGCCGTGGCCGGGGCCAAGGAGGCCTACGTGCGCGCCCGGCAGCTCGGCGCCCGCACGTCATTCAGCGACCACGTGGTGTCGATCACCCGCGGCGAGTGGGTGTTCTACCTGCTGCGGGCCGAGTACCGGCAGGCGCTGGCGCTCGGCACGGAGATGCTGGCGTTGGCGGAGGTGGGAGGCGACCCCGCGCATCTCGCCGAGGGCCACCTCTATCGCGGCATGGCCCATCTGTATCTGGGCGACTTCGCGGCGGCACGCTCGCATCTGGAACAGGCCACCGTGCACACGCGCTCGCCCGGGGAGCTGCGCCACCACGTCCACGAGGCCCAGAGCGACCGCGAGGTGGCGGCGCTGGCCTACCTGACCGTCGCCCTGTGGAATCTCGGCTGGGCCGAGCAGTCGCGCGAGTGCAGCGACGCCAGCCTCGAGCTCGGCGGCGCCGTGGGCGGCCCCCTGACCCGGGCGCAGTGCTGGGGCATGCGGGCGATCTACCACCTGACGCGCGGGGAGCCGGTCGAGCTGCGCCACTGGGCGGAGAAGACGCGGGCGCACGCCGCCGATGTCAACATCGCCTACTGGCGGATCCTCGCCGAGATGCTGGGGGCCTGGCAGCGGGGGCGCGCCGGCGAGCTGCGATCGGCCATCGCCGCGCTGGAGGAGGGCCTGGAGGCGTACCTGGCGTCGGGCTCGCGACTGAGCCTGCCCCACTTCTACATCCTGCTGGCCGATCTGCGCCGGGTCGCCGGCCAGCCCGGGCCGGCGCTCGACGCGCTCAAGGCCGGTCACGAGCATGTGGCGGCGACCGGCGAGGGCTTCTCCGAGTCGGAGCTGCACCGGTTCACCGGCCGGACGCTGATGGCCGGCGACGCGCCGGACCCGGCGGCGGCGACCGTCGCGTTCGAGCGCGCGATCGCCGCCGCCCACGCCCGGGAGGCGCGGCTGCTGGAGCTACGGGCGGCGACTCAGCTGGCGGTCCACCAGGGCCGGATCGGGGACACCGTCACCGCCCTGGAACGGGTGGCGCTGTTGTGCGAGTGGTTCGGACCGACCTCGGAGGTGGCGGATGTGGTGCGAGCACGCAAGCTTCTGGCGGTGGAGCCGACGGTCCTTTGAGTGAGGCTCCCCGGGTCACCATCGCCGGCGGCGGGATGTCCGGGCTGACCGCGGCGCTGCGACTGGCGCAGCGCGGCTACCAGGTTACGGTCTGCGAACAGAAGGACGTGCTCGGGGGCAACCTCGGCTCGCGGCCGGGCCCCGATGGGGTCGAGCTCGACATCTATCCCCGCATGTACCTCAACTGGTACGACCACTTCTGGCGCCCGCTGGCCGAGCGGCTGAACCCGACGGTGCACACCGGTGTCCTTGCCGGCGATCCGGTGCCAGTCCTCGACGCCGAGCGGTTGGCGGCGCAACCGCCACTCCGCTTCTGGACGGTGTCGATGCCGCGGCGCTCGCCGGACTCATCGAGGGCGTCGTCGATGATCAGCGACATGTTGTGCATCAGCTCGACGGCGAAGGCGAGCTCGACCGAGTCGGAGGCCGGCGTGGTGTGCACCGCGCGATGACACGCGAACACGGTGAGCGGCCGGAAGTGCGTGGGTGTCCCGGCGAACGCGCATGACAGTGACTCACGCAGCTCGTCGTCGACGTCATCCAGCCAGGCGTTCACCCGGCGGCGCAGCAGCGTGACCTCGGCGCCCGCGCCCAGCTGCGCGATGACCTCGTCGCTCGCGGCCACGGCCAGGTCGGTCACGGCTTGACCCGGTAGGGGCGGAACGGCCGGCCGTTGGCCGACGGTTGCGGCGGGCGGGTCGAGGCGTCGAGCCGGTCGACGCCCCGGCGCAGCTCGCGCCACGACAGCTCGGCGGATTCGCGGGCGAGCCCGAGCCGGTCGTCAGTAGGCGAGGTATCAGGAATCGGCTCAGGCGACGAAGCCTGACCGACCCCCGATCGACGCCGGCAATCATCGGCGCGGTCACCGCTGGGAAGGAATCCTTCACCAGTGGGGTCTTTGTTGGTGACCCACCCACAACGGCGGGTCCTGACCAAAACAACCACCATCTTGGGAGCAGCACGAAAATGGGTACTTTGAAAATGTTTCGGTGGCGCGCCGGCGGTCTCGTCGCCGTCGCCGCCGTGGCCCTGACCGTCGCCGCCTGCGGCAGCAGCAGCGCCACCACCAGTTCGAGCGCGAGCTCGAGCCCGGCCGCCGCCGCGGCCAGCCCGACCACCAGCACGGCCAGCGCGTCGCCGGCCTCGGCCAAGGGCATCGCCATCGGCATGACCAAGGGCTCGGCCGGGGTCTACCTCACCGGCGCCTCCGGCAAGGCGCTGTACCTGTGGGACGCGGACAGCAACGGAATGTCGAGCTGCTCGGGCGCGTGCGCACAGGCATGGCCCCCACTGCTGACAAAGGGGACCCCGATCGCGGCCCACGGCGTGACCGCCGGCGACCTGGGGACGATCACCCGGTCTGATGGCACCAAGCAGGTGACCTACAAGGGTCACCCGCTCTACTACTTCGTCGGCGACACCGCCGCCGGCTCGACCAAGGGTCAGGGCAGCGACGCCTTCGGCGCGAAGTGGTGGCTGGTGGCGCCGTCCGGTGCGGCGATCACCGGCGGTGGGTCCGCCGCCGCGTCCGCCGCGCCCGCCGCCTCGTCGAGCAGCAGCTCCTCCGGCGGCAGCTGGAGCTGACACCCGGAGCCCGCACGGTGTCATTTCCGTCGGTCGGTGCCCGCGTTCGCGCGGGCACCGGCGCGTTCCGCCGGTCGCCCGAGGGGCGGCCGGCTCGCTCGGCGCAGCGGCCGCTTCCCGGCTGGGCGTTCATCGGCGTGGCCGTCGCCTCGTTCGGCGGTCCGCTGGCCCTGGCGGCGCAGATCGCGCCGGGAACGGTCAGCGACGCCGCCTCCTCGGCCGGGTTCGCCATGGTGGCGGCGGTGGTGGTGTTCGCCGCCCCGCTGGCGATCTGGCTGCGCTACTCGGCGACGGTGGCCGGCTCGGGCGGCCTGTTCGCCTTCGTCGAGGCGGCGGCGGGACGGCGGGTGGCGCTCGTCCAGGCGGCCATCTGGACCGTCAGCTACCTGCTGTACGTCATCTACACGACGGTCCAGATCGTCTACGACCTGCTCCCGGTCGTGCTGCCCGGCGAGCGCCAGTATCAGACCCTGCTGGCGCTGCTGATCCCGGTTGCGGTCGCGGGCGTGATGATCGCCGGGCGGACGGTGGCGATGATCACCATCGGGCTGATCGCCGGCAGCCAGCTGATCCTCGCCGGGGTGCTCGACGGGGTGACGCTGGCCCATCTCTCGACCCCGGCCTCGAGCTTCGGGGTGGGAGCGCCCGGCGGCGCGCTGCGCTCGGCGACCGCCCAGACGTCGCTGCTCTACATCTGTGGCAGCCTGCCCGTGTTCCTGGGTGGTGAGCTGGCCAGTCCGGCCCGGACCATCCGGCGCGGACTGATCGGCGTGTACCTGCTCACGGCGCTCGTGGTGGTGCTCGCCGTGGCCCCGCTGGCGGCCGCGCCCGGGCTGACCCGGACCGAGATACCCGGCTTCAGCCTCGCCCAGCAGTTCGCCGGTCTCGGCGTGGCCAGGGCGATCGGCATCGGCGTGGCCGTCAGCACCGCCGGCGTGATCCTGTGCGAGTACCTGGCCCTCGCCCGGCTGCTGCACGCGGTGGGCTCGTGGCGCCTGCGCCCGGTGACCATCGCCATCGGGGCGATCGTGGTGGTGGCCGCGCCGTTCAGCCTGATCGACCCCGACGGCTTCTACACCACGCTGGTCAAGCCGTCGCTGGCGGCCCTGTGGCTGAGTCAGCTGATCGTCTTCGCCGTCTACCCGCTGTTCGCGCGCAAGCGCGGTCAGCCGATGGTGCCGGCCTGGGCACTGAGCATCGTGGCCAGTGGCCTGGCGATCTACGGCCTGTGGCTCAGCCTGCAACTGACGGCCAGCTGAGCGCCTCGCCCGGATCCCAGCCCCGGCGGTAGGGCACCGCCCCGTCGCTGACCGCCACCAGCCAGCGGATCGCCTCATCCAGCGCGTCGGGCTCCAGGTAGCTCAGGCGAGAGGTCCGCAATCGCGTGCGGGCGACCAGCCCCGCGTCGGCCAGAACCTTGATGTGCCGCGAGACCGCCGCCTTGGAGAGCTCGAACGGAGCCGCCAGCTCGCCCACGGTCGCCTCGCCCTCGATCAGACGCGTCAGGATCGCGCGGCGCGTGGGGTCGGCCAGCGCGGCGAACACCGCGCTGAGCCGGTCCGCCGGGTCGAGGCGGCGGCGGCGGCGCAGGGGGTGTCCGTCGAGCGGCATCACCCCCTATGACGCCGGCGTTGCGGGTTTCATTCCCGGGGTTCGCGGTGTACCGGTCGTCCCCCGGGGGGTGAGAGGGGTGTCGGCGAACGTCAACAGCGGCGATCGAGTGGGCACGGACGGTGTCCCGGGTCCCTTTGCCGACGCCGGCGGCCTCCCGATGGAGTCGCTGCGAGCGCGCAGGCGCTAGACGACGACTCCGTCGAGTTCGGCGATGGGGCGAGCCGGCGACCCTGCGCCGGCGCCGACCCCGCCGGGCTGCTGTTCCGCGGGCTCGCCCCGGGTGTTGGTGGCGCGCAGCGCGATGAACGCCGCGGCCAGGATGAACAGGCTGCCCACGAACAGCGCGCGCTGGAAGCCCGACGTGAGCGCGCTCGCCGGCGCGGCGTGCCGGGCCAGCAGGTCGTGGGTGCGCGTCGTGGCCAGCGCGGTCAGGATGGCCAGTCCCAGCGCCCCGCCCAGCTGCTGGGAGGCGTTGAGCAGCGAGGCGGCCAGTCCGGCCTTGTCCGCCGGGACGCCGGCGTTGGCCGCGGTGGTGACGGCGACGAACACCGGCCCGAAGCCGATCGAGACGACGATGAGTCCCGGCAGCAGGTTGGCGACGTAGGAGCCGTGGACCGGGATGCGCGAGAGCCAGAACAGACCGCCGGCCGAGATCAACGCACCGACGACGATCAGCGGCCGGGTCCCGACCCGGGTGATCAGCTGGGAGGCGATGCCGGCGCAGATGCCGATCACGAAGCAGAGCGGCAGGTAGGCCAGGCCGGTCTGCAGCGGCGAGAAACCGAGCACGTTCTGCATGTAGAGGGTGAGGAAGAAGAACATCGCCAGAAAGCCGGCGAACGCGATCAGCTGGGTGACGTCGGCGAAACCCAGACCGTTGATGCGAAAGATCGACAGCGGGGCCAGGGGGTTGCGCTGGTGCAGTTCGTTGACGACGAACGCCGCCAGGAGCACGCCCGCGCCGGCCAGGCCGCCGATGGTGCGGGCCGCGCCCCAGCCGGCCGTCGGCGCCTCGACCAGCGTGTAGACCAGGAGCAGCATCCCGCCGGTCGCCAGCAATGCGCCCGGCAGGTCGACGTTCTCCAGCCGCGGCCGCCTGGCATCCGGGGCGATCAGCCGCAGGATCGCGCACAGCACGAGCACGGCGGCGATCGGGTTGACGAACAGCACCCAGCGCCAGCCCAGCCCGTCAGTGAGCAGGCCGCCGAGCAGCACGCCGGCGGCCGACGCCAGTCCGCCGACCCCGCCCCACACGCCCAGAGCGGTATTGCGCTCCCTGCCGTCGCGGAAGGTGGTGGTGAGGATCGACAGCGCCGCGGGCAGCATCATCGCGGCGCCGCAGCCCTGGGCGAGCCGCGCGCCGATCAACATCCCGCTCGAGGCCGACAGGCCGCCCAGCAGCGACGCCACCCCGATCGTCACCGTGCCGGCGATGAGGACGCGGCGGCGGCCGATCAGGTCGGCCGCCCGCCCGCCGAGGAGCATGAAACCCCCGTAGGTGAGCAGGTAGCCGCTCGGGATCCACTGAAGGTCTTCGACGGTGAAGTGCAGTGCCCGGCGGATCGCCGGGAGGGCGACGCCGACGATCGAAGCGTCGACGAAGTCCAGGAACGCGACCGAGCAGAGCAGGGCCAGGGTGAGCTTGCCGCGCCGGGTCGAGAGGAATGTGGGGGGTGAGGATGCCGTGGTCATGTCGGTGGTGCCTCCGTGTCAGACGGACTCTTGGTGCAATCACCGGTATGACGGGCCGGAGCCGGCGGATGTGACCGGCGGCGCGCGCGGTCACATTTCGCTTCTCCGATCCGTCATGTGGGTGGAGACTGCATATGGAGGCCCGGTACATGGATCACGAGACCTGGCAGGTCGACCAGTTCGAACACCATCGCTCGCACCTGCGAGCGGTCGCCTACCGCATGCTCGGGTCGGTGACCGACGCCGACGACGCGGTTCAGGAGGCGTGGCTGCGCTTCAACCGCGCCGAGGAGGACGGGATCGACAACCTGGGCGGCTGGCTGACCACGGTGGTCGGCCGCGTCTGCATCGACATGCTCCGCGCGCGCAAGTCGCGCCGCGAGGACTACGTGGGCACCTGGCTGCCCGAGCCGGTGATCACCGTCGACGAGGAGTCCGATCCCGAGCGCCAGACGCTGCTCGCGGACTCGGTGGGGCTGGCCCTGCTCGTCGTGCTCGAGACGCTCAGCCCGCCGGAGCGTCTCGCCTTCGTGCTGCACGACATGTTCGCCGTCCCGTTCGACGAGATCGCCCCGATCGTCGACCGCAGCCCCGAGTCCGCGCGCCAGCTGGCCAGCCGGGCCCGGCGCCGGGTCCGGGGCGCCGCGCCCGAGCCGGATCCCGACCTCCAGCGCCAGCATGAGATCGTCGCAGCCTTCCTGGCCGCCTCCCGGGCCGGGGACTTCGAGGCCCTGATGGAGCTGCTGGATCCCGACGTGGTGTTCCGCGCCGATGCCGGCCGGCGGCGCATCGGGATGGTGACCCCGCGCATCGAGGGCGCCCCGGCCGTGGCGGACTACGCGCTCAGCCGCGGGCGAGCATTCCTGCCGTGGTGTCGGACCGCCACCGTCAACGGCGGCCCCGGCTACGTGGTGCGCCCGCCCGGGCGGACGATCGGGGTTGCGGCGGTGACCATCGTCGATGGGCGGATCCGGTTCATCGACCTGATCCTCGACCCGGCCAAGCTGACCGCCGTGCGGTGACGGCGGCCGTCTAAGCGGGGGACGGCGGTGGTCGCGGGAGCGGACCGGCAGTTCGCCAGGCTCGCCCGCGGGAGCGGACCGCTGACAGGCTCCTCCGGCGGGGAGCGGACCGGCAGTTCGCCAGGCTCGCTACGGACGAGAACTTCTGCTAGCAGATAGTTGTATAGGGGTGGTATCTTGACGGCTATGGCAACCGAGGTGACCATCCCCCAGCAGCAGACCGGCGCCGCCGCGCCGTCCGCCTGCCTGATCACCAACCTCGGGTGGATGCTCGACCACGCCAGCCACGCCTTCGGGTCCGAGGTGGCCGGCGCCCTGGCGCCGCTCGGGCTCGGCCAGCGCGGCTTCTGCGTGCTGTCGGCCGCGGTCGACGCCGAGTACACCCAGACTCAGCTCGCCGGCATGATCGGCCTGGACAAGACCACCATGGTCGTCACCGTCGACGAGCTCGAGCGCCTGGGCCTGGCCGAGCGCGTCCCCTCGCCCACGGACCGCCGCGCTCGGGTGATCAAGGTCACCGACGCCGGCCGCGAGCGCCTGGCCGAGGGCCAGGACATCATCCAGCGCGTCCAGGCCAACGTGCTGGAGTCGCTGCCGGACGGCGAGCGCGAGACGTTCGTCAACTGCCTGGCCCAGCTGGTCACGGGGCGGCTGGCCTCCCCGGCGGAGTGTCATCCGCCGTTGCGGCGGCGCGAGCTTCGCGCCTGAGCGCCCGGTTGCTCGTCTGACGGTCGGGGGGCGCCGACCGACCGTGCTTGCGCCGGATCGGCGTGGCTCCGGCTGGCGATGTCGTTTTCGCGATCTCCCGTTCGTCGTCTCCACATACCGCGTCAAAACGGCCCGCACGCGGGCCAGATCCAGACAAGATCATCTTGTACAGAACTATCTGATACGGTGTGATCCGAAAGCAAATCAGTTGTTGCGAGAGGAGTCGGAGATGCCGCTCAAGGAAGCCACAGCACCCCCCAGCGAACGCTCGAACTGGATCGCGCTCGTGGTGCTCTGCGCCGGGATGCTGATGATCATCCTGGACCAGACGATCGTGAACGTCGCGCTGCCCTCGATCCAGCGCGACCTGAAGTTCTCGAACTCGGATCTGGCGTGGGTGGTCAACGCGTACCTGATCGCCTTCGGCGGGCTGCTGATGCTCGCCGGGCGGCTGGGGGACCTGGTCGGTCGCAAGCGGATCTTCCTGATCGGGCTGGCGATCTTCACCGCCGCGTCGGCGGCCTGCGGGCTGGCCCAGTCCCAGGCGGTGCTCGTCGCCGCCCGGTTCGTGCAGGGCGCGGGCGGCGCGCTGACCTCCTCCGTGATCCTGGGGATGATCGTCACCATGTTCCCGCGGCCGCGCGAGCAGGCCACCGCGATGGGCGTGTTCAGCTTCGTGGCCTCCGGCGGCGGCGCCATCGGCCTGCTGGCCGGCGGCGCGCTGACCCAGGCGCTCAGCTGGCACTGGATCTTCTTCGTCAACCTGCCGATCGGCGTCGTCACCGCCCTGCTGGCGCTGCGCGTCGTGGCCGCCGACTCCGGCATCGGCCTGCGGGCGGGCGCGGACATTCCGGGCGCCACCCTGGTGACCGGCACGCTGATGCTGGCCGTCTACACGATCGTCAAGACCGCCGACTACGGCTGGGGCTCGGCGCACACCCTCGTGTTCGGCGCGGTGGCGCTCGCGCTGCTCGCCGCGTTCATCGTCCGCGAGACGCGGGCGGCGACGCCGCTGATCCCCCTGCGGATCTTCCGCTCGCGGGCGGTCTCGGGGGCCAACTCGGTGCAGATGCTGATGGTGGCCGGCATGTTCGGGATGTTCTTCCTGGGCGCCGTCTACCTGCAGCGCGTGCTCGGCTATGACCCGCTCCAGGTGGGGCTGGCGTACCTGCCGGTGGCCCTGGCGATCGGCGTGCTGTCGCTGACCGCGGCGCCGCGGCTGAACATGCGCATCGGCCCGCGGGCGACGCTGCTGCCCGGCCTGGTGCTGATGGCCATCGGGCTGCTGCTGTTCGCCACCGCGCCGGTGCACGCCGCCTACCTCGGCCGCCTGCTGCCGATCATGCTGCTGCTGGGAATCGGCGCCGGGCTGTCGTTCCCGTCGCTGATGACGATCGCGATGTCCGGGGCGACGCCCAGCGAGGCCGGCCTGGCCTCGGGCCTGGTCAACACCTCGATGCAGGTCGGCGGCGCGCTGGGCCTGGCGGTCCTGGCCACGCTGTCGAGCACCCGGGTCACGCACGTGCTGGCGGGCGGCGGTTCCGCCGCCAGCGCGGAGGCCAGCGGGCTGCACCTGGCGCTGGCCATCGGCGCCGGCCTGGTGATCGGCGCCATCGCCATCGCGGTCACCGTGGTGCCCGCCACGCGGCTGACGCACGCCGAGGTGCCCGCGAGCGCCGAGCGGGCGGAAGCCGCCCCGGCCGGCGAGATCTACTCCGAGGCCGCCTGACCGAGCCGGGTCGGCTGGTCCGGACCGAGCCGGGTCAGCTGGTCCGGACCGATCCGGGCCGGCTGGTCCGGCTGAGCACCGCCACCGTCGCGCGCCAGGGTCAGAGCCGGATGTCGCGCTCGTCGAGCCAGTCGCGCACGACCGCCGGCGGGTCCTTCTCCCACTCAGACCGGGCGGCCAGCCGGATCAGCTCGCTCGGATGGGCATGCAGCTCGTCGCGGCGATAGCCCAGATAGACGGTGATCGCGCCGGCCATCGACAGCGAGCCGTTGGCGACCGCGGGATCCAGGCGAGACAGCACCTCGGACACGCGCTCCTCCAGGTCGCCGATGGCGCGGACCGGCTCGTCGTCGTCTTCGAACGCGAGCTGGAAGTCGCCGACCGCGGCGTCCTCGTCGTCGGGATCGACGATCTGCGCCGCGCGGCGCACGACCTCGGCGACGCTGACGGGTCTGGGTTCAGTGGGCATGCGCGGACTATTGCACCTCGCGCCCGGCGCCGGCGTGATGCAGGGCCGTCGCGGGCGCGACGTCGGGGACGCGCGCGCGCAGCTCGTCCAGCCAGGCGGTGGCGTGGCCGTCGGATGGCGCGCGCCAGTCCGACCGGGGCGACAGCGAGCCGCCCGAGCCGACCTTCGGGGCGTTGGGCAGCGCCGAGCGCTTGAACTGGCTGGTCTGGAAGAAGCGGTGCAGGAAGACCTCGAGCCAGTGCTTGATCTCCGCCAGCGAGTACTCGTGGCGCTGCTCGAGCGGGATCAGGTCCGGCCAGTCGCCGCGCGTGCGGTCTGACCAGGCGTGCTGGGCCAGGTAGGCCACCTTGCTGGGGCGGTAGCCGAAGCGCAGGATGTAGTAGAGGAAGAAGTCCTGGAGCTCGTAGGGGCCGACGGTCGCCTCGCTGTGCTGCTCGGGATCCTCCGCGGCGTCGTCGCCCGGCGGGATGAGCTCCGGGGAGATGGCCGTCTCGACGACGTCGGCCAGCACGGTGTTGGCCTCGTCGCTGAACTGGTTGGTGTCGATCGCCCACCGCAGCAGGAACTTGATCAGCGACTTCGGGACCGAGGCATTGACGCTGTAGTGCGACATCTGGTCGCCGACTCCGTAGGTCGACCAGCCCAGGGCCAGCTCGCTGAGGTCGCCGGTGCCGAGCACGAGCGCCTGGTGATAGTTGGCCAGGCGGAACAGGTGCGAGGTGCGCTCGCCGGCCTGGACGTTCTCGTAGGTGACGTCGTACTGGGGCGCACCCTCGGCGGCCGGGTGGCCGAGGTCGCGCAGCATCTGCATTGCCGCCGGCTTGATGTCCAGCTCGGACGAGCTCACGCCCAGGGCCCGCATCAGCGCGTGGGCGTTGCGCAGCGTCCGGGCGCTGGTGGCGAACCCGGGGAGCGTGTAGCCGAGCACGTTGGTGCGCGGCAGGCCGAGGCGATCCGTCGCGCGCACCGCCACGGTCAGGGCGTGGGTGCTGTCCAGCCCGCCCGAGACGCCGATCACGATCTTCTCGATGCCGGTCGCCGCCAGGCGCGTCTCCAGCCCGCGGACCTGGATGTTGTAGACCTCCTCGCAGCGCTCGTTGCGCGACGCCGGGTCGGCCGGGACGTAGGGGAAGCGCTCGACCCGGCGGGCCAGTGGGAACTCCTCGGCGGGGACGTCGAGGTCGAACTCGATGCGCCGGAACCGCCGTGCGGGCTCGCGCAGGTCGTGGACGGCGTCGCCGTAGCTCGAGGTGCTCATCCGGTCTGAGAGGATGCGGTCGAGGTCGAGGTCAGCGAGGATCAGCTCCTCCTCGTCGGAGAAGCGCTCTGACTCGCACAGCAGCTGCCCGTTCTCATAGATGAGCGCCTGGCCGTCCCAGGCGAGGTCGGTGGTCGACTCGCCCAGCCCCGCGGCGGTGTACACGTACCCGGAGATCGCCCGGCCCGACTGCGCCTCGCACAGCATCCGCCGGTACCCGTCCTTGCCGATCGTGATGTTGGACGCCGACAGGTTGGTGAGCACCGTCGCGCCGGCCAGCGCCGCGTAGGTGCTGGGCGGGATCGGCGACCACAGGTCCTCGCAGATCTCGACGTGCAGCGCGAACGCCGGCAGATCACGGGCGGCGAAGACGACGTCGGGCGTGAACGGCACCGTCTCGCCCAGCAGCCGCAGCTCGTCGCCGACCAGGTCGCGCGCCGCCCGGAACTGGCGCTTCTCGTAGAACTCCCGGTACTCGGGGAGGTAGCTCTTGGGGACCGCGCCGAGGATGCGGCCGCGATGGACCACGACGGCGGCGTTGAACAGCCCGCCCTCGGCCTGCACCGGGGCGCCGACCACGATCACCGGCCGCAGCTGCTCTGAGGCGACGACGACCGCCTCCAGCGCACTGGCCACTCCGTCCAACAGCGCCTCCTGATGGAACAGGTCCTCGCTGGAGTAGGCGGCCAGCCCCAGCTCGGGAAAGAGCACCAGCGCGGCATGCTCGCGATCGCCCCGCTGGGCGAGGGCGATCGTGCGCTCGGCGTTGAAGGCGGGATCGCCGACTCGGACATGCGGAACCGCCGCCGCCACGCGCACGAAGCCGTGTCCGTAGGGCGAATGAAACGGTCCCACGCCGGTATCGCGAAGTGCACGCATCTCCATGCAGTATTGCCGCCCGGCGCGGGTCCCGACGCGAGCAGGTTTGCAGCCGTCTCGCCTAGAAGCGCAGCAGGGCTGCGATCCCGGCGCCGCGGACGAGCACCGAGGGCGGGATCTCGCTGCCCTCGCCGACGATCACCACCCCGGCATCCTGGAGCACCGCCGCCTCGACGGCCGCTTCGCGCAGGTCCGCCACCGGCTCCAGGGCGCTGCCGTCGACCGGGCAGGTTTCGGTGCCGGCGGCGTACAGGAGGCCGCAGCTGAGGCAGCGACCGCCCTGCGCGGCAAAGCCGACGGCGAGCACCAGTCGCTCCACGCGGCGCTGGGCGAGCGCGTCCAGAGTCGGCTCGATGCCGACCGCCGCTCGCGCGCCCCGGTCCACCCGCTCGGTGAGCGCGGACACCGCGGCCGTCTGGGTCGCGGCTCGCTCCTGGGCCAGCAGGGGCACCAGCGCGGCCCGCACCTCGGCCACGGTGGCCGTCTCGGGCTCCAGGCCCAGGCGGGCGTCTGACAGCAGCGGTCGCAGGTCGTTGTGGATCACCTCCCGGAACTGGTCCACATCGATCTCCGAGCCCCCGAGGACGAGCCGGTGAAAGGACTCGGACTGCCAGAGCCGGTACAGGTCCTCGGCGACGTGGCGCAGGTGACGCTCGGCGTCGTCGTCGACCCCCCGCTGGTAGTTGGCCTGCGACAACCCGCCGCGATGGGGCCGGCCGCGGACGTCGTCGGCGACCTGCTCCTCCTCCTCGAGCCCCGGGACGTCGCCCGCGAAGATGGCGCCGTTGCGCCGGCTGATGAGCGTGACGCACCAGCGCCCGGCGGCCACGCCGGCGACGAGCGGCTCGACGTATGGCGTCGGGGCGATGACGACCCGGGGCTCCAGCGCCTCGGGCAGCGCCACCGTCTCGAACAGATCGTCCTGGCGCGAGCAGAACACCGCCAGGGAGCGGGCGCCCGACACGGGCAGGTCGTCGGATGCCAGGTACTCGTCGAGGCGCTCGAGATCGGCACGCAGCGCGGCCTGATCGTCGTGGGGCAGGGCGTCATGCTTCCCGATGCGCTCGGCCTCGTCGAGCAGCGATCGCGCCTGGGAGGCGCGCGCCGGCGCGGTGGCGAACTGGGCCGGGTCGAGGTCCAGGAACAGGCTGATCACCGGGTGGCTGCCCGTCCGCTGAAGCATCCGGCGGGCGATGGCGAGCGAGTCGCTCATCCGTCCTCCGACCGCTGGCCGCTGCCGCGGGCCCCGGAGGCGTGGTCCGCGTCATCGTCAGGAGTCTCGGGCCGGTAGGGATCGGAGTCGGCGTCGGGATCAGGCTCGCCCACCGGCGTGTTGAGCCGGTGATGCGGATCGGCATCGGTGGGCGGGCGCGGCTCGTCGCGGTCGGCCAGTGGCTCCTGTGAGGACTTGGGCTCCAGCGGTCGGTCGGACGTTTCGGCGGGATCGCTGGCGCGCTCGTAGACGCGGTCTGGTTCGTGCCTGGGCCCCGTGCGCGGTTCGTCCGGCATCGGCGCTCCTTTCAGCTCGGCGCTTTGCTGCGCACATTGGACCAGACCGGGCTTGCTTGCGCTAACAAGCAATCGGTTAGAATCAACGGCGATGGCCCGCGCACAATCCGAAGCTGCCTACCGGGTCGGCGACGACGGGGTCGCCGAGTGGTCACAGCGCCACGCCGAGGCGTGGATCGGGCTGCTGGAGACCCACAAGCATCTGACGCGCCGGCTCGACGCCGAGCTCGAGTCGCGCTACGGCCTCAGCCTCAGCGGACTGGAGCTGCTGGCGCGCCTGGCGGCCGCGCCCGATCGCTGCCTGCGGCTCTCGTTGCTGGCCGCCGAGGCCGGCCTCAGCCTCAGCCGAGTCTCGCGGATCGCGGTGCTGCTCGAGACGCGAGGGCTGATCGAGCGCCGGTCGTGTGCGGACGACGCCCGCGCGGTTGAGGCCCACCTGACGCCGGCCGGACTCGAGCTGATGCGCGCCGCCCAGACGACCCACTTCGACTCGATCCAGCGGATGTTCTTCGACCAGCTGCGCGAGGGCGAGCTCGAGGTGCTGGCCGGCGTGTTCGGGCGCTTCTCGCCCCGCGCGGCGCAGCGCTGCAGCGCCGAGCCGGCGGCCTCGTGACCGAGCGCGCGGCCGACGAGCCCCCCGGGCCGGTGGGCGGGCGGGTGGCTCTCTTCATCACCTGCTTCAACGACACGATGTTCCCCCAGACCGGTCGCGCGGTCGTGTCAGTGCTCGAGCGGCTGGGGGTGGGCGTCGAGTTCCCCCTGGAGCAGACGTGCTGTGGCCAGATGCACTTCAACACCGGCTACGCCGACGAGACGATCCCGCTGGTCCGGCGCTTCGTCGACGTGTTCGGCGACAGCGAGGTGGTGGTGTCGCCGTCGGCATCGTGCGTGAGCATGGTGCGCGAGTACTACGGCCGGGTAGCCGAGCTGGCCGGCGACGCCGGGCTGGCCCGTGCGGTGGCGGAGCTCACGCCCCGGGTGCTCGAGCTGACCGAGTTCCTGATCGACCGGCTGGGCCGCGAGGACGTCGGCGCGTTCTTCCCCCGCCGCGTGACCTACCACCCGACCTGCCACGGCCTGCGGATGCTGCACATGGGCGACCGGCCGCTCCGGCTGCTGCGGGCCGTCGAGGGGATCGAGGTCGTCGGCCTCCCCGAGGCGGAAGAGTGCTGTGGGTTCGGCGGGACGTTCGCGATCAAGAACGCCGATACGTCGATCGCAATGTTGACCGACAAGGTGCGCACGATCCTCGACACCGGCGCCGAGGTGTGCGTGGCTGCCGACAACTCATGCCTGATGCACATCGGCGGGGCGCTGTCGCGTCAGCGCGCCGGCGTGCGCACGATGCACATCGCCGAGGTGCTGGCGGCGACGGCCGATGACTGAGCCGCACGGCACCGTGGCCGGGGTCGACGGCGCTCCGCCGTTCCCCGAGGCGGCCCGGGTCGCGCTGGCCGATGCCCAGCTGCGCCACAACCTCGGGCACGCCACCCAGACCATCCGGGCCAAGCGCGCCAAGGCGGTGGCCGAGCTGCCCGACTGGGAGGCGCTGCGCGAGGCCGGGCGAGCCATCAAGGAGCGGGTGCTGCGCCACCTCGACGAGCACCTGGTCGCGCTCGAGGCGGCGGTCACGCGGGCCGGTGGCACCGTCCACTGGGCCCGCGACGCCGACGAGTGCAACCGGATCGTCGGCGACATCATCGCCGCGCACGGCGCTCACGAGGCGGTCAAGGCCAAATCGCTGACCACGGAGGAGACCCGGCTCAACGAGGCGCTGGCGCAGCGCGGGATCCGGGCCTGGGAGACCGACCTGGCCCAGCTGATCATCCAGCTGGGCGACGACACGCCGTCGCACATCCTGGTACCCGCCATTCACAAGAACCGCGAGCAGATCCGGGAGCTGTTCGCCCGTACGCTGGATGATGCGCCCGCCGACCTGTCCGACGACCCCCGGGCGCTGGCCGAGACGGCGCGGCTTCACCTGCGCCGCCTGTTCCTCGAGGCCCGGGTCGGGATCAGCGGAGTCAACTTCGCGGTCGCGGAGACCGGCACGGTCTCCGTGGTGGAGTCCGAGGGCAACGGCCGCATGTGCACCACCCTGCCCGAGGTGCTGATCAGCGTCATGGGGATCGAGAAGGTGATCCCGACCTGGCAGGACCTGGAGGTGTACCTCCAGCTGCTCCCGCGCTCGTCCACCGCGGAGCGGATGAACCCGTACACGTCGCTGTGGACGGGGCTCACCGACGGCGACGGGCCGCGCGAGTTCCATCTGGTGCTGGTCGACAACGGCCGCACCAACGTGCTGGCGGATGAGATCGGCCGCCAGGCGCTGAACTGCATCCGCTGCTCGGCCTGCCTGAACGTGTGCCCGGTGTACGAGCGCACCGGGGGTCACGCCTACGGCTCGACCTACCCGGGACCGATCGGCGCGATCCTGACGCCGATGCTGACCGGAATGACCGCCGCCGGCTCGCTGCCCTACGCGTCGAGCCTGTGCGGCGCCTGCTACGAGGTCTGCCCGGTCAAGATCAACATCCCCGAGGTGCTCGTCCACCTGCGCCACGAGCAGGTCCGTCAGGGGACCGGCGGCTCGGCGCCGTTGCGCGAGCGCCTCACCGGCGAGCCGGCGGCGATGCGCGCCCTGGCCCGGGTGTTTGCCAATCGCCGGCTCTACGAGGCGGCCCAGCGTGGCGGTCGCCTGGGGCAGTGGCCACTGGTCCGCGACGGGCGCATCCAGCGTCTGCCCGGGCCGCTGGCGGGCTGGACGTCGATGCGCGACCTGCCGCCGATGCCGCGCCAGAGCTTCCGCGACTGGTGGCGCGAACGGTCATGACCGACGCGCGCGAGCAGATCCTCGCCCGCATCCGCAGCGCGCTGGCCGACGTCCCGGCGACCGAGACCGCCGGCGACGTCGCGGTCGCCCGCGACTACCGGCGGGCCGGCGGGCTGGACGCCGTTGGCCGGGTGGCGCTGCTGATCGATCGGCTGCTCGACTACCACGCCGAGGTGCGCCGCGTCGCTCCCGGCGCCGTCACCGACGCCGTCGATCGCGCGTGCGCCCGATGGGAGCTGAGCCGGGTCGCGGTGCCGCCGAGCCTGGCGTCCGAGTGGCGCCCGACCGGTGCCGAGGTCGTCGAGGACGACGGGCTGACCCCCGCACAGCTCGACGCGATCGACGGCGCGGTCACGGGCTGCGCCACGGCGATCGCCCAGACCGGGACGCTTGTCCTCGACGGCGAGGGGGCCTGCGGCCGGCGCGTGCTGACCCTGGTGCCCGACCACCACATCTGCATCGTGGCCACCGACCAGATCGTGGAGCTGGTCCCCGAGGCGATCGCCGCGCTGGCGCCGGGGGTGCGCGAGCGCCGGACGCCGGTCACGTTCGTATCCGGCCCGTCGGCCAGCTCGGACATCGAGCTGTCCCGGGTCGAGGGGGTCCATGGGCCCCGACGCCTGCTGGTGCTGATCGTCGCCGGGTGAACGCGATGACGCGTCGCGTCGCGTCGCGTCGCGTCGCGTCGGCGGGCCCGGCCCAACCCACCCCTTCTCGTCAGGGGCCATCGCGCCGCAGCACGAGAGGTCAGGCGGCCACCACGAGGATCAGCCCGGCGCCGACTCCGACCAGCGCCGAGGTCAGCGCGTCATCGGCGTCGAGCACCCGCTGCAGGTCGGTCAGCTCCGCCGAGTGCGAGATGGCGTTGTCGATCGCGATCGTGCCGCTCGGGGCCAGCGTGCGCCGCAGGTTGGGCCAGTAGCCGACGTATTCGGGCCGCTCGGCGTCGAGGAACACCAGGTCCCAGGCGGCGTCCGGGTACTCGGCCAGCGCCTGGGCGGCGCCGACGGTGCGGCACTCGACGATCTCGTCCAGCCCCGCGCGCCTGAGGTTGAGCAGCGCCAGCTCGGTGCGGCGGGGATCGATGTCGAGCGTCTCCACGTGCCCGCCGACGGCCTCCGCGGCGTCGGCCAGCCACAGCGTGGAGTGGCCGTTGGAGGTGCCGATCTCGAGGATGCGGCGGGCGTGGGCGGCCCGCACGAGCACTCCCAGCAGCTCGGCCGTCTCGGGCTCGACGTTGCGCAGGCGGTCCAGGCGGTTGCTCTGGCCGGCGTCGTATTCGCTGCCGGCGGCGAACACCTCATCCGCGATGGCCCGTCGCTCCGGACGCATCAGTCCGGCCCGGGCAGCGCCGGCTCGCCGCCGGTGAGCCACTCGGCCCCGCGCCGGTAGAGCTCGTCGACCTCGGGGCCGGTCAGGCCCGGCATGTCGCGCTTGACCTCGTAGCCGATCCGGGTCTGGATATACGCCAGGTGCCGGTAGCCGGAGGGGAACTGCGCGAGCAGTCCGGCGTCGAGCGCCGGCCCGGGTCCGCCTGACACCGGGGTGAGGCGATCGATCTCGTAGATCGGCTGGCGCAGGACGATGCGGTGGGTGGGACCGACTTCGCGGCGGCGCTCGAGGAAGTCGTAGAAGCGCCCGGTGCAGACGACGTCGCACTCGACGCCCTCGACGGTGGTGCGCTGGGTGATCGTCATCTTGGTCTGGGCGATGGCCCGCTCGCCGGCCAGGTCGACCGAGGTGCCGCCCAGGAAGTGCAGGATCCGCACGCCACGCTCGAAGCCCTCGCGGCTGACGCGAATGAAGTCGGCGGCGGGCCCCTGGAACCAGGTCGCCATCATCACCCCGTCGTCGTGCCAGACGGTGGCGAAGCGCTCCCAGTGGCCGGCGTCGCGCCACACCACCCAGTTCTGGACCAGGGCGCGGATCGCCTGCTCGTCCGGGTTCACCGCCCCGCTCCCACGGTCCTAGAACACGCCCGCCGGTGCCCCGGGAATCTGGCTGGTGGGCGGGATCGGCGGGCCCACGGTGCCGTCGAGCGGGGGCGTGCCGTAGGTGTGGAAGGTCTCGATCGTCTTGACTCCCCACGCCTGGCCGCGGGCGCGCTCGGCCTGGGTCCAGACCACCGGCTCGTACTCGGGGTCGTAGATGAAGTGGGTGCCGGTCGTGACCTCGACGCGGTTGCCCCCCGGCTCGTAGACGTAGAGGAACATCCCCTGCGCGATCGCGTGCTTGGACGGCGCGGCCTCGATCGGGACGTCGTGGTCGACGAACAGGTCCGCCGCGCGCAGGATCTCCTCCCGCGTGTCGACGAACCAGGCCAGATGGTGCAGCCGCCCGTTGCCGCCGGCGTGATCGCCGGTATAGATCAGCTCGTGGGCGGCGATGGTCAGGCTCATCCACGCCCCGGCCTCGTCGCCGTTGTCCAGGATGACCTGCTCGTACAGGCGGAAGCCGAGCTGCTCGGTGCAGAACCGCCGGTTGGCGGCGACGTCGCTGGCCAGGATGTTGACGTGGTCGATGCGCTTGACCGACGCGCCGCGATCGACGTGGCGCTGGGGGACGTTCTTCAACCGCGGACGCAGGTCCTCGGGCGGCACGTAGCGGTCCTGCTCGTAGAACAGCTCAAACCGGTGGCCGTCGGGATCGACGAACTCGTACGCGGGCCCGTGACCGTGGTCCCCGTCGCTCCAGCCGCGCCCCAGCCCGGTCGCCTCGATCGCCGCCACCCGGCGCTCCAGCGCCGCCGGGCTCCAGGCCCGGATGGCGATATGGCCAACACCGGGCAGCTCGGACTCGGTCAGCTTCAGGCCATAGGGCTGGTACTCGCCCCAGCCGCGCAGGAACACCGACTGGCCCTCGCGATGCTCGATCTGCATCCCGAACAGCTCGGTGAAGAAGCGCAGGCTCTCGTCCGGGAACGGCGTCAGCAGCTCGGCGTGGGTGATGTGCGCGAGATCGGGAGGCTCGTTCATCGCTCTCCCGATCCTTCCACTCGCGCGCGCAGACCGTCAAGGTCATAGGACAGCTCGCCGTCCTGCAGCTTGATCCGCTTGACCCGCTCGCGCTCCTCGCGTTCCAGCGCGGCGACGACCACCTCGTCGACCCGCTCGGCCTCGACGACCGCGCAGCCGTCAGCATCGAGCACGACGATGTCACCCTGCCGGATCGTCGCCCCGCCGACCTGCACCGGCTCGCCGATCGTCCCCGGAATGTCCTTGGTCGCCCCCTTGACCCGGACCCACCGGGCCCAGATCGGCAGCCCGAGCTCAGCCAGCGTCTCGATGTCGCGCACCGAGGCGTCGATCAGCATCCCGGCGGCGCCGTGGGCCCTGGCCTGAGTGGCCAGCAGGTCGCCCACCAGCGCCACCGGTCGCGGCTCCGGCATCGTCAGCACGATGATCTCTGCCGGCCGTACCGAGGCCATGACGGCATGGACCATGAGGTTGTCGTCCTGCCCGCAGCGCACCGTTCGCGCCGGGCCGGCCACGCGCGTGCCGGCGAGGACCTGGATCAGGTCGGCGTCGACGTAGCCGCGCCGGCCGCCGGCCTCGTAGACCGTCGCCGAGCCCAGCCCGGCCAGGTCGGCGATCTGCTCTGCGTTGGGGCTCATAGGGCGTTCACCACCTGTGGGGTGACCCGCTGGAAGGCCTCGGCCTGGCGGATCTCCTGATTGCCGGACGAGCGCCGGGCATGGTTGCCGCGCTGATCCGCCCGCTGGGTGTAGTAAGTCACCAGGTACGCCTGGGCCTTCATCTCCGACATCGCGCGCTCCTTGGCGTCGGCCACCGCCGTGATGTCGACGAACGTCGTCGGCATGAAATTGCACAGCTCCGGCTGGTGGGGCTCGAACAGGTACAGCTCCGGTGGGCGGACGGTCCCGAAGGCGCTGGGGATGCCGGCGCCGGCGGCCAGGCTCCGGGCCCGGTTGACGGCGGCGTGAGCGACCGGATGATCGGGGTTGAATGGATCGGTGTCGGTGTGGGTGACCAGGACGTCGGGGGCGAACTCGCGGATCTGGTCGGCGATGTCCACCAGCGCGTCCCCGTCGATCTGCAACGGGTAGTCGCCCAGGTCCATGGCCACGAAGTCGGCGCCGAGGTGCTCGGCGGCGCGCTCGGCCTCGCCGTGGCGGATCTGCTTGACGTTCTCGATCGTCTGGCCCTCCTGCTTCCACAGCTCGCCCGACTCCCCCCGCTCGCCGTAGGACAGCGCGATCACCCGGGCGGTCCCACCGCCGGCGGTGCAGACCGCGATCGCCCCGCCGGCGCGCCACACGAAGTCGGCGGAGTGGGCCCCGATCACCAGCATCCGCCGGCGCTCGGTCACCATCGGTCGACTCCCGCCACGCGGCGCGTGTTGGCCACTGCCATCACCTGCACCTCCTCGTCGGTGAAGCCGGCCGCCAGGAGGCGGTCGACCATGATCGCCATCCCGTCCTCCACCGGCGGGTTGAACACCTGGCCCAGGTCCGTCGACAGCACCGAGTTCTCGGGGCCGCTCGCCCGGATGTGCTCGATCCACTCCTCCCAGGCGATCTTGCCGGTGTGGGGCGTGGTCATGCATCGCTCGAGCAGGGCGCCTCGCCCGGCCAGCGCGAGCTGATCTTCCACCCCCAGGCTCTGGGCCGGGAACTCGGGATGGGTGATCACGATCTGGGCGACGCCGGCCTGCCGCGCGGCGTCGACGACGGCGAAGATCTCGTCGCGGGCCAGGTGGCCGGTGGCCAGCAGCAGGCCGTGATGGGCGATGCGCTCGAACACCGCGCGGGTCTCGGGCAGCACGGCGCCGTCATCGTCGACCACCGGGACCGGCGGGATCTCGATCCCCTGGGCCCGCAGGTCGAGCTGGAGCTTGACCCAGACCGGGACCTTGGCGCCCGCGGGCGCCTCACGCTCGTGGGACTCGTTGACCGAGTCGACGGTGGGCAGCCACACGGTGCGCGCCCCCTCGCGGGCGGCCACCTCCACGGCCAGCGGATTGAGGCCGCCGACGGCCCGGTTGAGCACGATCGCGCCCAGCGCCTGGATGCCCGGCACCGCCGCGCGCACCACGGCGGCCCGCTCGGCGGTCGACGTGTAGTGGGACTTGAGGATGAACCCCTCCATGCCCATGGCCGCAAAACGCCGGGCCAGCGTCACGTCGTCGACGATCCGCTCGACCACATCGGGGGCGACGTGGATGTGGGTGTCAAAGCCCCCGCGGAGCAGATCGAAGGCGCGTTGAGACGGGCGCGGCGCGTCGGTCTGCGTGGTCACGATTGGGCTCCTTCCTGGCGCCGCAGCGCGTCGGCGACATGGGACAGGTGGGTGCGCATCGCCGCCTCGGCGGCCTCGGGATCGCCGGCGGCGATGGCATCGACGATCGCGGTGTGCTCGGCCAGCGAGCGCTGGCTGCGCCCGGGGAGCAGGATCGTCCGGTACTCGAAGCGGACCAACTGGGAGCGCAGCGCCGAGATCAGCCGGCTGGCGGTGGCGTGGCCGCTGATCTCGATGAGCCGGCGGTGCAGGATCGCGTTGCGGTCCGAGACCTGGAGCAGGTCGCCCGACTCGAGCAGGTCGCGCATCTGGGCCAGGATCGCGCGCAGCTCCGGCACGTCCTCGCCGGTGGCCCGGTCGGCGGCGCGGCGGACGACCAGGCCCTCCAATACCGCGCGCGCCTCGAGGATCTCGACCGCCTCGGGGAGCGCGATCAGCCGGACCCGGGCGCCGCGATGGGGCTCGAGCTCGACCAGGCCCTCGTGCTCCAGGCGGGCCAGTGCCACCCGGACCGCCGAACGGCCCACGCCGAGCCGGCGGGTCAAATCGGCTTCGACGAGCCGCTCGTTGGGCTGCAGGCGCCCGGACACGATCTCTGCACGCAGCGCATCCTCCGGCCGCCCCTCGCCCGCGGCGTCCGAGAACGAAGGATTGTCGACAATTCTGTCCACGACTGCAGGATAAACGGACGCTTCCGGCTGAGGTAGTTTGCGCATGCCCAACCGGAGAGGAACGTGAGCGAGGAGCGCCCCAGAAGTGCCGATTTCGTCCAGTCGCTGGAACGGGGACTCCTGGTCATCCGCGCCTTCGACGCCGAGCACCGCGAGCTCGGCCTCAGCGAGGTCGCCCGGATCTCCGGTCTCACCCGGGCGGCCGCGCGTCGCTTCCTGCTGACGCTGGCCAAGCTGGGCTACGTCACCGTGTCCGACGGTCGCTTCGCGCTGACCCCCCGGGTGCTCGAGCTTGGCTACGCCTACCTGTCGAGCCTCAGCCTCCCCGAGGTCGCCCAGCCGCACATGGAGGCGCTGGTGGCGCGCGTCAACGAATCGTCGTCGATCTCCGTGCTCGACGACACCGACGTGGTCTACGTCGCCCGCGTGCCGACGCGCCGGATCATGAGCATCACGCTCAGCGTCGGCACCCGGCTGCCGGCCTACGCCACGTCGATGGGCCGCGTGCTGCTGGCGGCACTGGCGCCCGACGAGCTCGACGCGCTGCTGGCGCGGATCGAGCTGCGCCCGCTCTCGACGCACACGATCACCGATCCCGAGGCGCTCAGGGTGGTGCTCGACCGGGTGCGCCGCCAGGGCTGGGCGGCGGTCGATCAGGAGCTCGAGGAGGGCCTGCGGTCGCTGGCGGTCCCCATCCACGATGCGTCGCGCGCGGTCATCGCCGCGCTCAACGTGTCCGTCCACGCCAGCCGGGGGACGATGACCGCGCTGCGGCGCGACATCCTCCCGCTGGCCCAGGAGGCCGCCGTCGCCATCGAGGACGACCTGCGCCGATCCGCGGGTACGGACTCCCGCTCGCTGCGCCGCTAGGCCGCCGCGGCCGCGTGGCCCGGTGCGGCGGTCGCGGGCTCCGGGTCGGGGGTGAGCTCCCGCGCCAGCCGCGTGAGCAGCCCGCTCAGCTCGTCATGCTGCTCCGGCGCCCAGCCGTCGCACATCCGGGCCAGGGTGGCCCGCCGCTCCTCGACGAGCCGCCCGACCATCTCTGCGGCCTCGGGCGTGACCCCGACGACCCGGCCACGACCGTCCCCCGCGGCCGGATCGCGCACGAGCAGGCCGCGCTCGTCCAGTTCGCGAAACGCCCGCTGGCCGGCGTCGAGCGCCACGTCGTAGTCGGCGCACAGCTTGGCGACGTTGAGCCCGGGGTCGTCGTGCACGCGGACGAGCAGCCAGGCGGCCGCGGGCGACAGGTCGACGCCGGCGCGTGAGGCGAGCGCGGCCACGAACGCCTTGCGCCGCTCGCGGCCCATCAGCACCGACAGGGCGCGGGACGCCTCGGCCAGCGAGTCCGTGGGCTTGGGGGCGGCGAAGGACTCCCCGATGCCGGTGCTGGCGGTGATCGCCTCGCGCAGCGGTCGCTGCTCGAGCAGCCAGCTGAGCAGGAACGCCACCGCGGCGACGCAGGCCGCCACCACGAACACGGTCGACAGGGCACTGGTGAACGCGGTCAGGTAGGCGTCGTGGATCGGGGCCGGCAGCCGTTTGAGCGCCGTCGTGTTGAGGCTGGCGCCGGTCCCCAGCGAGCCCGCGGCCGAGCGGGGAAGCACCGAGGTCAGCTCCGCGCTGAGGCGGTTGGCGAAGATCGACCCCAGGACGGCGGTGCCCACCGAGCCGCCGATCGAGCGAAACAGCGTCGCCCCCGAGGTGGCCACCCCCAGGTCCTTGTAGTCGACGGCGTTCTGGACCGCGAGCACCAGGACCTGCATCACCGAGCCCAGACCGAGCCCGAGGATGAACATGAACGCCGACGCGGTCAGCCGGCTGGTGTGCGGCCCCATCGTCGACAGCAGCCCCAGCCCCACGACCATCACCGCCGTTCCGGCGATGGGGAAGGCCCTGTAGCGGCCGGTGCGACTGATGAGCTGGCCCGAGACGATCGACGTGATGAGCAGGCCGCCCATCAGCGGCAGGATCTCCAGACCCGAGCCGGTCGGGGTGGCGCCGAGCACGACCTGAAGGAACAGGGGCAAATACGTGACCGAGCCAAACAGCGCGAAGCCCACGACCAGTCCGATCGCGCTGGACACCGAGAACACCCGATCGCCGAACAGCCGTGGCGGCAGCACCGGCTCGGCGGCGCGCTGTTCGATCAGCACGAACGCGACGATCAGGATGATCGCCAGGACGCCGAGGCCGATGATCGTCGGTGACCCCCACGCGTAATCGGTGCCGCCCAGGGTGCACAGCAGAACCAGGCTGCTCAGAGCGGCCGCGAGCACGACGGCGCCCAGGTAGTCGATGCGGTAGTGCGACTCGCTCTTACGAGAGGGGAGGGTCGCGGCCAGCACGCCGAACGCCAACACCCCCAGCGGCAGGTTGACGTAGAAGATCCAGCGCCAGGACAGGGTGGTGGTCAAGAAGCCGCCCAGCAGCGGGCCGATCACGCTGGCCAACCCGAACACCGCGCCGAAGATGCCCTGGTAACGGCCGCGGTCGCGGGGCGGGACGACATCGCCGATCGCGGCCATCGTGCCGACCATCAGCCCGCCGCCGCCCAGGCCCTGGAGCCCGCGGAAGACGATCAGCATGGTCAGGCTCTGGGCCACGCCGCACAGCGCCGAGCCGATCAGGAAGATGACCAGGGCGACCTGGAGCACGATCTTGCGCCCATACAGGTCGCCGAGCTTCCCGTAGACGGGCGTCACCGCCGTCTGGGCCAGCAGGTACGCGGTGACCACCCACGAGATGTGGCTGAGGCCGCCCAGGTCGCCGACGATCGTCGGCAGCGCGGTGGCGACGATCGTCTGGTCCAGCGCCGCCATCAGCAGCACGAGCATCAGCCCGGAGAAGACGACCAGGATCCCGCCGGTCCCGCCCTCGGTGCCGGGGACGTCAGCCGCCGACGCTGTGGCGCCCGCGGCGCTCACGCAAGCCCTCGCTTGATCGCAGCCTCCCAGTTCACTGCCAGGGGGCGATCATACGACCGAGCTTCAGTCGGTGGCGCTCAGCTGCTCGCCGATGTGGCCGCGGTGGCGCCGCGCGCGGGCGGCCATCGCCTCGGTGGACAGCCAGACGACGAGCGCCAGCAGCGCGATTCCGCCGCCCAGCGCGCACACCGCTCCCCAGCCGGCGGCGGCATACAGCGACGCGGCGAGCGCCGAGCACAGCGCGCCGCCCAGGAAGTACGCGACCATGTAGGCGGTGGTCAGCCGGCTGCGGGCTTCGGGGCGCAGCGCGTAGATGGCGCTCTGATTGGAGATGTGCAGGCCCTGCACGCCGAGGTCGAGGACGGCGATGCCGACGATCAGCGCCGCCAGCGAGCTCTTGCCCAGCGCGAGCACCGCCCAGCTGGCCAGCATGATCAGCGCCGTCGTGGTCGTCGCCCAGCCACCGCGGCCCCGGTCGGCCAGGCGGCCGGCCAGCGACGCGGCGCCGGCGCCGACGACGCCGACGAGCCCGAACAGGCCGATCACGGCATTGCCGTAGTGGTAGGGGGCGCCCGACAGCAGGAACGCCAGCGCCGTCCACAGCGTGCTGAAGCAGCCGAAGTCCAGCGCGCCGATCAGCATCCGCTGTCGCAGCACGGGCTCCTCGCGGATCAGCGCCAGGACCGAGCGCAGCAGGCCGCGATAGGACAGGTCGGCCGTCGGGGGGACCCGCGGCAGCGCCCGGCGGAGGGTCAGAGACAGCGCCAGCATCGCGGCCGCCGCGAACCAGAACACGGTCCGCCAGCCCAGCGCCGCGGCGATCAGCCCGCTCACGGTGCGCGCCAGCAGAATGCCGATCAGCAGGCCGCTCATGACGGTCCCGACGACCCGCCCCCGCTCGTCCTCGGCCGACAGCGACGAGCTCATGGCCACCACCACCTGAGCCACCACCGAGGTGACGCCGACGACCGCGATCGCCGCGCCGAACACGGCGAAGCTGGGCGCCAGGGCGGCGACCACCATCCCGGCGGCGGTCAGCAGCAGCGTCGTGCTGATCAGGCCGCGCCGCTCGCGCAGGTCGCCCAGCGGCAGCAGCAGCGCCAGCCCGAGCACGTAGCCCAGCTGGCTGATCGTGATCACCAGGCCGGCGGTGGCGTTGGAGACCCCCAGCGCGCCGCCGATGGTGCTCAACAGCGGTTGGGCGTAGTAGAGGTTGGCAGCCGCCGCGCCGCACGTGGCGGCCATCAGCAGCACGAGGCCGCGGCTGATTCCGCCTCCGAGCTGCGCGTGGTCGGCGGTGGTCGACCGCGGCTCTTCGGGCTCAGTCATCACTACTGAAAATAGCCCGCCGCTCAGGGAGGACCGGCGCCGCGGCGCCGCCGCCCGCGCAACGGTTACTCTGCACGGCGCACACGCCGTAAGCCGCACGCCGCTCTGGGCCGTCCGGGCCCTCAGGCGGCGCCAGAGGAGAGAGGACATCGTCGATGGTTGACCGCCAGGTATGGCGCTGGATGCGCCGTGGCCTCGGACCTTGCGTCCCGGGCTTTCTGCTGATCGCGAGCGTGGCCGCCGTGGCCGCCGTGGCCGCCGTGGCCGCTCCGCCCGCCGCGGCCGCCGCACCGGCCGCGGACTGCCAGCCCTACAGCGCCCATCCCTGCCTGTTCCCGTATCCGGACAACCGCCTCACCCGGGTCGACCGTTCCACCGCGACCGGCCTGCAGGTCAACCTGCCGGCGGCGGCGATGCCCCGCAACACCAAGGGCGTGCGCGTCCAGACCGGACCGTATGACGCCAACGACGGCTTCAGCCCCGGCAGCACGATCGTGCTCCACATCTCCGGCCTGGACAACGCGCGGGCGATGGCGCGGACCGGCGCGGTCGGCCTGCTCAATCTGTCCAAGGCGTACGCCAGACGCGCGCCGATCGTGCTCATCGACCAGGCCACCGGCGCCCGCCAGCTGATCTGGGCCGAGCTGGACTCCAACGCCAAGGGCGCCGCCAACACCGATCTGCTGATCCACCCGGCCAAGCTGCTGGCCGAGGGCCACACCTTCATCGTCGCCCTGCGCGACCTGCGCACGTCGCGCGGCAAGCTGATCAAGGCCCCGGCATGGTTCGCCGCCCTGCGCGACGGCGGCACGCTGCCGCGGGCGCAACGATCCCAGGCCAAGCGCTACGCGACCATCTTCAAGGCGCTCAAGAAGGCCGGCGTGGCCGCCAACTCCGGCCTGTACGAGGCCTGGAACTTCACCGTCGGATCGCGCCAGAGCCTGACCGGGCGGATGCTGGCCATCCGCAACAGCGCGTTCGCGCAACTGGGCGACTCCGACCTCGGCAACGGCCAGGACACCGGCCACGCTCCGTCGTTCAGCATCGTCGACACCAAGCCGCTGGTCTCGTCGTCCGGCGCCCTGCTGACCCAGGTCGACGGGACCATGCAGGTCCCCTGCTACCTGATCGCGTGCGGGGCATCCACCCAGCCCGGCTTCCACTACAGCTCGAGCAAGCCCGGCGCCCTGCCTACGCAGACCCCGGGCAACGTGGCCACGACCCAGTTCGAGTGCATCGTCCCGGCGGCCGCCACCGCGGCCACCCCGGCGCGGATCTCGCTCTACGGGCACGGGCTGCTGGGCTCGCGCTCGGAGGTCACGGACTCGTGGGTCCAGGCGCTGGCCGCCCAGCACGACATGGTGTTCTGCTCGACGGACTTCTGGGGGCTGGCCGCGGGCGACACCGGCAACGACGCGGCCGCGCTGGCCAACCTCAACCTGTTCCCGGCGGTCGTCGACCGCCTGCAGCAGGGCGCGCTGAACACGCTGTATCTGGGCCGGCTGATGCTCAATCCGTCCGGGCTGGCGTCCAGCCCGTTGTTCCAGCAGGCCGGCCATCCGGTGATCGAGACCTCCAACCTCTACTACGACGGCAACTCCCAGGGCGGGATCGAGGGCGGAATGGTGACCGCGCTGTCGTCCGACGTGCGCCGCGCGGTGCTCGGGGTGACGGGGGTGGACTACGCCAACCTGCTGGTCCAGCGCAGCACGGACTTCGTGCCGTTTGGCGACATCCTGTACGCCAACTACAAGGATCAGTCGCTGCACCCGCTGATCCTCGACCTCATGCAGCAGCTGTGGGATCGCGGCGACCCCGATGGCTACGCCGAGCAGATGACCGCCCATCCGCTGCCGGACACGCCCTCGCACCAGGTGCTGATGCAGATCGCCTACGGCGACCACCAGGTATCGATGTACGCGGGCGCCGTCGAGGCCCGGACCGTGGGCGCGTTGGCCTATGAGCCGGCGCTCGACCCGTCCACCAACCGGTCGCGCGACCGCAACCTGTTCTACGGCATCCCCGCGATCAAGAGCTTCCCGTTCGCCGGATCGGCGATCGAGATCTGGGATTCGGGACCCGGGCACACCCAGCCGCCGCCGGTGGGCAACCTGGCGCCGCTCGACAGCGCGACCAACATCGACCCGCACGAGGATCCGCGCAACACGCCGGCGGCGCAGACGCAGATCTCCGAGTTCCTGGCGCCCGGCGGGGCGGTAGCCGACGTCTGCGGCGGCCAGCCGTGCCGCAGCTACGACTACACGCCCTGACTCCGATCGGATGAGGCGTTGCGCGGCCGGGCCCTGCCGGGGCCCGGCCGTGCCGGCGTGCGTTGCCGGCTGACGCGGGGGGCGGGTGGCCGTGCCCTGGCGCTTGTGGGTCGAACAACCGCGGGCAACGAGGGGGACACACCGTGGTGCGGGCGGCACCTGCACTCTGGACCACGGCCCGCGTCGATCCCGGGTTCGTGGTCCAAAGTGCGCGCATCCCGCAGCGCTTGGAACCACTGTCGCGTCAAGGAGGCGATGCGTGGTCCAGAGTGCGGCTTTCGTTGCCGATGGCGCAACAGCTGAAGACCGGAGCCGACACCAGACACCACACCCCCCGCCGATCGGCGACGTCTGGTCTGTGATGTCGGGAATCCGAGCCTCACAGACCACACGTCGCGCCGGCACAGGGGGTCTGGTCTCTCAGGTCGGTTTCGTTGCCCAGGACGCAACGCCCCCGGGGTCAGGCGCCCGCCAGCGCCTGACCCAGCACTCCCAGCCGGTCCAGCGCGCCGTCCTCGCGGGCCCGGGCGGCGGCCGCACGGCGGCGCTTGGCCGGCATCGCCTCCAGGCGCGCGACCAGCCGGGCCGTGACCGTGTCGTCGTGCTCGGCGATGAGCAACGCCTCGTCCCACAGCTCGTGCTCGATCACGGCCTCGAGTACGCCCTGCAGGGCTGCGTCCTCGAGGGCGAGGGCGGCGGCCGCCATGTCGCGCCGCTGGCGCGCGGAGAGGTGCTTGAGCAGGTCCAGCGCCTGCACCCACAGCCCGCCGTCGGCGGCGGCGCGAATGATGCCCGCCGCCCGCGCCGGTGGCAGGCGCGAGAGCAGGCGGCCGACCTGATCCTTGTCCTCCAGCACGAACGCCACCTCCAGCAGGGCCCGATCGTCCATCGCGCTCACCGCAGCGGCGACTGCCGGGTCTGACAGGTGCCCGACGAATCGCCCCATCGTCACGTACTCCCCGCGCGCGACCAGTTCGGCGGTGGCGGCGGCGATCAGCTCGGGTGAGAGCCCGCCGATCAGCGCGCTGGCCCGCCGCGGGTCGAGCTCTGAGGCGACGTCGGCCAGGAACGGCGGCGGGAGCTTGCCGGCCACGTCGATCGCCCGGTCAGGGTCGAGCATTCCGGCCAGGCGGGCCGAGAGGAGCGGGCCGAATGCGCGCTGGCCGAGGATGGCGGTCAGCCCGGCGGGCAGCAGCCGGCTGGCGGCCGCCAGCCGGCGCAGGGAGCCGCCCTGGCCGTCGTAGAGGACCTCGGTGATCCCGTCGCGCAGCGCGCGCAGGTCGTCGGCGGGGAGCGGTTCGAGATAGGCCAGCTGGTCGGGATCTAGTCCGAGCAGCCGCGCCAGCTTGAGGACCTCGGCCCGCCCCTGGAGCATGTCAGCGGCGTGGCTCATCCGACGATCCGTTTCACCGGCCCGCGCAGCAGCCGCGGGATGTGGGCGAGCGCGCGCTCGCCGGCGTCGGCCAGCGCCTTGGCCTGACGGCGGCGGGCGGTGCGGATCGCGTCGGAAAGGTCCCGCAAATCCTCGGGTTTGAGCTGTTTGAGCCCCTCCGGGGCCGGCCCGCCGAGCTGGGCCCGCAGGGCATCGAACGCGTCCTCTGACACGCGGTAACTACTATCGAGGTCCGCCGTCATGCGCGCTCTCGTCTCCCTTCCCGACCCGCCGTTCGCGCAGCTCGCCGACGTCAGCGAGCCGGTTCCGCGACCCGATCAGGCGCTGGTCGAGGTCAGGGCGTTCAGCCTCAATCGCGGTGAGTGCCGGCGGCTGGCCCAGAGCCCGGCGGGCACCGTCACGGGCTGGGATCTGGCCGGCGTCGTCGCCGAATCCGCGGGCGACGGCAGCGGTCCGGCGGCAGGCGCCCGGGTGGTCGGCTACGTCGCGGCCGGCGCGTGGGCCCAGCGGGCCGCGGTGGCCACCGAGCACCTGGCCGTCCTCCCCGACGTGGTCTCCTTCGAGCACGCCGCCACGCTGCCGGTGGCCGGGCTGACCGCCCTGCGCGCGCTCGAGGTCGGCGGGTTCATCGTGGGCAAGCGGGTGCTGGTCACCGGCGCCAGCGGCGGCGTGGGCCGGTTCGCGATTCAGCTGGCCACGCTGGCCGGCGCCCACGTGACCGCGGTGGCCCGCCGCGGCGACGGCCTGGCCGAACTGGGGGCCGACCAGGTGCTGCCCGAGCTGAGCACGGACGGGGAGGACTTCGCCGTGGCCCTGGACGGGATCGGCGGCCCCGTGCTCGGCGTCGTGCTGCAGCGGGTGGCGCCGCGGGGCACCGTCGTCTCCTACGCCGCGACGATCCCCGAACCGGTCAGCTACCCCACCCGGGAGCTGTTCTCGCGCGCCCCCGGGGCCCGGCTGTACGGCCTCTACATCTTCGCCGAGCTCGACCACACCCGCACCGCCTCCGCCGACCTGCGCCGGCTGGCTTTTCTGATGGCGGCCGGTCGCCTGGACCCGCAGGTCGAGCGCGTCGTGCCGTGGACCGAATCGCCGGCGACGATCGAGGCGCTGCTGGACCGGCGCGTCGCCGGCAAGGCCGTGCTCACCGTCGACTGATCCCCGCGACGCCCGCGGGCGCTGGGGCTGGGGCCGCCGGGGGCGCCGCCGCGCCCGCCGGGGCCCCGGTCGCCGGGGCCGCGGTGCAGGCGCCGGCGTCCAGCGCGGTGCACGTGATCGGCGCCGCCGGCCGCTGCACCATCCGGGCGCCCGGGCCGGTGACCGCGTCGGGCGTCGTGTCGATGGCGACGTAGGAGTAGTCCCCGGGCCAGCCGTCCTGGTCGGTCGGCACCATCCCGGGGCAGCCGTCGCGGAGGTCCTCGCAGTCCCACACCTGCCCGTCCGCGAGGTGGATGTCCAGGCGAGAGTAGAAGTAGAACGAGAACGCGTTGCCGTCGTGGTTGGGGTCCACGCCGGCCTCGACCGGGTCGTCGCGCCAGCGCTGGCTGAGCAGTCGCGCGTCGGCGCCGGGCTCGTGCTTGAGGTACTTGTCGAACCAGGCGCTCATGTACCAGTCGGCGATGTCCGGTCCGCGCAGGGACGCGCCGAACGCCTGATTGGGGATCCAGCTGAAGTCCAGGTGCGATCCGCCCCGGATGACGATCTCGCCCGAGTCCACGCCGGCCTTGGAGTAGGCCAGCGACTCCTGCTCTTTGAAGGTCGGGTCAGGGAGCGAGGCGTTGGGGGTCGGGGGCAGCCCGTAGTCGGCGGAGATGCCGAGCCCCGGCTTGGTGATCGGGACGGTCGTGCGGTCGGCCGGATCGGCCGGGCAGCTCGCCTCGCCGATCGCGCCCTGGGGCGACGGGCCGCTGCCGGGGACGGCGCCCTGGTCGGGGCCGGGGCCTCCGAGGTTGTCGAGCGCGACGACCGCCTTGACCCGCGGGTCCCACTGGGCGATGTAGGACACGCCGGCGGCGCCGTAGGAGTGGCCGACCAGCCCGATCTCGCCGGGGTCCAGCAGCTGCCAGAACGGGTCGTAGGCGGCGTCGAGACCCTCGGCCACCCGCTGGCTCTGCTTGGCGGCGTGGCTGGTGGCGGTGCTGCAGCTGGGCACCGGCTCGTAGGGGTGGCCGGGTGTCGAGAGCAGGAAGTCGATGGCGTCCTCGGTGCCGTCGTAGAACGGGCGACCATCGGTCTGGGCCGGCACGCCCTCGCTCTCGTCCGGCGACTGGCCGAGGGCGTCGGACTGGCCCTGCCCCTGCGGGTCGAACGTGAGCACGACGTACCCATCCTTGGCCAGCGTCTGGGCCGCGTACCAGTACATCTCCTCGTCGGCCTGGACCGAGCCGTTGGTGATGACGATGCCCGGGCGCGTGGCCGGCCCGGCGACGGTCGCCCACACGTGGCCGGAGATCGTCGCGCCGTCGCGCGCGGTGAACAGCACCGGGCGGACGATCCCGTAGCCGTCGCCGGCCCAGTTGTAGAGGCGGATATCCCCGGCGCAGCCGTTGCTGAGGTTCCAGCAGAGGTCGTCGCTGAACAGACGGCCCGGGTCGGCGGCCTCGGTGGCCAGCGCCTGGGCGGTGCTCGCCGCGCCGTCGACGGCCAGCTGGGTCTGGTACTGGGGCGTGTCGTAGATCGCCTGGCGCTGCTGGGTGATCGAGAAGTTCTGGGCTTCGACCACCGGATTGAACGACGTGGGGGGCATCGCCGCCGCCGCGCCGGCGACGGCCAGCGCGGCGATCGCCGCCGTCGCACTGCCCAGGATCAGCCGCCGCGCGGCTCCACTGCCGATCGATCTCATCTCACGTCACCTCGCTCCGGCAAAACGCCAATTACCGGCGTATTGGGTTACCGGCGGGTAGGTACCCGCAACGCGGGACGGGCAACCGAGGTCGGGTTGTTGAGCCTTGATTAGCTGCGCGTGGGTACTCGCATGTGAGGCGGGATGGGATTACCCTGTGCCGCCTGGGAACACGAACCTCTCGAGGAGGATCAGTGAGGAATTACGTCAGGCCGCTCGCAGCCACGCTGCTGGCGGCATTGGCCGCGGTCGCGATCGGCGCCTGCGGCAGCGGCGGCTCGTCGTCGAGCAGTTCGGCGGCGACATCCGCTTCGTCCAGTGCGGCGGCATCGTCGTCCTCGGCGCCGGCGGCGTCGGGCGGGACGGTGAAGTTTGTCGAGGGAGTCTTTCCGCAGTCGCTGGACCCGGGCCTCGACTACACGACTCAGGGCGCTGAGGTCAACTGGCTGGTCTACACCGGACTGGTCACCTACGCCCACGCCAACGGCATCGCCGGGACCAAGCTGATCCCCGGCCTGTGCAGCGCGCTGCCGGCGATCACCAACGGTGGCAAGACCTACACCTGCACTCTGCGCAAGGGTCTGGAGTTCTCCAACAGCAAGCCGGTGGTCGCCAGCGATTTCACCTACGCCGTCGAGCGCTCGATCAAGATCCCGTGGGGCGGCTCGGGTGAGTTCATCACCCCGCAGATCGCCGGCGCCCAGGCGTACTCGGCCGGCAAGGCCAAGTCGATCTCCGGCATCACGACCAACGACGGCACCGGCCAGATCGTGATCCACCTGGTCCACCCCTACGGCCCGTTCGTCAACGTGCTGGCGGAGCCGACGCTGGGCCTGATCCCGGCCGGGTTCCCGCTGAAGGTCGAGCCGACCAGCCCGCCCCCGGGCGTCGGGCCCTATGAGGTCAAGAACATCGTTGCCAACCAGTCCTACGACGTGGTGCGCAACCCGCTGTGGCCGAAGATGAACGTCCCCGGCATCCCCGCCGGGCATGTCGACGTCGATGTCACGGTCAACTCCAACGTCCAGGCCAACGCGCTGGCCGTGCTCAACAACTCGGCCGACGTCTTCGACTGGGCGGATGCCATCCCCGGCAGCGTCCTGGCGCAGATCCAGGCAGGGGCCAAGGGCCGGTTCGGGTTCGTCAACCTGGGCGGTTCGACCTACTACATCTTCCTGAACTCTCAGGAGCCTCCGTTCAACAACCAGCTGGCCCGCGAGGCCGTGGTCACCGGACTCAACCAGGACGCCATGGCGCGCCTGGGCGGCGGCACCCTCGTCCCGGCCTGCTTCTTCCTACCGCCCGCCGTGGCCGGCCACCCGCAGAACGCCACGTGCCCGTACGGCACGCCCGGCACCGGCGACCTGGCCAAGGCCAAGGCGCTGGTCAAGCAGTCCGGCCTGGCCGGCACTCCGGTGACGGTGTGGAGCCAGGACCGTCAGCCGCGCCTGCAGTGGATGACGTACTACACGCAGTTCCTGAACTCGATCGGGTTCAAGGCCACCCAGAAGGTCATCGCCGACGCAACGTACTTCACCACGATCGGCGAGTCGAAGAGCCTGCATCCCCAGACCGGCTTCGCCGACTGGAACCAGGACTTCCCCAACCCGGTCGACTTCTACGGCGTCCTCCTGGACGGCCAGTCGATTCTGCCGACCAACAACGAGAACTTCGGCGAGACGAACGATCCGTACATCAACTCGCAGGTCTCGAAGCTCTCGACCATCCCGACGACCCAGCTCCAGCAGAACTCGTCGGCCTGGCAGTCGCTCGATGAGTACGTGGCCAAGAAGGCCTACGCCGCCGTGTTCGGCTACCAGAAGTTCCCGGAGTTCACCTCCGACCGGATCAACTACAACGATCTGGTGTTCCACTCCATCTACGGCTGGGACTTCACCTCGTTCCAGTTGAAGTAAATGCGTCAGCGGGCCGGGAGGGATAGCCTTCCCGGCCCGCTCGCTTTATCGACCTGATGGCCTCCGTTACCGGAACCGAATTCTCCGAGGGCCTCGACGCCGGCTTTTCCGGCGACGGGACCGAGCTTCCCCCTGGCATCGGGCCATGGAGGCTGGCCTGGCGACGCCTGCGCCGCAACAAGACGGCGCTCGCGTTCGGCGGTGTGTTCATCGTGATCGTCGTGCTGTGCCTGCTGGCCCCGGTGTACTCGCACGACATCGCCCACATCGGGCCGGACACGCAGAACATCACGGGCACGGTGACCCAGAACGGCAAGCAGGTGGACATCGTCAGCCTGACCGACATCCCGATCGGGCCCACCTGGCACAGCCACTACTTCCTCGGCGCCGACCAGCTCGGGCGCGATGTCGCCGTCCGCGTGCTCTACGGGGGCCGCACCTCCCTGGAGATCGGGGCCATCGCCACCCTCATCACCGTCTTCTTCGCCACCATCTGCGGGATCCTGGCCGGCTACTTCCGGGGCCCCACGGACACGGTCATCCGCAGCGTGCTCGACGTCATCTGGGCCTACCCCGCGGTGCTCTTGGGGATCACCCTGGGCACGGTGCTGGCCGTCGGCTCGCTCGGCCCGTTGCACGGGACATCGTTAGCGGTGCCGACGGTGGTCATCGGCTTCGTCTACATCCCCTATGTGGCCAAGCCGATCCGGGCCCAGGTGCTGACGCTGCGCGAGCGCGAGTTCGTCGACGCCGCCCGCCAGCAGGGGCTCGGTCACCTCCAGATCATGCGCGACGAGATCCTGCCCAACGTGGCCTCGACGATCATCGTCTTCATCCCGCTGATCCTGGCCAACGCGATCCTCACCGAGGCCGCGCTCACCTTCCTGGGCGCCGGGGTCCAGCCGCCCAACGCCTCCTGGGGCACGATGATCTCCGACGGCATCAACCAGATCCCCGCCGGGTTCCACAACGTGCTGGTGCCGGGCATCATGCTGGTCCTGACCGTCCTGTCGGTCAACGTGTTCGGCGACGGGCTGCGCGACGCGCTCGACCCGCGGGCCAAGGTGCGGATCTAGTGGCCGGCTTCATCTTCCGGCGGCTGATGGTGGCCTTCGCGCTGCTGATCGTCACATCGTTCGTGACCTTCATCCTGTTCACCGCGATCCCCACCGCCAACCCGGCGGTGCTGATCGCCGGCCGGCTGGCCACGCCGGCGGAGATCCAGCAGATCAACGTCAAGTATGGGTTCGACAAGCCCGTCTACGTCCAGTACGTCAAGACGATGGAGAACATCCTCACCGGTCAGGCCTACTCCTACCAGTCAGGCTTCAACGTCGACTCCGAGATCGTCCAGGGCCTGCCGGCGACGCTGTCGCTTGCCATCGGGGCGGGGATCATCTGGCTGCTGACATCGATCCTGGTGGGAACGCTGGCGGCGATCAGAGCGGGGCGCTACACCGACCGCATCCTGACGGTGCTCGCGCTCACCGGGGTGTCGATGCCACCGTTCTTCTTAGGCGCGGTCCTCCTGTTCTACCTCGGCTACGACCTCAACTGGTTCCCGTTGTCGGGGTACGTGCACCTGACAACCAGTCCCTGGCAATGGATCGTTCATCTCATCCTGCCCTGGTTCACCCTGAGCGTGCTGTTCATCGGCATCTACTCTCGGGTGCTGCGCTCAACGATCCTGGACACGATCAACGAGGACTTCGTCCGAACGGCGCGGGCCAAGGGGCTCTCCGAGCGCCAGGTGCTCACCCGGCACATCCTGCGCAACAGCCTGCTGCCGATCATCTCGCTGTGGGGTCTGGACATCGCCCAGGTCATCGGCGGTGGCGCCATCCTGACCGAGAGCGTCTACAACCTGCACGGCGTGGGCCAGCTGGCCCGCGACTCGATCCAGCGGCTGGACATCATCACGCTGATGGCGATCGTGATGCTGACCGCCGGTGCCGTGGTGATCTTCGGCGCGATCGTCGACATCGTCTACGCCTATCTGGACCCGCGGATCCAGCTGGTCTGATGACCACCGCGCCCGCCCCCCTGCTCGAGGTCGAGGACCTCAAGGTCTCGTTCGTCACCGAGGACGGCACCGTCCGCGCGGTCGACGGCGTCTCGTTCGGCGTCGCGCCGGGCGAGGTGGTGGCGATCGTGGGCGAGTCAGGCTCGGGCAAGTCGGTGACCGCGATGACCCTGATGGGCCTGACCCGTGGCCCCAACGCCCACTTCGAGGGGGCGGCCACGTTCGACGGCACCAACCTGATCACCGCCAAGGACGACCAGCTGCAGCGCATCCGCGGCGCGGGGATCGCGATGGTCTTCCAGGATCCGATGAGCTCGCTGGACCCCGTCTACCGCGTCGGAGACCAGATCGTCGAGCAGATCCGGGTTCACGACCACCACATCTCCAAGGCCCAGGCGCTGGACCAGGCGGTGACGCTGATGGAGCGGGTCGGGATCCCGCGGGCCTCAGAGCGCCTGCGCTCCTATCCGCACGAGTTCTCCGGCGGCATGCGCCAGCGCGTGATGATCGCGATGGCCCTCTCCTGTTCGCCCAAGCTGCTCATCGCCGACGAGCCCACCACCGCCCTGGACGTCACCATCCAGGCCCAGATCCTCGACGAGCTGCGCCAGCTGCGCGACGAGACCGGCGCCGGCGTGATCCTGGTCACCCACGACCTGGGGGTCGTCGCCGACATCGCCGACCGGGTCATCGTCATGTACGCGGGCCGGGTGGTGGAGCAGGGAACGCTCGACGACATCTTCTATGACCCCCAGCACCCGTACACCTGGGGGCTGCTGGGCTCGATCACGCGCGTGGACTCCGACCGTTCGGCGCGGCTGCCGGCGATCCCCGGCCAGCCGCCGTCGCTGCTGTCGCCGCCCCAGGGTTGCCACTTCCGCCCGCGCTGCCCGCATGCGTTCGAGAAGTGCCGGGAGGTGCCGCCGCTGACGAACAAGCTGCCCGATCGGCCCGAGTGCCTGGACCGCTGCTTCCTGACGCCCGAGCAGAAACGCTCGCTGCGCCAGATCGGCGACCAGATCGGGCTGGCCAGCCCGGAGTCGGTGCCGTCATGACCGACGAGGCCGTCACCATCGCGGAGCCGGCCCCCTCCGGCAACGGCACGTCGCTGCTGGAGGTCGAGCACCTGCGGATGCTGTTCCCGATCAAGTCCGGGGTGATCATCGACCGCCAGGTGGGCAACGTCCACGCGGTCGACGATGTGTCGTTCGTGCTGCGCGAGGGGGAGACGCTGGGCATCGTCGGCGAGTCGGGATGCGGCAAGACGACGCTCATCCGTGTCCTGGTGCGGCTCCTCGCGCCCACGTCGGGGACGATCAAGTTCCGCGGCCGGGACATCACGGCGAGCAACCGCCGGACCCTGGCGCCGATCCGCAAGGAGATGCAGATGGTCTTCCAGGATCCCCAGGCGTCGCTGAACCCGCGCAAGCGCGTCGGTCAGATCCTGGCCACCCCGCTGAAGCTCCGGGGCGTCGGCCGCGACAAGGTCACCGCCGAGAGTCGCGAGCTGCTGCAGCGCGTCGGCATGTCCGGCGACGTGCTCAACCGTTTCCCGCACGAGTTCTCCGGTGGCCAGCGTCAGCGAATCGGGATCGCCCGGGCCCTGGCGGTGGACCCGCACCTGATGCTGCTCGACGAGCCGGTCTCCGCCCTGGACGTCTCCATCCAGGCGCAGGTGATCAACCTGCTCGACGACCTTCAGGACGAGTTCTCGCTCAGCTACATCTTCGTCGCCCACGACCTCAGCGTCGTCCGCCACGTCTCTGACCGGATCATGGTCATGTACCTGGGCAAGGTGATGGAGATCTCGCCCTCGGAGGAGCTCTACCACAAGCCGATCCACCCCTATACGCAGGCCCTGATGGGGGCCATCCCGATCCCCGACCCCAAGCTCAACCGGGCCCGGCAGCGCGTGACGGTGAGCGGCGAGCCGCCCAATCCGATCAACCCGCCCGCCGGCTGCCGCTTCCACACCCGCTGTCCGCACGCCACCGAGATCTGCAGCCAGGAGGAGCCGCAGTTGACCGCCTACCCCGGCGGGCACCTGGCGGCCTGCCACCACCCTCAGAACGTCACCGCGGACGAGATCAGGATCGCGACGCGGTCCGATGCCAGCCCCGAGAGCGCCGGCTCCCAAGCGCCCCAGGCGTCGGGAGGGGACGGTGGCACGGGGGTGCCGACGCCGGTCTCGTAGGCGCGCCGCCGTAAGGTGGGTAGCCGGGTGCGGTAGGTAAGGGGTCCGGTCGCGCAGGGTAAGGGGCCGGGGGCCCAAATACGGAGCGTTCTGCCGATGTGCACGGGGCGGTCGCAGTCCATTCTCCATTGCACGTTGCACGCAATTGAGAGGACACCAGAATGCATCCCCAATTCTCAGCTGTCATCGCGGACAGTCGCAGCGCCGAGCTCCGGCGCCTCGCCGAGCAGAGCCATCGTTACCCCCGCCACAGCTCGAGTGGACGACTGGCCGGCGCACTCCGGCGATACTTCACTCATGAGGTCGCGACTGACGAGCAGTCACTTCGTGGGACGGGTCGGCGAGCTGGCGGAACTGCAGCTCGCCGTCCGGGAGGCGAGCGCCGGGCGGCCCGGGCTCGTCTTGCTCGGCGGTGATTCCGGAGTCGGCAAGACCCGGCTGGTCGGCGAGCTCGAGCAGCGCCTCGCCGCCGAGGCGTCCGGCGAGGGCGCCGTTCCGATGCTCCTGCGCGGCGACACGGTCGAGCAGGCCGACGGCGAGCTGCCCTACGCGCCCCTGCTGAGCGCGCTGCGCTCGCTGGTCCGCGAGCGCCATCCGGCGTTCGCCGCCCTGGGCGCCGGCAGCCGCTCCCAGCTGGCCACCATCCTCCCGGGACTCGAGGACGACGGCCCGCGGCGCCCCCGCGAGGAGCGCGCCGGCACCACCGACCAGGTGCGGCTGTTCGAGGCCGCCCTGGAGCTGCTGGACCGTCTCAGCGAACCGGCCCCGGTCGTCCTCATCCTCGAGGACATGCACTGGGCCGACCGCTCCACGCGCACGTTCGCCGCCTTCCTGGCTCGCAGCATGCGCCAGGAGCGGGTCTGCTTCGTGCTCACCTACCGCACTGACGAGCTGCACCGCCGCCACCCGCTGCGCCCGCTGCTGTCCGAGCTCGAGCGACTCGAGCGTGCCCGGCGCGTCGAGCTCGAGCCATTCGACCGCGACGAGCTCGGCGAGGCGCTGACCGACATCCTCGGCGCCCAGCCCGACGGTGCGCTGCTGGATCGTCTGTTCACGCGCAGCGAGGGCAACCCGCTCTACACCGAGGAGCTGCTGGCCGCCGGGCTCGACGGCCGCGGCGCGGCGCCGCAGAGCCTGCGCGACGCGTTCCTGGTCCGCATCGAGCGCCTGGCGCCCGACGCCCAGCGCGTCGCCCGGGCGGTCGCGGTCGCCCGTGCCGCGGACGAGCAGGCGCTCAGCGCCACCACCGGCCTGGACCACGACCCACTTCAGGCCGCGCTGCGCGAGACCGTCGCCGAACAGGTGCTGATCGCGGGCGACGACGAGCGCTTCTGCTTCCGCCACGCGCTGCTGCGCGAGGCCCTGTACGACGACCTCCTGCCCGGGGAGCGGGGCGAGCTCCACATCGCCCTGGCGCGCCACCTGGAGCTCCAGTGCGGCGCCGACGACGACCGTGAATCGGAGCGGGCCTCGGCCATCGCGGGGCACTACGCCGCCGCCGGTGACCAGCCCAACGCCCTGCGGAGCATGATCGCCGCCGCCCGGGCCGCCGACAAGGTCGTGGCCTACGGGGAGGCGGCCGACCTGACCGAGCGGGCGCTCGAGCTCTGGCCCCGGGTCCAGGACGCCGAGGTGGTGGCCGGTCTGGATCACGTGCAGCTGCTGGTGATGGCCGCCGAGGCCCATCGGGTGATGGACGATCGCGCCCGCAGCGTGGTCCTGATCAACGAGGCGCTGCGCGAGCTTGACCCGGACGGGGAGCCCTCGCGCTACGCCGAGCTGCTGGCCCGTCAGGCCCGCATGGTGTGGGTGCTCAACCGGGGCAGCGAGGCGCTGGAGATCGCCGAGCGGGCGCTGCGCATGCTCCCCGCCGAGGACACCGACGGGGTCCGCCCCCGGATCCTGGCTTGGCTGGCGCGGACCCGGTTTCTACGCGGGCGCTTTCGCGAGTCGGTCAGCGACGGCGAGGCGGCGCTCGAGATCGCCGTGCGGGTCGGCGACCACATCGCCGAGGCCGAGCTGCTCAACACCCTGGGGATGGCGCGGGTGGCGCTGGGCGAGGTCGATCGCGGGGTGGAGTCGCTGCGCCGGGCGGTCGAGCTCTCACGCGCCGCCGAGGACTTCGACAGCCTGGGAACCGCCTACGCCAACCTGGCCGACATGCTCAGCGTCGCCGGCCGGACCGCGGAGTCGGTGCGGGTGGCGCTGGAGGGCGTGGCGGCCACGCCCCGCCACCATCAGCGCACCCACGACTGGGTGCGGCTGACCGTCGCCGAGATGGCGTTCGAGTCCGGCGATTGGAAGCTGGCCCGTGAGTCCATGGTGGCCGAGCCGGCGCGCGACACGGGCACCCTGTTCATCTTCCGCCAGGTGCGCGCTGCCAGCCACGCGCTCGGAATGGGTGACGAGGCCGAGGCGGCGGCCTACCTGGAATCGGTCGCTGATTTGATCGCGGTCACCGCCGAGCCGCAGTGGATCGGCGTCTACGGCGCGCTGCTGGGCGAGCTGCGCATCCGCCAGCGCGACCTGGCCGGCGCCCAGCGCGCCGTGCAGGATGCGCTGGACCGCCTCGAGCTGTGCACCGACGACGTGATGCGGATCGCCCGGGTCACCGTCGTCGGCATCCAGGTCGAGGCCGACCGGGCCCAGCGCGCCCGGGATCTGGGCGTCCCCGCCGACCGGCGCGACGCGCTGGCCCGGGCTCGCATTCACTTCCAGCGCCTGGAGGCGGCCGCCCAGGAGGGCGGCCCGGTCGAGTCGGCCCGGCTGGCCACCGGCCGCGCCGAGATGGCCCGCGCCCGCGGCCGGGACGCCCAGAAGGAGTGGGTCAAGGCGGCCAAGGCGTGGGAGGCGATCCACCGTCCCTACCCGGTGGCGATCGCGCGCCTGGCTCAGGCCGAGTGCCAGGTTCTCGCCGGCGACCGGCCGGCCGCCGCGGAGACCGCGAGCGATGCGCTCGCCCGGGCCCAGGCGCTGGGCTCGCTGTGGCTGATCCGGGAGACCCAGGCCCTGGCCGAGCGCGCCCGGCTGGATCTGGGTGGCCCCGATGGTGCCGCGGCTGAGCGCGACGGCGAGCGGACCGGGGCGGGGCAGACCGTCAATGGCCGCGGCGAGGACGGCGCCGATCCGTTCGGACTGACCCCGCGCGAGCGCCAGGTCCTGGACCTGCTGGCCGAGGGGGCCACCAATCGGCAGATCGGCGCGGCGCTGTTCATGGCCGAGAAGACGGCCAGCGTCCACGTATCCCGCATCCTGGCCAAGCTCAACGTCTCGAGCCGGACCCAGGCGGCCGCGGTCGCCCACCGCCTGCACCTCGCCTGAGAGCCCGTCTCAGAACCACGAGCGCCCGTCTGGCCGCGGGCGTTGGCCAGCCGCGTGGGTCGCGGGGCGCGTGGGGCGCGTGGGTCGCGGGGCGCGTGGGTCGCGTGGGTCGCGTGGGTCGCGTGGGTCGCGGGGCGCGTACATTCTCGCGTGATGCGGACGCCGGCCGAATGGGAGCCCCACGAGCGGACCCTGATGGGCTGGCCCTGCCGCGCCGAGCTGTGGGGCGAGACGATGGGCCAGGCGCGGGCCGACTACGCCACGGTGGCCAACGCGATCGCCGCGTTTGAGCCGGTGACGATGATCGCCAATCCGGGGGCCGATGCCGCCGATGCCCGCGCGGCGTGCGCGGCCGGGGTGGAGGTCGTCGAACTGCCCCTGGACGACTCGTGGCTGCGCGACTGCGGGCCGATCTACGTCGACCACGACGGCGCGCGGGTCGCGGTGCACTTCGGCTTCAACGCCTGGGGCGAGAGGTTCGCGCCCTGGGACCGCGATGCCGCCGTCGGCGCGCTGATCGCACGGCGGCTGGGCGACCCGGTGCGCGACGGCGGGATGGTGCTCGAGGGCGGGTCGATCGTCACCGACGGGACCGGGATGCTCCTGACCACCGAGCAGTGCCTGCTCAATCCCAACCGCAATCCGTCGATGTCGCGCGAGGACATCGAGGCCACCCTGCGGTCGCGCCTGGGCGTGACCGACATCGTGTGGCTGGGCAGGGGACTGCTCGAGGACCGCGACACCGACGGGCACGTCGATCTGATCGCCGCGTTCACCGCGCCCGGCCACGCGCTGCTGCAGACCGTCGCGGAGGACAACCCCAACTTCGCCCACTGTGCCGAGAATCGCGTTCGGCTCGCTGCCGCCGGGGTGGCGGTCACCGAGGTGCCGTTCCTGCCCTACGCCGAGGTGGCCGGTGAGACGGTCGCCGCCAGCTATCTGAACCTCTACATCTGCAACCGCGCGGTGATCGTGCCCGTCGCCGGCGCCGAGACCGATCAGGCGGCGCTGGCGATCATCGCCGCCGCCTATCCCGACCGCGAGGTGGTGCCCGTGCCGGGACTGGTGATCGCCTATGGTGGCGGTGGCCCGCACTGCATCACCCAGCAGGTGCCGGTCGCCCATGCGTGAGCCCGATGCCTGAGCTGATCACCGCCTATCCGCCCCCGCCCTCACCGGCTCGCACCCGCCCGCCGGAACGTCCGCCGCTGCGCGTCGGCGCCGTCCAGGAACGCTGGCACGCCGACCCCGACGAGCACCAGGAGGCGCTGGCCACCGGCATCCGCATGGCCGCCGCCGAGGGCGCCGCGCTGGTCTGCCTCCAGGAGCTGACGCTGTCGCCCTACTTCGCGATCACGCCTGACGGTCCGCAGGCGGCCGGCGCCACCCCCGAGGATCTGGAGACCGGGGCGACGGTCTCGTTCGCCCGCCGCCTCGCCGGCGAGACCGGCGTGCACGTGCACGCCTCGCTGTACGAGCGCGTCGACGGCGAGCCCGATGGACTCGGCTACAACACCGCCGTCATCGTCGCCCCCGACGGCCGGCTGGTGTCACGCACCCGCAAGCTCCACATCCCGGTGACCGCCGGCTACTACGAGGACCACTACTTCCGGCCCGGCCCGTCCGAGCGCGACGGCGAGGATCGGCCCTTCCCGCTGGTCCCGCTGGCCTTCGGCGACGCCGAGGCCCAGCTCGGTTGCCCGACCTGCTGGGACCAGTGGTTTCCGGAGCTGGCCCGCGCCTACTCGCTGGAGGGCGCCGAGATCCTCATCTACCCCACCGCGATCGGCTCCGAGCCCGACCACCCGGACTTCGACACCCAGCCGCTGTGGCAGCAGGTGATCGTGGCCAACGGCGTGGCCAACGGCACCTTCATGGTCGCCGTCAACCGGATCGGGGTCGAGCCGCCGCTCACCTTCTACGGCTCGAGCTTCATCTCCGACCCCTATGGCCGCGTGCTCGCCCAAGCCCCCCGCGACCGGCCGGCCGTGCTCGTCGCCGACCTCGACCTCGATCAGCGGCGCGACTGGCTGGAGCTGTTCCCGTTCCTGACCACGCGGCGGCCGGATGCGTACGCGCTGCTGACGCGGGTCGGAGCCCCCTCCTCGTCCGTGTAGCCGGGGGCGGAGCCCGGGCGCGACGTCGACGGCGCCATCGAAGGGGCGCGCATCGGCCGAGGCCGGCCGTCAACGAGGGTGGAGAACGCGACAAATCTGGATCGGCCTTGGGGGCTTGTCACGTTCCCCACGCTGGAGGGGCCATCTGGGGACAAACCGGTTAGCCCCCGTCGGGTTTGTCACGTTTTCCACGTTGACGAGGGCCGCCACCAGCGCCGGCGACCGTTGCTCGGCTACCGAGCGACCTTCTTGCCCGGGTTCATCAGCCCCCTCGGGTCGAAGACACGCTTGATCTCCTCGTGAAGCTCCAGTGCGCGCTCGGGCCACTGCCCGGCCAGCGCGCCCCGCTTGACCAGGCCGAGCCCGTGCTCGCCGGACACGGAGCCTCCGAGTGCCACCGCCAGCTCGAAGAGCTCGTGGCCGGCCGCCTCGGCCCGCTGCAGCTGGGCCGGGTCCTCGCGGTCGATCATGAACGTCGAGTGCAGGTTGCCGTCGCCGGCGTGGCCCCAGCTGCAGGCCTCCAGGTCGTGGCGAGCGCCGATCTCCCGGGTGGCCGCGATCGCCTCGGCCAGGCGCTCGATCGGGACGACGATGTCCTCGGAGACCTTGCCGCCGCGGGCGGCGACGACCGCCAGCGAGACGCCGGAGCGCCATCGCCACAGGTCGCGGATGGCGCCGCGGTCCTCGGGGGCATAGGCGGTCAGCGAACCGAGGGCGAGCGCCTCCAGCAGCTCGGCGCGCAGCCGCCGGGCCTCGTCGGCGGCACCGTCGGCCTCGGCGACGAGCAGGAACGCCGGCCCGTCCGGGCCGTCACCCGGGAACGAGCCGATCGCCTGGGCGACGGTCGCCTCGTCCAGGTACTCGAGCGCCGCCGGCACCAGTCCCGATCCCATCACCGTCTCCAGCGCGGCACACCCGGTGGCGGCGTCGGGGAAGAAGGCGGCCACCGGCAGCTGGAGCTCGGGCGCGGGCAGCAGCTTGACCCAGGCGGCGGTGACGATCCCCAGCGTGCCCTCCGAGCCGACGATCAGCGACGTCAGGTCATAGCCGGCGACATCCTTGCGCAGCGGGCCGCCGACGCTGACGGGCTCGCCGGGGGCGAGCACCAGCTCCAGGCCGGTGACCCACTCGCCGGTGACGCCGTACTTGAAGGTGTGCGGGCCGCCGGCGTTGGTGGCGATGTTGCCACCCAGCTGCGACTGCTCAGCCGCGCCCGGGTCGGGCGCGAACAGCAGGCCGTTCTCGCGGGCGTGGCGCTGGAGCTGCGCGGTGATGACGCCGGCGCCGACATGGGCCCGCCAGCGCTCGGGCTCCAGCCGCGGCGGCCCGCTGAGACGCTCCAGGCTGACGACCACGCCGCCGTCGACCGGAACCGCGCCACCGGCCAGGCCGCTGCCCCCGCCGCGGGGCACGATGGCCACGTCGTGGCCGTAGCACCAGGCGACGACCGCGCGCACCGCGTCGGCGTCGCGCGGCAACGCGACCGCGTCGGCGCGCCCCTGGATGTTGCGGCTCTCGGTGGCGTCGCTCAGGTAGACGCGCGTCGTGCCCCGCAGCACGCTGTCGTCGCCGAGCAGGGCGCGCAGCTCGCGCTCGGCGGCGCTGAACGTCGACACGGCCATGTCGGGCCGATACTACGCTTGGCGCTCGGAGCGGCGCGGGGCCCCGCTGGCCAGCGGCAGCGCATAGAACACGCCCATCGCCGCGCAGATGGCCAGGCTGGCATACGCCGAGACGACGGCGAGCGCGGTGGCCAGCACGTACGGGCCCAACCCGGTGATCGACCGCGCCAGGATGCGGCGGCGCTCCTGCAGCGCCATCGCCTCGGACAGCATGTGGGCCCGCGCCAGCAGGATGTGGCGGTTGAGCGCGGCGAACGCGATCGACATCAGCAGAAACGACCCGGCGTACACCCCAGCCGCCAGCCGCTCGCCGTGGGGCTCGCGCAGATAGGCGCCCATCACGCCGGTGGCGAACGGAAGCAGCCCGATCGTCATCAGCAGCAGCAGATTGAGGATGAGGATCGAGTGGTCCGCGCGCTTGAGGCGGGAGATCATCGCGTGGTGGTTGATCCAGATGATCCCGATGGTGAGGAACGAGACGGCGTAGGCGGCGTAGTCAGGCCACTGGCGGCCGAGCTGGTAGATGAGGCTCGGGTTCGTGGCCGAGCTGGGGACGGTGATTCCGAGCACCAGCAGGGTGATCGCCACCGCGATCACGCCGTCAGAGAAGGACTCGAGCCGGCCGGTGCCCATCGGACATGGGTTTCGCCGGTGACGGGGCCGATCCTGGTCCTATGGACCACCGCGCCCGCGAGCGGGAGACTGACGAGCATGGTGCGCGCAGGGCAATCCCGCCGCCACATGGCCGATGTGCTCAACGCCGCCTACGGCGACGGACTGCTGAGCGAGCACACGCTGGCCCATCGCCTGGAGGTGCTGTTCGGCAGCCTGGTGGTCGAGCCCGCGGCGCTGGTGGGCGACCTGACGTTGCGCTCGCCGCGGCGAGCGCTGGCCGAGACGCTCGAGCGCGTGGCCGACACCGTGCTTCGCGTGAGCGGTCTGGCCCGCGAGCAGGCGTCGCCGGTCCTGCTGGCGTTCGACTGGACCGGCGTCCAGGAGGAGCTGATCCTCGGCCGCCATCCCGCCTGCGACGTGGTCATCGACGATCTGAGCGTGTCGCGCCGCCACGCCCGGCTGACCTTCCGCGACGGCAACTGGGTGCTGTGCGACCTGAGCTCCACCAACGGCACCGAGGTGAACGGCCGGCCCGTGGTCCGCTGCCGGCTGCTCCCGGGTGACCGGCTGCGCCTGGGCGACGCCGACCTGCGGGTGGACTGAGGGAGCCCCCTCAGGCGGTGGGGTCGCCGGTGAGCTCGGCCACCCGGCCTCGCAGGGTCTTGCGGTCGATCTTGCCCACCGGGGTCAGCGGGATCGCGTCGACCACGTGCAGCTCGCGCGGGTACTTGTAGCCGCCGATGCGTTCCCGGCCCCAGTCGATCAGCTCATCGCCGGAGATGCCGGCGCCGGCGTGGAGGCTGACGAACGCGACCACCTCCTCACCGTGACGGTCCGAAGGTCGGCCGACGACTGCCGCCATCTGCACCGCGGGGTGCTCGACCAGGGCGTCCTCGACGTCGCGGGGGTAGACGTTGAAGCCGCCGCGGATGATGAGGTCCTTCTTGCGGTCGACGATGTACAGGTAGCCGTCCTCGTCGAGGTAGCCGACGTCGCCGGTCTGGAGCCAGCCGTCCTGGAGCGCCTCGGCGGTGGCCTCCGGCGCGTGCCAATAGCCCGCCATGACCCCCGGCGACCGCACGCAGATCTCGCCGATCTCGCCCGCGGGCAGGGCGGCGCCGGCATCGTCGCGAACCTCGAGCTCGGTGCCCGGCACCGGGATCCCCACCGACCCGGCGCGCTCGCGGCCGGTCGGGTTGGTCGAGATCAGCGCCGCCGTCTCGGTCATTCCGTAACCCTGGCGAATCGCGACCGAGGGGACCCGGCGGCAGAACGCCTCCTCGACCTCGGCGGCCAGCGGCGCGCCGCCGGAGCTGAGGTAGCGCAGCGACGCGAGGTCGTAGTCCTCCAGCGGCTGCCCCAGCAGCAGTTGGAGCATCGTCGGGACCACCGCGGAGGTTTGGATGCCGTGCTCGACGACCAGCTCGAGGAAGCGCGCCGGCTCGAACCAGCGCATCAGCACGCTGATCGGGCGCTCGGGATGGTGCAGAGCGGTCATCGTGACCAGCAGGCCGTAGGCGTGCGAGAGCGGCAGCATGGTCAGCCCGCGGGTGACCCCGGGAACGTATGACGCCGCGTGGCCCGCGTGGCCGGTGAAGTACAGGTTGGCGTGCGACAGCATCACGCCCTTGGACCGGCCCGTCGTCCCGCCGGTGTACAGCAGCGCGGCCAGGTCGTCGTCGGCGCGGGCCACGAGCGGGCGCGGGTCGGCCTGCTCGATCGCGCCGAGCGCGAGCACGCCGTTCTCGCCGGCCTCGGTGCAGATGACGTGGCGGACGCTCTCCAGGCCCTCGGTGGCCTCGATCACCTTGGGCACGAACTCCGGGGTGGTGACGACCGCGGTCGCTCGGGCGTCAGCGATGACGTGACGCAGGTCGGGCGCCGGGAGCAGGAACATCGCGGGCGTGACGACGCCGCCGGCCAGCCACACCGCCTGGTAGCAGATGCTCACCTCGGGGCAGTTGGCCATCGAGATCACGACGCGATCGCCGGGCGCCACGCCCAGTTCGGCCAGCCCCGCGGCCAGCCGCTGGGCCCGCGAGAACAACTCGCCCGACGAGTGCCAGTGGCCCTCGTACAGCAACGACGGATAGTCGCCTCGACGCTCGAACGACTCCTGGGCCAGGCGGCCCAGATGGTGCTCGCCGGTCGCGGTCACGCGCGGCGGGTGATGAACTGGAGCACGCGCGCAGCCTAGCGACGGACGCGTCGTGCCGTCGTCGCGGCTGACCGGTGGCGCGGCGCAGATGATCACGTCCGGTTCCGGCTGACCGAGCTGCCAGGATGAGACGATGCCCAGCATCGCCCCCGAGACCGTGGCCGCCGAGGCGCTGCAGCGTCTGCGGACGCTGACCGACGACCCGCGCAGCGAGTTCCGCCCCGGACAGCTGGAGGCGATCAGCGACGTCGTCGCCGACCGGGCCCGCGTGCTCTGCGTCCAGCGCACGGGCTGGGGCAAGTCGGCCGTCTACTTCATCGCCACGGCGCTGCTGCGTGACGCCGCCGCCGGCCCGACGCTGATCGTCAGCCCGCTGCTGGCGCTCATGCGCAACCAGATCGCCGCCGCCGAGCGCCTGGGCCTGCGGGCGCAGACGATCAACTCCACCAATCGGGAGGAGTGGGACGACGTCCGCGACCGGCTGGCCGCCGGCGAGATCGACCTGCTGCTGATCAGCCCCGAGCGGCTCAACAACCCGCGCTTCCGCGAGGAGATGCTGCCGCTGTTCGCCGCGTCGGTGGGCCTGCTGGTCATCGACGAAGCGCACTGCATCTCGGACTGGGGTCACGACTTCCGCCCCGATTACCGGCGGGTGCGCGACATGCTCGACCTGCTGCCCGAGGAGGTGGCGGTGCTGGGGACGACGGCGACCGCCAACGACCGGGTGGTGGCCGACGTCACCGAGCAGCTGGCCCGGAAAGCCGACCCCACCCACCCCGCCCTGCGCACCTATCGAGGACCGCTGGCGCGCACCAGCCTGCGGATGGAGGTGGTCGACCTGCCCCGGCCGGCGCAGCGGCTCGCGTGGCTGGCCGAGCACCTGGGGCGGGCGGGATCGATTCCCGGCTCGGGCATCGTGTACACGCTGACCAAGCGCGACGCCGATCAGGTGGCCCAGTTTCTCAGCGCGCGCGGCATCAGCGCGCTGGCCTACAGCGGGGACCAGGACACCGCCGAGCGGGTGGCCGCCGAGGACCGGCTGCTGGCCAACGACGTCAAGGCGATCTGCGCCACCAGCGCGCTCGGCATGGGCTACGACAAGTCCGACCTGACGTTCGTCGTCCACTACCAGGCGCCCGGGTCGGTCGTCTCCTACTACCAGCAGGTGGGGCGGGCCGGCCGCGGCGTGGAGCACGCGGACGTCGTCCTGCTGCGCGGGGGCGAGGACCGGCGCATCCAGGACTTCTTCATCGAGCAGTCGTTCCCCTCACGCGAGCGCGTCGACGCGGTCCTGGGCGACCTCGAGGTGGCCGGCGAGAGCGGGCGCACCCTTCAGGAGCTGCTGGGCGTGGTCAACGTCGGTCGCGGCCGGCTGGAGGCGATGCTGAAGATCCTCGATGTCGAGGCGGCGGTGCGCCGCGACGGCTCGCGCTGGGTGCTCGCGCCGCAGTCGGGCTGGCGCTACGACGCCGAGCGCTACGCCCGGATCACCGCGCTGCGCCGCGAGGAGCAGGAGGCCATGGAGCGCTTCGGCGCCGACGGCCGCTGCCTCATGCGCGTGCTCCAGGAGGAGCTCGACGATCCGGACCCGGCCGACTGCGGACGCTGCAGCGTGTGCACCGAGCCCCGCTTCGCCGCGCCACCGGATCCGGCGCTGGTCGAGCTCGCCGGACGCCACCTTCGCTCGGCGCCGATCGCGCTCGAGGTCAAGAAGATGGCCCCCAACGAGGCCGGCCAGATGCGCAAGATCCCGGACGAGGTCCGCACCGAGCCCGGCTGGGCGCTGGCCCGCTTCGGCGACGGCGGCTGGTGGCCGGCGGTCGGTCGCGGCCTGCGCGGGGAGGGCTTCGACCAGGAGCTGGTGGCCGCCCTGGCCGACGTGCTCCGGGCCTCACCGGCCGGCGCGCAGTGGCTGACCTGCGTTCCCTCGGTGCGCCTGCGCGACCGGATCACCCAGCTGAGCGAGCGGTTGGCCGCCGAGCTGGGCATCCCGGCCCTGGCGCTGGTGGAGCGCACCGGCGAGCGCCCGCCGCAGTCGGAGATGGCCAACGCCGTCCAGCAGGCGGCCAACGTCCGCGGCGCGTTCCGGATCGCGGGCGCGCCCCCGGCGGGGACCGGCGTCCTGCTCGACGACCGCCGCGGCTCGGGATGGACGCTGGCAATGGTGGGCGGCCAGCTCCGGAAGGCCGGCGCGGAGCGGGTCGTGCCGGTGGCGCTGGCGACCGCGTTCTAGTCGCGGCGCTCAGGCCTGCTCGGCCGACCACTGCCACAGGCCGTGGTCGACGGTCCGCCCGTCCAATCCGGACGCGGCGATCAGACCTCGGTAGGCCTCGACGAACTCCAGCCACAGCGCGTCGGTCACGGTGACCCGTCGCGGGATTCCCAGCGCATGCAGGGCGCGGACGTCGATGATCGGGTAGCGCTCGAGATAGGCGAGATGCAGGAGCACCGACGCGGTCGCCCAGGCCACGCCGTCCAGAGCGCGCAGCGCGGTCATGCGCGCGGTCTCGGAGCTGCCGTCGCGCAGCGCGATCCCGGTGGCGCGGCGCACCCGACCGGCGGAGTTGCGGACCACCAGGGGCCCGCTGCGCGGCGTCTTCCACCGGCAGGCGGCGAGGAACTCGGTCCGGGTGTAGTAGCCCCGGTCGCGGGCGGCCCGCCCGACGGGCAGGATCAGCGCGTCGACCTCGCTCGGGAAGCGCGCCGCATAGCCCGCCAGGTCGGCGACGTCGAACTGAAGGTCCAGGCGCGGCACGCCCGAACGGTAACCCGCCGGCTCCGGTGGCGCGAACGCGCCGGCTCAGGCGGCGCGAACGTGACCCGGCGCGGCCGCCCGCAGCAGCGCCGAGCGGTACCCGTTGCCCAGCTGGCGCAGCGAGGACTCCCAGGTGCGGTCCCCGACCACGGCCAGGGCGGTCTTGCGTAGCCGGTCGCGCAGCCCCGGCGTCTGGAGGACCGCCAGCAGCGCGCCGGCCAGCGCGTCAACGCTCGGAGGCGCCAGCAGGCCGGTCTCGCCGTCGGCGATCAGCGACAGCGGGCCGCCCTCGGCGACCGCGACGACCGGCAGACCGCTGGCCTGGGCCTCGAGGATGACCTGACCGAACGTGTCGGTCCGGCTGGCGAAGAGGAACGCGTCGGCGCTGGCGTAGGCGCGCGCGAGGTCCTGGCCCTCCAGCCAGCCGAGGAAGGTCGCGTGCCGGCCGAGCCGCGCGCGGAGGACCGCCTCCTCGGGGCCGCCGCCGGCCAGGACCAGGTGCAGGCGGGGATCCCGGTCGCGGGCGGTCAGGAACGCGTCGGCGAGCAGGTCAGCTCCCTTCTCCCTGGTCAGGCGACCGGCGTAGAGCACGTTGAGCTCGCCGGGGAACAGGCCGTCCTGGCGCAGCCGCGGGTCGAACCGGCCCAGGTCGACGCCGCGATCCCAGCGGGCCACGCGGGTTAGGTCGATTCCCAGCTCGGCCAAGCGCTGATCGCTGGCCGGGCTGGGGGAGAGGACCACGTCGCAGGCGCCGTAGAAGATTCCGAGCGCCGCGCCGGCAATCGCCTCGAGCTGGGCCGCGCCCGAGCGCAGGCCCGCGTAGGCGGCCAGCTCGGTGTGGTAGCTGCCGACGATCGGCAGGTCGAGCACGCGGGCCAGCAGCCAGGCGCCGATCCCGGCCGGGCCCGGCGAACAGAGGTGGACCAGGTCATAGCGGCCCTCGGCCAGCGTCTCGACGATCGCCGGCAGGCTGGGCACGCCGACCTGCAGACCGCGGTAGAAGGGGATGTCGATCTCGGCGACGGCGCTGAGCCGGCGGTCGACGTCGCAGTTGGTGCCGATCACCTCGACCTCGTAGCCCGGCACCCCACGGTCGCGGATCTGGCGGATGGTGTGGGTGACCCCGTGCATGCCGCCCAGCCCGTCGGCGACCAGCGCGACGCGCGGGCGGTCGCCGTCGCTGCGGGTCAGCTTGAACTTCTCGCGCCCGAGGAAGGCCGAGGCCGCCGCGTAGGGGATGGCGGGGATGCAGGCGTCGAACAGCTCGGTCGCGTGACGACCGAGGTCCAGCGCGGTCGACCCCGGGTCGGCGACGATGTCCTGGACGGCGGCGGCGAGCTTGCGCTCGTGGATGCGCCGGGCGCGGCGGCACAGGTCGGGATGGCTGAGCTCGCCCTCCTGGAGCAGTTCGAGCAGCGTGGCCTCGTCGATGCCGAGGTCCATGCCTGCAAGCCAGGAGCGCAGCAGGGCGCGGGCGTCGTCCGGGCCCAGATCGGCGCCGACGCGACCGCGGCGGGCGTCGCCCTCGCGCATGACCCGCTCGATGATCCGCAGCACCGCCTCCGGGTTGGGCCGCCCGACGTCCTCGCCGGGGCCGAGGCTGCGGATCGCCAGGGACATGGCGGCGTGGGTCCACTTGGCGGCCGAGCCCTGATCGCCGTGAGCCTCGGCCAGCCCGGCCCGCACGTAGCCCAGGAACTCCCGGGGCGTCGCCGACCGGGGGGTCGCGGTGAACGTGCGGCCGATGTCGATTCCGGCGTGATCGTCAGAGCCCCCGATCGCGGTGCCACCGTGGGTCTCGATGTACACGAACGCCGGCAGGTTCAACTCCTTGGCGCGGGACCCGTTGCGCGTCTCCCAGATCGGGAACAGCTGCGCCAGGCGGCGGCGGTGGCGGGCGGTCAGCGGCGTTTCGACCGCGTAGAACGGGTGCGCCAGGGCCGCCGTGATCTCGTGCTCCTGGAAGTAGGCCGCGCAGTTCTCGACGCTGTCGTTGTGGGCCTGGAGCCACTCGTGATCGTCGGGGGTGAGGCCATAGCAGAGGACGTGCACCGCCTGGGGCTCGCCGGCGAACCACACCGTCAGCTCCTCCGAGAGGAACGTGTCCGGCAGATGATCGATGGCCAGCGCGCCGGCGATCGTGTCGTGATCGGTGATCGTCACGAAGTCCATCCCGCGACGCTTGGCCAGCTCGTAGACCTCCTCGGGCTCGGTGGCGCACTCCGGCAGGCTGAGCGATCGCTGGATCCCGAGCTTCGACAGCTCCGACGCCGTCGAGTGGACATGCATGTCGGCGCGACTGTTCGCGTTCATGGTCACAGCATTGGCGCGAGGGACATACGGTCCGTGAAGAAGGCGCCTAGATTTCGTAACCATCCTGTGAACAGGTGCATGCAGGCGGGGGATTTGCGAGAACCATGCGTTCATGCTCTCGCCGGAGCTGTCGATCTCGACCCAGAGTGACGGGGCGATCCTGGAGGCGGGCCGGGTCCGGGTCGAGGTCTCGGCGCGCCCGTTCGCGTTCACGATCCGTCGCGACGGGCGCTCGCTGCTGCGCGCCGGCGGCGCCTGGGTCGCCGATGGCCAGGTCCGCGACCGGTTCATCCAGTTCACCGAGGGCGTCATGGCCCACGAGGACCGGTCGCCCGCCCAGCGGGCCCGCCACGCGATCCTGATGCAGGAGGGCGAGCGCGGGATCTACCTGAGCTTTCGCCTCGACGGGGGGCGGGCCGCCCACGTCCGCATCGAGATGGTGGAGGCCGACCGGGTTCGGATCACCATCGATGCCGATGCCGATGCCGATGCCGATGCCGATGCCGATGCCGATGCCGATGCCGATGCCGATGCCGATGCCGATGCCGATGCCGATGCCGATCCGCTCCGCCTGGCGTTCGACTGGGAACGCCGCGCCGCGGAGCATCTCGTCGGCCTCGGCCTGCGTCATCACGCTCGCTTCGACCAGGCCGGCCGCGACATCCAGCTGGGCGCGGATCGCCGCTACACCGGGCCCGACTGTCCCGAGGAGATGCTGGAGGAGGGCGGCGTGCCCCAGGGGGACTGCGCCCCCGTCCCGTGGATGCTGTCGAGCCGCGGCTACGGGGTCTGGTGCCGAACCGACGCCAACGGGACCGGCTTCGACCTCTCCGGCGAGCGGATCACCGTCTCGACGCGGGCCCGGGCCGGCCCCCTGGTGCTCGAGGTGATGTGCGCGCCCACGCCCGCGGCCGCACTGCGGGCGCTGTGTCGCACCACCGGCTTTCCCGCCCAGCTGCCCGAGTGGGGGTACGGCTTCTGGAAGAGCCGCGACGTGCACGAGCATCAGGACGACGTGATCGACGACTACGAGGGCTTCCGGCGCAACGACATCCCGCTGGACGCCATCGTCATCGACTCGCCGTGGGCCACGCAGTACAACACCTGGAAGTTCAACCCCCATCAGTTCCCTGACGCCCAGGGGATGGTCGCGCGGATGCGGGCCGACGGCGTGCGCACGGTGGTGTGGGTGACCCCATGGGTCAACCTCGACTCGCGTGACGGCCAGATCGCGCCCCAGCCGGCGTCCGAGCGCCTGCACGCCCAGCCCGCCCCCAACTACGCGCCGGCGGCGGCGGCCGGCTACTTCGTCGCCGAGCCGCCCGCGGACCCGGCCGGCCACGACGACGATCGCGCCGGCGTGGCCCGGCGCGGCGAGCCGTTCGTCACCAAATGGTGGATGGGGACCGGGTCCATGGTCGACTTCACCAACCCGGCGGCCGAGCGCTGGTGGCGCGAGTCGGCCAAGCGGGTGCTGGAGCTGGGCGTCGCCGGGATCAAGGCCGACGACGGCGACGGCTACTACATCCCCGATCGGGTCCGGCTTGCCGACGGGCGCACCGGCGCGCAGGCCGCCTGGGCGCTGGGCGGCATGCACCGGGAGTGCCTGCAGCAGGCCCTCGACGAGGTCCACCCCGGCGAGGGGGTGCTGTTCGGCCGCAGCGGATGGACCGGCCAGCATGCCGTCGGTCTGACCTGGGGCGGCGACCAGCTGTCTGACTTCTGGTCGCTGCGAGCGCTGGTGGTCGCCGCGCTGAGCGGCGCCTGCACCGCGATCTCGAACTTCTCTCACGACACGGGCGGCTATCTGGGCCACCGGCTCGTCGAGCGCTGCCCGCCCGAGCTGCTCGTGCGCTGGCTGCAGTTCGGCTGCTTCTCCCCGCTCATGCATGTGCACTCCCGCATGCCCCAGGAGCCATGGAACTACGGCCAGCGCGTGGTCGACCTCTACCGCGCCTACGCCCTGCTGCACGAGCAACTGGTGCCCTATGTGCGGGCGGCCGCCTGGACGGCGTCGCGGACCGGCCTGCCCATCATCCGCCCGCTGTGCCTGATCGACCCGCGTGACCAGCGGGGCTGGACGGTCACCGACGCCTATGGCTACGGCCCGTCGCTGTGGGTCGCCCCGGTGCTCGAGCACGGCCTCCGCGAGCGCGAGGTCCCGCTGCCGCGGGGCGAGTGGATCGAGACCTGGTCTGACCGGGTCGTGTCCGGCGGAGGCGATGTCGTGGTGGCGGCGCCGATCGAGCGGATCCCCGTGTGGGTCCGGGCGGGCGCGATCGTCGTCACCTATCCCGCCGATCACGTCGCCGCCGGCCTGGGCGACGTGCCGGAACGCGAGCGCCCGCTGGTGGCGACGCTGTGGGGCGCGCCACCGCACGGGCGGGCGGGCGCCCGGTTGGCCCACGGTGGCCGGATCGCCTGGCGCGACGGCCAGTGGGAGCTCCCCGAGGGGCGGGACGTCACGACCGTGATGCGCGCGGCGCCCTGAACTGACCGGCCACCAGGGCCCGCGGGGCTCTATCCTCGCCGCCGTGCATTTCTCTGAGCTCACCCCGGTCGAACAGAGAGTGCTCGGCTGTCTGATCGAGAAGCGCTGGACCACCCCGGATCAGTACCCCTTGTCGATCAACGCGCTGCGGCTGGCCTGCAACCAGTCGACCAATCGCGACCCGGTCACCGACTACGACGAGTCCGACGTCCGCCATGCCGCCGAGCGGCTGTCGCGTTACGGGCTGACGCGGCTGGCCAGCGGCGCCGGGTCGCGCGCGACCAAGTACCGCCACCTGGCCGAGGAGGGACTCGGCCTGGATCGCGAGCACCTGGCGGTGCTGGGCATCCTCCTGCTGCGCGGTCCCCAGACCCCGGGCGAGCTCAAGTCGCGCAGCGACCGGATGGCCCACCTGGACAGCCTCGAGCAGGTCGAGCGGATCCTCGGCGACCTGGCGGACCGCGGCTACGTGGCGCGGATCGAGCGCCGCCCGGGGCAGAAGGAGGATCGCTTCCGGCAGCTCCTGGGCGGGGAGGGCAGCGCCACCGAGGCGGCCCCGGCGCCCGCGGTCGCTCCGGCGCCACTGGCGACCGCCGGCGGATACGACGCGCCCGCGCTCGCGCCGGCCCGCGGGCGCTACGAGACTGACGATGAGCCGCTGGCGGTGGGCGGCTTCGACGAGCCGGTCGCCGTGTCCCCGTCGCCGTCGCCCTCGTCCTCGCCGTCCCCCTCACCGTCGCCGTCGGCCAACGGCAGCTACGACGAGCTCGAGGCCCGGGTGGCCGCGCTCGAGGCCGACCTGGCCGCGCTGCGCGAGCAGCTGGCCGATCTCTTGAGCTGAGCCGCTGAGCCGGTCTCCGTGGTCGTGCCGCCGGTCGTCTGGTGGCCTGTGGTCGTCCGCGGGGCGGTGAGAGGGGTTTGGGGCGAACGTCAACTGCGGCCGTGACGTCCGCAAACGTCCCGGCCGGTGCGCGGGGTGGGTTGGTCGGGACGTTTGCCGACGATCCGCTCAGGTGGGCAGCGCCAACCCGATCAGGTACAGCGCGCCGCCGACGATCACCCCGGCCATCGTCATCTCCAGCCCGGCCGCCCACCAGGAGCGCAGGGTGACCAGCGACTTGGCCGCGCCGACCAGGAAGTGGGCCACCAGGGAGACGACCGCGGCGATGACGAAGGCGGTGGTTCCGGTGGTGAAGATGAACGGGATCACCGGGACCATGGCGCCCAGGCCGGTGGAGACCCCGGCGGCGATGGCCGCCTGGACCGGGTTGCCGTCGGCGTTGCCGCTGATTCCGAACTCCTCGGCGGCCAGGGCCTGGAGCATCGCGTCGGGGTGGCGCGAGAGCTGCTCGGCCAGCTGGTCCGCGGTGGCCTCGTCGACGCCCTTGAGCTGGTAGAAGAGCGACAGCTCCTCCTTCTCCTCCTCAGGGTGGACGGCGATCTCCTGACGCTCGCGCTCGAGATTGGCGGCGGCCACCTCGGCCTCGGAGCGTTCGGCCAGGAACGCGCCGGTGGCCATCGACAGCGCCGACGCGATGGCGCCGGCCAGCCCGGCGGTGAGCACGGCGTTTGACCCGCCGGTGGCGCCGGACACGCCGGCCACGATGCCGAACACCGCGGCCAGGCCGTCATTGGCCCCGTAGATGGCGCCCGAGATCCAGCTGGTCCCGGTCCGATGCCACTTCTCCCGGCCGAGGATCCTGTCGAGGCGGGCTTGGGCGCCGCCCCCGCCGGCCCCGGCGGGGGTGGGCCCGACCCCGCGATCGGGCGCGGGCGATCGGCTGACGTCGCCGTCAGCGCCGCCGGCGCGCATGTCCGCCACGGCCATCGAGTGCGAGCGCTCCTCCTTGCGGATCTCCCGCAGCAGCCGGTCGGTCTCCGGGTCGCCGGTCGACCGCTTGTACAGGTCGTCGACCTCTTCGTCCTCGGCCGCCTCGCGAGCGGCCAGCAGGCGATCGATCGGCGCGACCCGGGCCTGGAGGCGCAGCAGCAGCGGCACTTTGACCGTGCTCGGAGCCGGGATGGGGATCCCCAGCTCGGCCATGCGCTGCTCCAGGCGCCGGCGGTGGCCGCTCTCTGCGTCGGCCATCCGCCGCATGATCTCGGCCTCGCGCGAGTCCAGGCGACGGGCGATCAGGCCGTACACGGCCCCCGCCAGAATCTCCCCGCGCCAGGCCGTGAGCAACCGGTCCGAGACTTCGCTGGGCGGTGCGCTCATGCGGTTCTAGCGTACCCTCGAACCCTTCCGGAACGCCCGCCATGAGTGAGTCCTCATCGATTCGTTTCACCCCCGCCCACGTCGATTCCGGCGATGGCGCGGCGCTGGCCCAGGCGATGCGCGACGAGATCGCAGTGATGTACGACGGGCTCGATCTCGACGGCGACTACATGCCCCGAGCCGGCGCGGCCGAGCTCAGCTCGCCGTCCGGGGCGTTCGTGGTCGGCTACGACGGGGAGCGGCCGGCCTGCTGCGGCGGGGTCAAGCGCCTCGACGACCGCCGCTGTGAGATCAAGAAGATGTACGTGGTCCCCGAATTGCGGGGCCGCGGGCTGGCGCGGGCGCTGCTGGGCGAGCTCGAGGACGTCGCCCGCGGGCTGGGCTACGAGATCGCCCGGCTCGACACCGGCCCCAAGCAGGTGGGGGCCCGGGGGCTGTACGAGTCCGCGGGGTACGCCGAGGTCCCGGACTTCAACGGCAACCCGGTGGCCGTCTTCTGGGGCGAGAAGCCGCTGGGCTGACAGTGGGCGCCCCGACCGGCCGGCGCGCCGCGCCGGGTTACGGAATCCCGATCTCCGAGTTGTCGCCGACCATGAACCGGTAGGCCCGCGGCTGGCGGTCGCCCCGCGCGATGGTGACGTTGCGCCCCAGCAGCGAGGACTCCATCCGCCCGTCGAGGTCGCGGACCGTCGAGCCGGCCAGCATGATCGAGTGCTCGACCTCGGCGTTGGTGATCACGCAGTTGTCCCCGACGGCGGTGTAAGGACCGACGTAGCAGTCGGTCAGCCGGGCCCCGACGCCGATCACCGCCGGACCGCGCACAGCTGAGCGCTCCAGCCGAGCGCCGGCCTCGATGATGACCCGGCCCTCGATCTTGGAGTCGATCAGCTCCCCCTCGACGCGGTCCTCGATCGTGTCGAGCACCAGCCGGTTGGCCGCGAGCATGTCCTCCAGGCGCCCGGTGTCCTTCCACCAGCCCGTCACGATGTGGGGATCGACCCGCATCCCGTCGTCGACCAGGCGCTGGATGGCGTCGGTGATCTCGAGCTCCCCGCGAGCCGAGGGCTTGATCGCCCGCGCGGCGTTGTGCACCGCGGCGGTGAACATGTAGACGCCGACCAGGGCCAGGTCGGTGCGCGGCTCGGGCGGCTTCTCCACCAGGCGCACCACCGCGCCGTTGTGCAGCTCGGCGACGCCGTAGTGCTGGGGGTCGGGCACCGCGGTGAGCAGGATGAGCGCGTCCGGCCGGTTGTCGTCGAAGGCACGGACCAGGTCGCCGATTCCGCCCTGCAGCAGATTGTCTCCCAGGTACATGACGAACGGCGCGTCACCCAGGAAGGGCTCGGCGGTGAGCACCGCGTGGGCCAGCCCGGCGGGCTCGTCCTGGACGATGTAGGTCAGGCGGACCCCGAACCGGTGCCCGTCGCCGGCGGCCTCCCGGATCTCGTCGCCGGTCTCGGGGGCGATGATGATCCCCACCTCGTCGATGCCGGCGTCAGCCATGGCCTCGATCGCGTAGAACAGCACCGGGCGGTTGGCCACCGGCACCAGCTGCTTGGCGCTGGTGTGGGTGATCGGGCGCAGGCGGGTGCCCTTGCCACCGGACAGGATCAGCCCCTTTAGCGCTGGCATGGTCGGCAAGGCTAGTCGGTCGCCTCGTTTTCGGAGCGTCCCCGGAGTCCCCGGATCCCCGGGGCGGCGGCTAGTACGTCCCGCGGAGCTTGCGGTGGTCCCAGGTCGAGGTGCGTCCGAGCACGAACCGCAACGCCACCCGCTTGCGGGCCTGGGCCAGGATCGCCTCGTTGACCTGCGGGGCGACGGACCCGTCCCCATACCGGGCCAGCAACTCGGCGCCGAGCGCGGCCACCCGATCGGTGTCGTGCTCGATCTCGGCGGTGGACTCGAACATCGCCCCGCGCAGCTGGTCGTAGCTGTCGCCGGTCTCGATCTGCAACGTCGCCCGCGGGTCGCGCTCCAGGTTGCGCACCTTCTGGGACTTGGCATAGGTCCACGCCCAGATGTCGCCGGCGCGCACGACGTACCAGAGCGGCATCAGGTGGGGCCAGCCCCGCACGCCGTTGGTGGCGCAGGTGACCGTGCGCTGCTGATCCAGGAACGCCGCCAGTTCGGCCTGCGTCATGGTGATCTCGCCCCGGCGGCTCATCGATGGTCGGCCCGGTGGACGGCGTCAGCCGGAGACGAGCTGGGCGCCCGACCCGATCGCGGCCGCGGCCTGGCGAACCGCCTCGCGCGCGGCCGCCGGCTCCAGCACGACGGCGTCGCCGGCCTCCTTGAGCGTCTCGCGCACCAGCCAGTCGACGCCGGCGAAGCCGAGCTCGACGATCACGGCGCCGTCGGTCAGATCGGCGACGACGTGGCGCTCCTCCCTCGCCCAGCGGGCCCGCCCGGGGGAGATCCACACCCGGGCGCGGCTGGACGCGGGGACCTCGCCGGTCCGTGGCCAGCCGTCGACGTCGGCCGCGGGGTCCACGTCGGGGCGGGCGTCGAAGTGCTCGTCGGTGACCGTGGCCGACTTGATCCGGTCGAGGCGGAAGTGGCGGACGCTGTCGCGGGTGGGATCGAAGCTGGCCAGGTACCAGCCCTCGCGGCCGTTGATCAGCGCGTAGGGCTCGACCAGGCGGGTGGAGAACTCGTCCTCGTTCTCCTTGTAGTACTCGAACGACAACATGCGCCGGCCGGCGATGGCGGTGGAGACGACGCCGGCGATCTCGAGGTTGTCGCCGCCGGGAGTCGCGAACTGGAGGCCCTCGTGGACCGGGTCCTCGCCCAGCGCGGCCACCACCTTCTCCCGCACCGAGGTGAGCGACCCCTCGGGGATGTGCTCGCCGATCAGATCGATCGCGGCGATCAGCGCCTTGGCCTCGACCGGCAGCAGCCGGGCCGGGCGGGCGAACGAGTCGCCGTAGGGCTCGGGGTCGACCTCGATCGAGCCGTCCGGGTGGATTTCGGCGTACAGGACGTAGGTCCCGGCGCCGAAATTGACGACGTTGAGCACGGAGATGTCCTCGCGCAGCTCCTGGTCAGACACCTTCAGCGCGGCGCACAGGTCGCCGGTGTCGAGCAGGCGCCCGGCCCGGCCGGCGTCGATCAGGATGCTGGCCAGGGTCACGAGGCGAGCGAAGCGCTCGGGCCGGATGGCGGCGTCCGCACGGTTGCCGTTCTCGTCGGCATCGACGCGCCCGGGGTCGGCCACGTGTCCGGGGTCGAGTGCCGGCGGCGCGTCGTCGACGAGCACGTCGGCCACCTGGGGGTCGCCCGTGTGGCGGTCCACCAGCAGGCTCACGCGCTCGCGCAGCTCGTCGACCAGCTCGGGAGGGCCCGTGATCCGGGCGTTCTCGCCCAGACCGAGGACCCAGGCGATCAGCTGGCGGGCGTTGGCGTAGGGGGTGACCAACAGGCGATCGCCGGCGTCATCGTCCTCGGCGGGCCTGATCTCCCCGTAGCGGCCGAAGTGGCGTTCGATCTGCCAGGCGATGCGGCTGCCGATCCACACCTCGGCCACGCCCAGCGGGTCGCCGAACTGCCAGTCGATCCGGTTGGCATACGCCCGGGGGTCGAAGTTGGCGGGGCGCTGGAAGTCGTGCTCGGCCTTGGTGGCGTAGCCGACCTTCCCCTGAATCCGGGACAGGCGGAACACGCGGATCGCGCTGCGCTCGTGCGAGCGCCCGACCACGTAGAACTGGCCGCCCTGGTAGAGCAGCTGGTAGGGATCGACGCGCCGGGCACCGACCTCGTCGCGCTCCATCGTGTGGTAGTCGAACACGATCGTCTTGCGGCGGAAGATGGCCGTCTCGATCTTGGCCAGACGCTGGGACACCTCGTGTCCGCCGGCCGAGCCGGTGATCCCCAGCGCCACCGTGCTCTGTTCAGGGGCGTTGAGCGGACTGGGGCGGCCCCAGGAGATCTGCTGCAGCGCCAGACGCAGGGGCTCGGCATAGGCGAACTCCCCGTCGAGCAGCTGCAGGGCGGTGCGCAGAGCGGCGAGCTCCCGGTCGGTGAAGGCGATCGGGGGGAGATGGAAGTTCTCGGGCGGCAGCGAGTAGTTCTCCTGCTCGACCAGGCCGTCGACGGGCTTCTCGACCGCCAGCGCGATGCCCAGAGCCTCGAGCTCGGAGCGGTCCGCGTAGAACCGGCGCGCGAACGCGTCCTCGTTCATGACGCTGTATCCCTCGACGTCGCGCCTGATTTCCGGCGCCGTCACGGGCCGGCGCTCCGCCATCAGATACGAGATCAACGAGAGCTGACGGATCAGTTTCTCGGTGTCCTTGGCCATCCCCAAGGCAACTCTAGCCTGGGGCCGACTCCGAGGAACGCTCCGCGCGGTCCCGTGACGCAATTTGCGCTGTTTTGGAGCACGGCGTTACGCGTCCGGCGACGCCGAGGGGCGGCGAGCGGGTCAGGCGGCGCGGCGCTCGTCGACGGCCGGCGTGGCGAAATAGGCGCCGCCGCCGATCCCCTTGTCGAACGCGGACCACTGCTCGCCGGCGGGCAGCGCCTTCTGGACGCGGTCGAAGCTGCCCAGGCGCCCGCCCAGGTTGTCGATCATGTGGACCAGGGTCGCCTCGCGGGTCGCCGGGATCACCGGGCTACCGTGCTCGAGCGAGCCGTGGTGGCTGAGGATGATGTGCAGCACCGCCTGGGCCGTCTCGGGCGGGAAGCGGTCGACGCGCTCGATCGCGCTGCGCACGTGGAAGTAACCGAGCGCGATCTCGCCGTAGAGCCGACCCTGGTCGGACATGCTGATCGCCTCGCCGGTCAGGTCATAGGTGTCGAGCTTGCCGATGTCGTGCAGCAGCGCGCCGGTGACGGCGACGTCGCGGTCGATCCCGGGGAAGGTGGCCGAGATCGCGCTCACGGCCTGCGCCACCGTCAGGGAGTGCTCGAGCAGTCCGTGGCGGTAGGCCTGGTGGTAGTGCTTGGCCGCCGGCGCCTCGCGGAAACGGGCCCAGGTTGGGGTGTTCTCCCCGACGATCGACGCCAGCAGCAGCCGCAGATACGGATCCTGGATCGTCGCCACCAGCTCGCGCAGGTCCGCCTCCATCGCCGCCGCCGGCCGGGCCGGCCCGTCGATCAGATGCTCACGGTCATAGCTGTCCTCGCCGGCCTCGCTGACGGCCTGCACGAGCAGCCGGCCGCCGTAGCGCTCGTGGACGCTGAAGCTGGCGACGACGTGGACGATCTCCCCGGCGCGACAGATCGCGCGGGCGGCCTCGACGCCCTCGAGCACGACGGCGGGGACGGTGCCGGTCCGGTCGCCGACCGTCAGCTTGAGGTACTCGTCGCCCTCGCGGCGATGGCGCACCTCGGCGTTGCGCACGAGCAGCGCGGTGGCGATCTGAGAGCCGTCTTGCAGTTCTCGCACTTGCATGGCCGCGACCGAAGATAGAGCCGCGTTCGGACGGCACCGGGCGGCGCCGCGCGCCGCAAAATCACCCCGGTTACAGGTAGAACGGCAACCCGGTGCCGGCGGAGCGCTCGAATCCCGCGCTCACAGGCCGGGCGGATGGCGGACCGCGAACGTGCTCAGGTCCGGCTCGTCAGCGGGCGTATCGGACCAGCGCGAGCCGGTCTGGGCCAGGGCGACGGTGTCGAAACGCAGGCCGGCGACATACATGAACGTGTGCCCCGCGTTGGCGAAGACGGTGATCCACTTGCCGGGCCCCGGATCGCCCCAGTTCATGAGCTGGCCGGAGACGACCGTGCGGTCGAGCAGGTGCGCGGCGGCGAACACGTAGCTGATCGAACCGCTGCAGTCATAGGCGGTGTCCTCGTAGGTCATGTGGCCGCCCCCGTAGCGGTAGGGCAGCCGCGCGATCTGGTTGCCGGCGGCGATCACCTCCTGGATGGCGGCCGGCGCGTTGAGTGGGGCCACCGCCAGCCCGTTCGGGGTCAGCGTCGCCTGGGCGGTGCCGGCGGTCATGCCGCTCTGCGCCAGCGCCTGGCGGATCTGGGCGTTGGTCTGCGGCTGGGGCAGCGAGGTCTTCGTGCCGGGCGCGTCGACGCTGACGCCGGCGCTGGCCGGGATGGACTCGGCCGGCGCGTCGCCGGCGATCGGCTCAACCGCCTGGGGATGCGCCGACGGGACGGCCGCCGCGCTCGCGGCGTGGCCGCCGGCGGCTGGCGATCCGCCGGCACCGCCGCTGCCGCCGCTGCCGCCGTTCGCCGTCTGGCCGCAGCCGGCGCACAGCACCGCCGCCGCCGCCGCCGCGCCGATCGCGATCAGCCTGCGCGTTCCTCGCACCCAGCCCAGTATGCACCAGCCGGGTGACCGGCCCTCTCGGTCGTCGACCGGCCCGCTCAGTCGTCCAGGTGCCCGGCGTAGAGGGCGAACACCGCGCCCTGCGGGTCCTGCGCGACGGCGATCTTGGCGATCCCGATGTCGGTCGATCCCACGAGCACGTTGCCGCCCAGCTCGCCGACCCTGGCCAGGCCGGCGTCGATGTCAGCGATGGCGAAGTAGACCAGCCAGAACGGCGGCGTGCCCGGGGGCGCCGGCGGGCGGATCCCGCCGTTGGTGTGACCGTCCGCGGTGCTGATCACCAGATAGGTGGGCTCGGCGCCCTCCATCGGCGCCGTCGTCCAGCCCAACAGCCCCCCGTAGAACGCGGCCGACCCGTCCAGGTCGGGGGAGCCCAACTCGTTCCACGACATCGCACCCGGAGCGTTGACCAGCCCGGCGCCGCGGTGGTCCTTCGGCTGCCAGATGAGAAACCAGGCCCCCTGCGGGTCCTGGATGACGGCCATTCGCCCGGCCCCCATCACATCGAACGGGGGCGCGTGGACCGAGGCGCCGAGCTCCGCCGCGCGCGCTGCGGTCTGATCGGCGTCGGCCACGGTGATGTAGGAGTTCCAGGACGGCGGGACCCCGGCGTCGCGCTGCTGCTGGGGCTGGGGCGAGATGGCCGCCACCCACTCGCCGCCGATCGCCGCCATCGAGTACACGACTCCCTCGCCGGCGGGCATGTCCGTGATCTCCCAGCCGAACAGCCCCGCGTAGAACGCCTTGGCGCCCTCCTGGTCCGTGGTGTTGACGTCCGCCCAGCTGAACGTCCCAGGTGTGTACTGCGTTCGTTTGCCCATGCGGCGACGCTACCACCGGCGGCGCGACCGGTGGTGACCGTCCGGGGACCGTCCGCCGGCTGGTGGCCCCAACCGCTACGTCGACGCCAGTCCCGAGCCGACCCAGTCGCCGGGCCCGGTCGTCCCGCGGGGCACGAAGAAGTAGCCGCCGCCGACCGGGGTGATGTAGTCCGTCATCGGCTCGGCCTCCAGGCGGCGCTGGATGGTGGCGAACTGGCGCGCGGGGTCCTGATTAAAGGCGATGAACACCAGGCCCTGGTCGAGGTTGCCGGCCTCGTCGACGCCCCGGTGGTAGTTGTAGCCGCGGCGGACGATCCGCTGGCCGGCGGTCGCGGTGGTCCGCGGGTTGGCCAGCCGGATGTGGGCGGTGAGCGGGATCCGCCTGCCATGCGGGTCGAGGTTGTACTGCGGGTCCTCGAACTCGCTGGTGCCGCCCAGCGGCGCCCCGCTGACCCGCTCGCGGCCGATCATCTGCTCCTGCTCGAGCATGCCCACCCGGTCCCAGAACTCGACGTGCTGGCGGATGGTGCGAACCACCATGTAGGTGCCGCCGGCGGTCCAGGCGGGCCCGTCGGTCCCGGGCTGAACCCAGATCAGCTGGTTCATCAGCGCCGCGTCGGTCACCTCGGGATTGGCGGTCCCGTCGCGGAAGGCGAACAGGTTGCGGCGGTTGCTGTTGATCGTCGGCCCGCGCGACGCGCTCTGGAAGCCGTCGATCATCCACCGCACGGCAAAGCGTCCGGCGATGGCGCGCAGCAGCTCGCGCACGGTGTGAACGACCGTGTCGCGCTGGCCGGCGCAGACCTGGACGATCACGTCGCCGCCGGTCCGGGTGGGGTCGAGCTCGTCGAGCGCGAACGCGGGCATCGGCGTCAGCCGCGCGGGCTGCCGGGCGGCCAGGCCGAAGCGATGGTCAAACAGCGACGCGCCCAACCCGATCGTCACCGTCAGCGAGTCGGGGCTGTCGTAGTCGCCGAGGATCCCCGAGTCCGGCGGCGGGTCGTCGGCCTCGGTGACGCCCACCGGCGTGCCCCGGGTCAGGAGCCGCGACTCGGTGGACAGCGCCTGGAGGCCCTCGAACAGCTGCTCGCCGTTGGCGCCGACGCAGTCCAGGGCGATGAAGGTGGCCTGCTCCTGACGCGGGGTCAGCACGCCGGACTGGTGGGGGCCGTCGAAGGGCAGCCCGACCGCCAGCTCGCGGCCGCCGACCTCGTAGACGGTGGTGTCCAGGCTGGGCGCCGGCGGCGATGCGGTGGCGGCGTCGGCGCCCACCAGGCCGGCCGCGGCACCGATCCCGCCCGCGCCGAGCGCGGTCAGCGATCCGGTCAAAAAGCGCCTGCGGTCGACCGGGCTCATCGCTTCTCCGCGTGCGCCTGCTGGGCGATCGTCGGGATGACCGGGACGTTGACCGTCTCGAGCGTGCCCGGGACCAGCTCCAGCGCGGACAGGGCGCCCGCCAGCGTCCCGTTGATCCGCTCGCGCTGGATCATCGTGAGCTGGTTCAGCGACGGCCAGGTGCCATCGGGGCGGCGGACCGAGTCGAGCGCGGTCTGGAGCGCCAGCAGCCAGTTCTGGACGTCGATGAGCGTGTTGTCGCGGCCCTGCAGCAGCGGCACCAGCGTGGAGATGACCTCCTTGGTGGCGATCAGACCGGCGTCGGTGGCCATCACCCCGGCGCCGCTCCAGGGGACCTCGGTGCCGCTCATGAAATCGCGCTGGGCGTCCTCGAGGACCTCGTGGGCCCGAGTGGCGTAGTCGAGCGGATCGATCGCGGTGCCCGGCAGGACACGCAGCAGGGCCGGGACGGCGCGGCTGATCGACGCCGCCACCGGCACCAGCGACCGGGGCGGCGCGCCGGTCCACAGGCCCAGCTCGATCCGGTGCAGCCCCGTGAAATGGGGATCGGCGAGATTCGTCGGGTTCGCCGCCAGCCGATGGTCGAGGCCGGTGGGCAGCAGCCCGTAGACCGCGCCGAGGTGCAGGTAGTCCGAGAACGCCGCGGTCCATTCGCGTTGCGCGACGCCGCGGTCGTCGGACTCAAGGCCCGAGCGCAGCGTGTCGACCGCCTGGCCGAGCTTGACGCTCCAGTGCTCGGCATACCGCTTGTAGGCGGCGACCGGTGCGTTGAACGCGCGGGGAGACAGCGGCGGCAGATCGGAGGCCAGCTGGCCCTGGGCGTTGACCCCCTCGTTCTCCTGATCGCCGATCAGCGTGCCGTAACGGCCGGCCGCGATGTTGGACCCGAACACCTTGCGCTCGTGGTAGGGCAGCGTGTTGGCCCCCGACGTCGCCCGCGTGATCCGGGCCACCCCGAACCGGGTGGTCCCGCTGCTGTGTGAGCCGGGGATGATCGCCGCGGCCGCGAGGACCAGCAAGGCCAGCAGCGCCAGGGCTGCCACACGGAATGCGGTGCGGCGCGGGTTGGGGATGCGCCAGCGGCTCGGACCGCGTGACCCGTTGCCGATGCCGGACAGCGGTGTCGTGGGCGTCGGTGGGCCAGCCATAGCGCGGGACGGCCCGTCCCGGGTCCTGGGGGCAGGCGTCCCGCCAACCTAGTGATGACGGAGCCCGCGGTTGTTACCAACTCGTGGACACGGCGTGAACACGATGAACACAGGTATGTGACGACAGGTTCACACCGTCGAGGCGCTGGAGTCAGAGGATGCCGGTGTCTGCCTGGGGGCCACCGGCCGCCCTTGCAGCCGCCCGCCTATTGAGCAAAGGAGCGCTCACTTGCAGATCCGCAAGACATTCGCCGCCGCGGCAATCGGCGCCGCCGCGATCGGCGCGTCGGTGATCGGGCTGTCGGTCTCCTCGGCCAGTTCGGGGAACTCGGGCAGCTCAGACCCGGCCGTCGCGTTTGCCACCACGACACCGATCAAGCACGTCGTGGTGATCTTTGGGGAGAACATCTCCTTCGACCATTACTTCGGCACCTATCCGACGGCGCTGAACCCTCCGGGCGAGCCGCAGTTCCACGCTGCGCCCAGCACGCCGACGGTCAACGGCCTCAACACCGCCCTCCTGGACTCCAACCCCAACGAGGACAACCCCGTGCGGCTGGATCCCAGCCAGGCGGTGACCTGCGACCAGAACCACGGCTACTCCGCCGAGCAGAGCGCGTTTGACGGCGGGCTCATGGACAAGTTCGTCCAGGACACCCAGGGCACCGGGTGCACCGAGACCACGTATCCCGACAGCAGCAGCTACGGGCCCAACGGCATCGTCATGGACTACTACGACGGCAACACCGTCACCGCACTGTGGAACTACGCCCAGCACTTCACGCTGAACGACAACTCCTACAGCACGCAGTTCGGTCCCTCCACCCCGGGGGCGATCAACGTGGTCAGCGGCCAGACCCACGGCGCGGTGGCCGAGGGCGGGACGTCGAGCTCGATCGCCAACGGGACTGACGAGTCAGACATCGATCCGGCCTACGACCTGTGCTCGAACCCGTCGTCGGCGGCGAACACGGGCACGCTGCCGGGCAATCCGTCAGTCAGCGGCGACACGGTGCCGATGGCCAACGGCGTGACCATGGCCATGACCGGCCAGAACATCGGCAACCTGCTCAATACCAAGAACATCACCTGGGGCTGGTTCGAGGGCGGCTTCACGCCGACCGGCAAATCCGCCAGCGGCTTCCCGATCTGCGACGTGCAGTCGCACGCCAACGTCGGGGGCGCGTCGACGGCGGACTACGTACAGCACCACGAGCCGTTCCAGTACTACGAGAGCACCTCGAATCCGTACCACAACTCGCCGAGCTCGGTGGGCGAGGTGGGCGAGTCCGATCCGGCCAACACGCCGCTCTCGCAGGCGGTCAACCACCAGTACGACGCGTCATGGTTCAACCAGTCGATCGACAACGGCAACATGCCGGCCGTCTCCTACCTCAAAGCCCCGGCCTACGAGGACGGCCACGCCGGCTACTCCGATCCGCTCGACGAGCAGCGGTTCCTGGTCGACGAGATCAACAAGATCGAGCAGTCGAAGTTCTGGCCCTCGACCGCGATCGTCCTGGCCTACGACGACTCCGACGGCTGGTACGACCACCAGATGGGTCCGATCATCCGGCAGTCCGAGGACACCCTGGACACGCTGAACGGCCCCGGTAAGTGCGGGTCCTCGGCGACTCCGCCGGCCCAGAACGACAAGTGCGGCGTCGGCCCGCGCCAGCCGCTGCTGGTCATCTCGCCCTGGGCGAAGCAGAACTACGTGGACAACACGTTCACCGAGCAGGCGTCGATCGCGCAGTTCATCGAGAACAACTGGGGCCTGACCCGGATCGGCGGCGGCTCCGCGGACGCCTCGGCGGGCACGCTCGCCAACGCGTTCGACTTCAACCAGAGCTACGGCCACGCGCCGGCGATCATCCTCAACGACACCACCGGTGAGGTCGAGAAGACGCTCTACCCCGATGGCAGCAGCAGCGGCTCGGGCGGCAACGGCGGCTCGGGCAGCGGGGGGAACGGCGGGAACGGTGGTAACGGCGGGAACGGCGGGAACGGCTGGCAGGGCAACTCCAGCCCGTCGTCGCACACCGGCTCGCAGAGCGGCGGCGGCCTCGGCTCGATCAAGCTGCCGCACGTGACCTGGAGCTACGTGACCGGCGCGCGCGCCATCACGCTCACGGTCAAGACGAGCGGTGGCGCAAACGTGGCGACGCTGATCCGGGCCCGGCTGGTGCGGGGCCGGTCGCTGGTCGCCAACAAGGCCGGTCTGGTGCGCAAGCACCGGGTGAAGCTGACCCTGGGGCTGGCCCGCAAGGCCCGCACCGGTCGCTACACGCTCCGGCTCACGGTCGACGCGGCAGGTCGGGTGACTGCGCTGGCGCGAAGCCTCAGCGTCCGCTAGACCGGGCGAAGCACGGTCGTTGCGCGGGGCCCGGTGTCACGCCCGGGCCCCGCTGTTTGCGGTGGGGCGCAGTTCTCGAGGACGTGATGGATCCAGGCGACGGGGGCGTCGGCTTGGATCCATCACGTCCGGTCGGGGCCCGGCGGGCCGCCGGGCGTCGCGGCTGCTAGGCGCGGGCGATCGAGGCGGGATCGGGGCGCTCGAGTCGCGTCATCGTCACGCTGGCCTCGAGCTTGGCGCTGGCCGCCCCCCGGTAGACGCCCTTGATCGGCGGCACGTCGGAGTAGTGGCGGCCGTGGCCGATCTTCACGTGGGTCTCGCCGGCCAGCAGGCGGTTGGTGGGATCGGCGCCGACCCACACCGGCTCGCCGCCCGCCGGGTTGGGAAGCAGCGCCTCGAGCCAGGCGTGGGTGTCGACCTCGACCGATTCCTGGCCATCGTCGGATCCCGCCGCGAACAGATACCCCGAGACGTAGCGCGCGGCGATTCCGTGGTGGCGCAGCAGGCAGAGCCCCAGGTGGACGAAGTCCTGGCAGACGCCGGCGCCCGCCTCCAGCAGGTCCGATATGCGGGAGTCCACGTAGGTGGCTCCCCGCCGGTACTCGAACCGGTCGGGGATGAGCTCGGACATCAGCAGCACCGTGGCCAGCGGCGAGGAGGCCGCGCCGGTGGTGGCGGTCAGCGCCTGGAGGGCCGGGTGATCGGGCGCGTCGTCGGTCTGGAGCAGGAACTCGCCGCCGGCCTCCCGGTACTGGGGATCCGACAGCGCCTCCCAGGTCGCCTGGGGCGCCTCCCCGGGCCCCTTGGTGCTCACCCGCGCGCGGACGTCGATGGTCAGGTTCCGATGCGGTCGCGAGACCTCGAACTCCACCACCTCGGTCCCGAAGTAGTCGGTGTGGCGGTGCAGGCGGACCTCCGGGGTCAGGCGGACGGCGAACTCGTCGCAGCGCTGGCGGCCGTTGCCGTGCGGCTTGACCCGCAGCGCGTTGAGGTTGTCCACCACCTCCCCGTCGTATTCGTACTTGGTCAGGTAGCGGATGGCGAAGTTCATGGACCGGTCGACGGCGCGGCTAAAGATGGAGTGCGGCCAGGGCGGCGATCGCAAAATACCGGGCGTCGATGTCGCGATCGACCAGCGCCAGCTCGTCCTGTACCCGTTCGAGGATGAGCTCGAGCGCGCCGCCGGCATCCGGGGCACGGCGCTGGAGCTCGAGGTCGGCGATCAGACGGCCGAGCCGGAGGACCGGTGGCGACGAGCGAGGTTGGGCATCGGCGGCCGAGAGCGCCGCCGCCAGCGCCTCCACCGACGAGGCCACCGACCCCGGGTAGGCGGAGTCGAACAGGAGGAAGCGCACGACCGGGCCGACCGTGGGGGCGACGCGGACCGCGCGGCGGTAGGCCTGAAAGCCGCCGACGGCGTACAGCAGGGCCAGCGCCTCGGTTTCGAAGCCGTCCTCGAGCGAGCCCGGAGGAATGGCGACCCGCAGCATGCGCAGGACCATGTCCGCCTCCTCGATGCGCCCGCCCGCCTCCAAAAACGCCCGGCCCTCGTCGCGCAGCATGGTCCGGTCGACCAGCCCCCAGAACAGCGCGCAGTGCTCCTTGACCTCCTGGTAGAACGAATAGGGCCCCGTGCGCAGGGCCGCCTGGAGGTCGTAGCGCCCGAGCAGCAGGTAGAACGAGTTCAGCGCCTCCCACATCTCGGTGGAGATGACGTCGCGCATTGTCCGGCCGCGCTCGCGGGCGCGCGCGACGCACGAGACCACCGACGCCGGGCTGTCGGTCTCGAGCGTCAGCAGCCGGGCGACCTGATTGCGGCCCAGCGCGGGGAACTCGGACGTGGCCTGTTCGACCGCCGGCGCCTCCTCTTCGCCGGGCGCGGGCGGCTTGGCGCCGATCGTGGCCAGCACCCCCTCCCAGCTCAGCGCCATGCCGCGCTCGCCGCGAACGCCGGCGACATCCGCGTGGAAGGCCCCGTCGAGGATGCGCGCGGTGTGCTCGGCCCGGGTCAGGTCGCGCCCGAGCCAGAACAGCTCCTGCGCGATCCTGGCTAACACCTACGAATCCCCGCGAGATTGCCTTCTGGGCAATCTCGCAATGGAATCCGCGCCAGCGGATTTCACCTGCTGTTGTTGTTGGGCCTGGCTCTGCCAGGCACCGCCATAGCGCACGTCCGGCAGTCGCGGGGGCCGGTGCGCCGGCAGCGTCCCGGGAGCCAGGTCGCCGTCGCCGTCCTCGTCGAGCACCCAGGTGTCCTTGGAGCCGCCGCCCTGGGAGGAGTTGACGATCATCGATCCCTCGCGCAGGGCGACGCGGGTCAGCCCGCCGGGGACGATCCGGATCTCCTCGCCGAACACCGCAAACGGCCGCAGGTCGACGTGACGGGCGGCCAGCCGGCCGTCGCCGACCTCCGTGGGGGCCGTCGAGAGGTGGACCAGGTCCTGGGCGATGAAGCGGTGCGGGTCCTCCTGGATCATCGCTGCCTGTTGCTCGAGCTCGGCCGCCGACGCCTGCGGGCCGATGAACACCCCCTTGCCGCCCGACTCCGAGGTCGGCTTGACCACCAGCTCGGACAGGCGCCCGAGCACGTGCCGCCGCTGGGTCTCGTCGCTGAGCAGATAGGTGGGCACGTTCTCCAGGATCGGATCCTCGCTCAGGTAGAACCGGATCATCTCGGGGACGTAGTAGTAGATCGCCTTGTCGTCGGCCACGCCGGTCCCGATCGCGTTGGCGATCGCGACCGTGCCCGCCCGGTAGGCGCGCACCAGTCCCGGCACGCCCAGCATCGAGTCGGGCCGGAATTCGAGCGGGTCGATGAAGTCGTCGTCGAGACGTCGGTAGATGGTGTGCACGCGCTGGAGCCCGGACGTGGTGCGGATGTAACAGACGGCGTCGCGGACCACCAGGTCACCGGGCTCGACCAGCTCGACGCCCATCTGCCGGGCCAGGAACGCGTGCTCGAAGTACGCCGGGTTCATCGCGCCGGGGGTCCAGAGCACGACGGTGGGATGGCTCTCCGCCGCGGGGGCCACGGCGCGCAGAGCGTCGAGCAGCAGCGACGGGTAGTTGGACACCGAGCGGATCCGGTGGCCGGCGAACAGCTCGGGCATCAGCCGCGTCATCGCCACCCGGTTCTCGAGCACATAGGAGATGCCCGACGGCGTGCGCACGTTGTCCTCGAGCACCCGCCACGTGCCGTCGCCGTCGCGGACCAGGTCGCACCCGCACACGTGGCAGTACACCCCGCCGGGGGCGCGGACGCCGTGCACCGGCCGGGCGAAGCTGGGCCGGGAGACGATCAGCGACCAGGGGACGATCCCGGCCCGGACGATCTCGTGGGCGTGGTAGACGTCGTCGACGAACGCGTTCAGCGCCCGGATCCGCTGGGCCAGACCGCGCTTGATCGTCGTCCACTCCGTGGCGGTCAGCACCCGGGGGACGAGGTCCAGCGGCCACGCCCGGTCGCGGGGCTCCCCGTCGGAGCCCGCCACCTCGAAGGTGATCCCCTGCTGCATGAAGATCGTGTCCCGGCGCTCGCCGGCGGCCTGTAGACGGGCGGGGCCCAGCCGTTGAAGCGTCACCATCAGGGATGCCGCGTGGGGCAACGGCCGGCCGTCGGGGTCGAGCAGCTCGTCCCGGCAGCCCTCGGGGATCCGATAGCCCGTCGACAGTGGTGCCGCCTGCGTCTGAGCGTCGGCCACGTCAGTAGGTGTACCCGTTGTGAAGCCCCCGTGCCACCTACACCGGGACAACCGGGGTCTCGGTCACTTGTCCAGGTGGAGTGGCGATACCGCACATCGGGGGTCCAGCTCCGCCGCGCCGGCACCGGCGGGCACCGCTCACGCGCCCCCGTCCGGGCGGCGATGCAGCGCGAGCAGCGCGATGTCGTCGGCGTGGCCGCCGCCGGCCTGGAACTCGTCGAGAGCGTGGCTGAGCCGCCCGACCACCTGGTCGGCGTCGCGCTCGGTGCACTGCGCGAGGGTCCGACCCAGGCGGGGCAGCCCGTAGCGAGAGCCGTCCTCGCCGACGGCGTCGGTGATCCCGTCCGTGTAGGTCACCAGGGTGGTGCCCGGCTCGATCTCGAAGACGAGGTCCTCCCACTCGACCTCCGGGAACCCGCCCAGCAGCGGGCCGCTGGCGCCGATCTGGCGCACGCCCTGGGCGGTCAGCGCCAGCGGCAACGGGTGCCCGCCGACGGCCATCGTCACCCGGTCGGCCTGGAGGCGCAGGCACAGCGCGGTGCAGATGGACAACGTGTGCTGCTTCTTGAGCGCGCGGTCGACGTGGGCGAGCAGCCGCGCCGGGCGCGATTCGAACTCCGAGGCGGCACGCAGCGAATGACGGACCAGCGAGGTCAGGGCCGCCGCCTGGACGCCCTTACCGGTGACGTCGCCGATCACGATCATCCACGCGCCGTCGATGGCCCAGGCGTCGTAGAAGTCGCCGCCGACCTCGGTGCTCTGGACCGCCGGGGCATAGATGGTGGCGAGCTCGTAGCCCGGAATCTGGGGCAGCCGCTCGGGCAGCAGGCTCTGCTGCAGCGTGTGGGCGACGGCGCTGCGCTCGCTGTAGAGCCGGGAGTTCTCGATCGCCACCGCGGCGCGCGCCGCCACCTGCTCGGCCAGTCGCAGGTCGAACTCATCCAGCACCCGCCCGGACTCGGCGCTGACCAGCGTCATCGCGCCGAGCGTCCGATCGCCCAGGCGCACCGGCACGATCATCCCGCTGCGGAACCCGAGCTCCTGGAGCAGGGCGAGCTCGTCCTCGTCGGTGGCGGCCGCGCGGAGCATGTCGTCAGTGACCTGGCGATACAGCACCGGCTCGCCGGTCGCCAGCACCTGGTCCATCCCGCGGGTGGGGTCCGGCCGCTCGCCCCGGGTGGCTCGCAGCCGCTCGACGAGCGCCACCCGCGCCGGGTCGCCGTGCGCGACCGCCACCGACCGCCGCTCGCCCTGCTCGTCGACGAGGTCCACCGCGCACCAGTCGGCGATCTCGGGCACCGCCAGCTCGGCGACGTTGCGCAGCGTCTGCTCGTAGCCCAGCGAGGAGGCCAGCACCTCGCTGGCCCGGGCCAGGAACTCGGCCTGCAGCTCCGCGCGCTTGCGCTCGGTGACGTCCTCGATGATCATGATCGTCGCCTCCACGGCGCCGCTGGGATCCAGCAGCGGGGCGGACTTGAGCAGCTGCCACCGGCGCGCGCCGGTCCGGCGGTGGACCGTGTGGATCATCAGCGGTTCGGCCGGCTCGCCGCGCAGGATCCGCACCGACGGGATGTCCTCCATCGACAGCGGACGTCCGTCCTCGCCGTAGACCAGGTAGTCGGCCATCACCGCGTCGGGCGAGGTGTCGCGCAGCGCCTCCCACGAGTCGAACCCCAGCTGGGCCACCGCGGCCCGGTTGGCGTAGACGAAGCGATGATCGCGGTCGCGGATCGTGACCGGGTCGCTCAGCGAGCCGACAATGGCATCGAAGCGCCGCTCGCTCCAGTGCAGCGCCCGCCGCAGCTCGCGCACCAGCCGTTCGTTCTCCTGCTCGGCGTCCCGGCGATCGGAGATGTCGCGGATGAACGCGTGAAAGGTCCAGGTGGGGCCCTCGTGCAACGCGGACAGCGTGATCTCCGCCGGGAACTCGCTGCCGTCGCGGCGCAGGGCGGCCATCTCGATCCGGCGGTCCAGGGCGGGCCCCTCTCCGGTGGCCAGGAAGTGGCTGACCGCCTTCAGGTGCGCCTCGCGGAAGCGCTCGGGGACGATCAGACCGACCATCGGCTGTCCGACCATCTCGTCGCGGGCGCGGCCGAAGATCCGCTCCGCGCTCGGATTCCAGTAGGTGACGACCCCCTGCTCGTTCATCGAGACCACCGCGCTGTGGGCGCGGTCGAGCAGCAGCTCGGTCAGGGTGGCGGCCATCGGCGCCGCATTATCCGCCACGGGCTCCCCGCGACTCAGGCGGGCCGGTCGACGCGGTCGCCGCGCATCACACCCGCCCCGTCGTTCCCTGCGTTGCCGGCCCGGGCCGACCCTGCCAATGGCTCACAGTTTCGGCCTAAAGCCCTCGCGAGTTGGATCACCGTCGCGCGCGGCGCTGACGATCTCAAAACCGGTTTGCGCGTCTGGCCCATCAACCGGTGGCTGAGGGCCAGATGGCGCGGCTGGGGCGACCGGCGGTCCGCCGGGGTGGTCAGGCGGCGGGGCCGACGAGCTCGCGGTGCGCGACGCGATGGTAGGCGTCGCAGATGATCAGCTCGCAGCGCTCGCTGTGAGCGGCGTGGCGCAGGGCGACGCGGCGGGCCTCTTCCAGGGTGTGGCAGCGGACCGGCGCGACCTCATCGGGGAGCTCGACGTCCCAGTCGCCGCGCCGATCGTGATCGACGCGGATGAGTGGGTAGGGCGGACGTGTCATACCTGCAGGGTGCCACCCGGCGCAAGGGCTGTCATCCGTGATAACCCGACGTTCCCCCATCCGGCGGGCCCGCGCCTCATCCGCCGGCCGTGAACGAGTCCGCGTTCTGGGTCACCGTCCCGTCGGGAGCGACGCGCACGTACCGCGCGCTGAGCTTCCCGGCGTCCGCGGTGAAGGTCATGAAACCCCAGTTGGCATCGTCGCCGGCCTCGAACACGACGCCATCGCCGACCTCCTGGCCCGGCGTCGCGCCCGCGGCCAGCTTGTGGAGATTGTGGTATCCCCCGTTGCCCGAGACGACGTAGGGGAGCGTGCTCCCGTCGGTGAGCGTGCGGGTGAAGCGCTGGTAGTTGTGGACGTGCCCGGACAGGATCAGATCCGGCGTCCGCTTGGCGGCGGCGATCGCGGTGTCCAGGACCTGACCCATCGCCGCCGAGCCGCCGTGGAACGCGTCCACGCTGTAGGGCGGGTGGTGGAGCGTCACGATCAGCGGCGGGCCGGCCGGGGCCGCGGCCAGCTCGGCGGCCAGCCAGTCCGCCTGGCCGGACTGCACGACCCCGCCCGACGGCACGTTGGTGTAGAGGCCGACGATCGTGACCGCCTTCGCCCGCAGCGTCCAGTAGCAGTTGGGCTGGGTCTCGGTGTCGCGGTTGAACTCCTCGCCCCCCGGGGGCAGCTGCGCCGCGGTGGCGCAGAAGTTGGCCATGTAGGCCGAGAGCGACGGCACGCTGGTGTCGTTGGAGTTATCGCCGTCGTGGTTGCCGGGGATGCCGATGACGGCGACGTTGAGGTGGGCGTAGGGCTCGTAGAACTGGCTGGGGTAATCCGCCTGATCGCCGTTGAAGTAGATGACGTCGCCGACGTGGTACACGAACGCCGGGCCCGGTGACGGCTGGGCCTGCATCGCGTTCGAGACGTTGTTCTGCGGCGTCGGGTTCATGATCCCGCCGCTGTCGCCCAGCACGAAGAAGTGCAGCGGGCTCGCATCGGTGACGCCCAGCTGCGCGGGAGTCGCCCGAAACGGAGCCGGCCCGGTGGGCGCCGGGAACGGCTTGAACGTCTCCGTGGCCGCCGGCGTGACCAGCTTCTGCAGCTGTTCGCGCGCCGTGGCTGGTGCGATGCCGAATCGTCGAGCCATACCGGATCTCCTTGCAATTTGTGAGGGCGCACTTAATAAAACCCATCGACGCGCGCCGTAAGCTCGCTGACATGTCCGATCCTGTGGCCGGCCAGTGGCGCGGCGTCATCGGGGGGAGCCGGTGAACGACGCGGGCGCGATCCGCACCGCGAATTTCCGGCGTCCGCTGACGGCGGCCGGCGGCGCGTTGGCTGGCTTCGTCATCGTGTTCGCCGGGCTGCTGGCCGGCACCGGCTGGCTCTACGTCTTCCGCGGGCTGCATTGGCTCGATCTCGGGCCCCGAGTCGCCGACGCGCTCCCGCTGCTGCAGCTCGCCTCATCCGACGGACAGCCGCTGCTGCGGGTGATGGTGGCGTGGCTGCTCGCCGGGGCAGTGGCCGGCGTTGCCCTCGCCGGGGTCGCCCCGTCGCGTCGCGCGGCGCTGGCGCTCGTCCTGGGGCTGATCATCCTGCTGATCGCCTCGCAGGCGTCCTACGCGCTGGCGCGCAACCTGCGCTTCAGCGACGTGCTGTTCTCACGCAAGCCGGGATTCGGACCGGTGCTGGAGGCCGTGGTGTTCGCGGTCGGCTGCGCGCTGCCCCGCCCCGTGCGCCGGCGACGCGCCGACGGGGCGCGGCGCCGGTCGTTCATCTCCCTCGTCAGCGGCTTCGACGATCGCGGCCTGGGCGGCGGCGAGCACCGGGACTCCGCCCAGGACGACGGCGATCGCCAGCAGGTGGGCCGCGACGACGCCGGGACTCGCTCCTAGCGACTCGCCGAACGCCCCCAGGCCGCAGCCCAGCGCCACCAGCGCGGCCAGGGCGTTCATCAGCGAGACGGCGGCGACGGCACTGCGGTCGCGCTCGAGCGCCGACTGGAAGGCGAGGAAGCCCAGGAACGTGCCGACGGCCGCGACCGCCGTCCAGCCCGAGACCACCGCGGCGACCCCGTGGCGGTGCAGGCCCAGGGACACTGCCTTGATCGCCGCGTCGGCGATCCCGTAGAAGATCCCGGCGGCGATCGCCAGCGTCCACCCTCTGCGCATTCGCGCGACCACCGCGCCCCCGACCGCGCAGATCGCGCAGGCGAGCACCAGCGAGCTGGTGTCGAGTTGGTCGCGCGCGGTCGAGAAGCCGATCGGCAGGGCCGCCAGGCCGACGGCGATGACCGCGACCGCCGCGACCTGGTTGCGGCTGATGCGGTGATGGAACATCCTCGCCGCCACCGGGACCGACAGCGCCAGACCCCCGGCGGCGAACGCCTGGACGAGCGCCAGAGGGGCGATGGCCACCGCGACGATCTGGGTGATGAAGCCCAGCCACCCGATCGCCTGGCCGGCCAGCCAGGACCGGTCGTGCACCGCGCGCCGCAGCCGGGCCATGGTTCCCTCGCCGGCCGGGGCGCGCCGCAGCCCGCGGTGCTGGAGGAGGAAGCCGATGTTGATCAGGGCCGCCGAGGCCAGCGCCAGCAGCAGACCGCCGATCACGAGCGCACGGTCCCGCGCCCGTGGTGCCGCTGGTGCCCCTGGTGCCGCCGCCGGCGATGGCGGCCATGGCGCACGCGGTCCGCGCTCACCACGACGGTGGCGTAGGCACCGGCGGTGACGACGCGGGCGTGGCGGTGGCGCCCGAGCCCGTGGGGGATGGGGACGACGCCGGGGGTCAGCGAACGGATGCTGCCGCTCGACGTCTTCAGCGGCCGCGCGGTGTCGCGAGAGGCCAGCTCGAGCATCGGGTCCAGGTGGCCGTGCCACAGCTGCCAGTCGTGGCCGCCGCGGTAGAGCGCGAACGTCACCTGGCCGCCGGCCGCGGCCAGCGCCTCGGCCATCGGCTCCAGCTGCGGGCTGTCGTTGTCGTCGCGGCCGACGAACATGAACGCGCGGACGGGATCGGCGGCGATGGCGGCGCGCAGCGTGTGGACGTAGCGCAGTGGGCTGTTGGCGTTCAGCGTGGCCTGACTGGCGTGCGCGAACACGCCGCTGCGCGTCTGGATGTAATAGCCCGACCAGGACTGCAGGTTGCCGAAGACCGTCAGGTTCTGCAGCAGGATGTTGGTGGCCCCGTAGGCCCCCATCGAGAACCCGGCGATCACGCGGTCATCGCGGTTGGCGATCGTGTCGAACCGGTGGTCGACGTCGTGGACCACGTCGATCACGTAGTCGGCGTAATCGCCCGACGGCGTGTTGGCCCACTCGGAGTCCGAGTAGGCGCTGCCGCCGATCCGGCCATCGGGGAACACCAGGATCATCGGCCGCATCCGGTGCTGGCTGATCAGGTTGTCCATGCGCACGGGCATGCTGGCGATGCCCCAGAACACCTCCGGGCGTCCCGGGCTGCCGTGCAGCAGGTAGTAGACGGGGTACCGCTCCCCGTTGCCGTAGCCCGGTGGCAGGTAGACCAGATAGTCGGCCTCGCGGTGCAGCGCCTGTGAGTAGAAGCGCACGACCACGCGCTGTCCGGGCCGGGCGTGCGGGAGGAACGCCACCGGGGCGAACCCGCGGTGCTGGTAGTAGGACTCCCAGTAGCTGTAGGCGCCGACGAGGCCGATCACGGTGGTCGCGATCACCATCGCGACCACCGCCGGATGGCGCGCGACGTAGCGCTTCACCGCGGCTCGCTGAGGGGTCCCCGGGGCCGCAGCCGGGGCGTGGCCCGCGGCAGCGTCCCGGGCAGCGCGTCTGGGAGGTTCGACCCGCGGGGGTGGGGCAGATAGCCCTCGGCCTGGAGCACCCGCACGATCGACCGAGGCAGCGCGGCGCGCGACTCGTAGACCAGATAGCGGGGGCGCCACTGCGGGGAGAACTTGTCGTTGAAGCGCACCAGGTGGTCCATCTGGAACCGGCGGTGCAGCGGGGCCAGCAGAATGCCGGTCAACGCCCGGCGCACGCGGTTGCGGCTGGGCTCGCGCCGGACGAGGTGGGCCAGGCCGGCGTAGTTGAGGCTGACCTCGGCCACGCCGCGCTCGCGGGCGACCTCCAGGGCGCGGACGACCAGAGCCTCGTTGAGGCCGTTGGGCGTCTCGCCCACTCGCTGCATGGTGTCCAGCGACAGGTTCGCGCCATAGGCGACGAAGCGCATCACCGCGCCGAGCGCGCCCTCGGGGGAGCGAGCCAGCACGTACAGGTCGTCCGGGTGCAGCTCGCCGTCGAACGTGCCCATGCCCATGGCGAAGCCGTGGACGCGGGGATGGTCTCCGAGCCAGCGCGCTTCCAGCGCCTCGATCTCGGCCTCGAGCTCGGCGTCGATCTCGCGGCCGTCGCTGGCGGTGATCTCCCAGCCGCGCCGCGCGGTCCTGGACACGGACTGGCGCAGCTTGCGCACCGGACGGCCCTCGAGGGTGAACCGCGCCGGATCGACAAACGCCTCCTCACCGACGCACATGGCCCGGAAGCCGAGCGCCCGGTAGCCGTCGAGGTGACGCGGGCCGGCGCCCCACACCACCACCTGCCAGCCCCGGCGGCGAGCCTGGGTCAGAAAGCCGGCCAGGACGCTCGGGGCGGCGCCGCCGGGCGCGACCGGGTCGGCCGAGACCACCGCGGTCCCCCCGATCACCCGGTAGGACAGGACGCCGCCGGCTGCGAACGATAGAGCCTTGTCAGGGCGCAGCAGGAACGGCGACAGCGAGTCGTCGCCGTAGGCGCTCACGATCGCCCGCGCCGCCCGGTACTCGTGGTCGCTGTGGCGGTTGGCGGCCGGCGCGGGGCGGACCAGCGAGCGCAGCGCCAGCACGGTGATCGCGGCGGCCCCACCGATCAGGAGCTCGATCAGCCACACCCAGTGCCCGCTCAGACTCGAGGTGGCCGCCACCGGCACCGTGTGACCCGCGGGATGGTGCACGACGCCGGCGAACACGTGCCCGGCGGTGTGGCGGACCAGGGGCGTCACCAGCACGGCGCAGACCGCGAGTCCCCAGGCCAGACCGGTCGCCCACGCGATCCCCCGTCGGGGACGGTTGGAGCAGCCGAGCTGGAATGCGCTGCGGCCGAGTGCCAGCATCAGCCCCAGGCCCGCCGCCACCGTCGCCTCGAGGTACCGGCCGTGACCGGCGTTGAGCGCCGTCAGGCCCAGCAGCCCCGCGATCGTCAGCGCCACCGCGGTCCGGGTGCCCCGCCACAGCCGCGGCGTCAGCGCCAGGAGCGCGACCCCGAGGATCAGCGCGAGCGCGTGAGTGCTCGCCGGCAGGTGGGCAGCACCGGCCGGCCGCGGGCGCGGATGGAAGGCGGCGAGCCCGAAGATCACGGATTGGGTGGCGATCACCGTGACCGAGAGGGCGGCCGCTTGTCGGACGGACAGGAAGCGAAACGGCCTGATAGCGACCATTCTGCTCCGCTATCGGCCGCGAAACCGGACCTCTGGACCCCAAAAAATCGGCCCGTAACTCGTACCTCACCTTACAGAAACATTACACGCGGTCCCTGAACGGATCCGGGGCTTTTGGCCCGTCCGCGGCGTGGCCGGATACCCTTGGCGCGATGCGGATCCTGATCACGGGCGCCGCGGGCATGCTGGGGCGCGACGTGCGGCTCGCGTCCGACGCGGCCGGCCATGACACGGTCGCCCTCACCCGCGCACAGCTGGACATCGCCGATCCCGGCGCGGTCGACGCCGCGGTTGCCGCCGCGGCTCCCGACGTGGTCGTCAACTGCGCCGCGCGGACCGACGTCGACGGCGCCGAGTCGCACCTGGCCGACGCGACCGCGGTCAACGGCGCCGGCGCCGGGCACGTCGCGGCCGCGGCACACGCGCTGGGCGCCTGGGTCGTGCAGGTGTCCACCGACTATGTGTTCAGCGGCGACAAGGCGACCCCGTATGTGGAATCCGACGCCACCGGTCCCATCGGCGCCTACGCGCGGTCCAAGCTCGAGGGCGAGCACCGGGTCGCCGGAGCTGCTCCGGACCGGCACACGATCGTCCGGAGCTCCTGGCTGTTCGGCGCGCACGGAACGTGCTTTCCCAAGACGATGTTGCGACTGGCCTCCGAGCGATCCGAGCTCAACGTCGTTGCCGATCAGATCGGCTGCCCCACGTTCACCGGGCACCTCGCGGGCGCGCTGGTGGCGGTGGCCGAGGACCCCACGCCGGGCGTGCTGCACGTCGCCGCGGGCGGCTGGTGCTCGTGGCACGAGTTCGCCGCCGCGACGATGACCGCCGCCGGCCGGGACTGCGTCGTGCATCCGATCACCACTGACCAGTACCCGCTGCCGGCGCGCCGGCCCGCCTACAGCGTGTTGCGCTCCGAGCGCGGCGCGCCCGAGCTGGCGAACTGGCGCGACGGCCTGGCGGCGTTCATGAGCGAACTGTCCCAGGTGGCGGCGTGAAGCTGCTCGTCTGCGGTGCGGCCGGTTTCATCGGCTCCACCTTCGTGGAGCTGCGGGTGCGCGAGCACGGCGACGAGGTCACGGTGCTGGATGCGCTCACCTACGCCGGGCGCAGGGAGAACCTGAGCGCCGTCGAGTCCGACATCCGCTTCGTCCACGGCGCGGTCGAGGATCCGGCGGCGGTCGCCGGCGCGGTCGCCGACGCCGGCGCCGAGGCGATCGTCAACTTCGCCGCCGAGACGCACGTCGACCGCTCGATCGCCGACCCGTTCGCGTTCAGCGTGACCAACGGCCAGGGCACCCACGTGCTGCTCGAGGCCGCTCGCGAGCGCGGGCTGCGCTACGTCCAGGTGTCGACCGACGAGGTCTACGGCTCGATCGAGACCGGCTCGTTCACCGAGTCCTCGCCGCTCCAGCCCTCGAGCCCCTACAGCGCCACCAAGACCGGCGCCGACCTGCTCGTTCTCAGCTACTTCCACACCTATGGCCTCCCGACGCTGGTCGCGCGGGGGTCCAACAACTACGGGCCGCGCCAGTACCCGGAGAAGCTGATCCCGCTGATGATCCTCAACGCGCTGGCCGGCGATCATCTTCCGGTGTACGGCGACGGGCGCAACGTGCGCAACTGGCTCTACGTCGAGGACTTCGGGCGCGGCATCGGCCACGTCCTCGAGCACGGCGTGCCCGGCGAGGTCTACAACTGCGGCGGCCCCGACGAGTGCGAGAACATCGCGGTGGTGCAGCGGATCCTGGCGCTCGCCGGCGCCGACGACTCGCTGATCGAATACGTCACCGACCGGCCCGGCCACGACCGCCGCTACTCCCTGTCCTGCGAGAAGCTCGCCGCGCTGGGCTGGCGCGCGCAGACCCGCTTCGACGACGGGCTGGCGCGGACCGTCGACTGGTACCGCGAGAACGCGTGGTGGTGGGAGCCGGTCCGGTCCGGTGCGTACCGCGAGTACTACGAGCGCCACTACGGCCGCTCGTTGAAGGCCTAGCGGGGCACCGTTCGGTGGCGACGGCCCGGGGTCGGCATGCTCCTCCGCCGGAGGTCCGGCTCCCGCGCCAGCGTGAGCGCCTGCTGCGCGCCGCCGCCCTGGAGTTTGCCGAGGTCGGCTACGCCGGGGCCAGCTCGGAATCGATCAGCCGCCGGGCCGGCATGTCCAAGGCGACCTTCTACGAGCACTTCGCCAACAAGGAGGACTGCATGCTGGCGCTGTTCGACATGGGCGTCGAGCTGGTCCAGCACGCCATGGCCGACGCGGCCGGCAACGCGCCGACCGGCGACGCTCGGGAGCGGATGCGGGCGGGGACGCGCGCGTTCCTCGGCGCCCTGGCCGAGCACCCCGAGTTCGCCCAGACGCTGCTGGTGGAGATCATCGGCGCCGGCCCGCGCGCCGCTCAGCGCCGCGATCAGGTGCTGCAGGCGTTCGCCGACGTCCTGGACGCCGAGAACGCCGCCGCCGCCCGGCGCGGCCTGATCGACCGGTTCCAGACGCCCCACGACGCGTTCGCGGTGGTGGGAGCGATCGTCGAGCTGATCTCGCGTCAGGTGCGTCTCGGCGTGCCCGAGCGGGTCATGGACCTCGCGCCGGTGATCGATCGGCTGATCGCCGGGCTCCTCCGCGCCGGGTGGTGGGGCCACCAGCCGTGACCCGCGCGGCGCAGCTCGCGACGTTGGAGGGCGAGATCGTCGAGTGCCGGCGCTGCCCGCGGCTGGTCGCCTGGCGCGAGGAGGTCGCGCGCACCAAGCGCGCCGCGTTCGCCCACGAGGAGTACTGGGGACGGCCGGTGCCCGGGTTCGGCGATCCGGCGGCGCGGGTGGTCGTGCTCGGGCTGGCTCCGGCGGCGCACGGGGGCAACCGGACCGGCCGGGTGTTCACCGGAGATCGCTCGGGTGACTGGCTGTTCGCCGCCCTGCACCGGGCCGGCTTTGCCAACCAGGCGACCTCGCGCCACCGCGACGACGGGCTGGCGTTGACCGACTGCTGGGTGGCCGCCGCCGTGCGCTGCGCCCCGCCGGCCAACAAGCCGACGCCGCGCGAGCGCGACACCTGCCTGCCCTTCGCCGTCCGCGAGTTCGAGCTGCTGGACCGGGCCCGGGTGATCGTGGCGCTGGGAGCGTTCGCGTGGGACGCGGCGCTCCGGGTGCTCGCAGGGCTCGGCGTCAGCACGCCGCGGCCGCGGCCGCGCTTCGGCCACGGGGCGGAGGTGGCGATCGGCCGGTTCACGCTGGTGGGCTGCTTTCACCCCAGCCAGCAGAACACGTTCACCGGACGGCTGACCGAGACGATGATCGATTCCGTGTTGGAGCGGGCCCGTGAGCTGGGGGCGGCGTAACGTACCGAGCGCCACGTCCCAGCGACCCGGGAGCGAGACCATGAAGGCGATTCAGTTCGAGCGATTCGGCGGTCCGGAGGTCCTGGAGCTCGTCGACCTCCCCGATCCTCGGCCGGCCGCCGGTCAGATCAGGATCAAGGTGCGCGCGGTCGGCGTCAATCCGATCGACTGGAAGGTCCGCAGCGGCACGCTGGGCGGCGACCTGCCGCGGCGGACCGGCCTGGAGGTGGCCGGGATCGTCGATGAGGTCGGCGACGGGGTGACCGACGTCGCCGTCGGCGACGAGGTGTTCGGCACGCCGGACGGCGGCGGGGGCGCCGCCGAGCTCGCGCTGATGGGCAACTACCGCCCGATCGTCGAGCCGTTGGATTTCGTGTGCGCGGCCGCGCTGCCGGTGGCGGTCGAGACCGCCGCCCGCTGCCTGGACCTGCTCGGCGTCGCCAGGGACCAGACGCTGGTGATCAACGGGGCCGCCGGCGCGGTCGGCGTCGCCGCCGTCCAACTGGCCCGGGCCCGCGGCGCCCATGCGATCGGGACGGCCAGCCCCGCCAACCACGACTACCTGCAGGCCTTCGGCGCCGAGGCCACCGCCTACGGCGACGGAATGGTGGAGCGGGTGCGGGAGCTGGCGCCGGACGGCGTGGACCGGGCGCTGGACGCCGCCGGGCATGGCGCGCTGCCGGCGCTGGTGGAGCTGACCGGCGACCCCCAGCACGTGATCACGATCGCCGACTTCGCCGCGGCCGGAGAGCTCGGGGTGCCGGTCACCGGCGGGCCCGACGCTCCCCGGGCGTGGTACGCGCTCGACGACGCGATCGACCTGATGCGGGCCGGCGACTTCTCGATGCCGGTCGCCCACACGTTCCCGCTGGCGGAGATCGGCGAGGCCCACCGCCTCTCGGAGACCGGGCACGTGCGCGGCAAGCTCGTCCTGACCATCGGATGAGCCGGCCGCACCAGCGTCACCGCCGGTGGGCGCCGGCGCGTTGAGCGACGCCGCCGACGCCCGCCGTCCGGAGCTGGCGGCGCTCCAGATCGCCGACCCGGCGCACGCGTGGGCGGCCCTCGGGTTCACCGTGGCCGACGAGATGGTGGTGGTGGGCGGGGTCGAGCTGTGGCTGGACGCCGCCGGGCGCGGGATCACCGGCTGGACGCTGCGCCACCTTCACGCCAACGACGACATCGACGGACTGGCCACGGGGGTGACGACCGACCCGGTGGCGGCGGCCGGTCCGGCGGCCGATCCGGCGGCCGCGGTTCACCGCAATGGGGCGATCGGCATCGACCAGGTCGTGGTGACGACGCCGGACTTCGACCGCACCGCCGCCGCGTTGCAGGCGGGGGGCATGCCGCTACGGCGGATTCGCGACGCGGGGGGCTTCCGGCAGGGCTTTCGCCGGCTGGGACCGTCGATCCTGGAGCTGGTCGAGGTGCCCGGCGGCCCGGTGGGCCCGGCCCGGTTCTGGGGGCTGGTGGTGACCGTCTCCGGCCTGGAGGCGCTGCGCGATCAACTGGCCCCGCATGTGTCCGAGATCCGCGACGCCGTCCAGCCCGGCCGGCACATCGCCAGCCTCTCCGCCGACGCGGGCCTGTCGCCCCGGGTGGCCTTCATGGACCCGGAGTAGCCTGAGATCGATGAGTCTGGACGCCTTCAGCGAGCGCACGCGCACGTGGTTCGAGGGGGCGTTCGCCGGGCCGACGGCGGCCCAGGAGCTGGCCTGGCCGGCGATCGCCTCCGGCGAGCACGTGCTCATCTCCGCGCCCACCGGCTCGGGCAAGACGCTGGCCGCGTTCCTGTACGCGATCGATCAGCTCGCTCAAGAGAAAGCACAGGCTTCGAGTTCGCGCAGCCAACTCGCCGGCGATTCGCCCCCGGGGCGAATCGCCCTGGTCTACGTCTCGCCGCTCAAGGCGCTGTCCTACGACATCGATCGCAACCTGCGCACCCCGCTGCGCGGAATCGGCGCCGACCTCAAGGTGGCGGTCCGGACGGGCGACACCCCGCAGCGCGAGCGCCAGCAGATGCTGCGCGACGCGCCCGACATCCTCATCACCACGCCCGAATCGCTCTACCTGATGCTGACCGGGCAGGCCCAGAAGCTGTTCGAGGGCGTGCGCTGGTGCATCGTCGACGAGATCCACGCCGTGGCCTCGACCAAGCGCGGCGCCCACCTGGCGCTGACGCTCGAGCGGCTGACCGGGGCCGCCGGGTCAGACGTCCAGCGGATCGGCCTGTCCGCGACCCAGAACCCGCTGGAGGAGGTCGGCCGCTTCATGGTCGGGCCCCAGCGGCGCTGCCGGGTGGTCGACACCGGCGTGCGCAAGGAGCTCGACCTCCAGATCCACGTGCCGGTCGAGTCGATGGTGGAGCCCGACGCGGGGGTGGGTGGGGACAGGGTCGAACTGGATCCGCTGGCCGGCGGCTCGGAGGCGACGCGGCGATCGATCTGGCCGGCGATCTATCCCGAGCTGCTCGCGCTGATCCGCTCCCACAAGTCGACGATCCTGTTCGTCAACAACCGCCGGGGCGCCGAGCGGCTCGCCATCCGCCTCAACGATCTCGCCGGCGAGGAGCTGGCCCGCTCCCACCACGGGTCGCTGGCCCGCGAGGAGCGCACGGTCGTCGAGGAGATGCTCAAGGCCGGCGAGCTGCCCTGCCTGGTGGCGACCTCCTCGCTGGAGCTCGGCATCGACATGGGCGCGGTGGACCTCGTCATCCAGGTCGAGTCGCCCAAGTCAGTCGCGCGCGGGCTGCAGCGCATCGGCCGGGCCGGGCACTCCGTCGGCGACGTCAGCCGCGGACGGATCTTCCCCAAGTTCCGCGCCGACCTGCTCGAGTGCGCCGTCGTCGCCCGGCGCATGCGCGAGGCCCGGATCGAGACGACCGTCGTCCCCCGCAACGCGCTCGACGTCCTGGCCCAGCAGATCGTCGCCATCGCCGCCGCCGCCCCCGACGACGAGGGCGAAGGGGGACGGGCGGCGGGGACCGTGTCCGTCGATGACCTGTACGCGCTGGTGACCCGCACCCACTCCTACGCCGAGCTCGGGCGCGGATCGTTCGAGAACGTGCTCGACATGCTCGACGGGCGCTACCCGTCGTCGGAGTTCGCCGAGCTGCGCCCGCGGATCGTGTGGGACCGCGTGGCCGGGACGCTGCGAGCGCGCCCGGGCGCCCGCCAGCTGGCGGTCACCAACGCGGGCACGATCCCGGACCGCGGTCTGTTCTCGGTCACCCTGCCCGACGGGCGCCGCGTCGGCGAGCTCGACGAGGAGATGGTCTACGAGGCCCGGCCGGGCCAGACCTTCCTGCTCGGCGCCAGCACCTGGCGGATCGAGGAGATCGGCCGCGACCGGGTGATCGTGACCCCGGCGCCGGGGCTGCCGGGCGCGGTCCCGTTCTGGAAGGGAGACACGCTGGGCCGGCCCCGCGAGCTGGGCGAGGCGATCGGCGCGTTCGCGCGGTGGGCGGTGGACCAGCCGGCCGAGGTTCTGGAGCGCGATTACGACCTGGACGAGCGGGCGGCCCGCAACCTGGTGGAGTTCCTGGCCGAGCAGCAGCAGGCCACCCGCGTGGTGCCGAGCGACCGGGCGATCGTCGTCGAGCGCTTCCGCGACGAGATCGGCGACTGGCGGCTGTGCGTGCTGTCCCCGTTCGGCGGACGGGTGCACGCCGCCTGGTCGCTGGCGCTGAGCGCCCGGATCCGCGAGCGGGTCGGCTTGGAGTCCGACGCGATCTACTCCGACGACGGGATCATCATCCACCTGCCTGACGCCGAGGACCCGCCGGGCGCCGATCTCGTCCTGCTCGAGCCCGACGAGATCGAGGAGCTGGTCGTGGCCGAGCTGGGTTCCAGTGCGCTGTTCGGTGCCCGCTTTCGCGAGAACGCCGCCCGCGCGCTGCTCATCCCGCGGGCGCGGCCGGGCAGGCGCACCCCCTTGTGGCAGCAGCGGCTGAAGTCCCAGTCGCTGCTGGAGGTGGCCAAGAAGTACGGCGAGTTCCCGGTCATCCTCGAGACCTATCGCGAGTGCCTGCGTGACGTGCTCGACGTCCCCGGGCTGGTGACGCTGCTGACCGCACTGCACCGGCGCGAGATCACTCTGGTCGAGGTCGAGACGCCGACGGCGTCGCCGTTCGCCTCCTCGTTGCTGTTCGACTACGTCGCCACCTACATGTACGAGGGCGACACCCCCAACGCCGAGCGGCGGGCCGCCGCGCTGTCGCTGGATCGCGACCTGCTGCGTGAGCTGCTGGGCCAGGAGGAGCTGCGCGACCTGATCGACCCGGGCGCGCTCGCGCAGGTCGAGGCCGACCTGCAGTGTCTGTCCGAGCCCGCCCAGGCGACCGGGCGCGACGGCCTGCTCGACGTCCTGCGCCGCGTGGGCGACCTGTCAGTGGCGGAGGTGGCGGCTCGCGTGCTCGGTGCGCTCGATCCGGCCGCGATGCTCGACGACCTGCGCGGCGAGCGGCGCGCCGCCCGCGTGCGCATCAACGGCGAGGAGCGCTGGATCGACGCCGCCGACGCCGGTCTGTACCGCGACGCGCTGGGCGCCGCACCCCCCGGCGGCCTGCCGGCGGCGTTCCTGGAGGACGTGCCCGATGCGCTGCGCCGGCTGCTGGTGCGCTTTGCCGCCACCCACGGTCCGTTCACCACCGCCGACGTGCGGCTGCGCTACGGGATTGACGCCTCGGCCGCTCTGCGCGAGCTCGAGCGCGAGGGTGCGCTGGTTCGGGGCGAGCTGCGCCCCGGCGGCTCCGAGCGCGAGTGGTGTGACCCCGAGGTGCTGCGCCGGCTGCGCCGCGCGTCGCTGGCCGTGCTGCGCAAGGAGATCGAGCCATCGGAGGCCAGGGAGCTCGCGCGTTTCCTGCCGGCCTGGCAGGGGGTCGATCGTCACGCGGCGTCCGGAGCCGGGATCGACCGCCTGCGCGAGGTGCTGGTCCCGCTCCAGGGCCTGGCGCTGCCCGCGGAGGTGTGGGAGCGCGACATCCTGCCGCGCCGGGTGGGCGCCTACTCCCCGTCGTGGATGGATCAGCTGTGCGCCGCGGGCGAGGTGGTGTGGGTCGGCGCCGGGGCGCTCGGGCGCAACTCCGGACGGGTGGCCCTGTACTTCCGTGAGGACCTTGCCCTGCTGGGACCGCCGCCGTTTCGCGGGGAGCCACCCGAGTCCGAGGCGCACGAGGCCGTTCGCGCGCGGCTGGCCGCGGGCGCCTGCTTCTTCTCCGATCTGCTGGTGGACGTCGAACTGTCGCCGGAGGAGATCCAGGAGGCGCTGTGGGACCTGGCCTGGGCGGGCCGGGCCACCAACGATGCGTTCGCCCCGCTGCGGGCGCCGCGGTTGACGCTGGCCCGGGCCCAGCGCGAACAGGTGCGCCACGCGGGCCGGCGCAGCGGAGGCCGGTTCGGCGCGGCCCGTCGGCGCGGCGGTGCCGCCGCGCAGGTCCAGGGCCGCTGGTCGCTCACGGAGCCGTTGCTGGCGCCCGACCCATCCGAGGCCGATCCGGTCGCGCGCCGCCGCGCGGTCGGCGAGCTCCTGCTCGAGCGCTACGGGATCGTCACCCGCGAGCAGGTGCTGGCCGAGGGCCTCGCCGGCGGGTTCTCGGCGATCTACCCGGAGCTGTCCCAGCTCGAGACGCTCGGCGTCGCGCGGCGGGGCTACTTCCTGGAGGGGCTGGGCGGCGCCCAGTTCGCGCTGCCGGGAGCGGTCGAGCGCCTGCGGGCGCGACCCGGCACGGGCGCTCCCGAGCCGCCGCCGCTGGTGCTCGCCGCGGTGGACCCGGCCCAGCCCTACGGCGCCGCGCTGCCGTGGCCCAAGCGCGGCGGCCAGGAGTCGACCGGCCGCCGGCCGGCGCGGGTGGCCGGCGCCTATGTCGTCCTGTCGGGCGGCGACCCGGTGGTGTATCTCGAACGCGGCGGCCGGGCCCTGCAGACGCTCGTCGACGCCGGCGACGCCCGCCTGAGGCCGGCGCTCGGTGCGCTGGTGGACCACGTCCGCAGCGGAGCGATCAAGCGCGTCGGCCTGGAGAAGGTCGACGGCGAGCCGGCAATGACCTCGTCGCTGGCCCCGGTGCTGACCGAGCTGGGCTTCCAAGAGGGCCCACGGCGGCTGACGTTGAGCGCCTGACGGGGCCCGGGTGCCCGAGGGCGACACCATCGCCTACGCCGCGCGGCGGATGCGGCCGGTGCTCGAAGGGCAGGTCCCCGACGTCGTGCGCACGCCTCATCCCCGGCACGCGATGGATCGCTGGCCGGAGCGCCTGGCCGGCCGCGCGGTGACGGAGATCCAGACCCACGGCAAGCATCTGTTCCTGGTGTTCGGCGGGGATCTGGTGATCCACTCGCACCTGCGGATGACCGGCACCTGGGGCATCTACGCGCCCGGTCGCCGGTGGGGCCGTTCGCCGCGGCTGGCGTGGCTGGTGCTCGAGCGCGCCGGCCACCAGGTCGTCCAGTTCAACGGCCCGGTGCTCGAGTTGCTGACCGACAGCCGCCGGCGGTTCGATCAGCGGCTGGCAGGGCTGGGCCCAGACGTGCTGGCCGACGCGTTCGATGCGACGCGGTTCCTGGCCCGGCTGCGCGCCGACGATCAGACCCGCGGGATCGGCGACGCCCTGCTCGACCAGCGCAACGTGGCCGGCATCGGCAACATCTGGAAGGCCGAGGGCTGCTGGGAGGCGGGGATCGACCCCTGGCGCCGGGTCGCCGACGTGACCGACGAGGAGGCGGTCGCGATCATCGAGGGCCTCCGACCGCGGATGCTCGAGTCAGCACAGACCGGGCGCATGCGCGAGGAGCCGCGGGTGTTTCGCCGCAACGGCCGGCCGTGCCCGCGGTGCGGGACGACGATCTCAGCTCGTGCGGGGGGCTGGGGCCGCTCGCCATCCGGGCTCACCCAGGCCGGCTCCGCCCCTCATCATCCGGCCGGCGACGACAACCGGACGACGTTCTGGTGCCCGGGGTGTCAGCGGTGACCGCGCCCCGGCGGCGAGCGGGGACTCAGTGGATCAGGCACTGGGCCGCGCTGTAGCGCGGCGGGCTGCCGAAGTCGGCGGTCGGGTGGCCGGCGGTCGTGCGCCGCTGGACCTGGCCGACCACCTTGCCGTCGCGGGTCCAGGTGAACGTGATCGAGGCGTTGAGCAGCCCCGTATGCGGGCGGAAGGGGAAGACCGCGCCGTCCTGCTGCAGGCCCGCGGTCAGGCGTCCCAGCTTGAGCGTCCGGCTCGCTGCGACGCTCTTGATGGCGACGAAGCGCTTGCGCGGCGCGGACCAGTAGTTGACCTGGACGACCATCGTCAGCGTGGCCGGGAACCCGAGCGTCGGCATCTGCCCGCGCACCCCGAGATCGTCGGGCTCTGAGCGCGAGCTGCAGATGTTGATCGTCGCCCACAGCGACGTCGAGCGCTCGGCGGCGGCGACGGCCTTGGCGACCTGGCGCGGGCCGACGGCGTCCGCCGGCGCCGCGACGGCCAGGGTCGCGAGCACGCACGCGAGCACCGTCGTCGGCAGAACGGCTCGCATGCGGTCACGATATCGAGAGAACCATTCGTGACAAATGGCGCGCTGGCGCGTAGTGAGGGTGTGATCGAGACTCAGGCGCATCCCGGTCCGGGGGAGAAGGGCGGGCGTGTCCCTAGCAAGAACGCTTGGGAACGCTTCGAGTTGCTGTACCGCTCGAGCCGCGACGATGTCTTCGCCTACGTCCACACGTTGCTCGGCGACCGCGCGGCCGCCGAGGACGTGACCGCGGTCGCCTTCGAGCGCGCCTACCGGCGGCGCAGGACATTCGACCGCCGGCGGGGCGAGGAGCGGGCCTGGCTGTTCGGGATTGCGCGCAATGCGGCACTGGACGAGCTGCGCCGCCGTAAGCGGGTCGCCTCGCTGTTGGTCGATCCCGAGGACCTGGACCCCGCCCACCCGGCCGACGTCGAGGACGGCGCGGAGGTGGCGCTGCGGCGCACCGCGGTGCGCTCGGCGCTGTCGCAGTTGCCCGGACGCGATCGAGAGGTGATCGCCCTGAAGTTCCAGGCCGGCCTGCGCAACGGCGAGCTGGCGCGGGTGCTGGGGGTCTCGGAGACCGCCGCGGGCACCCTGCTGTACCGCGCGATGGAGAAGCTGAGGAGGGCCTGCGATGCGATGGACTGACGACGAGCCGCTGACGCCCGAGGTCGCCGGGGCCCTGATGGCGATCGACGCGACCCTGGAGGGGGATCCCGTCGATCCCGAGTACGCCGACCTGGCCGAGCTGGCGCTGATCCTGCGCGCCGACCGCCCGGAGCCCTCAGCCGCGCTCGCCGCCGGGCTCGACGAGCGGGTCGCTCGCCGGTTTCGCCCGCCCGAGCGCGCCGACGCCCGGCGGCGGTGGAATTGGCCGTACGCGCCGGCGGCCGCGGTGGCGGCGCTCGGCGTGTGCGTCGCACTCGTGGTCGTCGTCGCCGGCAACGTCGGCGGGTCGTCGAGCGGCTCGTCCCAGGCGGTCTTCTCCAGTTCCAGCGCGGCGGCCGGCGCGGCCGCGGCGCCCGCTCGCAAGGCGCCTCCGTTCGGGACGCTGCACCGGTCGGCGGCGTCGCCGGCGGCACACGGCGCCGCGTCGGCGTCGTCCTCGGCGTCTTCGGCGCCTTCGGCGTCCGCGGCGCCGGGGTCGCCGGCGCCCAGCCCGGGGTCGACCGGCGGCCGCCAGATCGTGCAATCCGCCCAGGTCCAGCTGTCGACCGCGCCCAGCCGGATCGACGACGTCGCCCAGCAGGTGTTCGACGTCGTCGGCCAGGAGAGCGGGATCGTCTCGAGCTCCAGCGTGACCGCCACCGGCAACGTCGACGGCAACGCCGTGTTCAAGCTCAGCATCCCCAGCGCCAATCTGAGCGCCACGCTGAACGCGCTGTCGCGGCTGCACGGCGCCAACGTGCTGTCGCGGACCGACGCCACCAATGACATCACCGGCCAGGTCGGCGGCGCCGGCCAGCGGCTGGCCGAGGCGCGGGCCCTGCGAACCTCGCTGCTCAAGCAGCTGGCGGCCGCGACGACGACCGAGCAGGTCGACAGCATCAAGGCCCAGCTGCGGGGCGCTGACGCGTCGATCGCCTCGGATCTGTCCACCCTGCGCGGCCTCAAGCGCCAGGTCGCCTACAGCAACGTGGTCGTCGGCATCCAGGCGATGACTCCGCCTCCGCCGGTCAGCAAGGGCGGCGGCGGGTTCACGCTGGGGCGCGCCGCCCACGACGCCGGGCGCGTCCTGGTCGTGGTCGCCGGCGTGGCCCTGATCGCGCTCGCCGTGCTGGTGCCGCTGGGCCTGGTGGCCGCGCTGGTGGCCTGGGTCGGGCTGGCAGTCCGCCGGCGGCGGCGCGAGCAGGCGCTCGATCTGGTCTAGGGGCGCCCAGGGCGGGCGCGCCGGTCAGGGCGGGCGTCGGCCCCGCCCCCCGGCTGCGGGGGTCGGCCCTGCCCCCCCGGCTGCGGGCGTCGGCCCTGCCCCCCGGCTGCGGGCGTCGGCCCTGCCCCCCGGCCGCGGGCGTCGGCCCTGCCCCCGGCTGCGGCAGTCGCGGCGACCCTTGTGTGCTATCTCTCACACAATGGCGGCGACCAGCGAGGAGACCATCGCGCTCCTGCAAAGCGTCCCCGTGTTCTCGTCGCTGGCGGACGACGATCTGGCCGCGGTGGCCGCGGTCACCGTGCCGCGGAGCTTCGCCGCCGGCGAGATCGTGTTCCGCGAGGGCGACCGCTCGGACACCTGCTACATCGTCCGTCTGGGCCGGGTGCGCGCCGTGCGCGAGCACACCGACGGCCGCATCATCACCCTGGCCACGTTCGGGCCCGGCGACTTCTTCGGCGAGCTGGCCATGTTCGAGGACGAGCGCCGCTCCGCGACGATCGAGGCGCTGGAGGACACCGAGGCCGCCGCCATCCTGGGCCACGACATGCGGCGGCTGCTGCGCGAGCACCCGGAGATCTCGGTCAAGCTGCTGGGCGCGCTCGGCCAGCGGCTGCGCGAGACCAACGAGCGGCTCACCCGCCAGTCGTTCCAGACCGTGCAGAGCCGCGTCGCGGCCGCGCTGGCCGAGCTGGTGGCCAGCGCCCGCACCGAGGGCGCCGGCGAGACGGACGTGCTGATCACCGCCACCCAGGCCGACCTGGCCAAGCTGGCCGGGTCATCGCGCGAGTCGGCCAGCCGCTTCCTCGCCGTGCTGGAACGGGCGGGGGTGATCACCCAGGGCCGCGGCCGGCTGATCGTCCATGACCCGGGTAAGTTGGAGGGCTATGTCTATTAGCCCTCCCAACGGCGCCGACGAGTTCTCCGCCGGCGGCGTCGTCGTCCGCGGCGACGACGTGATCGTGATCGTCCCGGTCAAGCGCGCCGCCGACGGCCGCCGGGTCGTCGGACTGCCCAAGGGTCATCTGGACGTCGACGAGACGCCCGAGCAGGCCGCCGCCCGCGAGGTGGCCGAGGAGACCGGCGTCGACGCCGAGCTCATCGACGAGCTCGGCGACGTCCTCTACCGCTATGACCGCAAGGGCCGGCGGGTCAACAAGGTCGTGCGCTTCTACCTGTTCGAGTACCGCTCCGGCGACGTCGCCGATCACGACCACGAGATCGAGGAGGCCCGCTGGGTCCCGTTGCGCGAGGCCGGCGGCGAGCTCACCTACGACGGCGAGCGCGAGATGGTGCAACGCGCGCTGTCGCGTTTTTCACAGGATCGGTAGGCTGCCCACGCGTGCGGGTGCTCAACTTCTATTCCTCGGTGTTCGCCGACCAGCTCCGGCGCGGTCGCAAGACCGCCACGATCCGTCTCGGCGACAAGTCGCACAAGTACCACAAGAACGAGTGCGTGCTGGTCACGATCGGCTACCAGCACTCGCCGCGCGAGAAGATCTTCCAGGCGGTGATCGATCAGGTGGAGGTCAAGCGCGTGCGCGACCTCTCGCCCCGCGAGATCGAGCACGACAACCCGGAGTTCCGCCGGGTGGACGAGATGGTCCACTTCCTCGAGCAGATCTACGGCCGCAAGGTCTCGATGGACGACACCGTCACCGTGGTCCGCTTCTCCCAGATCATCGAGCAGCCGGCCGAGGGGCTCCGCGACCGGATGCACGGTCTCGGCGGCGCCCGCAACTGACGCTCGGCGCCGTCTCAGCGATGACGGCTCGCTCGCGAGCCGGTGGGTACGCTTGCTGGCGATGATCTCCACCAACCAGCTCAGGTTGGTGCGCCCACGCACATCGTGGCAAAGGAAAAGGCCGCCAGGAAACCCCGACGGCCTTTTACCTAAACAACTGCCCCAGCTAACGAGCAGTAGGCACCTGAGATCACGAAGATCAGCACCCGCGTCGCTCAGTTGGCAAAGCAGCGCTTTTCGTAGAGTCAGAATCATACATCGTCCGGTGATGGGGAATCTGACAACCCAACTGGACAACTGCACGAGTTTCTGCGATGAATCCCCCGGGCAGGATTCGAACCTGCGACCTCGACTCTACGAAAAGCGCGCTCTATCCAGACTGAGCTACCGGGGGGTGCCTTGGGAGGCCCCCACAGTCTACTGGTGGAGTTGCATACCTCACAATCGTTCGCGAGGATGCAGGCAACAAAAAACCGCTTAGAGCAGCGATTTTGCGGATTTCTTGTTAGACGATCGTCTAACAAAGCTTCGCATTTGGCCTTGCTTTCGCCCCAATAGAGTGGATGAGATGGCCGATCGTGAGCGGGAGCGACGCGCCCGTGAGAAGCGCGAAGACGACGGGATGGCGCGACGTGCAGCGGCAGACGACGCTGTGCTCGCCAAAGCCGCTCACATCGACGCACGGCTCAAGCAGACGGGCGACTGGCACGACATCGCGGAGTTCGGAGACGGCGCCGAACCTGCGGTCAAAGAACTACAGCGGACAGGACGCGTCGAGCGCGATGGCGGCCGTGTCCGCGCTGAACAGCGCTCGGCGCCCAACTGACGAAACGCCCCCCGAGCGTTCAGACTCGCCGGCAATGGGTTGTCGGTCACCATCCAAGCCAAACGCGCGTCGTCTAAGGCGGGTCGCGTGTGGATGGGCCGTCGATCAAGCGTCTCGCGCTCGGCTCGATGCTGCGGACGAATCGAAAGCCGGCATAGAGGCCGAGCGTGCCTACAACGCCGATGCTCTCAATCGTCGCTAAAGGTTCCGTTCGTGCTTGATCGTGAGGATGGAGTTCCGCGGCAGGGACGACAGGCACCTCATTGGCCACACCAAAGACGCCCGACGACGCGCTAACCGTCGTGACCAATGCGTCGTGGTACGCAAAGAGGTGCAAGGCGTACGGTGGCCCTGCCTCCATGCGTCAGCGACCCAGCAAGCCGTACTTCGTAGCGATCTGCCAGAACGTGATGGCCGCTGCGAGGGCCAGGATGATGTCGGCCGCGATAGCCCAAGTCATTGCGATACCTCTCGTCGGATAAAAGGGGATCGACATGCTTGCGAACGGCTCGGACGGAAGAAACCGCTTAGCCGCGCTCAGGCGACAGCTGCCACGGGTCGACGCGGACCTCGTACCGCGGCGCCGGCCACTCGCACGCGGCCCATTCGGTGAAGTCCTCGTCGTCGCTGAGGCTGACCGTCAGCTGGCGGACCTCTCCGACGACGATCCACGGTCGAGCAGGGTCGTACTCGGCCACGCTGTAGCGGTACTCCGGCATCGAACGTATGTTCGCACACTGGTCAAGCCGGAACCCAACCGATAGCCCCCCTACGATGAGGCTACGATGGTGGCGTTGTATGACAATCCCGCGGGTCGGCTCCACGCACGGCTCGCCGGCCTGGCAGCAAGCAACGTGGACTTGTCGTTGGCCAAGAGTTGGTGCGCGGTCCTCGATGTCGCGCGCCTCATTCCGGATCTCGAATCGAGTGTGCAAGCCACTGGAGACGACGCATACATCCGGTCGGTCCACCGTCACCGCGCCGAGTGGGCACGACAGGCCCTGGATCACATCTCAGCCGGCGGCCCCGCTGCGGTGCGGTTTGCTATCGAGGCTCTGTTCGGGAACGCGGTCATGAGCGGGGCGGTGACCGAGGACTCTGGCGAGATCTGGAAGAAGGTGTTCACGGTGCTTGGAACGACCTATGCGGCGTTCACCGCGGGCCCAACCCTCCAGGCGGCACTCGAAGCGTGGCCTCACGTCATACACCTTCTCGGCGCGGGGTAAGGCCACTTCAGCTGCTGAGGCTCAGGTAGCGTCAGTTAGGATCAGTACGTGCCAGATGACCTCGATGAGTTTCTGACCGTCGCGGAGATCGCGGATCGGCTGAAGGTCAACCAGCAGACGGTGCGGAACTGGATCGACCGCGGCGAGCTTTCCGCCTTGCGGATCGGCACCCGGAGAGTCCGAATCCGGGCGAGCGACCTTGAGCGCTACATCGCGGACAACACCGCCGCCAAGCAACCGACCGAGGACGAGTGCCGGCAAGCCTATGCCGACGCGCTGGCAGCCGTTGATGCCGCCGGGAGCCCGGACGCGCAAGCCGTTGCTCTGCGACGCGTCGCTCGGTCAGCCACGCGACTCGCGCTGGTGCTCTCGGACTAAGGCCGCATGAGAACCGGAGATCCGGCGACCCCCGGCAACGTCAAGCCCGGCTGATCAGGCGACGTTGATCGTTTCAACCGGCCCTTGCGCGTTCCGGTACGTGCGGTCGGTGTCCGTGAATTCGAGCTTGACCGTGTAGGTCCCGGGCGAGTTGAAGACGATGTCGCAGGCGCCGGAGGCGTGGCCGTCCTCGTCGTAGACCCGGGAGCAGCCGGACTCGGTCGTCAGGCTGAAGAGGTTGAACCACGACGCGGTGTAGCTGCCGCCCGGAGGGCCAGTGATCGCGTACGTCAGGTAGCCGTTCGGGAAGGTGTCGTTCTGCAGCGTGCCCTCCACCATCGTGTCTAGCGAAACCTGGCGTCCCGTTTGAGCCTTGAGTGGGTTTGGTGGATCGCCCTTCGTGCTGGAATCGGTGCTGCAGTTGATGTTGTACGGCTGGGGGTTCGTCGGGACCGGGCTGCACCAGTAGAACGTGACAGTTGGCCTGGACACGTGGACGCACTCCGCGCGCTCCGTGATCACCAGTCGATGGTGGACGCGCTTTCGGACCTTGACCCGCCTGCCGACGTAGTTCGCCTTGCAGAACTGTCCGGTGAGAACGTAGGAGGGTTGTGCCTTCGCTGCAGCGGCCGCAGCTGCGGGAGCGAGCAGCGCTCCCGCAGCGATGACCGTCACCCAGGTTCGCCTATGCATGCCGACCCCTCCTTCGCCGCTTCCGTTCCGGCCCGCGGCGACGGTACCAGTAGACCGTGACCCCGTCTAGACGGTTGGTATCGCGGCGGTCGCCTCTGATCAAAACCAGACCGCCGATCGTAGGCGACCGGCACCGCGTTCTGACGTCGGTCCTGATGGCTCCTGGGACACCGTAAGCCAAGCGTGTAGGCCAAAGAGATTTGATGGGCGAGCGAAGGACTACGTCGCTGCACCGGACCTAGGCGACCGGCTTTTAGCCGTGCCCCAGCCCGCGCGAGTGCTGGAACTCGGTGCCCATTCCGTAGACCTCAGCGACCGATGAGCCGGCTTGCTGAGCGCGGGCAATGTCCTGCCAAGTGACCACGAACGTCGTGTCTACGATCTCGTTCCAGAAGTCGCGTGAGCGCTTCGCGGCAGCCGAGTCCGATTCTCCTAGGGGCGATGTCCGGGTGCAGCTTGGCTTGGAAATCCTCTGTGTCGATGTACGGACCGACCTGAGCCTGCACTCGCTCGCGCGAGTCGGCGCGATGCCTAATGCCTGAGTCTCGGATGCCCTGAGGATGGCCGCGGCGGTCGATGCCAGCGCGGTTGGCGCAGGTGCGAAGCCCAATCCTCCAAGTTGATGCGTCGAGCTTGCCTCCAACCGTCGGCTGTGAGTTGACGCAGAACAGGCGCCCCGTCGGCCTGACGCCCAAATCTCGGCGAGCCGCCATCCAATCGTCCATCGCTTCACGCGCGTCGCGGTCAAGCGCGCGCTGACGTTCTCGGGCGAGCTTCCCAGCGGGCACCGTGATGTAGTGGTCGCCGGGGTTGTAGTGTCGCCGCTCCAAGGCCACCAGCTCGCCGATCTTGAACTCGGCGCGGTACATCAAGGTCACCATTGCGTAGTCGCGCGCCCGCGGCCAGCGTTGCCTGGCTTTCGCCCCTTGTTGTAGCCGGGCCGGAGGATCGGGTGTGACTTACGACGAGGCGAGAGAGGCATGTTACCCATGCCAGAATAACCGCCCAGCAGACGCTTCGGGATCGACTTGTCGAAGTCGAAGGCGCCCGGGGAGTCCCCAGCAGCGGACGTGGGTGACCTTCGCGGAGGTCTCGTTGCGATAGCCTTTGCCGCCGTGCGTCTCCTCGCGATTGCTGGTCTCGTGGGCCTGATCATTACGGGCCTTGCTGAGGCTGGCGTCCGCTCCCCTGAGGTCGGCTGCTTCCACGAAGGCATCGTGGCAGCCGCCTACAAGCCGACGAGCTGCGAGCTGGACGCAGACCGGAACACACCGTCGCCAGGCCTCATTGCGCTCGCCCAACTCGCACACCTCCGCTGGTCGCACTGGGGATCACGTACGGCCAGCGCCGTCGGCGACATCACCTACTGCGGAACCGGCTGCACGACCCTCAGAGTCCGGGTGACGGTCTTCGGGCTCCTGGGCCCGCATAACCCACACATCTGCGGCCTCGGCGGATCAGCGTATTCGCGACTTCGCATCAGGACGTCACGCGACTCGTACGTCTACAACGTCACTCCGCAAGACGGCGGCTGCTGAGCGCCGGAGCAGCGACCGGCGGCGCCCCGGGCAGTGGCACCTACCGTCCAGTCGCGGTGGCACGCTACGAGCCATGAGCGATCTGTGGCCGTACATCCGAATGCTACGGGCGACACCACCGCCCCTCGTGACGGAAGACCGCATCGGCGTGTTCGCGTCAGCGCTCGAGCACTCCGAGCAACTTATGCGCGCAGCCGAGGCGGTCGGGCCGGCGGCGCGCCCGTTGCCACTGTTCTACGCGCTGAGTCAGGCCGGGCGTGCAATCGCTGCGGCGCGGATCGAGGACGATCAATGGCGGCTCTCGGGACACGGCCTGAACGTATGGACTCCACCGAGCGAGACCAGCGTGCTCAAGCGCGTGGTAAAGCCAGAGAAGCCCGGTAAGAGAGCGATCGAAGAGGGTCGGCGCAACTCATTCGCGGGCGTGGCCGAGGCGATCGGGTCCGGGGCGCTGACCGACGCGGCTGAGCTCGGCGCGATCTGGTGCGCTATTCCGGGCCTGATTCCTCCGACGACACCCCAGATGCCCGAGCTTGACCCGCAGTGGCGCCGGCCGCTGGTGGTCTTCGATTTCTACTGGAACGCGCCTGACCTTGGCATGCAGCTGGGAGGGACCGAGCTGATTGTGTGTGGCTTGGCTCCGGGGGTGAGTGCGCAGCAGCTCGAGGATGAGCTTTCGCACTACCCGGGTGCCACCGGCGCTCGGGTTCGTACCGACCAATACATGGCCCCACTGGCGACAGCAAGGGCGGTCATGACGGCCACCACGCCGGAGGGTCGTAACTGCCCTCGGGTCACGTGGCCCGGCCCCCGCGAGACGCATCCGCGCATTGATGACGTCGCGCCTGTCCAGCGGGACATA